>DATCSK010000007.1:0-98291 GCA_036568505.1 Pseudomonadales bacterium | reverse complement strand
CCATCTGCAGCGATACCCCGGCCCGGCAAATTGCTTTGATATACCGGTATATTGCAGTATATTAGCTTCAGCAACGGAGCCCATCACGTGTCAGACAACCCTGAACTCAACCGCATCGAACGTCGCAAACTGGAGTTTCGCGACCGCATCACCGAGGCGGCGCTGAAGCTGTTTGAAGAGCAAGGCGTTAACGAGACCAGCGTGGCTTCTATTATTAAAGAAGCCGATATCGCGCATAAGACTTTCTTTAACCACTTCCCGACCAAAGACCACCTGCTGCAGCATATTGCCAGCACCTTCAGCGGCAATGCCTATGCGATCTTCCGCGAGGATTTTAAGCGCCAGGGCGACCCGCGCAAGCGTATTGAGTACTGCCTTTTAAGCGTTGCAAGGTCTTTAGAGAAAGTAAACGCTCACTACAAAGCCCTGCTGAACCTCTACCTGATCAGCGGCACCGGCGACCGCGAGATGCAACGCCAGCAGAAAGAGCAATTCACCGGCGTGATCCAGCAGATCATGGATGACGCCCAGGCCGCCGCCATGCTGCGGCCCGGTTTCAGCCCCGAAACACTCACCGAGATCACCGTGGGCCTTTCCGTGGCGACCCTGCTCAGCTGGAGCCTGGAAGACGATTACCCCATCGTCGCCAAAATGAAAGAGCGCATCCGCTTTATCAACGACAGCATGTTTATTGACCCGCCCCACTGAAAGCCTGTCGCAAAATATCAAGTTTGGTGATAAAACCGTCATTCCGGCAAGGCGGGGCGTCGCCTATGCTGTCGCCCCAGTAGTCCCCATTACCTGAACAGGATGTATGGCATGAACAACAGGAAGAACCCATCGGTCGTGATTATCGGCGCCGGCATGACCGGCATGGCACTGGTCGTCAAGCTGCGCGAAGCCGGCATCACCAACATCACCCTGCTGGAAAAGGCCACCGACATCGGCGGCACCTGGCGTGAAAACCGCTACCCCGGCGTGGCCTGCGACGTGCCCTCGCACGCCTACACCTATTCATTCGAGCCCTACCCGGAGTGGGACAAGCTGCTCTCCGATGGCAGCCAGATTCACGGCTACTTCAAAATGGTATGGACCAAATACGGCATCGATAAAGTCACCAAGCTGGGCCAGCAAGTCACCCACTGCAGCTTTGATGACAACAGCGGGCAATGGACGGTGAAAACCCAGACCGGTGACACCTACACCGCCGACCTGCTGTTCTCGGCCACCGGCATTTTGCACAAACCGGTGTACCCAAATATTCCCGGCCTCGACAGTTTCGCCGGCATTGCCATGCACTCGGCCCGCTGGGACAGCTCGGTCGATTTCAAGCACAAGAAAATCGGCGTGATTGGGGTGGGCTCTTCCGGTGTGCAGCTGATTCCTGAGCTGATCAACACCGAAGGCACCGATGTCACCGTATTCCAGCGCACCCCGCAGTGGATCGTGGAAATGAAAAACCGCGACTACAGTGACAAGGAAAAAGCCGCCTTCCGCAGCAACCCCGCGAAGATGGGTAAAGTGAAAAAACTGTATTTAGGCGTGTTCCAGCTGGGCACCCAGGCGCTCACCGACAACTCATTCCTCGGCCGCATGATGCACAAGCTGTTTGCCTGGAACTCCCGCCGCTACCTGGAAAAAACCGTTAAAGACCCGGTGCTGCGCGATAAATTGCGGCCCAATTACAAGTTCGGCTGCAAGCGCGCGGTGATGAACAGCACCTTCTACCCGGCCATCCAGAAGCCCAATGCCCACCTGGTGACCGAAGGCATCGACAAGGTTGTGCCGGAAGGCATTGTCACCAAAGACGGCAAAACCCATGCGCTCGATATCCTGGTGCTGGCCACCGGCTTTGACCCGGCAGCCTTCATGCGGCCGATGGAGTTCACCGGCCGTAACGGCTTGTCGATTGACCAAGCCTGGGAAAAGAAAATCACCGCCTACCGCTCGCTGTGCATTCCCGGCTTCCCGAACTTCTTCTTGATGCTGGGGCCGAACTCGCCGATCGGCAACTACTCGGTGATCGACATGAGCGAGATCCAGGCCGACTACTGCATCGGCCTGATCAAGGCCTGGCAAAACGGTACCCTGGACACCATCGAGGTCAAGCCCGAAGCCGTTGACCAGTGGCGGGCGATGCTGAAATCCAAAATGAACCGTACCGTCTGGGCATCCGGCTGCCAGAGCTGGTACCTCGATGCCGATGGCGACCCGCTGACCTGGCCGGACAAATGGACCGCCTGGGTCAATATGATGCGCGATGTTGACCTGTCGGCCTTCCAGCAGCCGGCCGTAGCCGGCGACAGGAAAGCGGCCTGAAACACCGCGATTTGATATAAAAGGGGGCTTCGGCTCCCTTTTTTGTTGTACCCTATGCGGCCTATATGATGAACACCCTCCAGACACACAGCAGGAGACCCGCATGACCACTCAAGCTAAAGCCCTTGCCGCCGACTACGGCCTTGGCCCCCACACCTACCCCCGCGGCTGGTTTGTGATTGCCGAAGCCAGCGAGCTCGATAACGGCCCGATTGGCGTTACTTTTTTCGGCAAGGACATGGTGCTCTACCGCGGGCAGAGTGGGCGTATCGTATTGCTCGATGCCTATTGCAAACACATGGGCACGCATCTCGCCAAAAGCACCTCGGCCAGCATTGTCAGCACCGGCAAGCAGATTGTCGGCGACTCCATTCTCTGCCCCTACCACGCCTGGCAGTACGGCCCCGACGGCACGCTGGAAGACATTCCCTTTGATGACATCTGCCCGAAATCCGGCTCGATTGATGCCTACCATGCTGAAGAGGTGATGGGCTGCATCCTGATGTGGCACGACCCGGAAGGCCAGGGCCCGGATTACGAACCGCCCTACCTGCCAGCCTGGGATCTCGACAACACCGTACCGTGGAAGCTCGACCACCTCGGTGAAATCCCGCTGCATAACCTCGAGATTCTCGACAACATCTGCGACGTGCGGCACTTAGGCCCTACCCACGGTGCACCGTGCGAGTATTTTGAAAACGAATTCCGCGATGAAGTGGTGATTCAACGCCAGGGCGGCTTTCTCGAGTTGTACCAAGCGCACCTCGATACCGTCACCTGGTACACCGGCCCCGGCATTCTGTTGTCCAAACAAACCTTTGGGGGCGTGGTGATGTATGAATTCATCGCCGGCACGCCGGTGCGCGACGGCATTACCAAAGCCTGGCACGGCGCGCTGTGCTTCTCGGCCAATGTACCGCCCAGCGAAGAAGACATTGCCACCGCACGCCAACTGCAAGCCGGCGTGCTCGAAGCCTTTGCCACCGATTTTCAGGTATGGGCCAACAAGCGCCCCGCACTGAAAGTGATGCAAACGCCGAAAGACGGCAACTTCCGCGCCGTGCGCGAATGGGCCAACCAGTTTTATATGCCGCGCGAAGACGCCAAAAAAGTGCAGGCGAAGTTCAACGGCGTATTGCCGGTAAAAGACTTCCCGCAGCCGAGCATGGAGTCGCGCAACAAAGGCTTTGAAGACGACTGCTTTAAAAAGCGTGGCGAGCAGTAAACGCTGACCATAAAAAGGGCCGAGAGGCCCTTTTTTATTTATTTGACTCAACCCATTGAAGGACTATCACAGGGATGTGATCAAAACCCTCAAGCCCGGCGCACCGGGCACCCAACGACTGCAACGCCGCTTTGGTGACCGCCTGGTCGCCGTGCGATACCGAAAACACCCCGCCAGCGGCCGCATGCAAACCACCGTCGAACTGATTATCGAGGAACGCCGCCCGCGCATAAACCTCAACCATAACGACCCCTTACTGCCTATCAAAGTTGAATGGGATGAAACAGCCCTGCAGCAAAAAATCAAACAAGCCGGCGGGCGATGGGATAAAGAACGCAAGGCATGGTGGCTGCCGGCCAGCCAAGCTGAAACACTCCAGCTGATGGATAGGCTGGATGCTGCCAACAAAAAGGTATAGATTTGGACATTAATGCCTAAATATAGACATGCCTAGATATAGGCATTAATGGCTACATCTAGGCACTGTCGTAGAATTAACTGTTATATGCCTGAAAACTAGAGCCGATTTTTATTAAAGGAAAACCATGATATGAAAGACAAACTACCTTTTCTCTCGCCTGAATATGCAAATGACCCAAAGCCATATTGGAAAAAACTTAGGGAAACTGATCCGGTTTATTACGCCGAAGAATATGGTTTTTGGGCAATCACGAAACATGGTGATATTTTAGAAATACTTAAAGACCCCATCACATTTTCTTCTGCTGGAGGGCCAGCTGGAGGGATGATTGAAGGTAATGATGATGCTCATTCTGAAAATGGTGGTGTAGGCTTTTTGCCACTTTTGCAAAATGATCCGCCAGAGCATTCACGTATTCGTTCAATTTTTGCCAAAGCATTTACACCAAAAAGAATTTCAGAAATGGAGCCTGCGCTTGAAAAAATAGCTAACGAGCTTATGGCTAATATTGAAAGAAAAATTAAGAACAACGAACCCATTGATTTGGTAGATGATTTTGCCAGTCCGCTGCCTGTTTTAGCAATTGCCAATATGATGGGCATACCGCATGAAGAACGCCATAATCTGCGTATGTGGTCAGATTCATTAGCCATTGGTGCTGGTGAATCTTTTACCCTGAAGCAAAAAAGCCTTAATCAGCGCGAAATGACAAAGGGGCTAAAGCAAATTATTGAAGACGCGCGCAATAATCCTCAAAAAGATACACTTATCAGCGCAATGCTTCAGGCTGCGGAAGATGGGCAATCATTGCAGGAAAATGAAATTTTAGGGCTTTGTAAACTATTGTGGCTGGCCGGCAATGAAACAACTACAAACCTGATTGGCAACGGCATTGTATTTTTATTGAATAACCTAGATATTCTCAAAGAGCTGCAAGAAGACAAATCCTTAATCCCAGATTTTATTGAAGAGTTGTTTCGATACGATGGCCCTGTCATGGGGTTGTTTAGACATGCAACTCGTGATGTTGATTTTAAGGGCCATAAAATCAAAAAAGGCCAATCAATCTGGTTGTTGTTCTCATCAGGAAATCTTGATGAAGAGCATTACCCTGATGCTGAAAAATTTAATTTACATAGAAAAAATAAAGACCACCTAGCTTTAGGCAAGGGCATTCATTTCTGCATGGGATCAGCTTTAGCGCGACTAGAGGCAAAAATAGCTTTTGAACATCTGGTCGGTTTTATACACACTGTTAGTTTAGATTTTGAAAAAGGTAAGCGAATTCCTGTGCCGGTTCTATCAGGCTGGCTCAAGCTGCCAGTTACAGTTGGATCATGCATATAACAAGTCGCTCAAGGTTCGCTCACTGCGTTCGCTGGACAGCCCCAACCGGCGCATGCTTCGCATTGTATGCGCCGCTTGTGTCTGCCCCTTAGCTCTGCGTTAGCTTCAAAATTTCATCAACAAAAAATAAGGTACGCCATGATTTTAAAAAAACTAAAAAAACTATCTCTTCCTGTTGGGGCAATAGTAGTGACGGGATGTACTATTTCGACGCCTGTGGTTACAACAGGTAGTTTTGAAAGCTTGAATGCTACTGACGCCAACAAAGGAGAAATCTATGTTTATAGAGATAAAGCTTTTGCTGGATCAGCCAATCAGTATGATGTGATGTTAAATGGACAGATAGTTGGGTCTTTGCCAAATGGTTCTTTTTTTAATGTTGCGGCGAGTCCAGGTGAAAATAAAGTTGAGCCAAGAACATTAACAGAATTCAATTTTGGCAAAGGCAGTACCGTTTTTGTTAAAGAAGGTGAAATCTATTGTTTTAAATTAACTCTCAACTTTTGTATGCAGTGTAAAAGTGCCGATATTACCGAGGTTGACACTGAACAATGTAAAAGTGAAATTCAATCGCTTAAAAAAGTTAAACTAAAATAATTAGGGTCAGAGTACTATTTAAATCCAACCTTAATCATTGCACCGAACTCGATTTTAAACCCTGTGCCCGATCTTACGCAGCACATTCTCAACAAAGTCCGAAGGAGACAACCATGTCCAACGAAGGCTACCACGAACCCATCAATGAACTGAGCGATGAAACCAAGGACATGCACCGAGCCATTACATCACTGATGGAAGAGCTTGAAGCGGTGGACTGGTACAACCAGCGCGTGGATGCGTGCAAAAATGAAGAGCTCAAGGCAATACTGGCGCACAACAGGGACGAAGAAAAAGAGCATGCCGCCATGGTGCTTGAGTGGATCAGAAGGCAAGACCCGAGCTTTGACAAAGAGCTCAAAGATTATCTGTTTACCGATAAACCCATTGCACACCCATAAAGTGCATAACAACGCCAATGCCGGCAGGCCTGCCAAAAGCCCCGTTTTTGTCAGGCCGCGCGGGTGGCATTATGAAAGCGCATGAAACAATGCCTATGACGATCGTACGCGTTAACGACAAAATGCAACAGGGCTACACCTACGCGCTGACCGAGCGCATGGGCGAGAATATGGACGCCCGGTTTTTGCCCGAGCTAACGCCCAAAGCAATGCTGGAGCTCGGCGTGTTTGGCGGAAAGTACCTGAACGACTGCCGGCATGAGTTTCCAGACGACTGGTTTACCCATGCCAAGCTCAGCGCAACAAAAAACATCGCACTCAATTACTTTTCTGTCGATGCCTCCCAGCCCTTAAGTGAATGGCGGAGAAAAGGCTGGATACACCCGCAAGACCCCAGAGGCTGGTTCCAGTGGTATTGCCGATACTTTATGGGGCGGCGCACCCCCGAAGAAGACCAGCGCCAGATCAAACGCTGGCGAGCCTTCCGGCGTCATGCCGGTGCCATCAAAAAATATTGCGAGCCTTATGATTATCAATGCCGGAAAAAACAACGGCAAGCCTTGCTGCACTGGGCGTATGATTCACGAAACCTGTAACCCCGCCATCGTCCACGGCGGAGTGTGATTAAAACGGCTGAAGGCATCGACATGAATCCGGATTTTTGGCTTCAAAAGTGGCGCATCAACGACATTGGCTTTCACCAGACCGAAGCCAATCCCTTGCTGGTGCAGCACTGCCAGGCACTGTCCCTGGCGCAAGGCAGTCGCGTTTTTCTGCCCTTGTGCGGCAAGACACGCGATATCGCCTGGCTGCTTTCACACGGCTATCGGGTGGCCGGGGCTGAACTGAGTGACCTTGCCATCGAGGCATTATTTCTTGAGCTTGGCATCACGCCCGAGGTGACAACATGCGGGACTTTAAAGCATTACAGTGCCCATTCTATCGATATCTTTGTGGGCGATATTTTTAATGTATCGGCCGCCCTCCTCGGGCCGGTCGATGCCGTTTACGATCGCGCCGCCCTTGTGGCGCTGCCGGAAAGCATGCGGGAGCACTACACAAGCCACTTGGCTCGCATAACGGCTCACGCACCGCAGCTGGTTATTTGCTTTGAGTATGACCCGCAATGCATGGCGGGGCCTCCTTTTTCAATCGATGCAGTTGAAATCCATCGGCATTATGGCGACCGCTATCGCCTTGACTGCATTGCAAGCGTGGACGTTGCGGGCGGCTTGAAGGGCATATGCGCGGCAAAAGAGAATGTTTGGTTACTATCCAATGATGAACGACATGGGGTGGCATCCAGAACATGACACTATTGCAGCTTGCAGCACAAAGGCCGGGCATTCATGAACCATGACCGGGACATCATCGCCCGTCTCCGCGAGCGCATTCCCTCATTCGAATGCGTGCCCGGCTGTCACGACTGTTGCGGCCCGGTCACCACATCCTCTGAAGAAATGTCGCGCCTGCCGGTAAAAACCGATGCCGAACATGACGCTGCATTGACTGCGTACACCTCGGCCCTGATGGTTGCACGGTGTACGAAGAACGCCCGTTAATCTGTCGATTGTTTGGTACAACGCCCCGCATGCCCTGCCCTAACGGGCGTCATCCAGAAGTCATGGTTGACCCGGCCATTGAGCATCAAGTGCATCACTATATTGCCAATACACGGCAAGTGTTGGTGTAAATGATCAATCCCGTTTTTAAAATAAGAGGCCAGCATAAATTTTATAACTCCATGATTATCCATAAAAAAGTAACATCTTTCGTATCATGGATACGCTATCCGGATGCGTGCCTTAAAAACAAATAAAACCATTATTTTTTTACAGACAAACCCATTCCGCAGAAATAAAATACGTGGCAACTCCAAGCCCGACAGGGCTATCAAAACCACACGGGGCACGCCATGGCTAACGATTCAAAAATACGCAAGCACGGGCTGAGCAGACGCGAATTTCTGGTCCAAACATCCGGAGTGGCCGCAGCCTCTCTTGCGGGTTCTGTCTTCGCCGGAACGCCCCATCCCCAAAGCAAACCCAACATACCAACCCGCACCACCGGTCGCGCCTCGTCGAGACCGAACATGGTGTTCGTTTTTTCAGATCAGGAGCGCTATTTTAATCAGTGGCCATCGGGTCTTTCACTGCCTGCTCATGAACGACTCCAGGAAACCGGTGTCACGTTTCATAATCATTATTGCCCTGCTGTCATGTGCACATCGTCCCGCTCGGTGTTGTTGACCGGCCTATCGACCGTTGATAACGGCATGTTTGAAAACACCGATGTAACCTATGTGAAAGATCTTTCAACCGACATCCCGACCATTGGGCATTTGCTACGAAAAGCCGGTTACTACACGGCTTATAAAGGCAAGTGGCATCTGGGTCAGAAGTTCGAAGAAGCGAAAAATCATACCGATCTGACCGAAGAAATGGAGAAACACGGATTCGCCGATTTTTACTCTCCCGGCGATGTCATTGCCCACACCCTCGGGGGCTACGAGTTCGACCATTTAATTGCCGGCAATGCCATTACCTGGTTGCGTCGCAATGGCAGGCGCCTTAATGATGAAGGCACACCGTGGTGCTTGTTTGTGAGCTTAATCAATCCTCACGACATCATGTATTTCAATACCGATTTGCCGGGTCAAAAAATACAGGACACTGGCCATTTGACCATGCACGCTGCGCCAGCGCCCCGCAATCAATTCTATGAAGCTGTTTGGGATATGCCCATTCCCGGCAACCTCAAACAATCTTTTAACGCACCCGGCCGGCCCGGCGCACACCGTGAGTTTGACGAGATGTGGGGGTACGTTTTGGGACGCATTCCTTTGGAAGAAGACCGCTGGCACCGCTTTAATAATTTTTATATCAATTCCATTCGATCGGTGGACATGCAAGTCAACAGCATTTTGAATGAATTGGATGAACTTCGGCTGATGGATCGCACGGCGTTTATATACACATCGGATCATGGCGAAATGGCAGGTGCACACGGCCTGCGCGGCAAGGGTCCGTTTGCTTATCAGGAGGCCATGCATCTTCCTATGTATGTTGTGCACCCGGATCTAAAAGGCGGACAAGAAACCCGGGCTCTGACCAGCCACATTGATATTGTACCGACCCTCCTTGCAATGGCCGGTGTTCCACCCACTCAGGTCGCCGAATTTGCCAAGCGCGAACTGCCCGGCAAGGATTTTTCAACCGTGCTGAACAATCCCGGGACGGCAAAACTGAACACAACACGTGAAGGCGTGCTATTTACCTATAGCGGCTTGGTAACAAACGATGGCAGCTTGTTCAAAGTCATCGGACAAGCAAAAGGCGAAGGCACCAAACCCCTGTTCTCGATCTTGAAGCAGGGATACCGACCGAACATGAAAAAACGCGGCAGCCTGCGCACAGTGTTCGATGGGCGCTACAAATACACGCGCTACTTCTCACCGCTTGAACACAACCGGCCGACTACCATCAAGGAAATCTACCAGTGGAATGACGTCGAACTGTTCGATCTCGATAACGACCCTAACGAGATGGCCAACCTGGGCAACGATCAAAAAGCCAACCATGACCTGATCATGACCATGAACACAAAACTTGAGGCCCTGATCAAGGCAGAGATTGGTGTCGATAACGGACGTGAGTTACCCAATATTCCTTTAGTTGATTGGACTATAGGCCGGGTGAGCTGACCGAGTCGGCGTCATATTTACAACTTGAGTCTCTGCCCCCTGTTTTGCGCTTAACCATGGGACAAATACAGGGGCATTGCCGTTTTGGGCGCAACGGACACCAACGGCCCATGGGTTATCGCGATAAGTATTGGTAAACGCATCACGCCGCACGCGGTAAACTGTGACAGGCATGCACGACACGGGTACAACATGACAACCGGCATTGGCAATGTATTGGAATCGCTCCCCGAGACACTCGACGAAGAATTGTTCACTGAAATCATTCGTGGCGAAAACGTAAAAATAGAGCGCATTGTCTCTAAAGGCCACGCGTCGCCTGCATCGGGATGGTACGACCAGGATTGCCACGAATGGGTGGTCGTTCTGAAAGGAGCGGCCACACTGTCGTTTGCAAACGGCGATGACGTGCAGCTGCGGCCCGGAAGCCACCTCAACATACCCGCTCACACCCGGCACAAAGTGGCATGGACCACGCCAGACACAGAGACCGTCTGGCTGGCCATTCATTACACCTGACCGCATGACACGTCTAATCGCATTAATACTGGCTTATCTGTTCTTGGCGCTTGCGGTGGTGGGTGTGTTTTTGCCGGGCTTGCCCACCGTGCCCTTTCTGCTTTTAACAGCATGGTTTGCGGCAAGAGGCTCTCGCCGCTTGCATGCCTGGTTATACGCGCATCCGCATTTAGGCGCTTTGCTGATTGATTGGGAGCAGCATGGTGCGGTCTCGCGACCCGCAAAAATCATGGCCGTGCTCATGCTCACGATCAGCTGGGTTGTGATGTACCATCGCATCAATCATGCGTGGTGGCTGGCAGGCATTACCGCGCTCTTTGTTGGCATTGCCACGTACTTAATCAGCCGGCCCGAGCCCGACAAGCCACCATTGAAGCCCGAGTAATCGTTAAAGTTTTACGCTTCCCCACTTCGTCAATCGCGCCCTGCCTGCGGCCAAGCCCAAGGAGTGACACCGCCCATGAACAGCCCTTTAGACACTCGCGATAAACTGGCCCTTGAACGCACCCGCCTGGCCAATGAGCGCACCTTTCTTGCCTATGTACGCACGGGCTTGTCGCTATTGGCCGCCTCTGCCGTATTGTTTCAATTTTTCTCATCACTGAACGCCTATATTGCAGTCGCTTGGGCGTTAGTCGCCAGCGGCGTTGTGGTGCTGTGCATTGGGCTTGTCCGCTTTAATACGGTGCGCAAAAACCTCAATAAAAACGCATAGCCTGCGCGTATCACCCGCGCAAGCCTTGTGCTTTAATGCGGGCTACGGGGCATCGCGCCTCATTGCTGACCAGTGATGTCAACGGAGTGATTTATGTCAAAAGGCCAGGATTCAAAAAAAGAGACCAAAAAGAAAGCCGAAAAAACCATGAAAGAAAAACGTGCCGAGAAAAAAGAAAAGAAAGCCAACAAACAATAACGCGCACTGTTTTTTTGTATGCAACACGCCGCCTGTTGTCAGGCCGGCGTGAACTGGCATTAGGAGCTCACCGCCATGGACGCAGCAATCGTGTGGGCGGCACTCATCATTCCATCAATAGGCTGGGGAGTGCTTTGCGCATTCCAATTCAACAATAAATACTCGGGTTTTCTGTCCGGCGCAATCCCATGGCTGGCATTATTAGCGGCCATCTTATACAGCGAGTACGGCTTGCCCTATCAAGGTGGTGGCGCGTCCCTGTGGCCCATTGCCCAGCTTTTTGGCGGCACCGTTGCCGCCGCTGTCGGTTATTTTTCTTACCAACTCAGTCGCCGCTATGCCAACCGGTAGAGACTGTTCATGTCTCGCGGCAAGCCATTGACCGTGTTCGTCATCGCCGGCTTTTACCGCCATCAGCGCGCCCACCCCGTTCGGTGGTCGTTTAGCGGCTCGTGATCGTTTTCAGGCGTGCCCGGCTCGCCACTTGCGTGGTGACAGACCGGTCCATTCCTTAAACGCATGCGAAAACGCCACCGCATCACTAAAACCGAGTTCTTCGGCGATGGCTTCCATCGGCCTATCGGAATAACGCAGGCGATCGCTGGCGCGCCGGAGGCGCACGTTTTGCAATAGCGTGCTAAACGTTTCGCCTTCTTTCTTTAAATAGCGCTGCAGGGTGCGTGCATCCAATTGCAAGGTGTCGGCCAATGCTTCAAGCCCCGGTATCGGGGTGGTGCACAACAAATGATCGCGCACCAGGCTGGCGTAACGAAACGGCTCGTCCATGAGCGATGAAATACGCGCGCATTGGGCTTCGTAGAATTCGCGCGATAACGGGTCGGCCGTGGGCACTGCCCGCTCCAACTCGCTCGCTGCAAAACGCAAACCGGAGCTTGCTTGCGCAAACAACACCGGGCATTGGAAAAACGCTTCGTATGCGGCGACAGCATCGGGCGCTGCGTGCGAGAAGCGCACATCGATTAATGCAAAGTCGCCTTGCAGCACTTCACCCAACACGGTTTTCACGCACGCCATGTCGCGCTCCAATAAAAACCGTTCCACACGGTGCTCGCCGGCTCGCAGTTCAAACTCGACCACGCCATCGCTCAAGCGCCCCGCGCTTTCGCACACACCCCACACCAGTCGCGGGTAACGATTGATCAAACCGAACACTTCGCTCAAATTGGAACAGGCGCGAATCGCCAAGCCCAACACCGAGAAATGATGCACGTGGTAATAACCGGCCAATTTCAGGCTGTCGGCCGGTTCGCTCAAATGCGGCAGCATGTTTTCAATAATGGCGAGTTCTTGTTCCAGGCTGATGGTGAACGCCGGGTCAATCAATTCGAAGTGGCGAATGCCGGCATGCCGAATGGCGGCATCCACACTCACGCCGCGATCGCGCAGCATATTCAACAAGGGGATTAAACCGCTGGCCAAGCGCGTGGGCTGGCGTAAATTACTGGCTGAAAACGGGAATGCCTGCTTGGCCATGGCTTAAATCAGGCCGATGCCTTTCATGCAATGCGGGCCGCCCCAATGCTCAACGACTTTGCCGTCTTTGAAACGCAAAATGGCGGTACCGTTAATGTGCACCGGCTTACCCGAAGGCGGCACATCAAAAAACGCGGCGCCGGTGTGGGTGCCTTTTAATGTCCAGTTCGAGACCACAAAGTCGCCGGTCTCCAACACCAAATCCACATCAAAGCTCATGTCAGGAAAGGCAGCACGGGCGGTCTCCCAAAATTCGCGCTCTTTGTGGCGAATGTCTTTGCCGACCATCTCCGGGCTGACGCGCTCGGTGACGTGGCTCATGAAGTCATCGCTCCAGTATTCGTACACGGCATCAAAATCGCCGGCGTCCATTTTGTTCGAATACTCGGCCAGAATGTGTAAATTGCTTTTCGCGTTGCTCATGCTGCACTCCTGCTTGCGGTATCCATCCATTGATGATGCATTAGGCGTGCTCGCCCAGCCAAGCCAACACGGTGGTCAGAATGTCGTACCACCACAGGCGCACTTGACTCCACCAGCTGCCATCAAAGGCTTGCTGCTCTTCATACCCGGTGTGGGCTTCCGACAAGATGTAATTACGCACTTGCTCGGCGCTTTGCTCATCGAGCACATCGCGGAAGCTCACCATGCCGCCGGTTTGCAACAAACCGTCGAGCACGATTTGATTAAAAATGGCGTGCTTGGCGGCATCCATATGACGCAGATCGGGCGTGATGCCACCGCTAACACCGCCGTCGCCATGACAGGTGGCGCAATACAGGCTGTAGGCTTTTTTGCCTTCGGTCAGTGCTTGCTTATCGGTGATCGTCATGGGTGGTGGTGGCGCAGTGAATCGCTTGGGTTCCACACGCGCGACTTCGGGCAGTACGGCATTGCCGTTTAATTTGAATACCAGCAAGCGACCGTTGTTCAAACCCGACATCGGTTCCAGACCAAAGGCCATCGGTGCGGCACCGCCCCACTTGGCATTAATGGCAATGTATTGCTCGCCATTCACGCGATAACTGACGGGGGCTGCAATCACGCCCAGCTGCACGTCTTGCTGCCACAACACGTCACCGGTGCTGGCGTCAAAGGCCATGAACTGTTGATCGGCAGTGCCTTGAAACACCAAGCCGCCGGCGGTTGCCAAGGTGCCGCCGTTCCAGGTGCGCTTGTGTTTGTAGGCCCAGACGCGTTGTTGCTTGACCGGATCCCATGCCACCAATTCACCACGGCTGACTTTGTCTTTCAGCATTTGCATAAAGCGCGGCCCGAACAGTGTTTCGCTGGGGATATCGGAACCCAGATTGAAGTGGCCTTTTTTGTAGCTGAAATCCTGCGTGGGCGAATACTCCATCATGCTGTTCAACACCGGAATATACATCAGCCCGGTGAAGGGGTTGTACGACATCGAATGCCAGTTGTGCGCGCCGACGGCGGCCGGTATTTGCATGATTTTGTTGTGCGTGTAACGCGCGCCCTCGGCTTCGATCGGCCGACCGTTTTTATCGTAGCCGGTCGCCCACTTCACCTTGCTGTAGGGCTCGGCCGATAAAAACTCGCCGGTGGCGCGATCAAGAATAAAGAAGAAGCCGTTTTTCGGTGCCTGCATGATCACTTGACGGGTTTTACCCTGCCATTCGATATCGGCCAACACCATTTGTTGGGTCGCGGTGTAATCCCACATGTCACCGGGTGTGGTTTGGTAGTGCCACACGTACTCGCCGGTGTCGGCGTTGAGTGCCACGATGGACGACACGAATAAATTATCGCCGCCGCCGGGGCTGCGAATACTGGGATTCCACGGGCCGCCGTTACCCACACCGATGTACACCAAATTCAGTTGCGGGTCGTAGGCCATCGAATCCCACACGGTGCCACCGCCACCGACTTTCCACCATTCGCCGCTCCAGGTTTTGGCGGCCTGCTCCATGGCGGCACTTTCAAAGCCATCGGCCGGATTGCCGGGCACGGTGAAAAAACGCCAATCGAGTGTGCCGGTGTTGGCGTCATACGCCGAGACATAACCGCGCACGCCGTATTCGGCACCGCCGTTACCAATCAGCACACGGCCTTTCACCACGCGCGGCGCGCCGGTAATGCTGTAATCCCAATCGGTATCAATGGTGAGTGTGCGCCACAGCTCGGTGCCGGTGGCACGATCCAAGGCGACCAGATAACCGTCGAGCGTGCCGACAAACACCTTGTCTTCCCAAATGGCGACGCCGCGATTGACCGGCCCGCAGCAGGCACGCACTACCCATTGCTTGGGCACCTTCGGGTCATAGCTCCACAGCAGCTCGCCGGTAACGGCATCGAGCGCGAACACCCGGCTCCAGGCACCGCTGGTGTAGATCACGCCATCGGCGACAATCGGCGTGGCTTCCAGCCCACGGTTGTCGGGAAATTCAAACGACCAGGCGAGGCCGAGCCGGTTCACATTTTGTTGATTGATTTGATCGAGCGGACTGAAACGCGACTCGTCGTAACTGCGGCCGTGGCTTAACCAGTTGTCGGTATCGGCTCCGGCCTGCAGTAGGCGCTCGGTGGTGACCGGCGCGGCGATAACCGACGCCGAGGCCAATACCAAACCACCGAACAGCCCTGCGCACAGGGCGGATAGATTCAATCGCTGCTTCATTAATACACCTGACAAGACGGTTACTGGGTCGTATACCATAGTATACGGCTTTTTAGCCCGATCAACTGACCGTTTGGTAATTCGGCCGGTCGGCGATACGCTGATGAAGCAACCCTGCCATGGAGCCTGCCATGAACCTGAACGAACTCACCGCCCTGCTCGGCTGGTGCTCGGCCATCAATATCGGCGTGTTGATGTTGGCCACCCTGATACTCGGCGTTTATCGCCATGCCCTCATGGCCTTGCACGGCCGCTGGTTTGGCCTGAACGAACGCGAGCTGCAACGCGCTTATTTTCAGTACCTCGCCAACTACAAAATACTGATTATCGTTTTCAATCTGGTGCCGTACCTGGTATTGCGATGCGCCCTTTGAGCGTGCGCATTCGTCACGCCATGACGATTGCACTGTCGCGCGATGTACTCGGCACCGCGATCAAGGTCTCGGCGGTGGTCGGTACTATTTTGACGGCCATTAACCACGGCCCCTCGCTATGGCAGGGCACTTTCGGCCACGACAGCATTCAACCCGTGCAAGTCGCGCTGTGTTATGCGGTGCCGTATTGCGTATCGACCTATTCGGCGGTGTGCGCGGTGCTGCAACGAGAACAATCACTATAAGCAGAAATTTTATCGCGCCTCGTTCAATAGGTTGAATGCATGCTGCTCATTATTTGACGTGGGTGCTTGCCTGCCTCAAGGGGGGGGTAGATACTGAAAAAGTATTCATCACCTTGTACAAGGAGAATCACCATGCGTTTCCACCATCGATTACTGCTGTGGGCAAGCACGGCCTTGCTTGCCTCGGGTTTCGGCTTCGCTGCCACGCCCGCACCCAAATACGAAACGCCTATCGCGCCCGGCGTGATGGTGCCCGATACGGTCAAAACTTCCATCGGCACGCTCAACCTCAATTACGGCTATCCCGATGATGCCACCACACAAAAAGTCTATGACAACCTGGATGCCTCGCGCGCACTGCAAGCTTATTTGCTGGCGCTGCCTATTGTGAATCAAGTGGGCATGCGTGCCACCCTGCGCGAGTTCGGACCCGTCAATCAGACCAATGTGATTTGGGAAGATCTGGTGGATTCAAGAACCGTAGAACTCACCGCCAATGACAACACCATCTACAGTTTTATTTGGCTCGATACCAAAAAAGGGCCGCTGGTCGTAGAAGTACCGCCCATGGTGCTGGGTCTTATTGATGACTTTTGGTACAAATGGGTTGCCGACATCGGCATTACCGGCCCGGACAAAGGCAAAGGCGGCAAATATTTGATTCTGCCACCGGGCTATAGCGGTGAAGTGCCCGAAGGCTATTTCGTGGTGCGCCCCAGCACCTACGGCAACTGGATGCCGTTCCGTTCATTTTTGGTGGACGGTTCAACCAAACCCGGCGTTGATGCCGTTAAGAAATACCTGAAGATTTATCAACTCGCCGATGCCGCCAACCCGCCGCCCATGAAACTGGTCAATGCCTCCGGCAAGCCCATCAATTTTGTTGCGCCCGGCGATTACACCTTCTGGTCACTGCTGAATGAAGCCATTCAGGAAGAACCCAGTGCCGGCAGCGACCCCACCACACTCGGATTGTTCGCATCGATTGGCATTGAAAAAGGCAAGCCGTTTAATCCGGATGCGCGCATGAAAAAAATCCTGACCGATGCGGCCAATATCGGCGCCGTTACCGCACGGGCGATTGCCTTTAGAATGCGCGACAAGGATGCCTTCTTCTATCCCGACAGTCCCTGGCGCTTGCCGTTCTTCGGCGGTTACCAATTTGAAAAATCGCCCGGTGTTGCCAATCTGGACGGTGCGGCCTTCTTCTATTATTTTGCAACCGGCGTGACACCGGCCATGGCCGAAAAAATGATCGGCAAAGGTTCGCAATACCCCTGGTCTGCACAGGATGCAAATGGCAAACCGTTTGAAGGTGGCAAGAACTATAAATTGCACTTGCCTGCGAATGTGCCGGTCAAAGACTTCTGGTCGGTGATTGTTTATGACAATCAAACGCGCTCGATGATTCAAACCGATCAACGCTTCCCCAGTGTGAGCAGCCAAAACAAAGGCTTGCAAACCAATGCCGATGGTTCGGTCGATGTGTACTTCGGGCCCAAACCGCCGGCTGGCAAAGAAGGCAACTGGGTGCAAACCATTCCCGGCAAAGGCTGGTTCATGATCTTGCGTCTTTACGGCCCACTGGAGCCTTGGTTCGACAAGAGCTGGCGTCCGGGTGACATTGAACTCGTGAAGTAAGCTTGTCTTGAAATAAAAAACGGCGGAGGCCAAAAGGTATCCGCCGTTTTTTATTTTCACACTATCCGATTCACGCGCAAGCGGATCAGCCGGCCACCGGTTTCACTCGACCTGCTGCCGTTGTCGCACGCGCACGCGCTTCAGCAATATCACTGCCTTGCGCAACGGCCACACCCATACGGCGCTTTACAAAACTTTCGGGCTTGCCGAATAAACGCACATCCGTACCCGGCACCTTGAGTGCTTCGGCCACGCCTTCAAAGGCAATGCCGGTGGCATCCATGCCGCCATAAATCACAGCGGAGGCACCCGGTGTTTTTAAACCCGCATTCACCGGCAAACCCAAAATGGCCCGCGCATGCAATTCAAACTCCGAGAAGTGCTGCGAGGCCAATGTCACCAGACCCGTGTCGTGTGGGCGCGGGCTTACTTCTGAAAACCACACCTCATCGCCTTTCACAAACAATTCCACACCGAACAGGCCACGCCCTCCCAGATCATCGGTCACGGCTTTGGCCATGCGTTGCGCACGCGCCAAGGCTTTTTCGCTCATCGGCTGCGGCTGCCACGACTCAACGTAGTCGCCATTGATTTGCCGGTGCCCTATCGGCTCGCAGAAATGCGTTTCGATATCACCGCCCGCACCGATGGCACGTACCGTGAGCAACGTGATTTCATAATCAAAATCGACAAAGCCTTCAACAATAATGCGCGCATTGTTGACGCGCCCGCCGGCCTGTGAATAGTCCCAGGCTTTTTGCACATCATCCGAACTGTTCAACAAGCTCTGGCCCTTGCCGGACGATGACATCACCGGTTTCACCAAACACGGGTAGCCAATGCCGTTATCAATCGCCGCTTGCAGGCTCTCGCAGGAATCGGCAAACGCATACGGCGAGGTGGGCAATCCAAGCGTTGCAGCCGCCAACACGCGAATGCCTTCACGGTTCATGGTGAGTTGTGCAGCGCGCGCCGTCGGAATCACCTCGCACACGCCTTCGCGCTCCAGCGTGGCCAGCATGCCGGTGGCAATGGCTTCGATCTCGGGCACTACCAGATGCGGTTTTTCGTGCTCGACCAGCCGACGCAGGGCATCGGCATCGGTCATCGCAATCACGTGACTGCGATGCGCGACCTGCATGCCCGGCGCATGCGCGTAGCGGTCAACCGCGATGGTTTCAACACCCAGACGTTGCAGGGCAATAATCACTTCCTTGCCCAACTCGCCGGCGCCGAGCAACATCACACGAATCGCGGTAGGCGATAAAGGCGTTCCAAAGCGCGTTACCGGATTTTTTTCAGAACCAATAACCATCATTGTGCTCCTTACAATGCACTTTCCTTGTGATGCTGTAAAAATTGAACCGCTAACGCAAAATCAGGAAAGCAATACTCGGCACCCACGCGCTCGACTAATCCCGATTTTTTCATTTTATAATGCACGCGCTCATTGGCACCGGATAGCAGCACGCGCACGCCGCGTGACTGCAACCGTGCAATGACCTCTTCCAGCGTTTCCAATCCGGTGATATCGATAAACGGAACCCATTTCAATCGAATGACGATAACTTTAGGATCGTTGTGAGTGTAGGCTAGCGCACGCTCAAACTTTTCGACAGCACCAAAGAAAAACGGCCCATCTACGGAATACACCAACACATCGGCTGGTAATGCAGGCAGGTTTTTCTGCCGCAATTCACGCGCCAACTCCTCATGCGTGACCTGCTGAACATCAACACTCTCCGCCATGCGCCGTAAAAAATGAAAGGTCGCCAGAATAACACCAATATTCACGGCAATGACCAAATCAACAAAAATCGTCAGGAAAAATGTCACCAACAAGATAACCACATCGGCTCGTGGCGCACGACGCACCATTGTCACAAAATGATGTGCTTCACTCATGTTCCAAGCAACAACAAACAGAATAGCCGCCAACACGGCCAATGGGATACTGGATGCCAGTGGTGCCAAAAATACCACAATTAATACAAGCACCATGCTGTGCACGATAGCTGCTAACGGGCTATTACCGCCATTACGGACATTGGTTGCCGTGCGCGCAATCGCCCCCGTTGCAGCAAAACCACCAAATAAAGGAACGACCATATTGGCAATGCCTTGACCAATCAACTCTTGATTCGAGTCATGCCGCGTGCCGGCCATGCCATCAGACACCACGGCCGATAGCAGTGACTCGATAGAACCCAGCAACGCAATGGCAAAGGCCGGCCCAATGAGCGACAACACTTGCCCCATGCTGATATCCGGCAAGGCCGGCATCGGTAGCCCTTCGGGGATGTTGCCAAAGGCGGTACCAATTGTCATCACGCCATCGAACTGATAAATCGCTTGCACGACGGTCACTATCAACATGGCCACTAATGGAGCCGGAGCACGCTTCAAGCCGGGGATACGCGGCACCAGCAAGAGCAAGGTCAAACCTAAAACACTCAACGCCGTAGTCGCCCAATGAAAATGAGGCAAGGCCTGTAGCAAATGGATTAATTTTTCGTGGAAGTGTTCGCCCATCACCGCCGGCAAGCCAAAAAAGTCCTTCCATTGCCCCACCCAAATAATGATCCCGATGCCTGCGGTAAATCCGACAATGACCGGCTCAGGGATAAATTTGATCACGGCGCCTAATCGAGCCATGCCCATCAACAGCAAAATCAAGCCGGCCATCATGGTGGCAACCTGCAGCCCGCTCACCCCGTATTGAGCGGTAATGCCTGCCAGAATGACAATAAATGCGCCCGTCGGCCCTGCAATTTGCACACGCGTACCACCAAATACTGCAACCAAAATTCCCGCAACAATGGCCGTATAGAGGCCCTGCTCCGGGCGCACTCCAGAGGCAATGGCAAATGCCATCGCCAAGGGCAGCGCTACAATACCGACAATCACGCCCGCAGTAATATTTTTCAGCCAATGCGAAGACTGCAGCAAACCCTCTCGCCGAGCCTCTAATAGAGCCATCATAAGAAGACACTCCCTACAAAAATACAGAGGTAGTATTATATCGCCTTAACAACACCGTGATGTTTCTTCATGAACAAAGACACTCTGTACGCCCAGCCTCAGGCACTGATCGGAGCCTTTCGCTTCGACGAGCACGTGGTGCGCGTATTCGATGACATGATTCGGCGTTCCGTGCCCGGCTATGGCTTGTTACTGGAGATGATTGGCGTCATCACCGCGCAATACGCACAACCGGATACCGCTTTGTATGATTTAGGTTGCTCGCTGGGTGCCTCGACGCTGGCGATGCGCCATCGTGCGCCGGCCGGTTCGCGCATCATTGCCATCGACAATGCACCGGCGATGATTGAACAAGCACAAAAAAACATTGCTGCCGATCGCGCCGCAGTGCCCGTCAACGTGCTTTGTGCTGATCTGCGCACCATCGCGTTTGAATCACCCCTGTCACTCGCCACGTTTAACCTGACCTTGCAGTTTATTCCTGCCGATGAACGCACCGCCCTGCTCGCACGCATCGCCCAAGCCATGATGCCCGGTGGCGCATTGATATTGTCCGAGAAAATACAAGTTCCCAATGACTGCCATGATCGGCTGCTGATCGATTTGCATCACGGCTTCAAACGCGCGCAAGGTTACAGTGACATGGAGATCGCCCAAAAGCGCAGCGCCCTCGATAATGTCTTGATTCCCGATACGCTCGATACGCACATCGCCCGTTTGCATGAAGCCGGCTTCACGCATGTCGCGCCATGGTTCCAGTGTTTTAATTTCATGTCCTTGCTGGCGGTTCGCTAATGGAATTTTCGCATTTCCAGCAACGGGTGCTGCCGACATCAATCGCGCCCTTTCAAATCAAGTTGCTCAATGCGCTAGCGCAACACTATCAGCCGGCATTGCACGGCGATGAACCCGCGTGGCAGCAAGCACTGAATGATTTGCCGGCACTCGCCGTGCATAACATTACCCTTAATGCTAATTGTCCGCGCATCAGCGGCCCTTGCGATGAGATCACGCGCTCGCAACTGCGCGATGCGTTGATGCAATTGCATCCCTGGCGCAAAGGTCCATTCAATGTGTTTGATGTGGTGATTGACAGCGAATGGCGATCGGACTGGAAGTGGCAGCGCCTGATACAACACATCAGCCCGCTAGCCGGCCGCAGCATACTCGATGTTGGCTGCGGCAATGGCTATTATCTGCTGCGCATGCTCGGCGAAGGTGCTGCCTATGCGCTCGGCATAGACCCCACCTTGCGTTTTATTTATCAGTTTGAAGCACTCCGGCATTATCTGGGCGATATTGCTGCCGACATGCTGCCGCTCAAAAGCGAAGACTTGCCGCGCCCGATAGGCGGTTTTGACACGGTGTTCTCGATGGGCGTGCTCTACCATCGCAAAGAACCTTTGGAGCATTTAATCGAATTGCGCGACGCGCTCGCACCCGGCGGTGAATTGGTACTGGAGACTCTGGTGCTGCCGGCCGGAAGCGATGGCGTGCTCGTCCCCGCAGACCGTTACGCACAAATGCGCAACGTCTGGGCCATTCCTTCTGTGTCCGTATTGGAGCAATGGGTGCGTGACGCCGGCTTTACCGCTGTACGCACGGTGGATATCACGACCACCACCGTTGACGAACAACGCGCAACCGACTGGATGACCTTTCAATCATTGGCCGATTTTCTCGACCCCATTGACCCCAGTCGCACTATCGAAGGACATCCGGCACCTGTGCGGGCGATTGTAGTCGCTCAAAGACCTTGTGAGGCATAGGCCTATATTGCGCCTTGCTTGCGCCGCCTTGTTCATTTCGCCAATAATGAAGCCGCTTGCACGTCCTTACTAATAAGACTGTCAACCCAACATTACCCGGATCACCTTTTATGGCCAGAGTTGCACTCGTCAAAGTATTCGCAGGGCTTAATATGTGCGTCGCACAATTGGCTGGCGAACTGTTGCGGGCCGGCCATGATGCGCACATGTATCTCTACAAAGAAGCTCAAATGCGTCGACCCGAAGAGCGCGGCGACATGCTCGGCGGCTCACCGATGGTGATGGCTGACGGCTAGGAAATGATCTGGATGCTCTATCATCCATTCACCGAGAATGAATACGCTCTGCTGCGCGAAGAAATCCGTAAGTTCAACCCTGACGTTATTGGCATGAGCGTTCCGTCACTCGCCATCGACATCAATGTTGCTGTTCTTGAAGCGCTCCGAAAAGAATTCAAAGTGCCTTTTATCTGGGGCGGTACAGCACCGACGCTGGAGCCTGAAAATTGCATTGAGTACGTTGATCTGGTTTGCACCAATGAAGGTGAAGAGGTCATTGTTGAATTAGCCAATCGCATTGATGCAGGCGAACGCATCGATAATATTGCCGGCACTTGGTTTAATGACAATGGCAACATCATTAAAAACCCAAAACGCCCTTTAGTGAACCTTGATTCCATTGCGATGCCTTGCTGGAAAAAACGGCATTACACTTTTATTGATGAAAACGCCTCGAAGTCTCCTGTCTTCCCGAAAGGCATTCGTGCCGAATACCCGATCATGACCCAACGCGGCTGCCCTTTTTCATGCTCGTTCTGCATTGAAAGTCGCTACCAAGAAATGTTTGGAAAAAAGGATTCGCTGCGCCGAAGAGATCCTGAACTGGTGCTGGAAGAACTTCGCCTCGCAAAGAAAAATCTGCAAATACGTAAAGTGCTATTTTTTGATGACGTTTTCACTATCAATCCGCGTTGGTTAAAAGAATTTTTGCCCCGTTATAAAGAAGAAATTGATTTACCATTTTGGTGTTATACCTATCCCACCACGCACAACCTTGAATTGCTCAAGTATTTAAAAGCACACGGCTGTGTCTCCGTCGGCATGGGCATTCAAACCGGTAGCGAGCGCCTATTGAAGGCTCATTACAATCGACCCACTGAGCGTAAGCGCATCATTACGGCATGCCAGGAAATTGTCGAAACCGGCCTTGAAGGCGTTTTTGATATTATTTCAAAGGGTCCGTTTGATACCGAGCAAGATCTTCGCGATACCTTTGAGCTCATGCTGGAGTTGCCGCAAGAGTTACGCTGCCTGGGTTATGGCACCATGAGCTTGACACCCACCATTGATTTGCGCCGCCAAACGGCCGACGCAGGCTTGATTGCCAGCAATGACTACGGCTACGACGCACCCCTTCCGGAATCACTCTACGATTACTACCACAAATTATTTCATCTCACTCGCACGCATATTGATCGCGACTTTTTACGCGAGCTAGCTAATGATCCTCAGCATCGGGACGATCAAACGCTATTACAGCAGCTGATCATTGAATACACCAAAAACAAAGAGTTCGATGGCCGTCGCTGGAAAGTCACTTGATTCCGAGCGTTGCCGTATTATTCCTGCCCCTCATCTTTGGCGTCGGGATATAACTGCGCTTGCAAAGCACGGTATGCAGCGGCACTGCGATCTGATTCGCTGGAATAAATTTGGTAGCGCTCAAATAACAATCTCGCTCGATCCAGGTCACCGGTCTTCGCCAACATGCTCGCCTCGGCCAATACCATCTCCATGTCGTACGGCACATAAACAGACGCCGTTTCATATAATTTGGCTGCCATCTCATAATTCGCGCGCTCTTCCATCACCCAGGCCGCAATGGCAACGGCCTTGGCGGAACGCTTGTTATTTTTTAACACGGCAGCCACTTGTGCATAAGCAGCATCGACAACAGGCGTGTCCGCCTTGCCGGCCCGTTTGAGTGCCTTCGCTTGCAACATATAAGCCGATGCCAGCCACAGGCGTGCCGTATCGCTGGCGTGATCAGGCAAGGTGGCATTCGCAATGGCAGAAAAATCGCCCTCCCCGGCTTTGCAATAGGCAATGCCTGCCAAACTGTCGGCATCCCCCGGCAGCAGGGCGATGCGCTCATTGAATGCCAACACGCATGCATCGGCATTGCGATTCACGCTGTAAGCACTGCCCATGACCAGCAAACGATCGGCCGGATCCAACGCCGTCACGCTGATGTCGTACTCGGCCGCACCGGTAATCTCGATATTGCCGGTCACATAACGGCCTTTGGCAAAATAGCGCACCATCTCTTGAAAGAAATTCACATAGCGCTTGCCAATGGTGTCGTTATACGCTTCGCCGGCATTACCGGTTTGATTGAATTGATTCAGGTAATCGATCAATATTTTTTTACGCGCTTCATCGCTCATAAAAAAATGGGTGGCCAACCAGCTTTGTGCGTCATAACTACTCAACTGCGCATTGTCTGGCCGATCGTCACGACTCATCAGCACATCGAAAGACTGCCAGCTCAATCCGGGGCGGATGGTTTGGCCCCGTAATTGATCCAGCCGCACTTCAGCCGGCAGGCCGTAGGAAATCATCTTGTCGGTAAACTTCACTTGCGACAGGTATTCGGAAAACCCGTACACGTACCAAGCCGGATAGCGTACGCCGCTGTTGCTGCGCAACAAATCCACCACGTAAGTCCCCAGCAAGACACTTTGGTTGAAATCCTCATCACCAAAATCCCGTACCACCGACATCCGGTCGCCACCCCAGCGGGCAAAATTCGCACCGGCATAATAGTTACTGTCCAGACCGGACAAGGCTTTGAATTGCGACAAGGTGCTGGTCAGGTAAATAGCCAGCGGCGGCCCCTCATTGGCGGCCTGACTGTTGGTCACCATCAGTGCCAACTCGCGAAACAACTCCAGCCGCCGGGCTTTTTCACGGGCATCCTCCGGGCTTTTATCGGTATATAAAGTGAAGTGCGGCGAATCCACCCGGTACCATGCCTCATGATCGGCCGCCAACGCCACCGGCATGACGCCCATTCCCCACCAAAACGCCAGAACGGCAAAGCCAATGCGCATAAACACCTCTTTTTTATCGTAGATTTTATTCCATCATGGCCATAAAAACCGGCCACTCCTGCCTTGACCCAAAACCCCCGCAGCCATGTATACTCAGCGCCGTTGCGCCTCCTGCGTAATCATGAGCCTTCATCCCATGAGTCACGAGTCACCTTGCCTCCGTTGCGGTGCCTGCTGCGCGTCCTTTCGCGTGTCATTCTATTGGGCCGAGGCGGACGACGACAATCCCGTCGCAGTACCCTCCGCCATGACCGAAAAACTCAACAACCACATGAGCTGCATGCAGGGTACCAATGCACCCGCACCGCGCTGCACGGCGCTGCTCGGCGACATTGGTGGCAATGTGCGTTGTACTATCTACGATCGGCGCTCATCGACCTGCCGTGAATTCGCACCGGCATGGGAAGACAACACCCCCAATGAAGCCTGCGATCGTGCCCGCATCCGCTGGGGCTTACCGCCATTGACGCCAGGGCAGGCCGGCGGTCATGACAACCCGGACGACCACACCCCGCCCAAAGCAGCCTGATGCATACGGTTTGGTAATGCACGCTCAATCGGCATTGCGCATGCTAAAGTAACGCCAAAAATTAGTGTCCTAAAGATGAAAACCGAGCAATTTCAACAATACGCACACGAATTTCTGCTGGCGCGGGCATTGGCCCAGGCCGGGCCTTTGGTGAAGCCACGCCCTGACTCAACCGAACTGCGCTCCGAGCAGGAGCTCACGTTCTTGTTTCGCGAAGCCTACGAAAAAGCACTCAACAATGAGTTCAACAAAGCACTTCGTCCTGTCGTAAAAAACACCCGTGATGCGGATCGTAAAACCTGGAAAAAAGCGGCCAAACAATCTTCCGCCGAGCGCTTGAGTTCACTCACCCTGGTTGATAACGATGCGCTGGGTGCGCAGTTAAAAATCGATCGCCACGGCCGCGATACTTATCAGACGATAATTGAACCCCTGCAATTCTTATCCATGCGCATGGAGGCCATGAGCGGGCAAGAGCTGGAAGCAGCCAACAATCCACTGCACCCCGGCCGCCTGGGGCATTGTTTTCGCATTGCTTGCGAGGCCACCAGCAAGAACCGTATTGCAGTGCAGTCGGCCATTGACCGCTGGCTTGCGCTGTCGGCCAAAGAGTATGGCGAGTGGTTAAATGAATGGAATGCATGGCTGATTAAACTTGGTGTACTGCCTGCGCTCGACAGCTTTGATGTTGAAGAGCGCTATCTGCGTCGCGAGGAAGAATTGGCGCGCTCTAAAGAAGCACGCAAAGAAATTATCAGCAGCATCACCGGCAAACCGGCCGGCGAAAACGATGCCATGCTGCCCACTGAAGATATCATGCGGCAACTGTCGCTGCTGATCAAAAATGCCTCGGCCAATAACAGCCAGCTGGCCGCGCATACCTTCTCTGGCAACGCACAAGGCCCGCAAGCCTCCTACGACGATGTGATGGAGGCGTTATCCCAAATAAAAGCACTGGATCTCAGTCAAATCCCGCGCAATGCAGACACCGGCTATGTTGAGTCGGTGCCCTCGAATACCCTGGCCGATGTCATCACACAAAATACTGCGC
Source organism: Pseudomonadales bacterium (assembly GCA_036568505.1). Classification (GTDB taxonomy): domain Bacteria; phylum Pseudomonadota; class Gammaproteobacteria; order Pseudomonadales; family M0112; genus M0112. Next base: position 71,005 of record DATCSK010000007.1, on the reverse strand, counting down.
TGGCGGACAAAGCGCTGGACGATCAGACACAAAGCACCGTCAGCTTGCTGTCCATGCTATTTGAACGCTTTCAAGCCGACGACAATATCGCACCACCGATTCGCACGCTGATTTCCAGCCTGCAAGTGCCCATGCTGCAGTCTGCATTGTCCGATCCGAGTTTTTTGATTGACAGCAATAGCCCTGCGCAACAGATGCTCAATGAAATCGGCAAGCTGGGCGCACAATGGAGCGCCAAACCGAACGCCAATAAAGACGTCGCCTATCAAAAGCTCGAAGCCATTGTCAGCGATATTCAGGAAAAAGCGCACCAGGGCGAAAATGCATTTGAAGAAAACCTGGAAGACCTTCAGCAGTTTGTGAAAGCCGAAGACCGCAAAGCGACCCTGCTGAACCAACGCGCGGTTGCTGCCGAGCAAGCCCGCGCACGCATTGAAGCGGCCACGCGCAACTCACAGCAAGCCATTACCGATCGCATCAATCATTTATCGCTCCCCATGCACGCGGCTAAATTTATACAAGATAGCTGGCAAAAAGTGCTGTTCTTTTTTTATAACCAAGATCCCGATGCAACACTTGAACCAACCCGGCAAGCGCTCAGCGCGCTGGATGCATTGCTGGACGCCGCACAAGGCAAAGCCACCACCGACATTGATGCACTGGTTCAGGATCTGACCCGGCACCTGCACGACGCCGGCCGTGACGATCCTGCGAGCACAGCATTACTGACCAAGTTGGGCGAAGAACTCGCCGCAATCGAAGCCGTGCGTCAACAACAGGCGTCGGTGCCGCAGACCGATGCCGCGGTGAATGCCGTCGATGACGACATGCGATTCGATGACGCCACGCCAATGGCGGATGAGGCACTCCATGATGGCGAAACCGTCAATGATGATGAAGTGCTGCTGGATCTTTCCGACCCGTTCATCACGACAACGTCCCCCGTCAGCATTCTGTCCCTGAGCCCTGTTGAGCTGGTTGAAATCCATTTGGATGTCCCCGAGGCTGCCCCCGAACGCGAAGAGGACACCTTCGACCAACAAGCCGCCGCACTCTATGCCAATTCCTGGTTCATGTACCGCCCGGCCGACAGCGAACAGGCCATCAAACTGAAACTCGCGGCCATCATCAAGCACAATCACGGGCATGTCTTTGTTAATCGTGAGGGCGCCAAAGTGCTGTCGATACACCGCACCGAAGTAGCCGACAAGCTGCGCAGCGGCGAATTACAGATCATCGAAAATGCCGCCATGTTTGAACGCACGCTGGCCAATATTATTGGCTCCATGCGCCAATAGGCCAATCCCATTCCACTTCCCTTCCTTCGTCACATTGAATTCACGCAGCCGTCACCGAACTGTCATCGTTTTCAGCGACAGTGTGCGCGAACAAACACGAAAGGAAAAAACGATGAATGAAGTCAACGCAACGCCCGATATCCACATCTACAGCAGCCGGAAATTGTGGGAGCTGTTAGCGACCGAAGCCAACCCGGCGCACAACGCGCCACTGGCCAATGCTATTTATGCTGAACTGTACCGGCGCGGCGACTTTCAACCGCGCGGCTGGTCGGCAGCGGCTTAAAAAGCGCCACCCCAAAATCCTAAGCACCTTTTAGTGCGTGGTAGACAACAAACTTGCCTGTTTCTGCTGCCACACGCACCGTTTTAAACGACGCCTGCAGTGCCTCGGCATACGGCAAGAACCGGTTCGCCACCAACCATAACTCGCCGCCGGCTTGCAGGTGGCGACTCATGCCGCGTATAAAGCCGTCGCTCATGCTCATGTCGGTACGCATCCCGTCATGGAACGGCGGATTGGTGACAATGCTGGCAAAGCGCTGCCCCTGCAGGGCTTCCAATCCATCGGAGGCCAGCACCGCTGCCTGCTGACTATTTTCACTCAATGTTGCCTCGGTTGCTGCCAACGCAAAGGCATCGCAGTCGAGTGCCGTCAAGACCAGGTGTGGCTGGCGCTTTAAAATATACGCCCCGATCACGCCACTGCCACAAGCAAAATCCAGCACCGGCCCGTCGGCCAATTCAGGCAAATGCTGCAACAGCAAAGCCGTGCCTTCATCAAGCCGGCCTTCGCTGAACACGCCCGGCATAGAGCAGACACTCAGCGGCAGCCCCGCCACGCTCATCGTCTGGCAACGGGGCGTCATCGCCTGCGCCGCAAGACCGGCTTTCGGACGCAATTCCCACAGCACGCAATGCCGTGCACGATCTATTTTTCGCGCACCGTCGCCCAACGCTTGCAGATACTTGCCGGCACTATCAACGCCTTCGCGCTTTTCACCCACCAGATACACCGCAGCTCCTGCACCCAACACTGCCGGCAACACTGCCAATACGGCCTGCAATCGTGCCTTGGCTTTTGGCATAAACACCAACACGGCATCGAAGGTGTCCGCCGGCGGCGCAACGCCAAAATGACTGTGCCAGCCTTGCTGCAATGCATGCCGGTGATGCCCCTGCTCCCAATGCCATAACGCGACATGATCGGCCGGCAACTCGGCGGCCAGACGGTCGGCTGGCGCACCGACAAGCAGCACGCGACGCCCTGAAAACATCAGCTCGCTGCGTAACACCAATTGCGAAGGGTTGCTCAAGCTCATTGCGAATGCTGTTGCTGTTGCTGTTGCACCTGGGGGCACGGCTGGCTGCCATAACAGCAAAACACGCAACATGCACCGACGGCGGGTTCGGCCATGGCCGTGCAGGCAGGGCACTGCCAACGCAGCACGCGCATATTGACCGGCATCCGTTCCGTCACTTTAAACCCGCAATGCGGGCACTGCATGATGGAACGCAGTTGCAGGGTCATGAGGCGTCAATCCTTTTTATGCCACACCACGGAATACAAATCGTGTCGGCGGTTTTTCAGGTTTTGCACGGTGCCGCTATGGCGCGCCTCGCGCAAGGCATCCAGTCGCAGATCGGCAAACGCCACGGTTTCAACATTCGGCGTGGTATCGGCGGCAATGCCGTCACGCGCAAAAGGAAAATCGCAAGGCGTGAGAATACAGCTCTGCGCGTACTGGATATCCATATTGGCCACATTCGGCAAATTACCCACGTTGCCTGACATCACCACGTAACACTGATTCTCGACCGCGCGCGCCTGGCACGAATACCGCACACGCAAATAGCTCTGGCGTTCATCGGTACAGAACGGCACAAACAAAATGTTCGCGCCCTGATCGATCAAATGACGGCCCAATTCGGGGAATTCACTGTCGTAACAAATCATCACGCCAATCGGGCCGCAGTCGGTATCAATCACCTTCAGGGAATCGCCGCCCTCAATATTCCACCAATACGCCTCACTGGGGGTTGGGTGAATTTTTGGCTGCTCGTGAATGGAGCCGTCGCGCAACATCACATAGGCAATGTTTTCAACGCGCCCATTCTCCATTTTGGTCGGATGCGAACCGGCAATAATATTGATGTTGTAACGCACGGCCATTTGGCTGAAGGCTTCACGAAAGCGCGGCGTGTAACGCGTCAATGCTTCGATGGATTCCGCCGCCGAGAGTTCCTGATCTTCAATGGACAACAGCTGCAAAGCGAACAACTCGGGAAACACAACAAAATCGGCGCGATAATCCGCCGCCACATTCACAAAGTATTCCGTGATATTCAAAAACTGATCGAAACTGGTGACGCGACGCTGCATGTATTGCACCGTGGCCACACGCACAATATTGTCACTTAAGCGCACGCCGAAATTTTTCTGGCGGTCGGCTTCTTGCCCGGTTGCACGCTGCGGATTTTTCCATGCCATGTGCACGGCAACGCCCAGCGACTCGGCATCACTCTCCAGATAATTATTCAAAACACCAATCGGCTCAAAGCCATTGCGCATCTGGAATGACATCACCTGATCGCGTACTTTGTTTTTCTGAACGGCATTCAGATACGCATTGACGTCGCCACGGTATTTTTTGGATCGCTTACTCCAGCTTGGCAGACGGCCACCGAACACAATGCCCTTCAAATTCCAATCCACGCACAGTTTTTTGCGGGCGTTATACAGGCGCTGACCAATGCGCAGGCCGCGATAACCGGGATGCACGGACACCTCCATGCCATACAGCCAATCGCCATTCGGGTCGTGACGCGAGGCATAACCGCCGCCGGTAATCTCTTTCCAGGTATGCGGCTTTAACGCAATCTTTCCACCAATCACAAAGGTCGCCGCGTAACCGACAATTTCTTCACCATACACCGCCACAAACTGACCTTCGGGAAAGGCAGATATCTGGCCGTGCAGCTGAGCGGCCGCGTAGGTCAACATGTCATTACCCGGGTAGGCCTGATCGACCAAGGCTTGAATGCCGGGGATGTCTTTCGTCGTGGCATTGCGCACGAACAGACGCGTTTGCTTGGCCCTGGGCTTTGCCGAGGCCGCTTTGGTTTTTGCTTTTACCGTTTTTACGGCATTTTCAGCTGTTTTTTTCTTGGAAACTTTATTTTCTGTCATAAAAACTCTATTTAGTGGAATTTTAAATGGAAATAAACGCTAATTTTATCAAAAAAATGCAAATAAGTCTTTTTTCTGATACAAAAATCTCCATTGACGATAATCGACCCATGCCCAATGATATGCGCCGTATGCGCAAACCTTTACACATCAGCCTGCTATGGATTGCACTATTTTTTAGTGCGCAACTGCTGCACGCCAGTCACGTCCATGCCGATGGCCTGCCCCTGCACACCGATTGCATCACCTGCCAATTATCGGCCAATCAACCGCTGCACACCCCGAATTCCGGACTGACCTTAGCCAACACCACGCATCACGCTGTTTTTAGCTTTGTCACACCCAAAGCACCTGCCCCGCTTCGCGTTGTTGCGCGCAATCGCGGCCCACCTTTCTTCGCCTGATCAACACATCCCACGCCCCTCGGCTAACGCAGGGGGCTTGTGTTTATTCGCGAAGGAATTTCATCATGAAACGCTTACTATTGCTCGCGCTGACGACAGCGCTGTGTTTGCCGTGCGCACTGCCCACCCTGGCTGCTGACAAAACAGACACCACACCAAACCCCGCCGTTACCGACACCAGCGAAGCCCGGCAGCTGCGCGAACAAATCCAGCAAATGCGTCGTGCGTTCGATGCCCAGCTGCAAGCCCTTGAACGCCGCCTGGCCGATGTTGAATCCCGGCAAGCCCATAACGCACCGGCTGCGACAGAACCTTCACCGCAACCCGTGGCCACGGCTGCCAATGCGTTTAATCCACAAATTGGCGTCGTCTTGAGCGGCACCTACTCAAACTTGTCACAAGACCCCGATGATTACCGCTTGCAAGGCTTCATGCCCGGCGGTGATGAAACAGGGCCGGGATCACGCAGCTTCAGTCTGGGCGAATCTGAAATCACCTTGAGCGCCAATATCGACCCTGACTTCTATGGGCAGATAACGCTGTCTGTGGAAGCCGATGACTCGATCGGTGTCGAAGAAGCCTTTGTTCGTACCACATCACTGCCCGATGGTCTGATCGCGACCGGCGGCCGCTTTTTCTCGAACATTGGTTATTTGAACACCCAACATGCCCATAACTGGGATTTCACCGACACGCCTCTGGTGTATCAAGCACTGTTTGGCGGGCAATACAGCACGGAGGGTGCGCGACTCAGCTGGCTGGCACCGCTGGATCAATTTGTTGAGTTGGGTGTCGAGCTGGGCAACGGCTATAGCTTTCCGGGTAATGACGTCGATAAAAACGGGGTCAACGCCACAACGTTCTTTGCAAGCACGGGCGGCGACATCGGCGACAGTGGCAGCTGGAAAGCATTGCTGTCTTATCTGCACACCCATGCAACCCAGCGTGACTATGACGATATCGACAGTACCGGCGCCAACGTCACCAATGCGTTCAGCGGCGACAGTGACACCTGGGGCGCCGGCATCGTTTACAAGTGGGCACCCAACGGCAACATGCTCGACACCAACCTCACACTGCAAGGCGAATATTTTTACCGCAACGACGACGGCAGTTTGATGTACGACGTATTCAATCAGTCGGGCGGTCCCGCGTGGGGGCCTTACCATGCGGCACAATCGGGCTGGTACTTTCAAAGCGTGTACCAATTCATGCCGCGCTGGCGCGTTGGCGCGCGTTATGACCAGCTTTATGCCGACACACGCAACATCAGCCCCGCACTCAATTCCGCTGATTTTTCGTTACTGGACGGCTACAACCCCAACCGCAGCACGCTGATGATTGATTTTTCGCCATCCGAATTCAGTCGCTTCCGTCTGCAATTTGCCAATGACAATAGCCAACCCGATCACACCGATCACCAGATTTTCCTTCAGTACATCATGAGCCTTGGTGCGCATGGTACTCATCCATTTTAAGGACCTTTGAACATGAAAAAATCATGGCTTTTATTAACAGCATCGCTACTAAGCAGCATGGCCCTGCCCGCAGAGGCTGCCCTCAAGGTGCTGGCCTGTGAACCGGAGTGGGCATCGCTCACCACGGAACTCGGCGGCGAGTGGGTTGACGTCTCGTCGGCCACCACCGCTCAACAAGACCCTCACCGTATTCAGGCACGGCCGAGTCTGATTGCCAAAACACGCAATGCGGATTTACTGGTTTGCACAGGACTTGGATTGGAAGCCGGTTGGCTACCCTTGCTGTTACAACAGTCGGGCAACCCGCGCATACAGGCCGGGCAACCGGGCTACTTGTCGGCAGGCGATGCCGTGCCACGCCTTGAAATACCAACCCGTCTGGATCGCAGCGCGGGCGATGTGCATGCGGCAGGCAATCCACACATCCAGCAAGATCCGCGCAATATTGCGCGCGTTGCCGAGGTATTGGCGAAACGCCTAGCCGTGCTTGATCCACAGCATGCCGCTCTCTATCAACATCGCTATGCCGATTTTATGGCGCGCTGGAATGCTGCCATAAAACGCTGGAATACTCAGGCCGCACCATTGCAAGGCATGGCAGTGGTTAGTTACCACAAGGATATGGAGTATCTCATTCACTGGCTTGGCATGAATAAAATAGGCACGCTCGAATCCGGGCCGGGGCTTGAGCCTAGCAGTGCCCACTTATCCGCCCTGGTGCAGCTATTGCAGCAACAGCCTGCCAAACTGATATTGCGCACGCCTTATCAAAATGAACGCGCCTCACTCTGGCTCGAAGAACGCTCGACGGCCCGGGCAGTGATGCCGCCATTCACGGTCGGCGGCACGCCCGAGGCAACTGATTTATTTTCACTGTTCGATGACACCTTGGCACGCTTATTGGGAGCGGCCCAATGAGCTGGGTGGATATCAGTATCATTGTTCCCGCATTCATCGCCGGCTTGCTGGTGCTGGCCACCCACGTCCCGATGGGCATGCAAATACTGAAGCGCGGCATTGTGTTCATTGACCTTGCTATTGCCCAAATCGCAGCACTCGGCGTCATCGTCGCAGGGCTGTTCGAGGCCGATACGCAAGGCCTTGTCACGCAATGCGCAGCGGCCTGCGCTGCCTTATCAGGGGCTGCACTACTGACCTGGACAGAAAAGCGCTGGCCGGATGTGCAAGAAGCACAAATCGGTGTGCTGTTTGTGCTGGCGGCCACCGGCAGCATGTTACTGGTCGCTAACAATCCGCACGGCAGTGAACACCTGCATGACTTATTGGCCGGACAAATTCTCTGGGTCCGCTATGTGCAATTAATCATGCCGGCCATTGGCACGATCGCCATCGTGGCGTTACTGCTTATCAATCGCGAACGCGGCTTACAGCACTTACCATTCTATGCGGTGTTTGCATTGGCCGTGACCGCCTCCGTGCAGCTGGTCGGCGTGTATCTGGTGTTTGCCAGCCTGATTATTCCGGCACTGGCCACGCGCTATTATCAGGGCCTGCCACGGTTATGGGCCGCTTACGGTACCGGCATTGCCGGTTATGCCGCAGGGCTACTGCTATCCAGCGTGTTTGACATGCCTTCTGGCGCCTTGATTGTCTGGTGCATTGCCATCGCCGCCGTGCCGGTATTTGCACTCGGCCCGGCAAAACCGGCTACCGCCATGACCGCGGCACGGTGATGCAAGCACCGCCGACGCTGTAATCATCACCACCCAGTCGGCCGAGCGGGTCGAGCGCTTGAGCATCCACGCACACCCGGCCCTTGTCATCGGTCGTGGCCACCGCATCATCCAGCCAAGCCTGCCGCAGGCGGCCAAACACCAGCAGCTGAGGGCCCAGCTCCTGCGTGCTGTGCAGTTCACAGGCAAACGCGACACGCGCTTCGGCGAGACGCGGCAGCACCGACCCGGCAAACGGCACGGCGGTCAACCCTTGTCGAGACAATTCCGACTCGCCAAACGGCAACGGCCGCGAACTCTCGCTCACCTCGACCGCCAGCGTGCGGTGCGGGATATGCACCACAAAATGCTTGCGCTGCACAATATTCCGCGCGGTGTCTTTATCGCTGCCATCGGCCTTGCGGCCGATCGACAGCATCAGAACCGGCGGGTCACTGCAGACCGCATTGAAGTAAGAAAACGGCGCCAGATTCAAGGTGCCATCGCCATTGTCACTGAGCACCCAGGCAATCGGGCGCGGCACAATGGACTGAATCATTAAATGGTAAGCCCGCGAGGGCGAGAGGGTATCAAGGTCTATCTGCATGGTAATTCTGCCTGCCAGTGAACCCTTGTATGATAACCCGCGTATACCATAGAACATCGCACCCACAAGGAGCCTTCCATGCGCTTTGCCTTCCACGCCACCATGTGCCCGCCCGATCACTACCTGCCGCTGGCAAAATTGGCCGAAGCGGCCGGCTTTGACGGTTTCACCTTTCCGGACAGCATTTGTTACCCGGAAGTCGCCGACACCAAATACCCCTACAACGCCGATGGCAGCCGCAACTTTTTAGAGGGTGTGCCGTTTCTGGAGCCATTTTGTGCCATCCCCGCATTGGGCGTGGTCGCCCCAAAACTGCGCTTTACCACCAGCGTGGTCAAGCTGCCGATTCGCAACCCGGTTCTGGTGGCCAAACAAGCCGCCACGGTAGCCGTCATGACCGGCAACCGTTTTGCTTTTGGCGTGGGCTTGAGCCCGTGGATTGAAGACTTCCAGATTTGCGGCGAACGCTGGGAAAGCCGTGGCCCGCGCATGGACGAAATGATCGAGATCATTCGCGGCCTGATGACCGGCAACTACTACGGCCACGACAGCGAGCACTATCAGATTCCAAGCTGCAAGATTTGTCCGGTACCGACCGAGCCGGTGCCGATTTTAATTGGCGGTCACGCCGATGTGGCCTTAAAACGCGCCGCCCGCATTGGTGATGGCTGGATTCACGCCGGCGGTACTATCGAGACATTAAAGCCCTTGATCGACAAACTGAATGCGTACCGCAAAGAATATGGCACCGATCGCAAACCGTTCGAGATTCACGCGATCACCGCCGATGCCTACAGCCCCGACGGCGTCAAGCAATTGCGCGACATGGGTGTCACCGAATGCATTATCGGTTTCCGTGATGCGTATGCCGGCAAACCGGACACGCAAACCGTGGAAGAAAAAACGGCGGCCATTCATTGGTTCCGCGATGAAGTCATTGCCAAAAGCCGCTGAACCCAAAGCGCATAAAAAAACCGCCATGAGGCGGTTTTTTTATGCGTACAGATTGGATGTAACAACATTTATCGACAATCATGCTGTCGCGTTACTGACAACCTGTCATGCATCAACCTTTCGTTGCAATCAACACGTTATTTTCAGGAAGCGACTCATTCACCCATAAATAGGCGTAATTTCGATACACCGTCACATCCTTAAAGCCGGCAGATCTCAAGACTTTTATCCAATGCCGTTTACTCCGCAACCTTTTATTAATGGCGCCGTCCTTATCAATCTGGACGTTCACTCCATTCACCATGCCAAAATGGCCTCCTACAACAAAAACACCTCCCGTTTCTAACGAAGAACTCACCGCACGAATCGTATCTTCCCACTCACTATCGTCAACAATATGGAACATGACGCCTATCGCATTCACCAATCCAAAGGTCTCTTGCTGTTTAGCGATGATCTCCCCCCCCCTCTGAAAACGTGCACTCCCGATGTGTCGGCGTATTTATCATTCAGGTAGTTAAACGATGAAAGCGCTACATCCAAACCAACGACACGATTCGCACCGAGCGCTCTATAAAAATCGATCCAGTACCCAGAGCCCGACCCTATATCCAAAACACTGGATTGATTCACTCGCACATTGCGATTACACAAATGCGCCAGTATTCTCTGCTCCACAGAGGCGTAATGATATTTAGCTGCGATTACGCCTTTGTTAGGCGCGATGGTTTGTCTATCCGAAACGCCTGCCGTATAAAACTGCGCATCCCACCATTGTGCTGCGTTATAGACCCTGCCTTTCTTTCTGACGTACGTATTTAATATCCCATAAGTTACTTTTGCCCGCTTGTGCAGCCATTGCTTTAGCATATTTCATCCTCTTTGAAGTAAAATTTCATTCTATTAACAACTCGATAAACATGATATCTGTATTTCAACATTGACCAATTCGATACCGCAATTGATTCGCACGCTCTTGCTTGAGTCGCACCGCATCACTGCGCACGGCACGGCGCAATTGCGCCGGCGTGACTGATGCGCGATAAAACACCCCGACGGCATTCGCGTACGCCGGCAAGGTCAAACACAAATGGCCGGCCCATTGCTTGCGCACTTGTCGATCCGATACCAATGCCGTGTCACGCAATTGTTTTCGCTCCAGTGTATTGATGACCAACGCCCCTTGATCACTCACCAAACGCCCCAGCGCATGGCACCAGCTGCGATCGGCGGCAAACGACCGATCCGGCGCGCCATTGCCGCCGAACAAATCTTCAATCACCAGATCAAAGGGCTCGCCACGATAATCTTCAACAAATACACGGGCATCGCCCTGCACCAGTTGTATTCCCTTTCCTGTTAACCCAAAAAAGCGTCGCGCCAAGGTGAGATGCATGGCATTGAGTTCAACGCCGGTGATGTGAACCCCGGGCACCCAGTCGCGCAATAAGTGGATGGCCGCACCACCGCCCACGCCCAACAACAACACCCGTTGCACCTTGGGTAACGCCACCGCCGGCAGCGCCAATAAATCCCACACCCCGCCCGTGACTCGCCGCCGGGGATGGTATTGCGTATGCAACACCCCGTTGGTATAGAGCCGCACACTGCTGCCCGCCGTACGAATTTCGTATCGGTTGCCATCCGCCTGCTTCGAAAACACCACCGCCATGCATGACTCCAACAGTTATTGCCGAATTATGCCGGCTGACACTGCCATCACCAACCAATTTCGATACACTGTGCCGACCCGCTACGATCAACAGGATATTGCCATGCGTTATTTAATGACTGCCATCGCCCTTGCCATGCTATTGGTCGCCTGCGGTAAAAAACCCGAACCTGCCGCGCCCTTGATTCGACCCGTCAAAACAGCGGTGGTGATAGCAGGCGCTGACAACTGGATGCGTCGCTTCCCCGGCACGATTTATGCCAGCAACAAATCGGAATTGGCTTTTCGCGTGAGTGGCGAAATCATCGAGTTACCGGCCACCGCCGGCAGCAACGTCAAAAAAGGCGACTTGCTGGCACGCCTGGACCCCACTGAATATCAACTGCAGCTGGATGATCGCAAGGCATCGTTCGATTTATCCAAGGCTCAATATGAGCGCGCTAAAAAGCTGGTGGGCGGCGCTATTTCTCAAGCCGACTACGACAAAGTGTTCAGTCAATACAAAACGGCCGAAGCCGTATTAAGCCAGGCCGAGCAAAACCTGGAGTACACCCAACTGCGCGCGCCCTCGGATGCGATTATTTCACGCGTGATGGTCGATAACCGGCAAAACGTACAAGCCAAACAAGCGATCTTGAATATTCAGGCCGTGGAAACCGCCGATGTGGTATTTCAATTACCCGAATCCATTGTTGCACGCATCAACCGTCAGCGTGACGATCGTGACACCTACGCCCCGCAAGTCTTATTCGATTCGCACCCCGATCAACTGTTCAATACCCGCATTCGCGAGTTTGATACCGAAGCCGACCCGAAAACACAATCGTATCGCGTCACGCTGACCATGGATCGCCCGAAAACATTTCCGGTGCTCGAAGGCATGACCGTCACGGTACTGCTGGATTTAAGCAAACTGATGACGCTGAGCAACGACATCCCGGTTTTACCGGCCGAGGCTATTTTTGTGCCCGCCGATCAGCCGCTGGCGTCATCGCAACGCTTTGTCTGGAAACTCAATCCGGCCACCATGAGCGTGCACAGACAGGCCGTCGTGATTGGCCGTATTACCGCAATGGGCATCGAAGTCACGGAAGGCATTGCCGATGGTGATGAAATCGTCACGGCCGGCGTGCACTTCCTGACCGAAGGACAAACCGTGCGTCGCCTCGAAAAAGAACGCGGCCTGTAAGCCTGCGCCCACTCTGCCACCGGAATCGTCCATGAATATTGCTGCGTACTTTATCAACAATCGCGTCATCAGCTGGATGCTCACTGTGCTGATTTTAGGCGGCGGCGCACTGTCTTACCAAAGCCTGTCGCGACTCGAAGATCCGGAGTTCACCGTCAAAGATGCGGTCATCTCCACGGCCTATCCCGGCGCCTCACCGCAGCAAGTCGAAGAAGAAGTCACCTACCTGCTGGAAAATGCCATTCAGCAACTGCAGTATGTCGATTATGTGACGTCGGTGAACTCCTCCGGCCTCTCACAAATCAATGTCACCATGAAACGGCAATACAACAAACACGATTTGCCGCAAATCTGGGACGAACTGCGCCGCAAAGTAGGCGATGCCACACCGCTACTGCCGCCCGGCGCGCAAAAACCGCTGGTCAATGACGATATCGGTGATATCTATGGCCTGCTGCTGTCGATCGTCGGTGACGGTTACAGCGTGCAAGAGCTGAACGACTACGTTGATTACCTGCGCCGCGAACTGGTGTTGGTGCAAGGCGTGGGCAAAGTCAAAGTCGACGGTCGCCTCAAGGAGCAAGTCTTTGTCGAAATATCCTTGAGCAAACTATCGCAATTTGGCATCCCGCTAACGGACATCTACAGCCTGCTGACCGCACAAAACGTGGTGTCCAATGCCGGCGCCATTCAAGTGGGCAGCGAATATGTCCGCTTTAATCCTACCGGTGAATTCACCGATGTCCGCCAGCTGGGCGATCTGATTATCAGCGATTCCGGCGCTGACAAATTAATTGCATTACGGGATGTCGCTACCGTGCGCCGGGGTTTTGAAGAAGTACCCTCGTTCATTAACTCGCTGAATGGACGCCGCGCCATCACCCTCGGCGTATCGTTTGCATCCGGATCGAACGTGGTCGATGCAGGCAATGCCGTCAAAGCACGCTTGTCCGAACTCGAATACGCACGCCCCGTCGGCATTGAAGTCGCCATTATTTATGACCAGCCGGCCTTGGTCGCCGCATCGGTTAGCAATTTCATTATCAACTTGCTGGCCTCCGTGTTGATCGTGATTGCGGTGCTGCTGGTTTTTATGGGTTTTCGCTCGGGCTTGCTGATTGGCCTTATTTTATTTTTAACCGTCGTCGGCAGTTTTATTTTCTTCAAGCTGATGGGCATTGAATTGCAGCGCATCTCGCTGGGTGCGCTGATCATTGCACTCGGCATGCTGGTCGATAATGCCATTGTGGTGACAGAAGGCATTTTAATCGGCGTGCAACGCGGCTTGAGCAAACTCGATGCCGCCGTTGCGATCGTCAAACAAACGGTGTGGCCTTTACTGGGCGCCACCGTGATTGCCGTTACCGCCTTTGCTCCCATCGGGTTGTCTCAGGATTCCACCGGTGAAATGCTCGGCAGCCTGTTTTGGGTGCTGCTGGTTTCACTGTTGTTATCGTGGTTTACCGCGATCAGCTTGACGCCTTTTTTTGCCGACCTGCTGTTGGCGGGCCCAAATAAAATAACGGCCAACGCAACCGACGACCCCTACAGCGGAAAACTATTTGTTATCTATAAGCGCGTGCTCGATGCCTGCCTGCGTCGCCCCGTGGTCACCCTGGTCGCCATGATGGTATTGCTGGTGATTTCTGTCGGTGTATTCAAACAAGTCAAAGTGGTGTTTTTCCCCGCCATGACCACGCCGATGTTCACGATGGATTACTGGCGCAGTCAAGGCACCGATATTCGCGACACGTTTGCCGACATCCAAGGCATTGAGCAATGGCTCAGCACGCAAGATCATGTGGTGCGCGTCAGCTCCAACACCGGTCGCGGCGGTTTGCGTTTTATGCTCACCTACCCGATCGAAAAAAGCTATGCGAGCTTTGGGCAGCTCATCATTGAAACGGAAGATTATCGGCAAATCGATCCGCTCATCCAAAAATTGCGCGAGCACATCGACAACCAATACCCGGATGCCCAAATCAAATTCCGGAAGTTTGAATTGGGCCCCTCCAAGCCCGGTAAAATTGAAGCGCGCTTTAGTGGCCCCGATCCGGACGTCTTGCGTGTACTGTCCACGCAAGCCGAAGCCGTTTTCAAAGCCGACGCGGGCATCGCATCGGTACGCAATGACTGGCGCGAACGCAGCAAAATGATTCGCCCGCAATTTGCTGAAGCGCAAGCACGGCGTGCCGGCATCAGCAAAGAAGACATCGACAGCGCATTGCTGATGGCGTTCTCCGGCAAGCAAATCGGCCTGTACCGCGAGAGCACCCGATTAATACCGATCATTGCGCGCCCGCCGGAAAATGAACGCACCGACATTGATAACCTGCCCAACTTGCAAATCTGGAGCCCGGTGTACCGGGAGTACATCCCGATTGCGCAAGTCGCCTCGAGTTTTGATACCGAATGGGAAGACAGCATCATCATGCGGCGTGACCGCAAACGCACCATCACCGTGCTCGCTGACCCCGATGTCGTCAACGGCGAACCCGCCAGCGAAGTCTTTACTCGCGCAAGCCCCGTCATTGAAGCGATTCCCTTGCCGCAAGGTTACGCCCTGGAATGGGGTGGCGAATACGAAGCCTCGCAGGATGCCAACAAAGGTATTTTTTCGTCGCTCCCGATCGGCCTGTTGCTGATGTTCGTGATCACCGTGTTGCTGTTCAACACGCTGCGGCAAGCGCTGGTGATCTGGGTGACCGTGCCGCTGGCACTCATTGGTGTGGCCTGGGGCCTGTTCCTGATGGGCCGTCCTTTTACGTTTATGGCCTTGCTCGGTTTTATCAGCCTGATCGGCATGCTGATTAAAAACGGCATCGTGCTGGTCGACCAGATTCGACTGGAGCTCGCCGAAGGCAAAGAGCCCTACGCCGCCGTATTCGATTCTGCCGTCAGTCGCGTTCGGCCTGTCTCGATGGCGGCCATCACCACCATTCTCGGCATGCTGCCATTGCTGATGGACGTCTTCTTTGAAGCCATGGCCGTCACCATTATGTTTGGTCTTGGCTTTGCGACCCTGCTCACCCTGCTCGTGGTACCGGCGGCCTACCGGCTGTTTTATCGCATCCCCTACCAACCGATGAAAAACTGACCAATCCGATCAAAACCGTCAAAATCATAGCCCGTGGGGTTAATTCTGACGGTTTTTGTTAATTGCCTTTACTCTGCGGCATCCGGATAATGGTGTGCTCTGAAGGGTGCCTCACGGCACCGGATCACCAGCGAGGAAAAGCCATGCGTACCCCTATTTGTGAAAAACTCGGTATTGAGTACCCGATCTTTGCCTTCACCCATTGCCGCGATGTCGTGGTTGCCGTCTCCAAAGCCGGTGGCATCGGCGTATTGGGTGCCGTCGGTTTTGGGCCTGAAAAACTGAAAGAAGAACTCGACTGGATCGACGCGCACATTGGTGACCTGCCCTACGGCGTGGATATCGTCATCCCGCAGAAATACGAAGGCATGGGCGAGATGGATGCCGACAAACTCGAGAAAATGCTGTTGGACATGGTGCCGGCCGAGCATTTCGAGTTTGCCGAGAAGTTATTGAAAGACCACGGCGTGCCCGAGTGGCCAACCGATGAAAAAATGGGCCTGCTGGGTTGGAACGAAGCCATCGCCACCAAGCTGGTGGATGAAGCCCTGACCCGCCCCAAGTGCCGCCTGATTGCCAACGCCCTCGGCACGCCACCGGCGCACATCATCAAGCAGGTACAAGACTCAGGTCGTTTGATCGGTGCCCTGTGTGGCAAGGTCAAGCAGGCCAAGGCGCATAAAGCGGCCGGCCTCGACTTCATCATTGCCCAGGGCTCTGAAGGCGGCGGTCACACCGGCGAAATCGGCTCTATCGTGTTGTGGCCACAACTGATTGATGCCGTGGGTGACACCCCGGTATTGGCAGCCGGCGGCATTGGTAACGGTCGCCAGATGTTGGCGGCGATGGCCTTGGGTGCGGCCGGCGTATGGACCGGCTCACTGTGGCTGGCCGTTGAAGAAGCCGAAGCCGAGCCGGCTCAAAAAGAGTCTTACTTCAAAGCCACCTCGGAAGACACCGTGCGTTCGCGTTCATGGACCGGCAAGCCCTGCCGCATGCTCAAAAACGACTGGACCGAAGCCTGGGGCGACCCGAACAACCCACAGCCCTTGGGCATGCCCTTGCAAGGCCTGGTCACCGGGGATGCGATCCGTCGTACCCACAAGTACGCGGCCGTCGGTGACTGCCAGAAAGTGGCGTTTAACCCGGTGGGTCAGGTGGTCGGTCAGATCAACAGCGTGGAATCCACCCGTGGTGTGGTACAACGCTTGATCACCGAATACGTTGACGCACTCGATCACGTCAACAGCCTGATGCCCGATGCGTAAGCGTTCGGTGCCGCGATAAAAAACCCGGGCTTGTCCCGGGTTTTTTATCGCTCCTTGTTATTACTCGAATTCTTCGCGTGCCAACTGCTGGATACACGCCACAAAATCCGGATCTTCCCCGCGCAGCAATTCTGGCAACAACCCTCTGAAATCGGCGCGACGACACCACTCGCGCATGTAATCTTCCCACGACAACCAGCGCCGCAATTGACGGGTGTTCATGTTGTCCTCATGCAACAGCAAATAGGCGCGTTCGAACAGCGACACCAGCATGGTGAAAATAATGATCATGCGTTCGCGCTGATCGTCCGACAAATCAGGCGTTTTGTCCGCTGAAAATAAATGCAGATCATGGTTCTCCAAAGTGATTTTTAGAAAATCCTGATAGTTATCCGACAACAGCTGATACACCTCTTCTTCTTCGTTGTCGCGTTCTTTGTGTTGCTCATAAATAAAAACCGCGATCGCAGAAGGCAGGCCAATCACGGTGACGACATAACTTAAGAGTTCCCATGTTTCAATCGACACAGCAGCACACTCCTTGGCGCGACGGTTTTAAGCTTGGGCCTTGGCGCCCCATAAATGACGGACCTGCATGGCCATGGATAAAGCCTCGTCGCTGATCAACCGATAACAGGCAACCGGGCTTGATGGCCGCGACAGTTTGTCAGCATGCGCTTGATTGGCATCGGCATCAAGCTGCACACCCAGCCACTCACAGCGCTTGATAATGCGTTCGCGAACCGGCGCCGCGTGCTCGCCAATACCGCCACTGAAAACCAGTGCATCCATGCCGCCCATTGCCGAAGCCATGCCGGCAATTTCGCGCGCCACCCGATCACAAAAATAGGTCACGGCAAATCGAGCCGCGTCACTGTCGTGGGCAAGCAACGTTTGCATATCGCCGCTCAGCCCCGACAGGGCTTTCAAACCGCTGTGCCGATACAACAAATCTTCTAACGCCTCGGCATCCAGCCCTTGACGCAACAAATACAGAATGATGCCGGCATCCAATCGCCCGCTGCGCGTTGCCATCGGCACACCTTCCAGTGCCGAAAAGCCCATGCTGGTCGCGCAACTCTGGCCGCCTTGCACAGCGCACAAGCTGGCACCGGCACCCAGATGGGCCAACACCACCCGGGCATCGCTTAATGCCGGATTCGCTGCCGTCAGACGATGGAACAAATACTGATACGAGATGCCATGAAAACCATAGTGACGCACGCCGCGTTCCGGCCAGGGCGACGGCAATGGCACGCGATACTCCAGTGCCGGCAAACTGCGATGAAAGTCGGTGTCGTAGCAGGCATAGGCCGTGGCATCGGGCAATTGCTGAAAGCACAACGCCACCAGTGCCAAGCCGACCGGTTGATGCAGTGGCGCCAACGCCACCAACGCTTCCAGTTCACGGATGACTGCGTCATCGAGCCGTTCCGGTCCATGATGTGCCGCACCGCCGTGCACGATGCGATGCACAACGGCATCAATACGCTGCTCACCGAGCGTTGCCAACGCCTGTTGCAAGACATCGGCGTAGGTATCGGTCGATAACAGGCGAATCGAATCCGCGGCACGGTTTTTGTGTTGCCACTGCAAGGCAGGATGACTGCCGGCAATGCCGGTCGCATGAGCAGACCACACCGGCTGCGGCTGATCGGACATGGCATACAACACCAACTTCAAGCTGGACGAACCGGCATTCACGGCAAGCAGATGCTTCATGAGGAATGCGCATACCGATGACACAGCACGGCAATGGCGCAGGAATACAAACGCCCCAGCGTGCCTTCTGATCGACTGGTCAACACCACCGGCACGCGGGCGCCCAACAGCAACCCTGCTTCTTGCGCTTCACTGAAGTAATGGAATTGCTTGGCAAGCATGTTGCCCGATTCCAGCTCGGGCACGACCAAAATATCCGGATCACCCGCCACCGGTGACGCAATCCCTTTGGCCTTGGCCGCTTCCAATGAAATGGCATTGTCCAGCGCCAAGGGACCGTCGAGCATGCCGCCTTGAATTTGTCCGCGATCGGCCATTTTGCACAAGGCCGCCGCATGCACGGTGCTCGGGATATTCGGGTTTACAAACTCAACCGCCGACAACAATGCCACCTTCGGTTTTTTAATGCCCAACGAACGCATGAGGTCAATGGCGTTTTGTACGATATCGCGCTTGGCCGCCAAGTCGGGCGCAATGTTAATGGCGGCATCGGTGACCACTAGCAATTTATGGTATGCCGGACTGTCGATCACGAACGCGTGACTCATGCGGCGATCGGTGCGAATGCCTTTGTCGCGGTGCAAAATGGCTTGCAGCAACTCTTCGGTCGGCAAACTGCCTTTTATCAACATATCGACTTCACTGCGACGCGCCATCAGCACCGCGGCCTCGGCTGCGGCATGACTGTGCTCGGCATTCACTACGGCAATAGTGCCCAAATTGATTTTGGCTTTTTTGGCGGCATCGCGAATGCGCTGTTCTGGCCCCACCAGGATGGGCTCAATCAAACCGTGCCCAACAGCGTCCATCATGCCTTGCAATACGGCACCGGATACCGGATGCACAATCGCCGCTTTAACCGGCTTCTGCCGGCTGGCTTTTTTCAGCAGGGTCTGCAAACGCTGCGGTGCAAACGGGCTCTTGGAAGGCGATTTTTTTGCCGTACTCATAATGACTCCCGAGGGTAAACGCGCCATGGATACTTCTACTATTGCGCGAGAACGGCATCCAAGCAACACCGCAAAGACGATACAGGTCAATGTATCCATCCGACCGGCAGCCTACACTGATCTTATCAACCAAAGGAGAGTTTCATGATTCGTGAAGTCAGCGGTGATATTTTGCTATCCAAAGCCAAGGTGATTGCGCACGGTGTCGCGCCCAACGATTCGTTCAATCAGGGCCTGGCCTTGGCACTGCGTGAACGCTGGCCGGCGATGGCAAAAGATTTTCGCCATTACTGCCAAACGCAACGGCCCGCAGCCGGTGAGCTGTGGTCGTGGATGGGGGCTGGCAGCGGCATCATCGTCAGTTTGCTCACGCAGGAAGGCGCTTACGATCACGGCAGCAAACCCGGCCCGGCACACATCGAGTTTGTGAATAAAAGTTTGAAAGCGTTGCGACAGCTCGCTGAAAAAGAGGCCTTCACCAGCATCGCACTGCCTAAACTGGCCACCGGCGTGGGGCGACTCGACTGGGCCGAGGTAAAGCCCCTGATCGAGAAGCACCTCGGCGATTTGGGTATCCCGATTATCGTCTACAGCACCTACCACGCCGGCGAGGCCGCTGACGAGAAACTGTGATGCGTACGCCGCGTTAATCCGCGCGGCGATACACCACCACATGCAATGAATGCATAAACGGCAGGCGCCACACGCGGCGGTGGCGCTCAAAGCCGGCACTGGCAAAAGCCGCGTCCAGCTCCGCAGGGGTCGACGGGTAATTTTTGATAGGCCGGCCTGAAAACTTGTTGCGCAACTTACGCCGGATGGAAATCACCGAGTACGGCGAAATGTACGACAACACCACGTACTTGCCCGCCACGCGGCACAGCTCGCGAATCAATTGCGCACGCAATGCGACTTCGGGAAAGTGGTGAATCACGCGAAAGCACAACACCGCATCGAAGGCGCGATCGGCAAAGGTCATGTTGAAAATATCCTGACGCTCGATCGTGGCATTCACCCCAAGCTTGGCAACCTGCGCTGTGGCCGCCGCCAGTGAGGCTTCGCCAATATCGACGCCGGTGGCTTGATAACCCTGCCCGGCCATCCAGATGGTGGCCCGGCCAACCCCGCAAGGGGAATCCAGCGTGGTTTTCACGCCTTCCAGCCCGGCGAAGGCCTTTTCAATCATCGCCATCTCGCTGCGATGCTTGCTCGGGCGACGGTTCAAATAGGACTCGGCTTTATCGGGATTGTTCTTGATGCGCTCAAGGTAGTTCGGTTCGGTCATCGGTCAATTCCTGTAAGGCGTCCGCAACGAGCCATCCCGCACGGTTTATTGATTGAGGCGGCGCCAGTATACCTGAGCACTAGCCTGGGCTAAACCGCCGTGAAGCCGCTTGTCGAGGCCGGAGTCTGGCGGAGGGCAGCAGATCGCGTCGAAGCAAACCCACATAAAATCCCAGTGCCGTGGCCCAACAAAACAAGGCGGTCCAGAATTGATGCGTCATAAAATGCGCACCCTGCATCACCCGTGCCGCGCCCAGAGCATGACCATACAGCATCGCCACGGCCAAGGCGCCGTAGGCCCATCGGCGATGATGATCCCGTAATGCGAAATACAGCGGCAGCAACGCAAACCCGTACGAGGCATGCCCGCCGGGCCAGCACTCGCCGGGTCTGACCCCTTGCAGGCGCGGCACCTGAAACGGCCATTGATGCGGATGCACGCCGCCAAATGCCAGCAGGTCCGACGGGCAATACACATTGCTCTGATGCTTGATCACACTGACCAAGCCCGCACCTGCCGACAGGGCGAGCACGGTATACACCAGACGCCGCCGCCACGGCCGCACACGCGGGGAATACGCACTCATCACCAGCAATGCCAGCAGCAATAACACCAGCAACCGCGTCGGCTGCTTGGTATAGCCGTGCATCGCCTCTTCCATGAACCAGGTATGACCCAACGGAAAAAACCCACGCGGGTCGTAAAACCAACGACTGACCTGCATGTCCACGGTGCTATAGGCCGTCACCCAAAATAACGCCAGACCCCACAACACGGGCACGCCCAAATGCCAGCACCAGAATTGTTGTCGCGCTGTCACTTGAGCGAGGCCGCCGTCATGGGTGTCGCACCCGTCTTGCTTAATTTGTGTTGCCAGATATAACTGGCGCCTTGATAGTAGGCGATGGTGTTATCCACGTCTTGCCCGGAAACAACGGCCGGCAACTCGGCTTGCTCGCCAAAAGGGTCTGCAAATTGCAGTACTTTTTTCTGCGGCTGCAGCACGGTTAATAATTCAGGCGTTAGCAGGCCCACGTCCTGATACGTAGCAATAAATGCCAACGGCGTGCGATCGCGCTCATTGAACACATCACGCCCGAAATACCAGCTGCGATAACGGAAGTTCAACAACCCCATCAAGGTGGGCGCAATATCGAGCTGCGTGACCAGCGAGGATTCGTGCCCGGCCGGTATGTGCGCGGGTGCGTAGATCATCATCGGGATATGGAAGTCTTTCACCGGCAAGGCGGTTTTGCCCGCCACCCCCGCGCAGTGATCGGCCACAAAAATAAACAGCGTGTTATCGAACCACGGCTTGCTGCGCACCCGGGCCATGAAATCGCCAATCGCCCAATCGGTGTACTTCACCGCACCGCGACGCCCATCGCCAGAGGGGATATCAATGCGCTCATCGGGGTAGGTGTAGGGACGGTGATTGCTCGTCGTCATCACAAACGAGAAAAAGGCTTTTCCGTCGTGCCAATCACGATCGGCGCGTTGAATCACTTGCGTGTAAATGTCTTCATCGGCCACACCCCAGGCATTGCTGAACGTGACTTCGTCATCGGGAATGTTGGTGCGGTCGAGCGTGTTAAATCCATTGCCTGCAAAAAAGGCGTTCATGTTGTCGAAATAGCCATGACCGCCGTAGAAAAACGTTGTGTCATAACCGCGATCCAAAAACGGGGTTGCGATATTGAACAGCCCCTGGTTGCCGGGACGCCGCACAATGGATTGACCCGGCGTCGGCGGAATCGCCAGCGATATGGCTTCAAGCCCGCGCACCGTGCGCGTGCCGGTGGCATACAAGTTATCGAACACCAGGCTTTCTTGCGCCAAAGCATCCATGTAAGGCGTGATGCCCTCGGTGTTGCCGTGATAACCCACGTATTTGGCTGACAGGCTTTCAATCACCACCAGCACGACATTCAGGCTTTTTTCGGTGCCGGCCGGTGTGATCTCGCGATCGATACGAAACAAGCCACTCGCCGAACTGTGCAATGCCGCCTTGAGCGTATCACTCGCCGCAGTGTCGTTAATGGTCCGGTAAAACGTGCTGTAATCCAGTTCATTGTTGCGGAAAGCACTGAAAAACTGATATTGCCCGGCAGCCGCGAGTTCTTTGGCGTAGGCATTATGAAACGCATCGCGCAAGCCATCCGTCACTGCGGCAAAGCCGCTCACACTCGCCACAATGGCAAGGCCCGCCACCGCAAACCGGGTAGGCCAATGCGGTGCTTGCCAATGCGTTACACGCCGCATCGCCCACACACTCACCCACAGCGACACCGCAGCAATGCCTGCCAAGATCGGATAAACCGGATACGACTCGAAAATATTATCGGTGACTTCGCGGCGATAAATCAGATAATCGACCGAGATAAAATTAAAGCGGGATTTGAACTCATCCCAAAAAAACCATTCCGACACGGCCACAAACTGCAACACAAACAAGCCTGCGAAAAAAAACAATCCTGCCAGCCATGCCCACAGGCGACTGTCCAAGACCTTTTTGGGCAACAAGGCCCGCACAATGAGCAGCGGCACCAACCAATACACCGCCACCGTTACGTCGTAGACAAAGCCCACCGCAAAAATGCGCAGCCATTCCGTCAGGCCGCCGTCGAGCTCCGCGGCCGTGGTGCTGGTCAATATCAGCCGCACAATGAAAGCAATCACCAGCCCGCACACAACAAATAGTCCGGGCAAGCCCAGTCGTGAGAAAACGCCTTTCATCGCCATCCATCCCAAATAAAAAAGAGCGCCTATACTAACGGGCATTAGTATCTGGCGGCTACCTTAAGCATGGCTTAA
Organism: Pseudomonadales bacterium; assembly: GCA_036568505.1. Taxonomy (GTDB): domain Bacteria; phylum Pseudomonadota; class Gammaproteobacteria; order Pseudomonadales; family M0112; genus M0112. The sequence continues at coordinate 47,404 of DATCSK010000007.1, read as the reverse complement.
TCTGGCTACTGCAACGCTTTATGCTGCCACCCGCACAATATCAACCGAGGCATTTCCCATGGGCAAACTCTCTGGCAAAACCGCCATCATTACCGGCGGTGCACAAGGCATGGGGGCGGCCACCGCTCGCCTATTCATCGAAGCAGGCGCCCGCGTGGTCATCGGCGACCTACAGGACGATAAAGGCATGGCACTGGCCGCCGAGCTCGGCGAGCGCTGCCGCTTTGTGCGCATGGATGTCACGCAAGAGACCGATTGGCACGCCGCCGTGGCCGCCGCCGAGGCACTGGGGCCGTTGAATGTACTGGTCAACAATGCCGGCATTTTGATTTTCAAAAGTCTGGTCGACACCAGCGTCGAAGACTATCTGCGCGTGGTGGGCATTAACCAGCTGGGTGCGTTTATCGGCATTCGCAGTGTGATTGAACCCATGAAGCAGGCAGGCGGCGGCTCCATCATTAACATCTCCTCGATTGATGGCCTGCAAGCCAAGAACAGCCTGTCGGCCTATGCCTCAACCAAATGGGCACTGCGAGGTTTGAGTAAAGCCGCCGCCATTGAGCTTGGGCCGTACAACATTCGCGTCAACACCGTTCACCCCGGCGGCATCAATACCGACATGGGTAACGGCGGTGCCGACAATGACGATGCGGCGAATGCGTTCTATGCACAACATCCCATTCCGCGCATTGGCCGCCCCGTTGAAGTAGCGCGCATGAGTGCCTTTCTGGCATCCGATGAATCGAGCTATTCCACCGGTTCGGAATTCATGGTCGACGGCGGCTGGCATGCCGGCATGCGGCTCGACATATTGCCGACGTCATAATCATCATGCTGAAGATTGTGTTTTCAGAAACGATTAACGCATCCCACACCGTGGTTTGGCGTGTCATCACCAACGCGGATGATTACCCGGCGTGGAACCGCTTTGTTATTTCCTGCCAATCCACATTCGAGGTTGGCGCGCCCATCATCATGCGCGTGAAGCTTTTACCCTTTTTAACCCTGCGACAAAAAGAAACCGTCTTGCGTCACACCCCGCACACCTTGCTGGAGTATGGCATCCGCATACCGGGCTTATTGGTCAGTTCACGACAGCACCGGTTAACGGCTATCACGGCCGACACCACCGAGTACGAATCGGTTTTTCTATTACAGGGAATGCTGTCACCCTTGGTGAACCTAATATTGGGTGCGCCCTTGAAGCGGGGATTTTTGGAAATGACGCGCGGCGTTGCGCAGCAAGCGCACGCCATTGGGCATGGCGATTAACGCGCCAACCGGCTCATTAAAATTTGCTGAAATAAAGTAGCACGCATTTCATCGGCAGTCGCCAACTCTTCTTCGGTCAAACTGGCCTTGATTGCGTCGCGGCGTACATTGGCTTCGGGCAAGGCACCGCCCGATGCTGCCAGTGAATACCAGACATACGCCTGCGATAAATCTTTTTGCAGGCCGACGCCATCGGCGTAGCTATTCCCCAAATCAAATTGTGCGAGTGCGTAGCCTTCCAGTGCGGCCGTTAGCCAGGCAGCAATGGCTTGATTGATGTCCTGCTCGACACCAATGCCTTCGGCATACATTTTTCCTAATTGATAACGCGATGCCGCAACGCCCTGATCGGCCGATTGGCTAAACCAATAAAATGCCTGATCGGCATCAAGCGGTGCTTCTTTGCCATGGAGATAGGCCATCCCCAATTCGTATTGCGCGGTTTTGTTGCCTTGCTCGGCGCGTTCGAACAGCCCGCCTTTCTGTTCACATGACCAGTACTTTACATCGCCGACAATGCTTTGCTTGCAGTCTTTTCCCGGTGCCTGCGCCCACATCCACGAGCTACACATCGTGGCCAGTAACAGTATTACCAACCTCATGGCTCCGGCCTCCTGCCGCTACCTTGCCTTGAGTATAGTCCAGCTACTCAATATGTGAAGTACTTCTCACTTCCCCTGTTTGGGTGAAGGATGGGTCGGCCCACTTCAGCAAGGTGTAATCAAACCCCAGCTCCAGTGTGGGTTTAATCACTTTAAAGTAGGGCGACAAATCAAAATCCCGTGGCGTGAAGTGACTGTAGTGCATTGCCCGCAAGCACTCGTCATCGGTTTTGCATAAATCGTTGGCATCGTAACGCGGCAAAATCGGGTAGCGTACCGACTGGAAGGCTTGTGCCAACAGCGTGGAGCAAATCGCCCGGGTCGGGTCACCGCTGCCAAAGGCGATCAGCTTGCGCCGCCAGCGGGCCGGCACCGGGGGGCGCGGAACCAGGTAGCGCGCCAAATCGATAATGTTTTTCAAATCGTACTGGTGCCCTAGGCGGTTCAACACAAACTCGATCACCGCCCGACGATCGGGCTCGGTCAGCCCGACCGGGCGGCAGATGCGGGTGTTGAGCGCGGCATATTGCCTGATCGGGATACCCACCACCCCTTTCACCATATCCACTTCAACCAATACCAAATCCGGATCGCCCAAGCGATCCCCCAGCGGCCGGCCAATATAAATGCAGGCATGCGACCAGGTGGATTGCGTGAGGTATTTAATGGCGCCGCTCACCCGCGTATTGCCTTCCACCAGCAATACATCGCCGGGCTGCAAGACCCGGCTCAGGCGGTCCTCGCCTGCGACCGCAAAACTTTTATATGTTTTAACCGGCTTTAATAAGTAGCGGGCAATACGAGTGCCAAACCACTCGCCGGCTTTACCCAAAGGACGCATGCCGCACTCCAATACTCTGGTTCTTTATTAATAGCATAGACGGTTACTCGCCATCCGGCAGTCTGAACTCGGCGTATAGCGCGCAGTGATCCGACAACGCGGCCCACGGTTCGCCGGATAGCCGCTCGGCCTGCACGCATTCCACGCCACGGTAATACACCCGATCCATCCGAAATAATGGCCAGCGCGCCGGGTACGTTGCCGCCAGTCGCCCGTGCTTTTCGTGGTAGGCCTCTTTCAAACCAAAACGCTGGCGCAACGTTTTATCCACACGATGCCGCCAATCGTTGAAATCGCCCGCCATAATCAACGGCGCATTGCCCACTTCACGACCAATGAATTTAGCCAGACAAGTTGCCTGATACATACGCTCCCAGCCCAGCAACCCCATGTGCACGCAAATCAAATGCACGCCACCGGCAATCACGCCATGCAACAATCCGCGTTGCGAGGTCGGCAGAATAGAGATGTCGTACTGGCTCCATGCGCTAAACGGGTATTTGCTCAGGATGGCATTGCCATGATGGCCGTGCTCGTAAATAGCATTGCGCCCGTAGGCGTAATGCGTCCAGACCTCGTCGGCCAAATATTCAAATTGTTCGGGAACCCAGTTGGCGACGCGATGGCCGTGCTTGTGGTTTTCACCAACCACCTCTTGCAAAAACACAATGTCGGCATCGACCAGGCGAATGGCTTGTCGCATTTCATCGAGCAGGAAACGCGTATTACCCAGGCCAAAGCCTTTGTGGATATTCCATGAGGCGATGCGCAGCGTGCTCGGCGTGTCCACGGCTGACTCAGGCATCCAGATTGGGAATCAACATGCTGCGAAGCCGTGCAATTGCATCTTTCAAACGCAGCTTCTGTTTCTTCAAGCGTTGCAATTCAATGCGGTCTTGATACGGACAGGCTTGCAACTCATCCACCCGGATATCCAATAACCGATGGCGCTGCTCCAGATCGTGCAGCTGTTCGGCCAATGAAGGGGTGTCGTGGTTATCGTCATTCATGACAGTACGCCGTATTGCATCGGGGCACGATAAGCGCCGTCATGGATGAAGGCAAGCCGCCCATCACCGTGCTGCGGCCAGCAGATTTTCATACAGCTCATGACAGGCATTGAAAAAGGCCTGATGTTGCTCGCCAAAATACGGCGCAACCTGTGTCATCACCTGATACACCCCTTTGTGCATGACCACCGGGCCCGGCAACTCACCATACAGCAGATCTTCGTAGGTCATGAAATAGGTCAGCGTCATGGTAATGCTGTCCACCAGACGGTCGAGCACTTCGGCATCCACATCAAGCACGCCTTGCTCGACCATGTCGGCAGCCACCGCGCGCGCGGTACGGCGCTTTAACTCCAACAAGCGGCGAAATCGCTTGCGCAGCGCCGGGTAGCGCTGCAACAAATCGCTCAGATTGCGGTAGAAAAACCGGAACTGGTAAATCTCTTCAAACAATACATACAGGTAATACCAGTTGTCTTCCAGATTCAACGCTGACTCGGCCGGGGCATGCAGAAACTCACTCATCTGGGCATCAAAGTGCTCATAGAGGGCCTCAATCAGGGCGTCTTTTCCCTTGAAGTGGTAATACAGATTGCCGGGACTGATATCGAGCTCATTGGCGATATCCACCGTGGTGACATTCGGCTCACCCTCTTCGTTGAATAGCCGAAGGCTTGCCTCAAGAATGCGGTCGCGCGTGCGCAGCCGTGCCATGGGATGACCTGCCGTGAGAGTGAACCACTCAGTCTAGGCAAGCGCAGGACAACAGGCAATAAAAAAGGCAGGGCCCACGGAGGAGCCCTGCCTGAAAAAACCCTGGATTAGGGGGGTATAACTTACTCGGCAGCAGCGGCCTTGGCGGAAGCGGCCTTTTTAGGAGCGGCTTTCGGCTTGGACATTGCATCCACCTTGCGTGACAAGGCGTCCACTTTACGGATGACCTCGTCCAGCTTGGCGTACGGGTTCATGCCCGACAGATCAACGCTCAGGTTTTGACGCACTTTGGCAATGCGCTCTTCCAGCGATGAGGTTGCCTTGCTGGCCTTGCTCTTCACTTGCTTGACGGTTTTCTGGGTTTCGCCTTCCAGTTTGCGGCCTTTCGCAACCAGTTCATCAAAGAACTTGGTGGAGTTGCCGCCCAAATGGTCGGCCTGTACTTTGGCTTCGTCATAGGCTTTGCCATACGCGCCCAAGCCTGCCAGCCAAATGGCTTTTGCCAGTTCGCTGGCTTTTTCGGAAACTTCCGTCGCCTTGCCGCGAACGTCTTTTGCTGAAACTTTCTTGGCAACAGCTTTCTTGCTGGAAGCGGCTGCTTTTTTGGTGCTGCGCTTGGCGCTTTTCACTGCTCGTGCCATGATGGATTCCTCGCTGGCGTTACATTCAATTCGTAAGCGCGTTAAAAGATCTCGCTCACTTGCCAGCCACTCTAGCGATAGAAATTAGAATAAACATACTAGAAAGACCGGTTATCCTAGAACCGTATCCAGCACCGATGTTTACAGGGGAATACCATGGCGACTGATTCCAGCGGCTCATCCACGAAGCCCGACACCGCGCCCAAGGCCGCGCCTGCCATCAGCAAGGCCGCACGCAAGGCACCCGCCAAGACCGCACGCACCCGCAAAGCCGCTGCCAGCAGCGCAAATAGCCCCCGCACGAAGAGTGCTGCGGCCAACACCGAGAAACCGGTGATCGAGAAATCGTCTCGCAAAGCCAGTGCCAAGTCCGAGCGCCGCCATCGCGAGGAGCGCCGCAACAAGAAAGCACGCCCGGCCCAGCTCATGACCAAGGATCAAATCTTGCAGACGCTGCATAACGAGCACCGTTATATGGCGCGTATTTTTGAAGCCTTCAAAGAACAAATGGCGTTACTGGCCGAAGGCCAATCAGCCGACTACAACCTGATGTACGACGTCATGCATTACATCAGCCACTTCCCCGAGAACGTGCACCACCCGCGCGAAGAAATCGTGTTCCGAAAACTCATGGAACGCGAACCCGACATGAAACAAATGATCGAAAAGATCTTTATTGAGCACGAAACCCAGGTCCAGAAAGGCCGTAACGTCCTCAAGCTGCTCACCGAGATCCGTCGCGAAGAAACCGATGAGTTGCGCGAGCAACTGCGCGTGCGCTGCGAGGATTATCTGGCGTTTCATGGCCGTCATTCCGCCCTGGAAGAAGGCAAAATATTGCCGCGCGTTGCCGAAGCGCTCACCGAGGCCGACTGGGTCAGCATTGCCCGCGAGATGATTCCTGCACAAAATCCGCTCGATAATATTCGCGGTGGACGCTACAAAGCACTCAACCGTTATATCACCGGACAACTGGAAACGGCCGCAGCCGAATTTACCCTGGCTGAATTCATTGGTATGGGTGCCTTCGTTGAGAGCATTGGCTCGCTGACCACCAGTTTGGTCGACATTGGCGGCGTATTGCAAAAACACTGGGAAAACGCGCGCGATTCCAATTCCCGTGCCTTTCGCGATGTATGGAAATCGAGCCAGAAACGCAGCGTGCGGGGCGTCACTGGCGTGACCGTGGATTGCTTACTGGATAACTTCGATCATTACGCCGAAGGCTTGAAAGAAATTTCGCACATTTTGCGGCGCGCTCGAAAGCAAGCAACAGAACCCTATGTCACGCGCATGGAATTGTTCAACGAAATTGAAAAAGAACTGGAAAGCAGGCCTCTATAACCAAAGCGTAACCCCGTTGCGCATTGAGCCGTACAGAGGCCTATGCTAGTCTTCGCCGGGTTCGTACGGGTCAAGGATTGCCCGCCATTGTGCAAGGATCGCCGCCTGGCAAAGCAATAACACATTACAGGGCGACTGAATGAACGAACATGCCGAAAAACCGTCACTCAAGCAAACCTTGCTGGAGTTGCGCGCACCGCTTGAGGTCATCTCACTGATCCCGTCGCTGCCGATTCTTTATCGTCGCGCAGCCACCGGCGATGGCCATCCGGTGCTGGTTTTCCCGGGCTTCATGGCCACCGACCGCGGCACCTACATCATGCGCCGCTTTCTCGCCAAAAAAGGCTTTACACCCTATTCGTGGGATATCGGCATTAACCCGGGCTTGCAAGAAATCATCTACCGCCGCCTGGAAACCCGCCTCAAAGAATTATTTGATCAACACGGCCAGAAAGTCAGCCTGATAGGCTGGAGCTTGGGCGGCCTGTATGCCCGCACGCTCGCGCACAAGCACGCAAAATACGTGCGCCAGGTCATCACGCTCGGATCGCCATTCAACCTGTCCCACGACACCCAGTCCGAAGATATCGCTGTCTCCGGCCCGATCATGAAAATGTACGAACGCCTGAACCCGCGCTTGAAAGAAGATCGCCTGATCAATGGCGAGCCGGTCTGGAGCAAACTGCCCACCGTTCCCTGCACCGCCATCTACAGCGGCAACGACGGCATCACCTCGTGGCAGCATTGCATCGATCACGAAACCAGCAAGCACAGCGAAAACATTCGTATCCCCGGCAGCCACATCGGTCTGACCCACAACCCGTGGGTACTCTACCTGCTCGCCGACCGGCTCTCGCAGGCCGAGGGACACTGGCAGCCTTTCCGCAACAGCTGGCTGCACCGTGCGTTTCGTATTCATCAGCCCGATGCCAGCGCCGCGTGATCAACGCATCGCAACGGATGGCTGATTGATGAGCATTCAAGCCTCATTGGTAAAGCCTATCTTGCGCATGGTCAGCCGCACCATGATGCGCGACACCGATCCGCTCGCGCTGCGCAAAGGCGTCGCCAGCACCGCCAAGCGCATGCCACCGCTCCCCGATTTTGTCACCATGGACATCACCAACATTGACGGCGTGCCCGCCGCTTGGTTCGACACCCCCGGCAACGACCCCAGTCGCGTGATTCTCTACTGTCACGGCGGTGGTTATATGTTCTGCTCGGCGCTGACCACGCACCGCGATCTGCTGTGGCGACTCTCACAAGCCGCCGAGTGCCGTGTGCTGGCCATCGATTACCGTTTGGCGCCTGAAAACCCGTTTCCTGCGGCCGTCGATGACACGGTCACGGCCTATCGGTGGCTGCTCAATGAAGGCTATGCACCCAAGTGCCTGGCCATGGCCGGCGATTCCGCCGGTGGTGGTTTGGTGTTTGGCAGCGCGCTTCGCATTCGCGATGAAAACCTGCCTTTACCGGCCGCGCTGGTCGGCTTGTCCCCGTGGACGGACTTGGCCGCCACCGGCGCCTCGGTCATCAAAAATGCCAAAACCGATGCGCTGATTCCGGGCGATGGCTTGCGAGAAGGTGCCGAGTATTACTTGCAGGGCGCTGATCCGAAGAACCCGTATGCCTCACCGCTCTACGGCGACATGACCGGCATGCCGCCGACGCTGCTGCAGGTCAGCAATGAAGAAGTGCTATTGGATGATTCGCGCCGACTGGCTGCCAAAATGAAAGCAGCCGGTGTGCCGGTGCTGCTGGATGTCTGGAAAGGCCTGCCGCACGTGTGGCAAGCCTTGTCGATGTTTTTACCGGAAGGCCGCGCGGCCATTAAAGGCATCGGCCGCTTTTTGCAAGGTCACATGAAGAGCCGCCTCACGCGCTGATCAGCCGTGTGTCACCGTCACCCGCGTATTATCCGATACCACCGTCAAACCGGCTGCCGATTTGACGGTCGACTCCGCCTCCACGATTTCAGCCGCCTCGGGCGGCGGCTGTTTACGTGCCGCCTTGCGTACGGGCGGCTTATCGGCGACTTTGCGATCGGCGCGAGAGGCGTGCACGCGCCGCGTCTGGCGCTTCACCCGACGCTTGGCCTTGCGCGCCGCCTGCTCCGTGGATGCCAGCATCTCGGCACGCTTTTCCAAGGCCTCGTCGCGCAACTCCTCAAATGACTCGGCAAGGCACTGACTGTAAAACTCGGGATCCGGCATCATCTCGCGGCAAGCGGTGAATGAAATGCTCAGGCATTCGTAGGTACTGGTCACCGTGTGGAACAAGCCGGTGTTCGGCACCAAAGGACCCAAGCCAAAGGAATCAATCAGCTTGGCGCCGGCCAGATAAATCGGCACCGGCGCGCCCGGCACGTTGGTGATGATGGTGTTATGCACGGGCGTGAAAAAGGCCAATGCACCGGACTCGACGACACTGCGGATACCCCACGAAGTCAAACCGGCGTACAAATCATCGAGCACGTCATTCACAAACGTACGCCCCAAGGTCGAAGCGTATTGCTTGCTGGCAATGGCTTCCTTGTACACCACGCGCAAACGTTCCAGCGGGTCTTCGATGTTGGTGCACAGCGGCACGTTCATCAGACTGACCATGTTGCCGCGTTTGTGCGCATCGTCTTGCGTGCGCACATCAATCGGCACGCCGCTGACCAGAGATTGTGCAGGCAACTCGTCTTTCGAGGCCAGATAACGGCGCATGGCGCCACCAATAATGGTGAGCGCCACGTCATTGACTGTCGCGCCTTCCGATACATTGCGAATGGCTTTGATGTCCTGAATCGGCAAACGCTGACGATCCACCACGCGACCCGGCGAAATCGGGCCATTGAAACGACACTTGGGCTTCTCCAGGCTGTGCAATTCACCCGAGCGCACACCGAGCTGTAATTTGCCCACGGTTTTGGCCACGTTCAGCAGCGTTTTACCCAGATTCATGGTTTTGCGGACGTTGTGCGCTGTCGCGCGCGCCATCAATGACGCAGTCCCCGGCGCGGATTCCGCAGAATCCGCTTTGACCGGCATTTTGGCTGCCTCATTGAACACTTGCAGCTCCGGCGTGATCGTATGCAGATTGGAATACAGCGCCAATCCGGTACGGCCATCCATAATCGCGTGATGCACTTTCAGAAATAAGCCAAAACAGCCCTTGGGAATGCCGTCGAGTTTGTCGAGGCCATCGATGACATACGCCTCCCACAACGGACGGGCGCGATTCAATGGCTGCGCATGCAAATTGGCAACCAACGTGAATAACTTGTTCCAATCGGCCGGCTTGGGGAGCGCGATATGGCGCACGTGATACACCATGTCAAAGCGCGGGTCTTCGGCCCAGTACGGCTGATCCAGATTCAGCGGCACTTCAACCAGACGGCTGCGCAGGATCGGCACTTCGTGCTGGATTTTTTTCTCGAAAATATCCAGCACCTGCCGGAAATCAACTTTGCCATCGGGCGAGGTGGCCGGATCATAAATTGAAAACGACGAGATATGCATCGGCAAACCGTGCAACTCGGCATGAATGAACATGGCATCCAGACCGGATAACTGCTCCATGATGTAATCCCCTTGGTGTCCTTCCAATACCGCGCAATATTCGGGGGGCAGTGTGCCCGCGCCCTGTGACAGCAGGGTGTCAGAACTATTCGCGTGAAGTGCCCATTATAGGCGCAGCGCAGTGGCACGCACTAGCGTGATGGATGCCACTACCAGTCGGTCAGAACGGCTTTAAACTCCAGCGTCAATGACCATTTGGACCGGAAATCCTCAATGCGCGGGAACAGCAACTCGGGCGTCAGCTCCATGAAAAGCCAGTCTTTATATATTTTTCTCTGATAGTTAGTGCTTACATAGTAAGCGGTGGTTTTGACGGATGGCTTGTTCACGCCCAACACCCCCACGCCATAGGCAATGGCCTGACGCTCATCGATAAAATGCGTCACGGTGGCCGTTTGCGCCAATTCGATCACCTTGTATCGATCCTGATATTGCGCCGCCGAGGTCACACTCAAGTAATGACTTTCACCGAGCGGGCGATGAAAGTCGAGGCTGTTTTCCGTACCAAACCCCTTTTCATGGAAGTACCAGTCCTCGTGCTCGAAAGTCATGATCCAGGGGTTGCCAAGCCGCCAGTCGCGACGCGCCTTGAAGCGCGCAAACGCATCCAACGGAATGCGTGCCCGCAAGCCCACATCGGTTGAAACACGCCATGCATCCGCCGGATCGTTTTCCAAACGCAAGCCGCCGACAGCCTCGGTATCGGCACCACTGCCCACGTTGCGCACTTTCTGGTCGAGACGATCGGCGTCGGTATTATCGGATTCAAAGAATAACTTCCAGCGACGCTTGGTGTTGGGCAAATCGAGCTTGAGCTTGATACCGGCCTCGGTGCCTCGGCGGCTCGGGATTTCCGATACCGTGCTTTGTGTCGTTATTTGCACATAGGTTTTATTCGGCACACCGGCATCGGTTTCGCCGGCGAACATGGCATCGATGTAGCGGCCCAATTGCCCCACGTCTTCAGAGCGTTCATCACGAACCGTATTCAGCCATTGCAGCGTGTTATCCCACAATGTCGCATCGTCCTCATCCGTCGATGGCAACATCACTTCTTCGGTATAGACCTCGCCCACTGCGGGAAGCGTTGTAATCACTTCCGCATCGTCGGCTATCGCAATTCCGGCGATAATCCATAGCCCCAAACAGCAGGCTGATCGTTTCATGCGCGACGCTTACCTATTCAGGACTGCAGGGCATTCCAATCACGGCACCACAACGGCTGCGATTTATCCATCGACTGCAGGCAATGCCCCCGGTTTACCGTAAAAATAACCCTGGATAAAATCAAAGCCGAGCTCACGGCATGCGTTGGCTTCCGCTTCACTGCTCGCCCCTTCGGCCAGCGTGCGAATATTCATTTTACGGGCCATGGCAATCAATGCCTGCACCATGTCGATTTTAGCCTCCGGTGCGCGATCGATATTGCGAATAAACGCCATATCAAACTTGAGGTAGGCCGGCGGCGCTTCGATCAATTCCAGCAATCGTGCCTGTCCGGCACCAAAATCGTCGTATGCCAATTCAATGTCCATGCGCTCCAAGGCATTCCGCAAACTGGCCATTGCATCCAAATCGGTCACGCCCTGCTCGTGAATCTCCAACACCAGTGCGCGGCCGCCAAACTGCTCTTGCAGGCGCTGCAACGAAGCAAGCAAGCGCTTGGGGTCTTTCAGTTCTTTCGGGTGGGTGTTCAGGAATAACCGATCGACATTGCTGCACGCGACGGCGGTCTGCAGACCTTTAACGCGCAGCATCTCACTTAATTCAACCTCAAAGCCGGCGCTTTCAGCAATACGGAATAACTCACCCGGACTTTGCGGCAACTCCGGATGATTACCGCGCCCCAGCACTTCCCACGCGTACACACTGTCATTATCGGTTTGCACAATGGATTGATAGGCGGCAATCGCAGCCCCTTGATCAATCAGGTCACGCAATTCGCGCGTGCCGGTAGGCAGGCGATTCGATAGCCCTTGCAGGCTATCGAGCATCATGGTGCCGGTCGCATTATCGTTGGCGCGCTTGTCCTGCCCGACGACCCGGAACTCGGCATCGCCCAGATGCACCACATCGCCGTGCCGCAGCGCACGCTCGCCACGCACAATCTTGTGATTCACAAAAGTGCCGTTGGTGCTGTCCAGATCACGCACCATCAACAAACCACCGTCTTCATACAACTCGGCATGCGTGCGCGACAGACCGTTACTGTCGAGCGTGAGCTCAAGATCGGGCTGCCGACCCATCCGAAACGGCAGCGGGTACACCTTCAGACGACGCATCACATCATCGCCGTCGAAATACCCTTCAATAAACCAATGCTCCATGGTGCGGCTCCACATCAATGTGCTCTTATTATCCAATCTAGTCTACCTGAGTCGAACCTGCACTGCCCCTTGAAAAACACCGCTCTCGCCCTTATAAAGCAGCTGTGGTATTCCCGCACCCTTAAGGAGTCTGTCATGCTGCGTATCGCCCTGTTTTTGGTCACCAACCTGGCTATTTTGCTGGTTGCCGGCATCATCATGAATCTGCTGGGACTGCCGCATTACATGGCCCAGAACGGCGCCAACCTGAACCTCACCAGCCTGCTGGTGTTTTGCGCCATTTTTGGCTTTGCCGGCTCGTTTATTTCGTTGATGCTGTCGAAATTCATGGCCAAACGCGCCACCGGCACACAAATCATCACTCAAGCGACAACGCGTGACGAGGCTTGGTTGCTGCAAACCGTCGAGGAACTCGCTCGCGAGGCCAATATTGGCATGCCGGAAGTAGGGATTTTCCCCGCCCAGCAGGCTAACGCCTTTGCCACCGGCTGGAACAAAGACAAGGCCCTGGTGGCCGTCAGTCTCGGCCTGTTGCAGCGCTTCAAGCCGGAAGAAGTCCGCGCCGTGCTCGCGCACGAGATTGGTCATGTTGCCAATGGCGACATGGTCACGCTGACCCTGATTCAAGGCGTGGTGAATACCTTTGTGATGTTCTTTGCGCGCGTCATCGGTTTTGTAGTCGATCGCGTGATTTTGAAAAACGAACGCGGCTATGGCATCGGTTACTGGGTCACCACCATTGCCGCCGAGCTGGTGCTGGGCATTTTGGCCAGCATGATTGTGGCGGCGTTTTCCCGTCACCGCGAATACCGCGCCGATGCCGCTGGCGCACAATTGGCCGGCAGCACCGCCATGATCAGCGCACTGGAACGCTTGAAAGCCGATTACGGCATTCCTGAAGAAATGCCCGGCGAGTTAACTGCATTTTGCATCAATGTCGGCTGGAAAAAAGAAGCCATGAAATTACTGGCCAGCCATCCGCCGCTGGATGAGCGCATTGCCGCATTACGGCATGCAGGATAAGACGCCATAAAAAACCCGGCAAACGTGCCGGGTTTTTTATTTTAGCGTGCAACCAACTTCAACGTGGTGACACCGACAGCAAGTTCCGCCGTCATCACAAACACGGCCTCTGGCGGCAATTGTTTTTCAATCAAATACGCCGACACCACCCGACTGCGTGCCAAAGCCAAGGCCAATACCACACTATCCGGAACGACCTCCTTTGCGGCCACGGCATGCAACATCGCATCCAGCGCTTGAGCATGCCGCTCATCGGCCGTCAACATCGGCTGCGCTTGCTGCCATTGCTCGTGTAATGCGGCACTGCCCTGCCCGACTTGATCCTGATAGCGTGCCTCAAGCCGTTTTAAAAAGTTCTTATTGCGCTGCCAGGCTTGCTCATCCACAGGAGCCGATTCAGACAGCTCAGCGTAAATGGCCTTTTGTAATTGTTGCACTTGCAAGGCCATGCGGTCCTCGGCGTCCACACTGCCAATAACTTGCACGGCCAATGTCGGTCGTGACTGCAATGCGGTGACGAGCAAATCCAGCTTTTCTATCTCACCGTCCGCGAGCACACTGCTGCCCGGCACGTAAAACACGTGCTCGATATCAATGTCCGTACCGGATAGATTCGGCAGTAACGCAAACGGCGAGGCTGCTGCTTTAACAATCAAATTGCGCAACGCCTTCCATATCAAACCCGCGAACGAGAATGCCGGGGCACTCATGTCCCCTGACACACCAAAGTCCAGATCAATCACGCCATTCTTGTCGCGCATTAAAGCCAACGCCAAATCCACCGGCAAGTTGGCTGCATCCGGGCTCTCCACTTTATCGCCCAAGATAAAACGATTGAACCGCACTTTATTTTTACCCACTAACTGCTGGCCTTGGATGTCATAGTGCACATCCAGATTCAGCTGGCCCTGATCAATTTCACGGCCAATGTATTGCCCTGAGTACGGCGTAAAACCAACCAGCTCCAGACTTTTGATTTGCGCTTGTATGTCCAAGGCAGCCTGATGGTCTTTCTCGCGCGAAGAGCCCTTGAGTGATAAGGCCGCGGTTTGATCAATGACGGCTGATGCGGTCATGGCTGACGGCAGCGCACTGCCGTTCGACACACCGTTAAGCTGTACAACCAATTGGCTAACATCCATTGAAAACGGCTGTGCCGGCACGTGATCGACAAAAGATACAGCGCCGTTATTGACCTTCAACTCACTCAATGCAAATGAAGGCGCTGTCTTTTCATTGCCTTTATCCGTGGCGATCTCCACCGGCTCACGCGCCGCGCTGTCATCCACCGGATCCGCCGATGACTTGATGAGACTTGCAATGTTCAGCTCGCCGGATTGAGACCGACTCAGGTGCACCACAGGCCGGTCAATCTCAATGCGATTGATCGTGACTTGCTGATCAGGATCCAGATGCAGCCCTTTTAATACCAAGGCCTTCATGTCAAATAGCGCATTGCTTTCGTCCAAATACAACAAGCTCAGTCCGGAGATATCCACATCCGTGGTGATATCCGTGCGCGCCGGAGCAGTAATGGTTTCCTTGCTCACTCGCACCGCACCATTTGCAGAAATCGAACCTTGCTTGAGGCGGGCATTCACCTGCTGCGCAACATAAGGCTGAATCGCCGGCAATTCGAAATGATCAAGCGTGTACCGCAACTGCACATCCAGCGGATCAACCAATACATCGCCACTGACATCAAGACGGGCCGTATTGTTAATCGCGGCATCCAGGATCAGTGTGGCGCGTTGATCGCGACGTGTATCCAGATCATTTATCGTGACATTCAAGGGTGCGACATCAATACGCACGCCATCCTCTATTGCATGTTCGACATGAATACCGGCATGACTGATTTGCGTCTTGCCGAGCCGAATGGCATATGCCTCACTGGTTGCCTCTCGGTCTTGGCGTACTTCTGCGACATTGTCATGCGCAACCGTGAGTGCCGCCAGATTCGACTGACCATTGGCATCAATCCGAAGCCAAATAGCCGCTTGATCCGACTCAAGCAATGCCGCGTCAATGGTCTTGGCATCGCTATCCAGATCAATTCCGGTCAAGGCTATTTGGGGTGCTTTAAATACCGGACTGTTGGCATCCGATTTATCGGAGGCATGCACATTGCGCAAAGCCACTGTTCCGTTGTTCAACTTCAAATGCCATGTATCGTCCATTTGAAACCGATACGCCACCGAGGCATCGAACAAGGCCGATTGCAACTCAACATTCATTGCGTCACGAATAAAAGGCCACAGTAATGACAAGTCAATATTGCTGATAGCCACCGTGCCTTTTGATAGCAGCGGCGTAAGATGCACTTCACCATGCCATTCAATGCGTCCGCCACCATCACTTTCTACAATAAACTCATAATCATTACCCGAGCCTTCTTCACTGATCGTCTTGAAGTCATTCAAACGGAAGTTAATGGGCCCTACAGCGATGTCGGCCGGCGTTTCAGGCACGCTATCACGGTAACGGGCGCGAGCACCCGTAATGCTTAACGCACCGATCATCACCGGCATTATCTCAGCCGCTGGCGCATCAACATCATGCTCCGGCGACTCGCTACTGAACATGCCATCAATATTGTGTGTGCCCCCTTCGTACTGCTCAACAAAGGCATACGGAGCATCCCAATCAATACGGTCAAACACCAGAGCTCGCCTTAAAATAGACGACATCGAGACATTGACGACCAACGAGTGCCAACCGGCAAAATCACTGCCATCGGCATTGCGCACACGAACACCGTCCAGACGAACTGCCAGCAACAAGGGGTTAATGGCAAGTGTTTCAATGGTCACAGGCCGATGCAATACTGCCGTGGCTTCACGCTCCAGCGTTGGGCGTAATACAGGGCCGGCGCACACCGCGATCAGTGCATACAATGCATACAGCAATGCCAGAACGGCCGCTATTCGCTGACGCCGCGTTGCCTCTCGCCAAGACCGCTTGATTGCATTCACGAGAACCTCCTTGTTCAACGCCAATCATTCAATCCAAGAGCATTATTGACCTGAAAATTGTTATTTTTTGATCTGCTGAAACTGCGCCAAGCTCATATCAGCACGCATTTTCATGAAGTGCTTGTAGCCCTCCGGATAGAGGAACGGCGTGCGCCCTTGCTCATCCATATAATAGTTATGGCAGGTACCGGAGCCCCACGAGAACTGCTTGCAGCTTTTCACAACCCAATCGTTATAACTGCGGTATAGCTCTGGCTTGGCATCCACGGCTTTCACATCGTTCTCGCACATATCGCTCAACAACTGCACGATGCACTGCGCATTGGCTTCCGCCGATTTAAAATAAGACACCGACAACACCATGGAATTAGGCCCCATGCCTAAAAAATAATTGGGGAAGCCCGGCACCGCAATGCCTTTATAAGCCATCGGCGCTTGCTGCATGCAATCTGCAAACGACTTGCCATTCACGCCAGCCACCGGAAAGCGATCAAAATCCATGACCTTGTATCCCGTGCAATAGATAATCACATCGCTTGGAATGACCTTGCCTTCCGTTGTGATCACAGCATCTTCGGTCAATTCGGCGGCAGCCTCGGTCACCAAGGTGACGTTTTTTCGATTCAATGCCGGATAAAAATCATCGGACACCAAGGGGCGCTTGCAGCCGTACCGGTGATTCGGCGTGACTGCTTTTTGCAGTGCGGGATCGTCAATGGCTTTGGCTATGAATTTACGCCCCATGTCTTCAAACATTTTCATGCGCCTGCTGTCCATGATGACGGCACCGTGGACAAAGTTCATCAGCCGGCCTTGTATAGCCCTTAGCACTTTCAGAACAAACGGCATGCGATTGAACAGTTTCTTTTTAAATTTTGAATACAGTCTATTGTTGCGTGGCACAATCCAGTTGGGTGAGCGCTGCAGAATAGTCAGATGCCCAACCACCGGCGCGATCGATGGCACAATCTGTATAGCGGCTGCCGCAGACCCGATCACCGTGACACGCTTACCGGTCAAATCCACCGCATGATTGTAGCGGGCGCTGTGCCAGCTATCGCCCTGAAAGCGGTCCATGCCTTTGAGTTTCGGAAAAATCGGTGTGTATTGATTGCCCATCGCATTAATGACGGCATCAAATACATCACTCGTCCCATCGCTAATCTCTAATTTCCAGCGGCCGTCGTCTTGCAATTCGGCCGACATCACACCCGTGTTAAAGCGAATGTGCGATTCCACACCGAAATCGCGCGCGCACTGCTGAAGGTAGGCTTCAATTTCAGGCTGATTCACAAAAACAGCCGACCAGTTCGGGTTGGGTGCATAACTGTACGTATACGAATGCGCCCACACATCGCAGGCAAGCCCCGGATAATTCTGGATGTGCCAGGTGCCGCCTGCAGCGCTCTCTTTTTCAAAGACGGTGAATTGGGTAAACCCTTTTAAGCGCAGCTCGCGCGCAGTCGCCAGACCCATGGGTCCGGCACCAATCACGGCAATTCGTTTATCGCTTTTTTTCATGCTTGATTCGCCACTGTTAGCTCAGCACGCAGCCTACCACTGCGCATGACGCAAAAACCAGCTATCCACATTAACAAGCGTTTATGCATCAACACAAAACCGGCTGATGCTACTGCATCGCGTTCAGCAAATAGCCAATCAACAACACTTGCGGAACAGTCAGAACAGGAAGAATCAATGCCAGCTTCCAGGAACGGGTGGTTTCCTTGAGCGACATGATTTCGGTGTAGTCCGTTGCAACCCCGGCCATCAAAAACACAAAGGCATTGCCCGGCGCGCCGGCACGATTAAGAATATCGGCCGCAATTGGCGATGACCCTTCAGAACACACCTCGATAATGGTCGTCGCAACCAATGTCACCACCAGACCGAGCACACTGGGACCCACCCACTGCTGAAAAATATCCGTTGGCACAAAAGCCTGAATCAACGATGCCAGCATCACGCCAAAAAATATCCATCGCAGAATCATTTTGCCGTCGATAAAGCCCGTACGGACACTGCCAATCCAGAATTGGCTATCGAATCGAGTCGCACGAAAACCTTCACGCGCCTGCGCCCAAAATTGAAAGCCGTCGGTCAATTGCTGTCGATTCGGATTGGCCGGCAAACGACCGGCTGCAACCAACGCGTCACAAGCCACCCCGGCAATCACACCCACCACCATGGAGAGCACAATAAACACCAGCGTCCACTTCAGGCCAATCAAGGCGATCAGAATCAGTGTCAGTGAAAATGAATTCCATGGACTGGCCACCAAAAACGCAATCACCTGCCCCAAGCTGGCGCCGCGCTCGTACAGCTTCATGCCGATCATCAGAATGCCGTGGCTGCACAAATCCAGCAAAACGCCTGCGCACGTTGCACGCAGCACCGGCACCAATCCGCTGCCCGTGCCCAAGGCCGACATCACAAAATCACGCGGCACGCGATCCAGCAAGCCCACAAACAACACACCCAGCAGCACACCCCACCACACGGTGTGCACCAGACCTTTCGTCACATGGAATAAATGGTAGAGCGGCTCAGGCCAAGTCACCACAGCGCTGAACCAATAAGCGGCATAGCACAGGCCAACAAACCCGAGTGAGCCCCAGAACAGCCAATCGATGCGTGCCGGCGGCGGACAACAGGCAGCCGGCTCTGGCGTCGGCTCATGGCACGATGGCGCCGGAGTGATCGGTTCCTTTTTATTGCAGCAGTCGCTCATACCAATACCACGTCAATAATGCCTTGTATGCTACGCAGCAAAAACCATGCGCCTAATCATCGCCCCCGGACTTTTTCCCGCGTTCCAAGGGCGGCGAATACGGCACTTCATGCTCGGGGAAAAAAGGCCGCAGAGCGTCCATGATGGCTCGACTGTCGGCATTACCGGCCAGATTATTCCATTCCTGCGGGTCACTGCGATGATTGTATAACTCTTCCGCTCCGCTGCCGTAGCGCGTATAACGCCACTCACGCGTTCGTAGCGAGTGATTGACCCGCGACCAAGTGCTTACGGCAGGCACTTGCCGCAATGTTGCCGGATTCAACAGCTGCGGCAATAGGCTTTCGCCTTCCAGTGCTGTGCTTTTGGGTAAACCGCACACATCCATCAAGGTCGGAAAAATATCCACCAGACTCACGGCTTCGTCGCAACGGCCCTGCATCTTCATGGCCGGCGGCAAACGGAACACCAAGGGCACCCGGGTGGCCTCCTCCCAAAGCGTAAACTTTTTCCAATGCAACTTTTCACCCAGATGCCAGCCATTATCGCTCCATAACACCACAACGGTATTGTCCCGATAAGGACTGGCATCCAGCGCATCCAGCACAATGCCCAGCATCGAATCCGCAAAGCTGATACTGGCCAAATACCCCTGTACCGCCTCCCGCCACTTGCCATGGCGCATGATATTTTCATGATTGGTCGCCGATCTGCCTCGCCGAATAAACGCGACCGCTTCCGGCGGCACGTCACTCAGATCATCGTCCCGGATATCAGGCAACACCACCTGATCCAGCGGATACAAATCAAACCACCGTTTAGGCACATACCACGGCAGATGCGGCCTGAAAATACCGCACCCCAGGAAGAAAGGCTTGTCTGTCTGCTTCTGTAATTGCCCGGCGGTCCACTGCGCCACCTGATAATCACTCATCTGCTCAAGATGAACACCGGCATAACCCCAATCGAGTGTATCAATGGCCCGGTTGACGCCGGGCATGCCACTTAATGGCAACGCATTCCGGGGCGGCATGTAGTCCACTGGACGCACGGCCCCATCACTCGGCCAGTACTCATGCCAGGATGCAGGGTCTTGGCCGTGAAATATCTTGCCACTCCCCATCACACGATACCCGGCCTGCATGTACGCCTGAGGCAATGTTTGTACGCCCTGCCCCCAGGCAGTCTCTCGCCAATGCGGCTGACGGTTGTGATACACACCCGAGGTGGTTGGACGAACACCCGTCAGTGTTGCCATGCGGGAAGGATGGCATGCGGGAACGGCCGCGTGTGCATTGGTGAACAACACACCCTGTGATGCCAGACGGTCTATGTTTGGTGTCAAAACACCGGGATAACCGCCCAGACAACCCACCCAGTCATTCAGATCGTCAATGCACACAAATAACACATTCATCGGCCCGCTGGCCGGCCGACAACCGATACTCTGCAGCAACCCTAATGCTGATAAAGCACTCGCAGTTTTTAGAAAATCGCGACGACGCATAACACTGCCTTTTTAAAAAATAAGACTCCACGCTTGAGGCTAGAATACCCCAATATGCACCCACCCCTGCTGCGCTGCAAAAAATACCGCCACAAAAATCAGAATAAGCACCACCGGCACCATCAACACCGGGTCCATGCGCTTCATGAGCAACTGCTGCATTTCCGATGCCTTCAGATAGCGCCCTTGCTTTAATAGCGGAAACACACAATTCATCAATTGATCTTGCGGAAACAGGCTTTTAATGCCGTTGCCCGTACTGACAACCACATCATCGATCATGATGTGGTTATCCGAGTACAGAATGCGCTCGCCCTTACCGACAGCAGTCTGGCGTTGACCATTCTGAAGAATCAACAGTTCGCCGCGCACACCGATGCGCTGACGCAACTGCCGGGCATGAAGCCACAACATAGGCGCCACAATCACCATCACGCCCATCATCGGCCACGCCGTGCGCAGCAAACCCGCAGGACTCATGGTCAGAGCCATCGCTCCCAAGGCAAACAACACCGCCAACACAACCCAATGCTGTTGACGCCTGACCTGAGGGTCAACATCGATCCATTGAATCGCAGGATCATCGACTGATTGGCTCTGCTCGATCAATGATGGCTCGGGCATCGCGACCGCTGCAGCGCGCAACTGTGCAATACCGGCAATCATGCCCACCGCCAGCAGCATTCCGAAGGCGATAATGGCCGCTTCACTGTATTGCGCAAAGCGTGCCGCTTGTGCCCGCCAGACAGCAAGCTGTGTTTCCAATCGTGGTGGAGCAAAGTCCGGCCTTGCACTGCCGTCGGCAGCCAATCGCAGCAATCGACGCCATTTGAAATCGCTGACCACGACATCGCCCTGATACGCGGTCATGACCAAAGGATCGGATCCTGCGGGTAATGCGACGCGTCCCAATAAATTCCAACGACTATCAAACCGGTAAATACCGCCGTCTTTCTGGCCGCTGCGCATCAAGTTGACCCACCAGACATCGCCCACGCGCACAATGTCCGACGCCATCGCATGCCCTGCGGCCACCCCATCGGCATGACCGATATCCGCAGATCCCTGCCAATCGCCCAACGTTTTTTTACCCACTGCAAACCACTGGATGGCACTGGCGTTTCCATCCGACATTGTCACAAACAGCGCATCGCCTGCGCGCCACAACTGATTGGGGTAGCGCACCCTATCGTGCACAGCGCCCTGATCGGCTCCATCGGCCGCACGCCGCAACACCCGATGATGCATGGTGTCGGCAATAAACACCGTGTCATCGGCATCAATATAAAGACGGAATACTTTGCTGAAATTCAGCGTACTCCAGGCTGTGCATTCGCGTGTCGCCGGTGCGCACCGCAGTAATTGACCGGCCTTGAATTGCGTATCGTCAGCCGCGGGTTCCGCACGCAACAACAAATCACCGTTGCTGAATATACCGATATCACCCACCAGATCGGTGACGTGTAAGCCGGCGAGCGGAATCGTGCGTTGATACTGGCCGTCGGCATCAAGCAACACGATGTCGTTATTCATCACCACCCACAGACCACCATCGGGCGTTGCGCGCACAAAGGTTGGCGCAGGGGTATGCGCCCGCTCGCCATCAGCCCAGAATTTGACGCCAAAAATAGCCACGCTCAATGCAATGACCAATGCTGCTACCCAGGGGTTCACTTGCGCATTCATGCAACGGTCCTTGTTATCAACGACTTTACTTGCTCAAACAATTGCGGCCTTTTTTCTTGGCCCGGTACAAGGCCTGATCGGCTGCTTTAATCACCTGTTCGGGTTGATTCAATTCGCCACCGCGCTCGGCCACGCCGATACTGATTGTCACCGACAATTCTTTGCTGCCGCCGCCGGCACCGCGCAACCCTTTGCCCTCTTTGCCTTTAGGGCGTTCGCTGGAACGCACGGTCATGCGGTAATGGGCAATCGCTTCGCGCACGGCCTCAAGATGCGGCTCGGCTTGCGCAATTGTCTTGCCGGCAAACACGATAGTGAATTCTTCACCACCATAGCGAAATCCGCGCCCACCGCCACTGACTTCGGCAATTTTTTGCGCCACCATTTTCAGTACCTGATCACCCACATCGTGACCGTGCGTGTCGTTAAACTTTTTGAAGTGATCGACATCGAGCATGGCAATGGTGTATCGACTGCCCAAACTGAGCAGCAACTGATTCAACGCCCGTCGTGCCGGAATGCCCGTTAACTCATCGCGATACGCCATATGAAAACTGTCGAGCAAAATAGCCACGCACAGGATCAATGCAGCACCGCCCATCAACAAGTCGTACCAGTACGGGTTGGCGGTGTGATTGATCGCCAGCAAAAAGGCCGTGAGCGCACCGAGCAATCCCGCCTCGATATGCCGCAGACTGAATACAAACTTGATAAACACCACTGCCATCGACAGGCACGATAGCCACAACAAGGTTTGCGGCCATTGCCACCAGCGCTCCAGCAACGGCAGCGGCAATACCTGCCAAACGGCCCAGCGCGCCATCGGCTCACTGAAATAGTGCAACGCATACAAGCTGATATTGATTTCGGCAAACAGCAACGATACGCGCAGCGCACCGTGCACTGAAAACAACCCGCGGTCTTTAAATAAACTGATGAGTGCGAAATTAAAAATGACCCACGCATTCACCAACAGGGATGGCAAGGTGCGATGCCCGCCCCACTGCTGCTCGTGCGCAATCCATGCCGTCAACAAGGTCAGTTGCATCAGCGTGAAGCGGCTGCGGTTAAAGGCAAGGCTTAGCACCAGGCCCACTGCAATCAGCAGCACGGGTGCTGCGGGAATGGCTGTCAGCCCATCGGGATAAAACTTCGGCAGAAACCACACCAGGTTCACGACGAGCGCCAGTAGTACGACCGGCACAAAACTGTGCTTCGGAACTTGCTTCAGGCGTGCATTCATATCGGTTCCTGTGACGGTTTATTCTTGTTATCCGTCGTCCGTGACGCTTCTTTATAGCTTGCTCTGGGCAACTTTCGCAAATGCACGCTGAAAAGATTTGTGCAGCCACACCGGGAACAGGCGCTTTAACCATTCCAACAAATACGCATCCGGCCCAACCAACACCCTCATGCGATTTTTCTTTACCGCGTTAATCACTTTTTTAGCCAAGGCATCCGGTGATTTTCCAAACCGCATGACCAGCGCTTCCAGTTTTTGGGTTTCCTCGGCATCGCTGCCGTGCTCGACCGCCGCCTTCATGATGTTGGTTTTAATCGCCCCGGGATGAATACTGGTCACGCCAATATTGTGCACAGCCAACTCGGCATACAGGGTTTCACTGAGCGCCTTGACCGCCGCCTTTGACGCCGAATAGGTCAATTGATTGGGCAGGCCCAGAAAGCCGGCCATGCTCGAAGTATTCACGATGTGGCCAACACCGGCCTGCTTTAAATACGGCAAAAAGAAATAACAGCCATTGATGACGCCGCCAAGATTGATATTCATCACCCGGTCAATCTCGGCCAAGGAACTGCTCTCGAACGACTTGCTGATGGTAATGCCGGCGTTATTGAATAACAGGTGAATGGCGCCGTGCTCGGCATGAATTTCAGCCGCCAAGGCTTGCATTCGCTCACGGTCGGTCACGTTGGCAACGTGCGTCGTCACGCGACGGCTTTTATCGGCAATCTGCGATTGCGTTTCTTGCAGCCCGGCATCGTTCATATCAACCAAGGCGACGTGACAGCCTTCACTAGCCAGTGCCTTGGCCAAGGCACGGCCAATACCGCTGCCCGCGCCGGTAATCACCGCCACACGATTGCTCAAATCCTTCATGCATTAACCTCGATAGACAAAAATGACGTGGCAGTCTGGTGCGCGCTGGCCGCGCGCACGGTATCGGACTGCGAGTTATCTTCCGGCCGCACCAGCCAGCAGGTTTGCAAGCCGGCCGCCTTGGCGGCATCCAGTTCAGCGGCCACATCAGATAAAAACAGAATGTCACCGGCGGGAAGCCCCATCGCTTGCGCAATCGCTGCATACGAAGCCTGCTCTTGTTTCGGCCCGGTCGTGGTGTCGAAGTAACCGGAAAACAGCGGCGTTAAATCACCCGCCCCGGAATATCTAAAAAACAACTTTTGCGCGGCAATCGAACCGGATGAATAAATGTAGATAGGCAAATCTTGCGCATGCCATTCGCGCAGCTTGGCCGCGGCATCGGCATACACGTGCGCCTGGTAAGCACCGCTTTGATAACCGTGCTTCCACACCATGCCTTGCAGGGTTTTCAATGGCGTTGCCTTGCGGTCCTCGTGAATCCAGTTCAGCAATATCGCGATCACGCGTTCGACATCGGCTTCGGGTTCTTTAACCGCCACCCGCACGGTTTGTAATTGCTCGGCCACGACAGGCTCATTGGCATGCTCACGCACGTAGGCCGGCAGATAATGCGCGGCATAAGGGAACAACACATCTTTCACAAAGGCAATGCTGCTGGTGGTGCCTTCGATATCGGTGAGGACGGCTTTGATCATCAATTGTCCAGCCGGGAAAAACGGCTTGCGATATCGTTGCCGGTGTATTGCGCCACCCAACCTTCGGGATTGTTGAATAGGCGAATCGCCACAAAATGCGGATTCGGCCCCATATCAAACCAGTGCGGCGTTTTGGCCGGCACACTGATCAAATCACCGGCTTCGCACAACACTTCGTACACGCGCTTACCGACATGCAAACTGAACAGACCCCGACCTGCGACAAAAAAACGCACTTCGTCTTCGCCGTGCGCGTGCTCGGATAAAAATTTCTCACGCAATGCAACTTTATCGGGGTGATCGGCATTCAAACTCACCACATCGACCGTGACATAGCCTTGTTCTTTTTTCAGGCGCTCAATATCCGATTGATAAGCCGCCATGACTTTCTCGGGCGGATCACCGGCGCTAACCGGTGCCGTGGCCTGCCATTGTTCAAAGCGCACCCCTACGTTCTCCATCAACTCGGCAATGTCTTCAGCGGCATCGGCCTCTATCAACACATCGCTTGCATCCACATCGGCAAACACTTTGAGATAGCTCATGCATCCAACCCCTTAATGCGCAATACATCCAACTCACAGGCCAATAAATATTCAAGTGCTTCCAGATGCCGCAAACAATCATCGAGCCCGGCACCCCAGGCATACATGCCATGCCCGCGAATCAGGTACGCCCACGGGTTCGGGTGCGCGGCCAACCACGCATCCACTTCAGCGGCCAGCTCCACGATGTCTTGGGTGTTTTCAAACACCGGCAGCGTCAACTCGCTTTGATGACTTGTCACGCCTTCAAAGGCTTTTTGCAATTCATAGCCTTCAAGGCAGATACGATCACCGCCGAATAACCGGGTGAGCACCGTGGCCGTTTGTGAATGCGTGTGCAGCACCGCATTCACCTCGGGGTAACGGCGATACAACCAGACGTGCAGCGCGGTTTCGGCCGAGGGTTTTTTATCCATGCAGGGGCGGCCGTCCAGATCAACCAGCATGATGTCGTCGGCACTTAAGGCGCCTTTGTGTTTTCCCGACACGGTGATCGCGCAATGCTGCGCATCGACCCGCAACGAATAGTTGCTGCTGGTCGCAGGCGACCAGCCGCGGTGGTACAAATCAGAGCCTACCTGCACCAGTGCTTGCACGCAGTGGCGGTATTGCTGCATATCCACGCTCATGACGCCTCCGCTGATTGAGTCACTGGATCTGGCCGTCCATTATGGCAAGGCTTGCGCAGAATAAAAGCCCATAATGCACTGATTTGTACGGCTTTCCACTTTTATTGCCCGCGATTGACAGGGTCATCATGGCCGATAGCACGTGATATAAAAGCGGTCTTGGAGCGACTCCAGTAGCGCAAAAACACTTTGCGTTCTACCTTGATGCATTCTCAGCGAGAGACCCGGGTGCAAACCGCATGAAAAGAATATTTTTAAAAACGGTCGCTATCAATCTTGCCTATTTCTTGTTTTTATTTGCCATCTCCTACACGGCAGGGCTGCTCTTCCCCCGGAACCACGAATGGCACTCGATAGCCACGACATCCTTTGTTGTCGGCTACTTCTCATTAATGCTCTATTCAGGCGCCTTTGTATGCTTGATTGACACAACGCCCGACTTAATTACATTCACACTGTCTATTCTTATCGCCTCGCTGATACAGTCCATTCTTGCGTATGGCATCCATCGTGATGGCTATAAAGCAACAACAAGCATTATTTTATCGCTCACTATCTACACGACCCTTCATGCATTTTTTACGGGCTCGATGAGCCGCTGTATGTGGAACCTATAGAATGAAAACAAAACGCTTATTGCTGCCCTTCTTTGGTTTCATCGCTGCCATAGCGCTACTGCTATCCATCCTTACAGCGTGGTCACTCTACCCTCACGCCGACTTCCAGGCATTACCCGCAGACCTGATCGCCTTCGATAGCGAACAAGGTATTGATCGACTCGCCGCAAGCGATGCCATGGCCGATTACCGCCCCCTGCTCGCTCACTTTGAGCCGCAAGTGGCAGTCAGTTTTTGCGGGGTGGCCAGCAGCGTTGCGGTATTGAATGCCATGGGCCAACACACCACGCAAGTCACCTTCTTTAATGACCACACCGACAAAGTACGCCACGACTGGCAAGTATTATTCGGCGGCATGAGTCTTGATGAACTGGCCGGGCTTTTGCGGGCTCGTGGCGCAACCGTGATCGTGCAACATGCCGATACGCTCGGTGTGGATGCCTTTCGTGAAACCGTAGTACGCAATTTATCGACTGCCGGTGATTATCTGTTGGTGAACTATCAGCGCGAGGTCTTGGGCCAAGGCAAGGCTGGGCATATCTCGCCGCTTGCGGCGTATGACCGAAAAAGTGATTCGGTGCTGATCATGGACACGGCAGCGCACAAATACCCGCCCACCTGGGTGCCGTTGCCGTTACTGCTTGAAGCGATGAAAACTGTGAATGGCGGCTCAGGAAAAGTGCGCGGTTTTGTAGAAATAACCCCCTAGTCAGCAATAAAAACGGCGGCCAAGGCCGCCGTTTTTATTGCTGACTAGGGGATTAGAGGCGCTTGTTAAGACAACGCCAACCCTGTGATTCTTACTGCACCAACTCGACTTCCGTTGGTCGCCATTGTTTGCTGAAGAACGGCTCAAGCGGACTGTATAGGCGCAGGCACGGTATAAACCCCTTGCCTGGCATGGTTTGAATCCAATTGCTACGTTTCACACCAGAGGGCTGTTGCGGTCCAAAATAAATTGTCGTCGAACCATCGGCATTCTGTTCTGCCGCTGGGGACGGATAACTCTGGCTGCCAGCACGCGGATAGCGCTGCGGCGTGTCGAGCATCGAGCGGGTCATCGTGTCGTATAAAGTGAACGACCAGAATTTCCCGGCAGGGATACCTTTCGGCAGGGTGACTTTGTAGGTCTTGGCGCCATCGAAATAATTGTTGTCGGCGTCCACCATTGTCCACAAGTAGGTAGAGCCGATGCCAGGTAACCGCATGGCCATGGCTGGCGTAATTCCAGTGACGCCATAGAAAAAGGCCTGGCGCGCATCGAGTTGGCGATAGCCGGTCGTCGGGAACGGCTTGACGCCTTCCTTGGTGATCATCGGGATGGGTGTTTCGAATTCATGGCCGGTGGCAAACAACATGTTCTGCCAGTTGGCATCTTTGTAGTAATACCAAGAACGATCACGTGGATTCATAAACAGGCTGCGCGAGGTCGCGTTGGCGACTTGCAGTGCTTCGGTAAGAATCTTCTTCATGCGCGCATCAGGCTTGAACGGCTTGCCCTTGACAATACCGATCGCCGCAATCGGCCCCATCAGCTCAGGATCAAGCGCGGTGGCCGGCTCCTGTTGCACGACTTCGTTGAGCATCTCGTAATATGTCCAATCGTTTGGCGGCAGGGTATTCATCACCTTGCCGCTACCTTCATGGAATACTGTTGCCGGTGGCGGCTTGATCGGGCCGAGTTTGGCATTACCCGCCAGAAACTCAGCAATTGGGGTGCCTACACCACCTGGGCTGTAGGGATAAACCTTGGTGAGCTTTTTGATGTTCTCGACCACAGGCTTCGGGTCGTTGCCATTCTCCATGAACGCGCGGGCGAACCAGACGCCGTGGATCGTTTCCGAGTGCGCGACATTGAACTCGCCCTCCGGCAAAGTGCCTTCATAGCCCGGCGGCACAATCAGATATTTACCGCCTTCGCCGCGATCCGGGCCCGGCAGACCCATGTCGATAACCCAACGGAACCATGCATCTTGAACAGTGCCTAAAACCTGCGGTGGCACTTCAATCACCATGGGGCCTTTTGAAAGGTCGAGACTGCCGATAATGTAGATCGTGTCGGCATTGGCAGTGAGAAACAGCGACTTGGCGTCCATCAGCTCCGAGAAGACGATAACTTCATTATCCTTGGCGCCAACACTGGCGATACCCTTGCGAATGGCGTGGATACTGACGCCTTGCAAGGTGTCTGAGAATGCGCGAACCGCGTGAGTAAAGTCGAGGTTGTCATAAACTTTGTCGAGGGTTTCTTTGCTAGGCTGGCCGTCATTAAATTCGAGTGTACCTATGCGTGTTTCGACCTTATCCGGCGTAGTGACGGACGCTGGAGCGCTCGAGCTGGCCTCGGCGTAGGCCGGGCATGTCAGAAAATCGCGGCGATGACCAGCGTTGCGGACTTTGCGCGTTGGATTAATTTCATGATGCTTTTCCTTTCGTCTATATCGGTTCTTTCATTATTTGGCGCCTCCCATCATCAGTCAACAGTCGCCACTATTGAACCAATGGAGGCTCAACACTACGCATAGAGAGCCATTCCAGAAAACAAGGAGCGTTCATAAATTTCAGCGCCAAAAATAAAGTGTTCTAGTCGCAAGTGGTGGTCAGCTTTTGCGAGATGGCCCGCAGTTCAGGGAAGTGCTCCGTCTTGTTAAGGTCGCACAATAAACCTCGCCCAAGAAAAAAGGCTAGTCTGCGCCCGCCTTTTTCTATCATTCGATTAATGCTGGGCTTCTTTGCCTTTAGCATCTTGTTGGGCGCGCGCCTGCTGGTACAGCGCATCAAAATTCACCGGCGATAACTGCAAAGCCGGCAAGCCGCCGCGCACCACCAGGCTGTCGACTGCCTCACGCAGATACGGGAACAGAATGTTCGGGCAGAACGCACGCAACACTTGATCGAGCTGCGGCTCGGGAATGTTGTTACAACCGAACAGGCCGGCTTGCTGGACTTCCACCACGAAGGCGGTTTTGTCGTCTTGCGTGGCGGTCACGTTCACGCTGAGCACTACTTCATAAACGCCTTCTTCGATTTTGCTGTGGCGGGTGTTCATGTCCATTTTGACTTGTGGTGCCAGTTTCATTTGAAACAACGACACGCCTAACGGCGATTCAAACGACAGGTCTTTGACATAAATACGCTGCAGGGCAAATTGCGGTTGGGCTTGTTCGGTCATGATGTTGCTCCTTGTTGATTCGTTGATGCCGGAAATAACAATGCATCGAGTTTGCCGGCGCGTTCCAAGGCGTGCATTTCATCGCAGCCGCCCACGTAGTGCTCACCAATCCATATTTGCGGCACGGTCTGGCCGCCGCCGCGGGCCTGCATCTCTTGCCGGCCTTGTGCGTAATCGTTCACATTGATATCGGTATAACGCACGCCTTTGCTGTCGAGCAGGCGGCGTGCACGCACACAGTACGGGCACCACGGCGTGCTGTACATCAATACCGGTGCGTGCATTATTTTTTCACCAACGGCAGGCGTGCGGCTTCCCACTCGCCGATACCCCCGGCCAAACGGAACACTTGCGTGAAACCTTTTTCGCGCAGCGTCTTGCCGGCACCGCTGGCCAACTGGCCTTGTTTGCAAACCAGCACGACGGGCGTGTCTTCGCAGCCGGCCAGTTCGCCCATGTGTTTATCCAGATCTTTCAGGGGGATATTGATCGCGCCGGCAATGTGACCTGCGCGGTATTCGGCGCCATCACGCAAATCGACCACCCGGGCGGCATCGCGATTCACCAGACTCACCAGATGCTGCGGGGTCACTGCCTGCCCGCTGCGACGCAGTTCGGTGAAAAAATACAACGCCACTAACGAAACAAAAGCACCTGCCAGTATCAAATGCTGGCTAATAAAGGCGAGAAACAATTCCATGAGCCTGACCACTGCCGATTTCAAAGGGGCGCCAGTATACAATGCTGGCCCGGTGATGGCATCGGCAGGGCGTTTGCATTGCCCCTGATGGCCTGCGGCCGGTAAAATGCGCCCTTCCACTCCCTGCAACTGCATTCGAGGCATTTGATGGCCACCGCCACCCCGAAAAAACCGATGGTGCTGATTATTCTGGATGGCTTTGGCTACCGCGAAGGCGGCGATGACAACGCCATTCTGGCGGCCCATACCCCGAACTGGGACCGGCTCTGGCAAACCCGGCCGCACACGCTGATCTCAGGCTCCGGCCGCGATGTCGGCCTGCCCGACGGCCAGATGGGCAACTCCGAAGTCGGTCATATGAGCTTGGGCGCCGGGCGCATCATCTACCAGAACATCAGCCGCATTGATGCGGCCATTGAAGACGGCAGCTTCTTTAATAACCCGGCCTATACCGCCGCTATCGACAAGGCTGTCGCCGCCGGCCGCGCCGTGCACGTCATGGGCCTGCTGTCCGATGGCGGCGTGCACAGCCACGATGCGCACATTCACGCGATGTTAAAACTCGCCGCCCAACGCGGCGCCCAACAACTGTATCTGCATGCTTTTCTCGACGGCCGCGATACCCCGCCCCGCAGCGCCGCTGCACCGCTGGCCGCCACCGAATCGGTATTGGCCGCACTGGGCTGCGGCCGCATTGCCTCGCTGGTGGGTCGCTATTACGTGATGGACCGCGATAACCGCTGGGACCGCGTCGAGCAGGCCTACCGTCTGTTCACCGAGGCCAAGGCCGATTACCGCAGCGACACGGCCATGGCCGGACTGGAAGCCGCCTACGCCCGCGACGAGAACGACGAGTTCGTCAAACCAACGATCATTGGCGATGCCGTGACAATCGCCGACGGTGACGCGGTGATTTGCATGAATTTCCGGGCCGACCGCGTGCGTGAAATCACCCAGGCTTTTGTCGATGACGACTTCAAAGGGTTCCCGCGCATCAAGCAGCCGGCACTGGCCGACTTTGTGATGACCACCGAGTACGCTGACACCTTTCGCTGCCCGATCGCCTTTGGCCCGGAAAGTCTCGATAACGTATTGCCCGACTGGTTAGCACAGCACGGTAAAACGCAATTGCGCATTGCCGAAACCGAAAAATACGCCCACGTGACCTTCTTTTTTAGCGGCGGCCGTGAAGCACTGTACGACGGCGAAGACCGCGTGTTGGTGCCCTCCCCCGATGTCGCCACCTACGATTTAAAGCCCGAAATGAGTGCGTACGAGGTCACCGATAAATTGGTCGAGGCCATTGGCAGTGGCCGCTACGACACCATCGTTTGCAACTACGCCAACGGCGACATGGTCGGCCACACCGGCGTGTTTGCGGCCGCCGTGAAAGCCGTTGAAGCACTGGATGTTTGCATTCAGCGTGTCACCGATGCGGTGCTCGCTGCCGGTGGTGACTGTTTGATTACCGCCGATCATGGCAACTGCGAACAGATGCACGATGCCGTGAGCGGGCAAGTGCACACACAGCACACCTGCGAACGGGTGCCACTGGTGTATGTGGGTCGGCAGCCGATGCAATTTACCATTAGCGATGGACGGCTTCCGGATATCGCACCCACCATGCTGGCGTTAATGGGTCTGCCGATTCCCGCCGAGATGACCGGACGCGTCTTGCTGGCACCCGCCACTGCCAGTGCGGAGGGCTAAAGCCTGATGCGCGCAGGCTGCTTATTGATTGCCTGCCTGCTACTGGCCGTACCGCTGTGTGCTAACGAACCCAGTGCGCAGGATTTGGAAATCCTCAAGTCACGCATCCACGGCGTGCAGCGCCAACTCAACACCTTGCGCGGCGAAGCGCGCACGCAAGAGCAAAACTTGCGCCGCTCTGAATTGGCCATTGGCCGATTAAGTGACGACGTCCGCAAAACCGAACGTGCCATTCGCGATCACAACCAGCGCCTGAGCGCACTGCGTGACGAGCGCACGCAACTGGAAAGCTCTCGCGATCATCAGCAATCGGTGATGCAAGCGCAATTGCGCGAGGCTTGGCAGATGGGCCGAGCACAACGTCTGCGCGTGTTATTCAATCAAGAAAATCCGGAAACACTGTCTCGCCACATGACCTGGTACCGCTACTTCAATGAAGCGCGGGCAGAACAAATCACGCACTACCAGCAAACCATTGCGCGACTCGACGCCATTGAACCCGAGATTGTCGCCACCACCGAAACGCTGGAAGCCGCGCGCACGCAACTGCTCGCCGAGCAAAAAGACCTCGACCAACAACAGCAAGCACGCAAGCAGGCATTGGCCGTACTCAACCGCAACATTCGCAACACCGATGTTGAGCTCAACCGCCTGACGACCCAACGCAATGCGCTGGAAGCCTTGTTAAAAGCCGTGGAAGATTCCATTGCCAACCTGACCTTGCCATCGGACGCCATGCCGTTCGCCAAAGCACGCGGCCGACTGCCCTGGCCTACCGGCGGCAAAATCGCGCACAGCTATGGCAGCGCGCGCGGCAGCGGCATGCGCTGGCAAGGCGTATTGATTCGCGCCGACAGCGGGCAGGCCGTCAATGCCATTCATCACGGCCGCGTGGTGTTTGCCGACTGGTTCCGTGGCTTGGGCTTGCTGGTGATTGTGGATCACGGCGATGAATACCTGAGCTTGTATGCCCACAACCAAAGCCTGCTCAAAGAAGTGGGGGAGTGGGTCAGCAGCGGCGAGCGCATTGCCACCGTGGGCGCCAGCGGCGGACAAGCCAAAGCCGGACTGTACTTTGAAATTCGCCACCAAGGCAAGCCTGAAAACCCCGCGCGCTGGTGCCGCAAGTTTGGGTGATTGCCCTGGCATTGGGCTACAATGGCACCCTTGATCACTCTCGGGATTGCCTGCATGTTGCGTTCTGTATCGATTCTTCTGCACACGGCACTTGGCTTGGCCTGCTTACTGGCCAGCACGGCTTGGGCTGCCGATGAGGCACCGATCACCGAAGATCCCCAAGCGCAGCTACCGCTCAAAGAATTGCGCATGTTTGTGGATGCCTTCGAGCAAATCCGCAGCCACTACGTTGAAGAGGTCGATGACCAGACCCTGCTGAAATACGCCATCGAAGGCATGCTCAGCGGGCTCGACCCCCACTCGGCGTTTCTGGACACGGCCGATTTCACCGACCTGCAAGATTCCACCAGCGGCGAATTCGGCGGCCTTGGCATGGAAGTCGGCATGGAAGACGGTTTGATTCGTGTGATTGCGCCCATTGATGACACCCCGGCCCAACGTGCCGGCATTGAAAGCGGCGACTTTATTATTCGTATTGACGGGCAATCCATCACCGGCATGAACCTCGACAGCGCCGTTGACATGATGCGCGGCAAACCCGGCAGCAAAATCAGCATTACCGTGTTGCGCGAAGGCGTGGATCAGCCGTTTGAATTAACGCTGACACGCGCCATTATTCGCGTACACAGCGTGCGCAGCGAAACCCTGGAGCCCGGCTTTGGTTATATCCGTATCGCCAGCTTCCAAGAAAAAACCGGCAGCGAAATTGACGAAGCCATTGGCACATTAAAGGCCACCAACAAACCGCTCAAAGGCATCGTGCTCGACTTGCGCAACAACCCGGGCGGTTTATTGCAAAGCTCGGTGCAAGTGGTGGATGCGTTTTTAAGCGAAGGGCTTGTGGTGTATACCGAAGGCCGCCAACCCGACAGCGTGATGCGCTTTGAAGCCAGCGGCACCGATTTGAGCGATGGCGTACCGCTGGTGGTGTTGATCAACAACGGCTCGGCATCGGCTTCTGAAATCGTGGCCGGCGCGCTGCAAGATCATCACCGTGCCATCATCATGGGCACGCGCAGCTTTGGTAAGGGCTCGGTACAAACCGTGCTGCAATTGTCCGATGATCAAGCCATCAAACTGACCACCGCGCTCTACTTCACGCCCAGCGGCCGCTCGATTCAGGCGCAAGGCATTGAGCCGGACATTACCGTGCAACGCGCCCGCATCACCAATATCGAAAATACCGCCGCTTTGTCACTCAGTGAAGCCGACCTGAAGGGGCATCTCGGCAATGGCAACGGCAAAGCCGATGCCAAGCCTGCTGCCAACGAAAAAGCCGGCAGCTTGCAAGAGCGTGACAATCAACTGTACGAAGCCCTGACCCTACTCAAAGGCTTGAATATTCTTGCCCGGCCTGCCGCACAGTAAATGGCTCGCCCTGGTCGCCGGCAGCCTCATGCTGCTGGCGGCATGCGGCGAGCGCCCCGCCAATACCAGCCATGCGGTCACCGCACGCATTGAACGCAGCCAACCGTATATTGAGCCGGTCACCCAGCCGGACAAACCGGTATTCGCTGCCGACGTTCCCAACAACAAACCACGCATTGCCATCATTATTGATGACCTGGGGAACAGCCGCACTTATGGCTTGGCCAGTATTGCCCTGCCCGGTGCGGTGACCGTTGCCATCATGCCGCACACGCCGTACGGGCCGGAGCTGGCAGAAGCCGCCTACGCGCAAGGCAAAGAAATCATGTTGCACATGCCGATGAGCAATATCGCCGAAAAATACACCGTTACCGACACCCTCACCGCCGACATGTCCCGCGAAACGTTTGATGCCGTATTAAACGGCGCGATTGCCTCGGTACCGCATGCAACGGGCCTGAACAATCACACCGGCAGCGAATTGACCGCGCTCGACGAGCCGATGCGCTGGCTGATGGCCAATCTCGCCCCGCGCGGTTTGTTTTTTATTGATAGCCGCACCACTGCCGATTCGGTTGCCGGCTTGCACGCCGACGAAGCCGGCATTCCCAATGCCAGCCGGCAGGTGTTTCTGGACAACGAGATCAACCGCGAGGCCATTGACCGGGAATATCGGCAATTGCTGCACGTGGCGCGCAAACAAGGCCAGGCCATCGCCATCGGCCACCCGCACCCGGAAACACTGGCTTACCTGCAAGAGGTCATTACGTATCTGCCGCAGCAGGGTTTCGAGCTGGTGTATGCCTCTGAATTGCTTCACACCCCGGCCACAAAATCGGCGCCAGACTTGCAAGATGCCCTGCAACAAGGCAACCTTGAGACTACTTCATCACCTGCGTCCGAGACTCCATGAGCACAGACCAGACCCCGCATCGTGACGGTGAAGACGGCCCGGTCCCTATTCGCAGCGGTCGTTTTTATTGTGAAAACGGGCAGTGGTTTTTCACCACACGCGAAGGCAAGCCGATCGGCCCCTTTCACACCAAAGAAGAGGCCGAGCACGCATTAATCGCCTTTCTGGATTTCATTCAATGCGCAACGCCTGAAATCTTGATGAGTTTTTTCAAGCAGTTTTTAGCCGACCACGAAACGCCCGAATCCTAGGCCCCGCTTACAGCCGCACTTCAACGCCGGCAGCCGCCATAAACGCTTTTGCTTCACCCACCGTGTATTGCCCGAAGTGAAAAATACTCGCTGCCAATACGGCATCGGCATGGCCTTGCACCACGCCATCCACCAGATGCTGCAGATTACCCACGCCGCCGGAGGCAATCACCGGTACCGGTACCGCATCACTGACCGCACGCACCACGCCCAAATCAAAACCGTCTTTGGTGCCGTCGCGATCCATGCTGGTCAGCAATATTTCACCGGCACCGTAATGCGCCATGCGCACCGCCCATTCGACGGCATCAATGCCTGTGGGCTTGCGACCGCCGTGCGTAAAAATTTCCCAGCGCCCGGGCTCATGCGCCGCCGACACGCGCTTGGCATCGATCGCCACCACAATGCATTGCGCACCAAACCGTTCGGCCGCTTCGCGCACAAAATCCGGGTTATGGATCGCGGCGGTATTGATGCTGACTTTATCCGCGCCGGCATTTAACAGATTGCGGATATCGTCCACCGTGCGCACACCGCCACCCACGGTCAGTGGAATAAACACTTCACTCGCCATGCGCTCAACGGTTTCGTACGTGGTATCGCGTGCCTCATGACTCGCGGTGATATCCAGAAAGGTAATTTCATCGGCGCCTTGTTCGTTATAACGCCGCGCCACTTCAACCGGGTCACCGGCATCGCGGATATCCAGAAACTTGACGCCTTTGACCACGCGACCGCGATCCACATCAAGACAGGGAATAATACGTTTCGCGAGTGCCATTAACGCGCACCTTGCGCATCGCACCAACGCTGGGCCTCATCCAGATTGAGCGTGCCCTCGTAAATAGCGCGACCGGTAATGGCGCCCAGAATGCCCTCGTGCGCAACCGCTGCCAACGCACGAATGTCTTGCAGACTGGTAATGCCGCCCGAGGCAATCACCGGAATGCGCGAAGCCTGCGCCATGGTAACCGTCGCTTCAACATTCACGCCTTGCATCATGCCGTCGCGCGCAATGTCGGTATAAATAATGGCCGACACACCGTCGCTTTCAAATTGCTTGGCCAGATCGGTCGCTTGCACGGCAGACACTTCGGCCCAACCGTCGGTCGCGACCAAGCCATCGCGCGCATCAATGCCAACGATGATATGACCCGGAAACTCGCGACAGGCCTCGGCAACAAATTGCGGCTCTTTTACCGCCTTGGTGCCAATAATGACCCAATCGACACCGGCCTCAATATACGCACGAATCGTTTCCAGATTACGAATGCCGCCGCCAATTTGCACCGGCAATTTAGGGTATGTGCGCGCAATGGCTTTCACCACCTCGCCGTTGACCGGCTCGCCATCGAAAGCGCCGTTCAAATCGACCAGATGCAAACGGCGCGCACCGGCATCGACCCAATGCGTTGCCATGGCCACCGGGTCGGATGAAAACACCGTGGCCTCGTCCATGCGCCCTTGGCGCAAGCGCACGCACTCGCCGTCTTTTAAATCAATGGCCGGAATAATCAGCATGCGCCTTCCCAATGCATAAAGTTAGCCAGCAATTGCAAGCCGGCGGTGTGGCTTTTTTCAGGGTGAAATTGCACGGCAAACAGATTGCGGTGCGCTATCGCTGCAGCGAAGCGGCGACCGTACTGCGTTTCGGCTGCCACGTCTTCACGGCGATTGGCCTCGACACAGTAACTGTGCACAAAATAAAACCGTTCGTCTTGCGCGATGCCATGCCACATGGGATGACGCAGCGTCTGATGCACACGACTCCAGCCCATGTGCGGTACTTTTAATCGTGCGCCCAGGTCGTCTTCCAGGACATCGCCAAAAAAATGCACGCGGCCGGGGATAATGCCCAGACAATCCACGCCGTTGTTTTCTTCGCTGGAATCCATCAACGCTTGCATGCCAATGCAAATCGCCAACAACGGTTTTTCGCGATCCATCAACTCGCGCACCACGCGATCAATCCGCAAGCGGCGGATCTCGCCCATGCAATCGCGAATCGCACCCACGCCGGGGAATACCACGCGGTCTGCTGCCAAAATGGTTTCGGCATCGGATGTCACGCACACGGCCGAATCCGGAGCAACATGCTCCAGCGCCTTGGCAACGGAATGCAGATTACCCATCCCGTAATCAATGACGGCAACGGTGCTCATGAAAAAGTCCTTACTGAAACGGTTACAGCGAACCCTTCGTCGACGGCGTCACACCGGCCATGCCGGCATCGGCCGACAGCGCCATGCGCACCGCGCGACCAAAGGCCTTGAACACGGTTTCGGCCTGGTGGTGTGCGTTTTCGCCACGCAAGTTATCGATATGCAAACTCACCAGCGCGTGATTCACAAAACCCTGAAAAAACTCGTGGAATAAATCAACGTCAAAATCGCCGATGCGGCCGCGCACAAAAGGCACGCTCCAGACCAAACCGGGGCGACCTGAAAAATCGATGACCACGCGAGAGAGTGCTTCATCCAACGGCACATAGGCGTGCCCATAACGCACAATGCCTTTGCGATCGCCGGACGCTTCGCGCACCGCCTGACCCAAGGTGATGCCAATGTCTTCCACCGTGTGGTGGGCATCAATGTGCAAATCGCCTTTGGCGACGATGTCGATATCCATTAACCCGTGACGGGCAATCTGGTCGATCATGTGGTCCAGAAACGGCAAACCGGTCTCAAGCTTGCTTTTGCCGCTACCATCAAGAGTGACGGAAACACGAATGTCGGTTTCCAGCGTTTTGCGTGCAACACTGGCGGTGCGCTTGGCCATGAGAGTACCCAGTTATATTCGTACGGAAACGCCTCGTATTATAATGAATGCTCCTTGGCATTACACGCACCAGAAAGGCCCACCGCCATGCCCGTGTTTCTTGAAACCGTTAGCGCCCCCAGCGAGCAAGACCATGCCGATCTGCAAAAGGTGCTGGCCGACTGGCCCGAATCCTTGCCGCCGCTGCATGCGGCCGATATCAGCCACAGCGATTTTTTAAAGCAATTACTGGCCGATCCGGCCCAGCAGGTCCTCGGCGGGCGCTTCAATGGCCGCCTGATCGCCATGGTCTGGCTGGAGGGCAGCACCCAAGACACCTGCACCTTACGCGCCCTGTGCGTGCGCAAACTCACGCGCAGCCGTGGTGTGGGCGAGCGTCTGCTGACCCTGCTCGGCCAACAACTCGATAAAACCGGCCAACAGCTGATTTGCGACTTGCCCATGCCGCTGCCCACGCGGGCCTGGATTGGCCAATACGGCTTTCGCTCCGGTGACACCCCCGGCCGGCTGGTGCGCCCACCGCGCTCATGACCAAGACCGCCCCATTCTGGGAAACCACCGCACTGGCCGAGATGACCCCCTCGCAATGGGAAAGCCTCTGCGATGGCTGTGCGCTGTGCTGCCTGCAAAAGCTGGAAGACGAGGCCGACAACGAAATCTATTACACCGACATCGCCTGCCGATTGCTCGACATAAGCGACGACTGCAACAACTGCCGCTGCCAGCACTACCCCGATCGAACCGCGCAGGTTGAACACTGCATGGCGCTCACTGCCGAGAACCTGCCGCAATCCCTGCGCTGGCTGCCCGACACCTGCGCGTACAAGTTGCTCGCTCAACGGCAACCCTTGCCCGGCTGGCACCCGCTGATCACCGGCGATACCAACAGCGTGCATGCTGCCGGCATATCGGCGCGCGGGCGCTGCCGCTCTGAGCTGACTGTCGATGCCGACGCCCTCGAAGCGCACGTTGTGTACTGGGTGAACGGTTTTGGTGAACGCTAGTCGCAACGCACAGCGTTTTTTGGTGATTTACGGTACCATCGTTCCCCTCTTCGCTATACCGTGCATTCGCACAAGGGGCTTGCCATGAACCGCGTTTTTAAAATCCTGATCGGCCTGGCCGTTACGGTCATTCTCGTACCGCTGATGGCCGTTGTCGTGATTACCCAACTGATTGATCCCAACGATTACAAGGACAAGATTCAACAGTTAGCCGCCCAGCAAACCCGCGGCCAGCTGACCCTGGAAGGCGACCTCGGCTGGTCGTTTTTCCCAACGCTCGGCTTTACTACTGGAGCACTGCAATTCCGCCTTCCCGACGATGTGCACGCCCCGTTCGCCAAACTCACCAGCGCGACGGTCGGCGTACAGCTACTGCCTCTATTTCATGGTGAAATCGCTGCCGACACCATTGCCATTGATGGCCTGCAACTTGCCGTCAATGTGGATGCCGCCGGCACAGGCAACTGGACGCGCATCATGCGTCAAACTGCATCGACCGCCCCTGCCAATGCAGGCACACAAAGCGCACAAGCCTCGGGCGCAGCGATAGCACTGGCCATTGATCGTGTCGTGCTCAGCAATGCCGCCATCCACTACCGCGATCACAGCACGGACAGCGTCTGGAACGTCAGCGACACCAACCTGTCATTAAGCAATGTGAACTTACACGGCAAACCGCTGGCAGTCGCATTAAATACACGCGTCAGCAGCAACACACTCGGCGACACGGTGTTTGCCATCAGCCTGAACACGCAGGTCAGTTACGACAACAACCAACACATCGTGGATTTTGAAAGCTTACGATTGACGCTTGATAACCTGACGCTTGAGGGCGATATCAAGCTGCAAACCGGTGATACCCTCAAAGCAACCGGCACACTGGCAACCCAAACAAGCGATGCTGTCGCCTTGTTGCATGCACTGGGCAAACCCGATATCGCCAATCAACTCGGCAAAGGCCCACTACCCGTGTCATTGGCTGCTGACATTGGTTTTGATGGCAATCAGTCAGCGATTCATCTTGGCAAGCTATCGCTAAAACTGGCCAACCTGAATGCGCAAGGTGACTTGCTGATTCATCAAAGCCCGCTGGAAATCGGTGGCACACTCGACATTCCCGTCTTTAACGCACAAATGCTGATGCAAACCTTGGGCTTGGAAGTGCCCGCCTTTCAGGATCCCTCGGTATTACGCAGCGTCGGACTGGTCACCACCTTTTCAGGCCCACCCAACAGCATCGTGATGAACCCGCTGGTGCTGACATTGGATGACACCACATTAAAAGGTCAGCTCGGCATTACCGATCTCGACACCCGGCAAATGCTCATTGAGTTAAAAGGCAACACACTGAACGCCGATCGCTACCAGACCCTTCCGGCATCCGTCGACAACGCCAAAGACAGCAAGAAAAAACCGGCTGCCGCAACAGAGGATGTCAATGCCACGCTGTTACCTCTTGCTGCACTGCGTGCGCAGCGCTTTTCGTTAAAACTGGGCATGGACGCGCTCATTGCCAACAAATTGCATCTTGAAAAAGTACAACTTGCCGCACGCGGCGCCGATGGCATGATCACACTGGAGCACATGAATGCGGCGTTATACGGTGGCTCGCTGAGCACCAAAGCGTCTATTGATGCCCGCACCGACACACCGATCATTGCTGCCGCGCCCAAGCTGGAAGGCGTACAGGTCGGCAAGTTGCTCACTGACCTGCAGGGCAGCACGCCTTTTTCTGGCACCGCCAGCATTGACATTGATATCAAAACACGCGGCAACACCATGCCGCTTATCAAGCGCAATCTGAACGGCCCGATCAACATCACCGTTCGCGACGGCGTCTTGCATGGTGTGAGTCTGGAGCGCTATACCTGCCAGGCCATCGCGGCCACGCGCAAGCAACAATCC
This sequence comes from Pseudomonadales bacterium, assembly GCA_036568505.1. Classification (GTDB taxonomy): domain Bacteria; phylum Pseudomonadota; class Gammaproteobacteria; order Pseudomonadales; family M0112; genus M0112. Next base: position 5,619 of record DATCSK010000007.1, on the reverse strand, counting down.
GCCGCACAATGGCCGAATGACTCGGCGATTGAACGCATCAGCATGAGCCTGTTATTCAAAGACGGCGTCGGCGTCACGCAAGACCTCAAAGGCAAGCTGCCGCAAATTCGCATTCTGGGTGACGGCGCCGTTAGCTTGCCAAAAGACCAGTTTGATATGCACATCGGCATTGCATTGACGGGCGACTTGTCCGGCACCGACCCGGCCTGTGCGGTGAATGAAAACTACCGCGACATCGTTTGGCCCGTGCGCTGCCAAGGCACCTTCGGCGGCGAAAACGCCAAAACCGATTGCGGTCTGGATAGCACGCGCATGAACGCATTGTTGTCGAAAATGGCCACCAAAGAAGCGAAAAAATCGCTCGAGAAAAAAGCCGAAGAAAAGCTCGGTGAAGACTGGAATTCCATCAAAGGGCTATTTGGCAAATAATGCCGTTAGCCCCCGCTGCCTTTCAAAAGCGCGTGCTGCACTGGTTTGACCAGTGCGGCCGCCATGACCTGCCTTGGCAGCACGACATCACCCCCTACCGGGTATGGCTGTCTGAAATCATGTTGCAGCAAACGCAAGTCGCCACAGTAATTCCTTATTACAAACGCTTTTTAAAAACATTTCCGACCATTAAAAAATTGGCCTCGGCACCCATCGATGAAGTCATGCACCTGTGGACCGGCCTTGGCTATTACAGCCGTGCGCGCAACCTGCACCGTTGCGCGCACATCATTTGCACGGATCACGGCGGTCAATTTCCCGACACCGTGGATGCATTGGCCGCATTACCCGGCATTGGCCGATCCACCGCAGGCGCCATCGTCTCGATTGCCTTCGGACAACGTGCCGCGATTCTTGATGGCAACGTGAAACGCGTGCTCGCCCGTTACTGCGCCATCGATGGCTGGCCCGGCGATGCAGCAACGGCCCGGCAACTCTGGAGTATCGCCGAACGCTATACGCCAAAGGCACGTTGCGGCGACTACAGTCAGGCGATGATGGATTTGGGTGCTACCGTTTGCACGCGCACAAAACCCGACTGCGCACACTGCCCGCTCACCAAAACCTGTGCCGCGTATGCTGCCGGTACACCGACCGCATGGCCGCACAGCAAAGCGCGCAAAGCCATGCCGCATAAACACTGGCAATTGTTGGTGCTGCAACACACCGACGGCAGCGTCTTGCTGGAGCAACGACCGTCATCGGGTATCTGGGGCGGACTGTGGTGCCTGCCCATCAGCGAAACCGCTGAAGCCCCCGCAATGGCACGCGCCATCTGCGGCTCAAAAAAAATCGGAGCGCAATCATTGCCCCCCATCACGCATGCTTTCAGTCATTTTCGCGTCACGCTCGAACCCGTGCTGATACGCCTGCGCAAACCGGTCATACTCTCCGATACACAACGCTGGTATAACAGCGCTCAGCGCATTGGGTTACCCGGCCCGATTAAGCCGCTATTACATTCGATCATTGATGAGGAATTGCCATGAGCCGTACCGTCATGTGCCGCAAATACCAACAAGAACTGGAAGGCCTTGAGCGCCCGCCTTTCCCCGGCCCCAAAGGGCAGGCCATCTTCGAGACCGTCTCGCGCCGCGCCTGGGAAGAATGGCAAACGCATCAAACCCGCCTGCTCAACGAAAAGCACCTGAATGCCTTCGAACCCAAGGCACGAGCGTACTTGGCCGAGCAAATGGACAAATTCCTGAGCAATGAGCCGTTCGATATTGCCGAAGGCTATGTACCGGAAAAGCCGGAATAAGCGCTGTCAGCTTGACGAAGCACGAGGCGGCGGGTTTAATACGCCCTCTTTTTTCCGGCCTTACCTGCCCGGGTAGCTCAGTCGGTAGAGCAGGGGATTGAAAATCCCCGTGTCGGTGGTTCGATTCCGCCCCCGGGCACCATTTAAATCAGTGACTTACGATTAAGCGCAAGCCCTGATTGGGTGCCTTTGTGACCAAATCGTGCCATCAATGTGACACGCCGCGTTTTTCAAATGCTCGCCCGCAAAATGCGCGTAGCGCAGCACCATATCAAACGACGACCAACCGCCTAACTCCATCAACTCATTCAAACTCGTACCGCTTTGCACGTGCCACGAGGCCCAGGTATGCCGCAAATCATGCCAGCGGAAATTCTGGATCCCTGCACGCGCTAACGCGTGCTGCCAAGCCTTGGTACTGGTGCGATCAACCGGCTTACCCTTATAGGTAAACACATACTCCCGGTGCCGTATTTGCTGCCGCCTACGAAGAACCCGTAACGCATCCTCGTTCATCGGCACCGCAATGGCCCGGCCCGATTTGGATTGGTCGGCATGGATCCATGCCACGCCGCGCTCCAAGTCGACCTGATCCCACCTAAGGTAGCTGACATTGCGTTGTCGCAAACCGGTCGCAAGGCTAAACAGCGCCATGTCGGCCAGATGCTCCGGTAACTCCCGCAATAATCGTTCAGCCTCCTCAGGCTTGAGCCAGCGCACGCGCTTTCTCGGCTCTCGATACAGCCGCACAAAAGGCGCCTTTTCTAACCAGTCCCATTCATCGCGCGCCATGCGCAAGATGGCCCTGATCAGGGCAAGGTACCTATTAGCCGTGCTCGGGCTCGCTTCCCGCTTCTTGGTTTCTGCAATCTGGTCGATGACCTCACGGGTAACCTGATCCAGGTACAGCTTGCCAAGGTGCCGGTCGAGCCAGCGCAACTTGCTAATGTCCTTGCCGTGGTCGGCTTTGTGTTCTGTATCTTTGAGCCAACGCACCACGGCTTCTTGCCAGGTACGTCGCTGCCGTTCGCCAAGCTTGTGAACCCGCCACAGCTCGGCCTTCAACCTATCGTGGTATTCCTGGGCTTGCCTCCGGTCTTCCGTTTCAGCAGAGCGTCGTATTCGCTTGCCGTTCGGCGACCTGAAGTCGACCCACCAGACAGAACCTCGTTGGATAAGTGCCATGAAGAATCCTCCTCACAGTCACTTAACGGCGCTTGCCCAGGGCCGGCATATGACCCTCGCAGGTAGGCGGCAAGCTCGTCCTCCAGGAACACCCAGCGCTTGCCAGGTTTGGCACCCGGTATCAGCTTCTCGCGGGCCTTCTGCGCCAGCACTGGCGGGCACATGTGCAGGAAGGCGGCTGCCTGCTGCAAGTTCAGTGTTTTCACGGTTCATACCCCTTTTCTCACCCCGGCCAACCTGGGCCGCTCGATCAATGTGGGGTCAAGTAAAACAAGCGTGTCTGGTTGCGGGTCAAGGGGGCTGTCAGGTACATGTACCTATAGGTTCAAAATAACCGGAAATGGGGGTTTTAGATGTCGGGTTCGTCAGGTTCATGGTCAGGTTGCTGAGCCGGATGGGTACCTGACAAGAACCGTACTCGAACTGGCACCGTAACCTATAGGTTCACGGCGAGCTGGGATGAATTCGCTTATGCGAGTAATGTACTCGATGTAAGAACCTGGACGGACTTCTTTGATGCTCAATCGCGGGATCTAAAATGTTACTCTGGACTTCCCCACAAAAAACGGACACCAAAGTTAAGCGGCACAATGCATCATCTCATAGTCCGCCGGGCTCATGTAGCCGAGTGTTGAATGCAGCCGGCTACGATTATAAAAACATTCGATGTATTCAAATATCTGCATCCGGGCTTCGCTCCGGCTGCTGAAGCACTCGAACATATCAAGTTCAGATTTCAGGGTGTGGAAGAAGCTCTCCACCACGGCGTTATCCCAGCAGTTGCCCTTACGGCTCATGCTGCAACGGATGCCATGCAGCTTCAATAAATCCTGATACTCATTGGCAATGTACTGGATGCCCTGGTCGGAATGCAGGGTTAACCCGCTGAGGGTTTTACGGCCATCAATCGCCATGCGTGTCGCGCTGCACACAAGGTTCGCCGTATTCTTGTTGTCCATCGCCCAGCCAATGATGCGGCGTGAATGCAGCTCCATCACCACGGCCAGGTAAATCGGCCCTTGCCGTGTCGGGATGAAGGTCACATCGGTGGCCCACGATTGCGCAGGTGCTTTCGGCAGAAACTGCCGGCCGAGATGATTCGGCGCCACCTTGAAGCCTTGCCGTGATTCCACCGTCACCTTGTAACGCCTGCAGGATTTTGCCTTGATATCAGCCTTCTGCATCAGCTTGGCAACGGTATTCACGCAGACAGCCTCTCCCGATTTGACCAGCACCTGATGCACTCGCGGCGAGCCATACACGCCACGGTGTTCGGCATGGATCACCCGTATCTTCTGCATCAGGCAGCGTTGCCGCTGGCTGCGTGGGCTTTCTTCGCGGCGCTGCCATTCATAGAAACCCGAAGGCGATACCCCAAGGGTCTGGCATAACTTCTGGATGCGATGGCTTTGCCGCTGCTCATGGATGAATGCGTACTTCACCCCAGGTCCCTGGCAAAGTACGCGGCGGCCTTTTTTAGGATTTCCACCTCTTCCTGTAACTCGGCCACTTCCTTGCGCAGGCGGGCGTTCTCGTCGGCCTGTTCGTTACGGGCCTTGGCAGAACGCCTGCCATGGCCGGGAAATGCACCGGCTTCGCCGTGTGCATCGATTTCCTCCAACCATTTGTACAACTGGTTGCGTTTGACGCCGAGCTCCCGGGCCAGGTCAGCACCGGGTTTCTTGCCTTGCTTGAGCAGGCGAACGGCTTCGATCTTGAATTCGCGGGTGTAGGTCTTGCGGGTCATGAATCACTCCTTTTGGGGAATTGTCCCCTATCTGGAGTGTCCGTTAAACGTGGGGAAGTCCACTCTGACCCCGATTACTCAAGTACTCAAGTAAAGGCATTGGACGCAGCAAAGCTTCGCCCATGCTTTAGGCGTTAAATTAAAAGGACAGCCATGCATATATTTAAACCAGTTTTCCTTATGCCTTTGCTGATATTAATGAATGCTTGCTCTTTGGTTAACAACAACTCGGGAACAAGTAATGCAATTTATTTGGGCGGTTTTGACGGCACATGGGAAGGAAGGCTTGAGCCTATTTCTCCCAACGAATACCCTTTCAAGCATATTGATTCGGGATCGTGGCATCTTAAGCTAGCCATCGTGAATGGCGAGGTTTCTGTTTTTAGTCGGGACCCGAAAAACTCTGCCGGATGGCGCAGTGTAATGCCGGGAAAATTCTCAATAACCGAGCATAAAACTAATGCTGTAGTTTTCGCTATGGCCTCTGCTACAGATGTTTTAGATAAAACAGGCTCTGGCGGCTGGGTTGAGACATGGAATATTACGCTAACTAAAAAAGACAAAGCGTCTTTATATGTAGTCCATACAAGAGCTGTGAATAATTACCTACAGAAACCAGAGCTACAAAACGGGCCGTTGCAAGGTAGATTTTTGCTATCGTCTACAGGCATGTTAACTAAAAACTAGGGCGCCTTAACAAGTGACTGCTACGAATTTTTTGCAACCCTTTTGACCCTCTTTTATTCAGATTGGATCAGATGAAATTATTATTTCTCACTCTCATTCTGGCATTAGGTGAATCGCCACCAACTTTCTAGACACTTGCCAGCCGTTCTTGGTAACGGTTTTCATACTCTATCGGTGACAGCAGCTCATTGGAACCGTGCCGCCGTTTTATATTGTAGAACATCTCGATGTAATCAAAGATGTCACTCCT
>DATCSK010000006.1:0-72387 GCA_036568505.1 Pseudomonadales bacterium | reverse complement strand
CAATCGGGCAGAGGGAGGGATGCAATCGGGCAGTTTGCTGACCAATTGTGATGAATCATGGCAGCACGCACTCGGTGTGAGCCGACTTACTTGCTATGATGAGGCCGGTTTATAACGGCAGATTGAAGGTAACTAATAGTGTTGGAGACTGAAGAAAAGCCATCGCGTTTGCGTACGTGGTTCCCGGAGCTGGAGCGCGATTCGCGCATCGCGCTGGTCGAACGTTTTGATCAGGATGCGCGCTGGAATCCGGATTTTGTCGTCATGATGGGCTTGTCGGCTGCCTTGGCTGCGATGGGTTTGCTGCAGAGCTCGGTGGCCGTGGTGATTGGGGCCATGTTGGTAGCGCCACTGATGTCGCCGTTGTTGGGTGCGGGTTTTGCGGTGGTGCAAGGTAATTTCGATTTGTTCCGAGGTTCAATGAAGGCCATGTCACTGGGTGTGTTGGTGGCTTTGATCGTTGGCATGTTGGCCTCATGGTTGGTGCCGGGGCATGAGATGTCTCAAGAAATTCAGGCACGCGGTAATGTCGATTTGCTGGACCTGGGCGTGGGTTTGGTATCCGGTATGGTTGCAGCCTATGCCATGGCACGGCCGAATGTGGCCGGTGTGTTATCCGGTGTTGCGATCGCCGCAGCATTGGTGCCGCCGTTAGCCGTGGTGGGTATTTCTCTTGCCCGCGGTGCGTGGGAAGTGGCCGGCGCTTCAGCGGTGTTGTATGCCACTAACCTGGTCACGATTTTATTGGGCTCTGCATTGGTGTTTGCGTTTCTGGGTGTGAATGCACCGATGAAAGAAGATGGCAGTCCGCGTTGGGCCGTGCGCGTATTGATGGTGCTTTGCCTGTGCTCCGTTGCCATGACCTGGCCTCTGTCCGAGCGATTGTTGGAGAAAAACCGCATGGGACAAACCCGGCCGCTGATTAATCCGGTGTCGGAGTCGATACGGTTGGCGGTTATGAAAAAGATAGAGTCTATGCCGGGCGTTGAGGTAGTCATGATGGGGCGTGCTGCCATGCACCCGAGTGCCGGCGTGCACATCATGTTGGCGAGTGATCATGACATTGATGAGGCCGTTATCGCCGAACTCAGTGCAGTGGTGCATCATGCCGTTGATAATAATGCCGTGCCGGTACGTGTCGTTGCATTAAAATCAGCTGAAGCACGATCCGAGTTAGACAAAACGGCTAAGACCGATGGCATCGATTAGGGTGTCTTAGCGATCTTTGCTTGTGTTGGTGTGTAATGCATCAATGAAGCGTTGAGCCGCATTCGACAGGCTTCTCTCTCGATGCACAATCAAACCGAGTTCGCGGCTGATGGCCATGCCTTGCGGTTTCAATTCAATCAATTCGTCATCGAGCATGGTTTGCGGCAGCACGCTCCAGCCCAAGCCAACGCCGGCCAGCATTTTTAATGTCTCAAGATAGTTGGTGGTCATGGCTACGGGCAATGTCAATTGCTGTGCTTCAAAGGCTTCACGAATCAGTCGGCCCGTATAAGTCGCTTCACCCGGCAGCACCGAGGGCCACTCAATCAGTTGTTTGGGCGTGGGTGCGGGTGTGGCAGCGAGCGGGTGATCGGGTGCGCAGGCAAACGCCAGCGGATCATGCCACAGCACGGTGCGTTTGAGCTGTGCGATGTCGATGGGGGACAGTGTGACGATGGCCAGCTCCAGCTCACCGTGCAACACGGCTTCGTGGGCTTGCTCGGAATCCATGAAGCGGATGTCGAGTGCAACCTGTGGGTGCGCACGGGCAAAGTGACGCAGGGCCGGCGGCAGGCGATGCAGGCCGGCGTGGTGGCTGGTGCCAATCGAGAGTGTGCCGCTGACCTCATCGGTGAGGTTGTGCAGGCTGCGGCGGGCGTCTTCAATATCCAGCAAGATGGCGCGGGCTCGCGGCAGCAGGGTGCGGCCGCTCTCGGTCAGTTGGACGCTGCGGCCAATGCGGTCGAACAGGCGGGTATCGAGTTCTGTCTCCAACACGGCAATGCGTTTACTGACGGCCGGTTGCGTCAGGTGCAGGCGAATGGCCGCTTCAGAAAATGAGCCGCTGTCGGCCACGGCTAAAAAAGCGCGCAGGTTCTGGGTGTCCATGCTGAGTATTTAACCTAGTCTAAATAGTTATAGAAACTATAAAAAAGATGATTTTATTTTATTCAATGAGAGGCCTACTATCTACCCCCTGTAAAAGAGAGGCAGGAACCATGGCCGCAAAGACCCTTTACGACAAACTCTGGGATGCCCATCTCGTCAAGCAGCGCGATGACGGCACGGCGCTCATTTATATCGATCGCCAGTTGATTCACGAAGTGACCTCGCCACAGGCCTTTGAAGGGCTGCGTCTGGCCGGTCGCAAGCCTTGGCGGGTAGGGGCTAATCTTGCCACGCCCGATCACAACGTGCCGACCGACCGGGCCGAACGCTCGCAGGGCGTTGAAGGCATTACGGACAATGTCTCGCGCATTCAGGTGAAAACCCTCGACGATAACTGCCGCGATTTTGGTATTACCGAGTTCACCATCAATGATGTACGCCAGGGCATCGTGCACGTGATTGGCCCGGAGCAGGGCGCCACTTTGCCGGGCATGACCGTGGTCTGTGGTGATTCGCACACTTCTACCCATGGGGCGTTTGGTGCGCTGGCGCACGGTATTGGTACGTCAGAAGTCGAGCACGTGTTGGCAACCCAGTGCCTGATCCAGAAAAAGATGAAGAACATGCTGGTGCAGGTAAACGGCCGGTTGCAGCCCGGCGTGACCGCAAAAGACGTGATCCTGGCCATTATTGGCGAGATCGGTACCGCCGGTGGCACGGGTTATGCCATCGAGTTCGGTGGCGAGGTGATCCGTGCCTTGTCGATTGAAGGGCGCATGACCGTTTGCAATATGGCCATTGAAGCCGGTGCCCGTGCCGGTATGGTCGCGGTGGATGACACCACGATTGAATACGTGAAGGGCCGCCCGTTTGCGCCGAAGGGCGCGCATTGGGAGCAGGCCGTGCACTGGTGGAAAACACTGGTCAGTGATACCGATGCGGTGTTTGACCGGGTGGTGGAGATTGATGGTTCAAGTCTGAGGCCGCAAGTGAGTTGGGGGACCAGTCCCGAGATGGTCGTCCCGGTGGATGGTCGCGTGCCCGATCCGGCCGCCGAGGCCGACCCGGTGCGCAAAGCCGGCATTGAATCGGCCTTGAAATACATGGGTTTGGCTGCCGGGCAGGCGATCACCGACATCCGGCTTGATCGGGTGTTTATTGGCTCGTGCACCAACTCGCGCATTGAAGATTTACGTGAAGCCGCGGCCGTGGTGAAGGGCCGCAAGGTGGCCTCAACGATCAAGCAGGCCATGGTGGTCCCGGGCTCCGGATTGGTTAAAAAGCAGGCAGAAGCCGAAGGGCTGGATCGCATCTTTATGGACGCCGGTCTTGAATGGCGCGAGCCGGGTTGCTCGATGTGCTTGGCCATGAATGCCGACCGGCTGGAGCCGGGCGAGCATTGTGCGTCGACCTCCAACCGAAACTTTGAAGGCCGTCAGGGCTACGGTGGCCGCACGCACCTGGTGAGCCCGGCGATGGCGGCTGCCGCTGCGGTGGCGGGGCATTTTGTCGACGTTAATTCATTATTAAATCAGTGATTTAAGAGTTACTTCTATGGATAAATTTACGGTTTTGAAGGGTGTTGTCGCGCCGATGGATCGGGCCAATGTCGATACCGATATGATCATCCCGAAGCAGTTTTTGAAGTCGATCAAGCGTTCAGGCTTTGGCCCGAATCTGTTTGATGAGCTGCGCTATCTGGATCATGGCGAACCGGATCAGGACAACTCCGCTCGCCCGAAAAATCCCGACTTTGTACTCAATCAGCCGCGCTATGCCGGTGCCTCGATTTTACTGGCCCGGCAAAACTTCGGTTGCGGGTCCAGTCGCGAGCATGCCCCGTGGGCTTTGCTGGATTACGGCTTTCGTTGCGTGATTGCCCCCAGTTTTGCTGACATCTTCTTTAATAATTGCTTCAAAAACGGCATCTTGCCGATTGTGCTGGATGAGGCCGTGGTTGATCAGTTATTCCGCGAGGCCGCGGCTGCCGAAGGCTATGAGCTGACCATCAATCTGCCGGGTCAGCAGGTGGTGACGCCAGCCGGACAGTCGATTGCCTTTGAGGTCGATAGCTTCCGCAAGCACTGTCTGATGAACGGGCTCGATGATATTGGACTGACGCTAGAAGATGCCGAGGCCATTCGTGCGTTTGAGGCGGGCTGGCAGCAAAAAGCCCCGTGGCTGTTTGCATAACGTGATCCATAAAAACAATGTAAGGACTTGTTAATGAAGAATATTCTTATTCTGCCCGGTGATGGAATCGGCCCCGAAGTGATGCGTGAAGCTCGCAAAGTGCTGGATGCCGTCAACAAGCGATACGGTCTGGACCTGGCGTGTGAAGAGGCTTTGGTGGGAGGCTCGGCCATTGATGCCACGGGTCATCCCTTGCCGGAGATAACGCTGGAGAAGGCGCGCAAGGCCGATGCGATTTTGCTGGGTGCCGTAGGCGGCCCGAAGTGGGACAAACTCGAGATGGCGCTGCGCCCGGAGCGTGGCTTGCTGGGCATTCGCAAAGAGCTGGGTCTGTTTGGCAATCTGCGGCCCGCCATTCTTTACCCTCAGTTGGCGGGTGCTTCCAGTCTGCGGCCTGACATTGTGGCCGGTCTCGACATCCTGATTGTGCGTGAACTGACCGGCGGCATCTATTTCGGCCAGCCGCGCGGCATCCGGACACTGGAGAATGGCGAGCGCCAGGGCTTTAACACCTACGTGTATGCCGAGTCGGAGATTCGCCGCATCGGTCGGCTGGCTTTTGAGCTGGCGCAAAAACGCGGCAAGCGGGTGTGCTCGGTCGATAAAGCCAATGTATTGGAAGTGACCGTGCTCTGGCGCGAGGTGATGGAAGAGGTGGCCAAAGACTTCCCCGATGTGCAGCTTTCTCACATGTACGTGGACAATGCCGCCATGCAGTTGGTGCGTGCACCCAAACAGTTCGATGTGCTGGTGACCGGCAATATGTTTGGTGACATCCTGTCGGACGAGGCGGCCATGCTGACCGGCTCGATCGGCATGTTGCCGTCGGCCTCACTCAATGAGAAAGGTCAGGGCATGTACGAGCCGTGTCATGGTTCGGCGCCGGATATTGCCGGTCAGGGCAAAGCCAATCCGCTGGCGACGATTCTGTCGGTGGCCATGATGCTGCGTTATTCGCTTGGCGAGGCCGTGCCGGCTGACGCTATTGAGGCGGCGGTGAGCAAGGTATTGGACCTTGGCCTGCGCACGGCGGACATTCAGTCAGCAGGCACGACGTTGGTGAATACGGCGGCCATGGGTGATGCCGTTGTAAGCAGTCTTTAAATTAAAAATCAATCAGTTATAAATGGAAGTGAAAGCTATGAGCAAGACATACGATGTGGCCGTTTTAGGTGCAACCGGTGCGGTCGGCGAGACCATGATCAGCATTCTCGAGCAGCGTAACTTTCCTGTGGGCAAACTCTACCCGCTGGCCAGTAGCCGCTCGGCAGGCAATACCGTGATGTTCCATGGCAAGCCGGTGATGGTGATCGATGTTGATACCTTTGATTGGAGCCAGGTGCAGATCGGTCTGTTCTCGGCAGGCGGCAGCGTGTCGGAAAAATGGGCACCTATTGCCGGTGCCGCAGGCTGTGTGGTGATCGATAACACCAGCCACTTCCGTTATGACGACGATATTCCACTGGTGGTGCCCGAGGTAAACCCGGAGGCGATTGCCCGCTATACCAACCGCAATATCATCGCCAATCCGAATTGCTCGACCATCCAGATGCTGGTGGCATTGAAGCCGATTCACGATGCGGTGGGCATTACGCGCATCAATGTGGCGACCTATCAGGCGGTATCCGGTACCGGCCAAAAGGCGATTGAAGAATTGGCGAGCCAGACCGCAGCACTGCTGAATGGCCGTCCGGCGGAAGCCAAAGTCTATCCCAAGCAAATCGCGTTCAACTGCATTCCCCAGATTGATGTGTTTCAGGACAACGGCTACACCAAGGAAGAAATGAAGATGGTCTGGGAGACCCGCAAAATTCTGGGCGATGACAGCATTGTCGTGAACCCGACTTGCGTTCGAATCCCTGTGTTTTATGGCCATTCAGAAGCCGTTCACATTGAAACGCGCGACAAAATCACTGCCGAGGCGGTGACCAAGCTGCTGAAGAAAGCGCCGGGTATCAAAGTCGTCGATAAGCGTGAGCCGGGAGGTTATCCGACTCCGGTAACGGATGCTGCCGGCGAGGACCCGACCTTCGTGGGACGCATTCGGGAGGACATTTCCCATCCGCGCGGCATCAACCTGTGGGTGGTGTCCGATAATGTGCGTAAAGGGGCGGCACTCAATAGCGTGCAAATCGCCGAAATATTGATAAAAGATTATTTATAATGAATACTTACGGCATATCCGTGAGGGCGGGCGCAAGCTATTGCGTTCGCCCAATGGGAGCCTGAAAGGAATCTTGAGCTCTTCTGCCATAAGCAGTAGAGGGCACAGGGAACCAGCATAACTATAAAAGGTAAGGGTCTTATGATTCGTCGTAATTTGGTAATCGCGATCGCATTGGCCAGTTTGTTGCCGGCCGGTCTGGCTCACGCTGTAGGCTTGGGTCAGGTGGAGTTGGAGTCTGCGTTGAACCAGCCATTGGATGCCAACATCCAGTTGATCAATGTTGGCGACCTCGATCCCGATCAGGTTTTTATCAAACTCGCCTCCAAAGAAGACTTTGACCGCGCGGGCGTCGATCGCGAGTACTTCCTGACCAAAATCAATTTTGATGTCGTTATCGATAAAAAGACGGGTCGCAGCTATGTGCATTTGAAAACCCGTGATCGGGTGCAAGAGCCATTTTTGAACTTTGTTGTTGAAGCGCGCTGGCCAACCGGCCGGGTGTTGCGTGAATACACGCTGTTGTTGGATTTGCCGGTGACTCAGGGCAAGGCCATGGCCGTTTCACGCCCGGCGGCGCTTTCTGCGACGCGCGAGGCAACACAGCCCAAATCGGCACCGAAGGCGGTAACGTCAACGGCTAAGGTCGAGTCCAGCCAGGCTTCTGCGTCTGCCGCTGCTCGTCCGGCTGTCGATCGTATGGCCTCGCCGGTTTCTTCGGGCAGCTATCGTATTCAGCAGGGCGATTCCTTGTGGAATATTGCCAAGAATCATAAGCCCGGTAGCGATGCCAGCGTTCAGCAGACCATGCTGGCTATCCAGTCGATGAATCCGCAAGCCTTCTATAAAGACAATATTAATTTGATTAAAGCCGGTTATGTATTGCGCCTGCCCGATGCCGGTGCAGTGCAGCAATTGACCTACGAAGAAGCAGTGCAAGAAGTCGCCGCACAAAATCAGGCATGGCGCGAGGGTACGGATCGTCCGTTGCCGAGCAAAGTGTCTGCTGCGGCAGATGCAACGCCTGTTGCTCCGGTTGCCGAGCCTGAAGGTCGTCTTGAGTTGTCGGCATCCGGTGATGCTGCTGCAGTTGCTGAGGGTGCTGCGGATCAGGCCGTGGCTGAAGAGGCTGAAGCCGTCGTGGCCGAAGTCGCTGTCGAAGCAGTAGAGGAAAACCTGGCTGCCGCTGAAGAACAGAACGCAGAGTTACAGGACAAACTTGAAGTCATGGAAGATCAGGTTAAGACCATGGAGCGTCTGACTGAGTTGAAAGATCAGCAAATGGCTGCATTGCAGGAAGAATCGGCCAAGCCCAAGGCTGCTCCAGCACGGCAAGAGGCCGAAACCGGCTTGTCTTCATCGCTGATGATGAGCATTGGTGGCGGCTTGCTGGCATTGTTGGCGATCGTTGCGTTTTTGGTGACGCGTCGCAAGAAAGGCGGTGTTTCTGCATCCGTGTTGCCGCAGCAACCGGTGTTGGTGGCGCGCACGGGCACCATGCCACCGGTATCGGCTGAGGCAGAAACAGAAGAAGTGGATGTAACGGACGACGTGGATGCGTTTGATGATGCGGATGAGCTCGGTGATGTCGCCGACGATATTGCGACTGCAACAACGGAGCCTGTTGAAGAAGATGCCGCTGACGACGAGGCGGTTGATGCGACGGTGACCGGCATGAATGCCATTCCGGCGGCGCCTACAGAAGCCCAGACGGGTGACGTGGTGGGTGAGGCTGATATTTATATGTCGTTGGGTCGTCATGCCCAGGCAGTCAGCATGTTGAAAGGTGCTATCGAGAAAGAACCTTCGAACATGAAGCTGCACCTCAAGTTGCTTGAGGTCTATGTGGATTCGAAAAATCGCGATGCCTTCCACAAGCACTTTGTTCAGTTGCAGGGCACGGCTAATGCGCAGACGATCGGTCGTGCTAAAGAGCTGTTGCTGGGTGTCGATGATGCGCCTGAGTGGCTGGGTGAGAAGCGCAATACGCAAGAAATGCCGACGGTCACCATGCCAGAAATTGATGACGATATGTTGGCCACTGAAGACGATGCATTGTTGGCAGTCAATGATGAAGTCCCGGTAGAAAACGAAGGCGATACCCGTGAAATGGGTATTGTCGAGCTCGAAGATACGGGTGATTTTGACTTCAGCAGTTTTGGTGCCAAAGAAGCTGAAAAAGCGGCCGATGACGAGCCCGAAACCATAGATCTGGGTGTCAGTGACGATCTCGATTTCCTGGCAGGCACGGATGAGTCAGGTACCAAGCTGGATCTCGCGCGCGCCTATATCGATATGGGCGACATTGATGGCGCGAAAGAGATCCTGCAAGAAGTGATTCAGGATGGTAATAGTGGCGCCAAAGATGAAGCCCGGAAGCTGCTCGATAGCATCTGATCGCATGTCACCGGGGGAGTATGGTCCCGGATGATGTCAGAACCATTCACGCAACGCATCGCACTTGCCGTCGAATACGACGGCAGTGCTTTTTATGGGTGGCAGAAACAGCTTGACCCGGCACTGCCTACGGTGCAACAAACCCTGGAAGAAGCCGTAGCCAAGGTAGCCAATCACCCGGTGAATATCCGTTGTGCGGGTCGCACCGACGCCGGCGTTCATGCCACGGCACAAACAGTGCATTTTGATACCTCGGTGGATCGTCCTTTGAGGGCCTGGGTGCAAGGGGTGAATGCGCATTTGCCTAAAACCGTCGCGGTGCGATGGGCTGCGCCGACACCCCACGATTTCCATGCCAGGCATTCTGCGCTGGCCCGCACATACCGCTATGTTATTTGTAATCGTGACCAGCGACTGGGTGTGGGGCACGCGCAGTTCACATGGGAGCGTCACCCATTGGATGCAAAGGCCATGCACCGTGCCGCACAGGCATTGCTGGGAGAGCGGGATTGCAGTGCTTTCAGAGCGGCCGGCTGCCAGTCCAGTACGCCCATGCGCAATGTGATGTCAGTTGCCGTGCAGCGCCGGGAAGATTGGGTGGTGCTGGAAATTACCGCCAATGCGTTTCTATTGCATATGGTGCGCAATATTGCCGGCAGCCTGATGGCCGTCGGGCGGGGTGAGCAGGCAGAGGACTGGATCGCGCGATTATTGACGGCAGCGGATCGCAATTTGTCTGCCCCCACCGCGCCACCGAACGGCTTGTATCTGGTTGCCGTACGTTATTCTCCGGGCTGTCATTTGCCGTCATTGCCAAAAGGGCCTTTGTTTCTGCCCGATGTTCTGTAGTTTCAATGGCCTATCTCATGGGCCATTCTGTTAGAATAAGCGGCTTTCTGGAGGGGCTTTCGTGGCGCGAGTTCGCATCAAGATTTGTGGGATTACGACGCCAGCCGATGCCTTGGCAGCGGCGAATGCCGGAGCCGATGCGATTGGCCTGGTTTTTTATGCGCCAAGCCCCAGAGTCGTCACATTGCAACAAGCTGCCGAGATTCAGAGTGTGTTGCCACCGTTTGTGACCACAGTCGGATTGTTCGTGAATCCCGAAGCGGATCTCGTGCACGATGCTCTGGCAGCCGTGCCACTGGATTGCTTGCAGTTTCATGGCGATGAGGCGGCGGCTTTTTGTGCCGGTTTCGGGC
Source organism: Pseudomonadales bacterium (assembly GCA_036568505.1). GTDB lineage: Bacteria > Pseudomonadota > Gammaproteobacteria > Pseudomonadales > M0112 > M0112. The sequence goes on along the minus strand of DATCSK010000006.1, from coordinate 62,334 downwards.
GTCCATGGATCAAAGCCATTCGCGTCAGTGATGCACGCAGCGTGAGCGATGCCCGGTTGAAGCCGTACGGTGCAGCACAGGCTTTGTTGTTGGATGCGGCCGATGCGCAGGTGTTCGGTGGTAGTGGTCGATCGTTTGACTGGTCGTTGGTGCCGGGTGATTTAATGAAGTCGGTGGTTTTGGCGGGTGGATTGAATGCGGCGAATGTCGGCGAGGCGATTCGCTGTGTGCGTCCGTATGCGGTGGATGTGAGTTCCGGCGTGGAGTCCGCGCCCGGTAAAAAAGACGCCACGCTCATCCAGCACTTCGTGCGTGCCGTACAAACAGAATCGGGAGTCACAGCAGCAAGCTGATGGAATAATTATGGCCGTTGATTACAAAGCATTTCCGGATTCCCGCGGGCACTTTGGTCCCTACGGTGGACGGTTTGTGTCCGAAACGCTGATGCAAGCCCTTGAAGAGCTTGATGCAGCGTATCAGCGTTATCGCGATGATCCTGATTTTCTGCGCGAGTTCGATGTTGATATGGCGCATTACGTTGGGCGTCCTTCGCCGATTTATCACGCCGAGCGTTGGAGTCGTGAAGCCGGTGGCGCGCAGCTGTACCTCAAGCGCGAAGATTTGAATCACACCGGTGCGCATAAAGTAAATAACACCATTGGCCAGGCGTTGCTGGCTAAGCGCATGGGTAAAAAACGCGTTATCGCTGAAACCGGCGCGGGACAGCATGGCGTGGCGACGGCCACCGTTGCCGCTCGCCTGGGGCTTGAGTGTCAGGTGTATATGGGTGAAGAGGATGTGCGTCGGCAATCCTTGAATGTGTACCGCATGAAGCTGTTGGGCGCCGAAGTGATTCCGGTAACGTCGGGCTCCAAGACGCTCAAGGATGCCATGAACGAAGCCATGCGCGATTGGGTGACCAATGTCGATAACACGTTCTACATTATTGGCACAGTCGCAGGGCCGCATCCCTATCCCATGTTGGTGCGCGATTTTCAATCCATTATCGGCCGCGAGGCTCGTGAGCAAATGCTGTCAATGACGGGCCGATTGCCCGATGCGCTGGTAGCGTGCGTGGGCGGTGGTTCCAATGCAATTGGGTTGTTTCATCCGTTTTTAGCGGACGCCGCAGTCGCCATGTACGGTGTTGAAGCCGCCGGTGATGGCATTGAAACCGGCCGTCATGCGGCGCCATTGAGTGCCGGCCGTCCGGGTGTGTTGCACGGTAACCGCACGTATTTAATGGAAGATGACGACGGTCAGATTATCGAGACGCATTCCATTTCAGCCGGTCTGGATTATCCGGGTGTGGGGCCAGAGCATTCGTGGCTCAAAGATGCCGGGCGTGTGAATTATGTATCGATTACCGATACCGAAGCGTTGACTGCATTCCATCGATTGACGCGGCTGGAAGGCATTATGCCGGCGCTGGAGTCCAGTCATGCTGTTGCTTACGCTGAAAAACTGGCAGCGACGTTGCCCAAAGAAGCCGCTGTGCTGGTGAACTTATCCGGCCGTGGCGATAAAGATATTCATACGGTTGCCGCGCTCGAAGGCATCCGTTTTTAAGGTAGGGGATTTCAGTGAGTCGACTCAATCAACGTATGCAGGCATTAAAGACGGCGGGGCGCAAAGCGTTGGTTCCGTATCTGGTGTGTGGTGATCCGTGTGCCGATGCCACGGTACCTGCCATGCACGCGCTGGTGAGCGCCGGCGCCGACGTTATTGAGCTGGGTGTGCCGTTTTCCGATCCCATGGCCGAAGGCCCGGTAATCCAGCGTGCGCATGAGCGCGCCTTGGCGCAGCGCATGTCCTTGCGCGGCACATTGGATGCCGTGCGCCGATTTCGTGAAACGGATGCAGAGACCCCGGTGGTGCTCATGGGGTATGCCAATCCGGTTGAGGTCATGGGCTATGCCGCGTTCGCGCAGGCCGCGTCTGCTGTGGGTGTGGATGGGTTGTTAACGGTGGATATGCCGCTGGAAGAAGGTGCCGAGCTGAATGCGGCATTGCAATCCGCGGGGATCGCTCCCATTTTTTTGATTGCACCGACAACCTCGGCCGAACGTTTGGCGCATATTTGCAAAGTGGCACAAGGTTATTTGTACTATGTGTCACTCAAAGGCGTGACGGGTGCAGGGCATCTGCAAGTGGATTCGGTGGCGGAATACCTGAATCGCATTCGTGCATTGACCGATAAACCGGTCTGCGTGGGCTTTGGTATCAAGGATGCCGCATCGGCTAAAGCCATTGGCGCATTAGCCGATGGTGTGGTGGTGGGTAGTGCGCTGGTCGATCGACTGGGGGCTATTGATATTACGAAAGACGTTGAAAAAGCTGCAGCATCAATCAGTTGCGACGTGATTGCACCGATTCGCCAGGCATTGGATGCGCTCGTGACCCCAGCCTAGGGCTCCGTTACAATAGCGGTATCCGACAAAGGAAGGCGCAAGGTATGAGTTGGCTCGACAAAATTGTCCCGGCAGTTCGATCGAATAAAAATGCCAAGCTGCAAGGTGCGAGCTCGGTGCCGGAAGGGGTCTGGAAAAAATGCGTCCGTTGCGAGCAGGTGCTGTATTGGCCCGAGCTCGAAAAAAATCTTGAGGTATGTCCCAAGTGTGATCACCACATGCGCATCGGTGCGCGCCGTCGGCTGGATATTTTTTTGGATGAAGCCGGTCGTAGCGAACTGGCTACGGACGTTGAACCCATTGACCGCCTGAAGTTTAAAGATCTTAAAAAATACAAAGACCGTTTGTCGCAGGCGCAAAAAGAAACCGGTGAAAAAGATGCCTTGGTGGTCATGCAGGGCACGCTGAAGTCATTGCCGGTGGTGGCGGCAGCGTTCGAATTCGCATTTCATGGTGGCTCAATGGGGTATGCCGTCGGCGAGCGATTTAAGCGTGCTGCGCAAGCCTCGCTCGACCAGCGCATTCCACTGATTTGTTTTTCCGCGACGGGCGGCGCTCGCATGCAGGAAGCATTGATCTCTTTGATGCAAATGGCTAAAACCAGTGCCATTCTTGAACGCATGCGCATGGAGGGTGTGCCGTACATCTCCGTGATGACCGACCCGGTTTATGGAGGCGTCTCGGCCAGTCTTGCGATGTTGGGTGACTTGAATATTGCAGAGCCGGGCGCGCGCGCGGGTTTTGCAGGCCCTAATATTATTGAGCAAACGATTCGCGTGAAATTGCCTAAAGGTTTTCAGCGCAGCGAGTTTTTGCTCGAGCACGGCCATATCGACATGATCGTGCATCGCCATGCCATGCGCGATAAATTGGCCGGCATTTTGTCGCGATTGACGCATCAGGCCGAGCCAGTCTGATTCTTGATGGCCATATCGCGTACGCTCGATCACTGGCTTTCCCTTCTTGAAACTCGTCACCCGAGCACGATTGAGCTGGGGCTCGATCGTGTTGCTGCCGTTTGGCAGCGCATGGGCGCGCATTGCCTTGCGCCTTGCGTCATTGTCGTGGCCGGCACGAATGGCAAAGGTTCGACGATTGCCTGTATTGATGCCTTATTGCGCGCGCAAGGCAAGCGCACCGGCGTGTACACCTCGCCGCACCTTGTGCACTTTCAAGAGCGTATTCAAATCCATGCCGTGCCGGTGGATGAGCGGTCTCTGTGTGATGCCTTTGAGCAAGTGGAGGCGGCGTGTGGCGATACCTCATTAACGTATTTCGAATTCACGACCTTGGCGGCGTTCCGGTTGTTTTCGATGGCGGCGCTGGACGTGGCCATTCTTGAAGTCGGGCTGGGCGGGCGTCTGGATGCCGTGAATTGCATTGATGCCGATGTGGCGGTAGTGACGCGTATTGCGTTTGATCATCAAGACTGGTTGGGCGACAGCCTGGATAAAATCGCTTTTGAGAAAGCGGGTATTTTTAGATCCGGTAAACCCGCTGTTTGCGGACAGGCCAGTCCGCCTGCGACATTAATGCAGCGAGCGAACGAGCTGGGTGCACACTGGGTTTGCCGCGGGCCAGACTTTGATGCCCGTGACACCGGTGAAACGTGGCAATGGCAAGGGGCCGGCCACACGATGGAGGCGCTGCCGGCTTTGCAAATACCCAGAGACAGTGCGGTGACGGCCTTGCAGGTGATGGCGTTATTGGAGTGCCTGCCATCGGCCGAGTGTGTGCGCTCTGTGCTGGCTTCGCTGGCCGTGCCGGGGCGGTTTCAGCGTATGCAGCTTGACGGGATACCCGTGATTCTGGATGTTGCCCATAACCCGGATGCAGCCACCTGGCTGGCGTCCCGGTTGCGGGCCGAGCCTTGTCGCGGCCGTACATTCATGGTGTTTGCCGCATTGGCCGATAAGGATATTGCCGGTGTTGTGGAGCCTTTGATAGGGCTTGCCGATGCCTGGTTTGTTGCAGACTTGCCGGATGTGCCCCGTGCCGCATCGGCAGAGGTGCTGATGGAACGTATTGCCGCGGCCGGCCCGCGCGCCATCAGTGTCAGCAAGAATCTCCGTCAAGCCTTGGCAAGGGTGCGCAGCTTGGCTGGAGCGGATGACCGGATTGTGGTTTTTGGTTCGTTTTATACCGTCGGTAAGGTTCTGGCCTTGCTGGAACGGTGCTAAAATAAGCGCCTAAAAAGAGGGGATCCTGTGGCAGCCAGTCTGAAACAGCGTTTAACGGGAGCGGCAGTTTTGCTGCTGGGGGCTGCCATCCTTTGGCCGCTGATTTTTGATGATCCGTATTCGCGTCAAGTCAATACACACACCCAGATTCCAGCCGAGCCCGTGTTTGATGGGGCCGTGATAGAAGATGCCAAACCGCTGTATGACGACATGCCGTTAGAAACCGGTGAGTTCGCGCCATTAACCGAAAGTCCGCTGGATGGCATCAAGCCTCTGGAGCTTGCTGATCCGGTGCCTGCGAGCAAGCCGGTCGAGCCGGCCAAACCGGCCGTGAAGCCTTCATCAAAACCAGCGGCAGTCGCCAAGCCCGTATTGAGTTCATCGCCTTCGACGGGCATGGGGTTGGATGCGAGTGGTTTGCCCCAGCGTTGGTCGGTGCAATTGGCCAGCTTTCGTGATGAAGCCTCGGCATTGGCGCTTAAGAATAAGTTGGTTGCCAAAGGTTATCCGGCATACGTGACCTCAGCGCAAACCGGCAGTGGCCGCTTTGTGCGCGTCTTTGTTGGACCCAAACTGGATCGGGCGTCGGCGGAGGCCCTGCAAAAAGAAATCAATCGTGATTTCCGGGTGAAGTCCATCGTGGTCAAATTCAACCCATGATGCGATGTCAGCGGAGGTTCTGCCGGTGAATGTGGCTGATTGGGTGATTGTGGTGATTGTGGTGATTTCCACGCTGATCAGTATCAAACGGGGCTTTGTTCGAGAGGCGCTGTCGCTGGTGTCTTGGGTGGCTGCGCTGATTGTGGCGATGATATTTTTTGAGCGGCTGGCCGTTGTGTTGGCGCCGCATATCAGCATGCCGGGTTTGCGTTTAATCGTTGCATTCGGCGTGCTGTTTATTGCTGCATTGGTTGTCGGTGCTGCGATCAATTTTTTGATTGGCGAGTTGGTCGATCTCACCGGGCTCACGGGCACGGACCGCGCATTGGGCACGGTTTTTGGCATGATACGCGGTGCTATACTGGTGCTGACCTTGTTAATACTCATGCAGCCGGTATTGCGTACCGATGACTACCGTTGGTGGCGCGAATCAGCATTGATTCCGCATTTTCTGATGATGGAGCACTGGGCGCGTGAAACCGGCGATGAGCTGGCGACGGTGTTTCGACGAGTAACGGGGCAGTCCTGACAGGGGAAGGGTGCATGTGCGGTATTGTGGGGATCGTTGGTCGCAGTGATGTGAATCAGGCTTTGTATGAAGCCTTGGCTATGTTGCAGCACCGTGGGCAAGACGCCGCCGGCATTGTGACCTGTGATCGGGGCCGATTTAATCAGCGCAAGGCGAATGGCTTGGTGCGCGATATTTTTCACTTTCGGCACATGAAGCAATTGGTGGGGCACATGGGTATTGGCCACGTGCGCTACCCTACGGCGGGTAGCTCCAGTCCTGCACTGGCACAGCCTTTTTATGTGAACTCTCCCTACGGTATCTGTCTGGCCCATAATGGCAATCTCACCAACAGCGAGCAGTTGACCGAAGCATTGTTCCGCTCCGATCTGCGACACGTTAATACCGACTCGGATTCCGAAGTGCTGCTGAATGTGTTTGCGCATGAGTTGCAGCAGCAGGGCAAACTGGTGCCAACAGCCGATGATGTTTTTAATGCGGTGGCCGGTGTGCACGAGCGCTGCAAGGGTGCGTATGCCGTGGTGGCCATGATTGCCAGTTATGGCGTGGTCGGTTTTCGCGATCCGTACGGTATTCGCCCGTTGGTATTGGGGCAACGTGATGGCGAGCAGGGCACCGAGTACATGATGGCCTCTGAAAGCGTCGCGTTGGATGTGCTTGGTTTTAAGGTGGTGCGTGACGTTGCACCCGGCGAAGCCATCTATATTGATGCCGAAGGCGTTGTGCATACGCGGCAATGTGCAAAAAGTCCTGTGCTCAAGCCTTGTATATTTGAGCATGTTTATTTTGCCCGTCCGGATTCGATTATGGATGGCGTGTCAATTTACAAAGCGCGCCTGCGCATGGGCGAGCGTTTGGCGCACAAGATTCGGCGTTTGCGCCCCGATCATGATATTGATGTGGTGGTGCCTATTCCGGATACCAGTCGTGTCTCTGCGCAAGTGATTGCCTATGAACTGGATGTTAAATTCCGTGAAGGCCTGATGAAGAATCGCTATATCGGTCGTACTTTTATTATGCCCGGCCAAAACATGCGAAAAAAATCGGTGCGTCAGAAACTGAATGCGATTCCTCTGGAGTTCAAAGACAAGAATGTCTTGCTGGTCGATGATTCAATTGTGCGTGGTACAACGTGTCGGCAAATCATCGAAATGGCCCGGGAAGCCGGTGCGCGCAAAGTGTATTTTGCCTCGGCATCACCTGCCGTACGGTATCCGAATGTGTACGGCATTGATATGCCGGCAGCCGAGGAGTTGATTGCTCACGGGCGAACCGAGCAAGAAGTGTGTGATCTGATCGGTGCCGATTGGCTTGTTTATCAGGATCTTGATGATCTGATTGCAGCATCGCGTGAAGGCAATCCCGATATCCAGGGCTTTGATTGCTCGGTATTCAATGGCGAATACATTACGGGTGACGTGGATGGTCACTATCTGGATCGCATTGCCAATCAGCGTAGCGATAACAATAAATCCGTGCGTGATCGTCAAGAAGGCGTTGACGACATGATTGTAGGTTTGCATAACGATATTTCCTGAAGGAGGTTCCGTGAGCAGGGAAGACGAACAGCGTCGCGCGCTTGAGCATGCCGGGCTTGATACCCTGGCAGTCAGGGCCGGTCAACTGCGCAGTGCCGAGGGTGAACATTCCGAAGCCCTGCATTTAACCTCCAGCTATGTGTTTGAATCAGCCGCAGACGCTGCCGCACGATTCAGTGGCGAACGAGCGGGTAATGTTTACAGTCGCTACACCAATCCCACCGTGCGTAATTTTGAAGAACGCCTTGCCGCCATGGAGGGCGCGGAGCAGGCTGTCGCCACTTCGTCGGGCATGGCCGCTATTCTCAGCACGTGCATGGCGCTACTCAAGGCGGGCGATCACATTGTCTGTTCACGCAGTGTGTTTGGTTCTACGACAGTCTTGCTGAATAAATACCTGGGGCGTTTTGGTGTTGAGACCAGTTACGTGGATCTGAAAAATCCGGATGCATGGAAAGCGGCCATTCGACCCCAAACCAAATTATTTTTTATGGAAACGCCCTCAAACCCGCTCAGTGAAGTAGGCGATATTGCGGGCTTGGCGACTCTGGCGCATCAGCACAATATTTTGTTGGCGGTGGATAATTGTTTTTGTACCAGCGCATTGCAAAAGCCATTGGATTTTGGCGCTGATCTGGTCATTTATTCGGCCACCAAATACATTGATGGGCAAGGCCGTTGTTTAGGTGGCGCGGTGGTGGGCAGTCAAACGTTAATTGATGAGGTGGTCGGTTTTCTGCGTTCAGCAGGGCCGACAATGAGTCCGTTTAATGCGTGGGTGTTTTTAAAAGGGCTTGAAACCTTGCGGCTGCGCATGGAAGCACACAGCGCCAGTGCGCTGGCACTCGCACAATGGCTGGAGGCTCATCCCGCAGTGGAGCGCGTGCATTATGCCGGTCTTGCATCGCACCCACAGCATGCACTGGCTAAAAAACAGCAGAGTGCTTTTGGTGGCGTGCTGTCCTTTGAAGTGAAGGGAGGGCGTCAAGAAGCGTGGCATGTGATTGATAAAACCTGCCTGATGTCGCTAACGGCCAACCTGGGGGATGCTAAAACCACGATTGTGCATCCGGCCACAACCACTCACGGCCGTCTGAGTGATGAAGATCGCGCGATAGCAGGCATCAGTCAAAATCTGATTCGTGTTGCCGTTGGTTTGGAGTCATTGGATGATCTTAAAGCCGATCTGGCACGCGGATTGAATACACTCTCATGAGTATGCAACCGCATGTATCGGCAGATCAGTCGCGCAAGCAATTGCATGCAGCGTTACAGCAACTCGAGCGCATTATTTTGGGTAAGCCGCGGCAGCTGCGTCTGGCATTGGCCTGCCTGTTGGCGCGCGGCCATTTACTGATTGAAGATTTGCCCGGCATGGGGAAGACCACGCTTGCACACGCCTTGGCGCAAGTGTTGGGTTTGTCCTGGCAGCGCGTTCAATTTACCAGTGATCTATTGCCTGCCGATGTGCTGGGTGTGTCGATATTTGACCCCACGCAGCAAACCTTTCGATTTCATGCGGGCCCCGTGTTCGCGCAATTGTTATTGGCCGATGAAGTCAATCGTGCCAGCCCCAAAACACAAAGTGCCTTGTTAGAAGCGATGGCCGAGCAGCAAGTCACGATAGAAGGCGAAACACGAGCCTTGCCCAAGCCGTTTTTTGTGATTGCCACGCAAAATCCGGTGACACAATACGGCACATTTCCGTTACCGGAATCCCAGTTAGATCGTTTCTTGATGCGCATTGCGATTGGTTATCCCGATCCTGCCGATGAGCGCGCATTGCTGGAAGGTCAAAATCCGCGAGAGATCTTGAGTGGTCTGAAGCCCGTGTGTCATGGTGATGCGGTGCTGTCCATGCAGGCCGCGGCGGATGCCGTGCACGTCAGTGACAGTTTGATGGGTTATGTGCAGCGACTGATTGCTCACACGCGCAATACACCCGCCTATGCATTGGGTTTGTCCCCGCGTGGCGCTTTGGCCTTGCTGGCCGCAGCGCGTGCCTGGGCGTGGATTGACGGTCGTCAGCATGTGATTCCTGAAGATATTCAAGCAGTGTTTCCTGTGGTCGTGACCCACCGCATTCAGCCGGCATTGGAATCCGGTGTGAGCGCTCCCGCTTTAATTCGCCGGACGTTGGATGAAACGCCCGTGGTGGCCTGAGCGTTTCGCCACGGTCGTGGCGTTGCGCAAACAGTTGCAACGGGGCTGGTTGCGTTGGCTGGATCATCGAGTTCCGCGTTCTTCCCGCGTCAAGCTGACTCAAAAAACGATATTTATTTTTCCGACAAAAGCCGGTCTGGTGTTCTTGTTGTTCTTGTTGGTCATGTTGCTGACGGCCATTAACTACCGCAATAACATGGTATTCCTGCTGACCTTCATGCTGGCCAGCGTATTCGTGATGGCTATTTACCACACGTTTTTTCATCTGTCGGGCTTGATGTTGGTGGCAGGCAAAGCCAAGCCGGTGTTTGCAGGGCAAATGGCGGCGTTTGAATTGGTTTTGGAGCGCAGTGGCGAGCGCCAATACCCATTGCTGGAGCTGGCATTCGACGGAGGTCCCTCGCAATGGGTGAGTGTGCTGACACCGGAGTCGCGTCTGCGTTTGTATTTGCTCATGCCAACACGAGGTCGTGTGGCAACGCCACGGGTGAAGGTTGAAAATCGTTACCCCTTGGGACTGTTGCGTGCGTGGACATGGGTGGATCTGGATATGCATTGCCTGGTGTACCCTAAGCCGATGAATGCAGCACCACCGCAATCATCGGGTGGGCAACAGAGCGATGGGCGTTCACGGCATGAAATCGGCATGGATGATTTTCATCAGTTGCGCGATTATCAAGTGGGCGATTCGTTGCGGCATGTTTCGTGGAAGACGCTAGCAAAAGGGCAGCCTCTGCAAACGCGCCAATACCATAGCGTGCAGGACGATCAACTTTGGCTGGATTGGGATGCGTTTAAAGGCATGGCCGATGAGTCACGTCTTTCACGATTATGTTTTCAGGTGCTTGAGGCCGATAAACAGGGTTTGCGGTACGGTCTGCGCATGCCTTCCGAGATATTGCAGCCCGCTGCCGGCGATGGCCAGCGCGAGCAAGCCTTGCGTCTGTTGGCGTTGTTTGGTCAGCAGGTTGATCTATGAATCCGGTGCCACGTCATTCGCTATGGTGGTTTTTTATTGCGCAATTGGCGGTGGTCGCTCCGCATGTGCCACGTCTGCCGTGGTGGTTGCTGGGTGTCTGGCTGGTTTGTGCGGCATGGCGCATACAAGTGTTTCGCGGGCACTGGTCGTGGCCCGGTAAAGTAGCCAAGTCTGCGATCGTTTTTGCGGTATTGATGGGCATTCTGGTGTGGTATCGAAATCCAACCGCGTTGGAGTCAGCCGCAGGCACCGTGATTGCTTTGTTTTTCTTGAAAATGCTGGAGTGCTATCAACGTCGCGATGTGTATTTGCTGATTTTTGTATCCATTTTTGTAGCGGCAATGAATTTCCTGTTTGATCAAGGGCTGCTGACATCTTTGTGGGTTTTCTTTTCGATTATTCTGGTGTTGCTGTCGTTGGTTTCGTTGCATGAGCCGCAAGAGAGCACATGGTATTCGGCAATCAAGCCTGTCACGGTTCTGGTGTTTCAGGCATTACCATTAATGCTGGTTTTGTTTTTGGTGTTTCCGAGGTTGTCGCCCATTTGGGCTGTGCCATTGCCGGGTAGCGGTCAAGCACGCACTGGCATGAGCAACAGCATGTCACCGGGCGATATCAGTCAACTGGGGCGTTCGGCTGATCTGGCTTTCCGTGTCACGTTTGATGGCCGTATACCGGCAAGTAGCCGGATGTATTGGCGGGGCTTGATGCTCGATCATTTTGATGGTCGCCATTGGACCCCGCAGCCGATGGCACGCTATCGAAATAATGAAAATGCCGATCTCGCGAGCCATGCTGTATCAGAGTATGAATACGAAGTATTGCTTGAGCCGACCGGTGCGAACTGGTTGTTTGCGTTGGAGGATGCCCGTAGTAACACCGAGGGTGTCATTCGTCTTGCTAACGGTACGTTGTCCAGCAAAAAAACAGTTACCAGTCGCTTTGCTTATCAGGCGAAATCCGCTTCTTCCGGGCAGCGTGTTTTATCGGCCGTTGAGCGTTCGATATCCTTGCAGTTACCAAAAACATTGAATTTGAGAACGCAGGAATGGGCCAGGATGCTGCGAGAGCAATCGGCCGATGACGAGCGTTTTATTACAAATGTCTTGACGTATTTACGAGAACAACCGTTTTACTACAGTCTTGATGCCCCTTTGTTGGGGCGTGACAGTGTCGATGAATTCTTGTTTTCAACCCGCAAGGGTTTTTGCGAGCATTATGCGAGCAGTGTGGCATTTGCATTGCGTGCTGCCGGCGTGCCAGCGCGAGTGGTTGTTGGCTATCTGGGGGCCGAAGCCAATGGGGATTACTTTCTGGTCCATCAGTACGATGCCCATGCCTGGGTTGAAGCGTGGATTGAGGGTGACGGGTGGGTCATGGTGGATCCGACGGCTGCTGTGGCGCCCGAACGCATTGAGCGGGGTATGTCTGCCTGGGTGGATACCGGCGATGGCGTTTTGTCCGGTTCGGGCGCCAATTTTTGGGCGCGTCGTTACCCGCTGATCGGGAAAATGCGCTTGCTGTTCGATCAGGTTGATTACCAATGGCAGCGTTGGGTCATGGGTTATGACGCAGAACGTCAAACGGACACTTTGGTTAATTTATTGGGGGAGATAACGCCTGCCCGTGTCGCGGCGTTGATGATGGGGGTATTGGGATTGGCCTTGGGTGGGGTTGTATTGAGTTTGTGGGGGCGTGAATGGTTGCGTGCCCGAGATCCCTTGACCCAGGCCTATGAAGATTTTTGTGCTGCTTTGGCAAGGCAGGGCGTGCCGAGAGCCGTGGGCGAAGCCGCCGGTGATTACGCGGCGCGTGCAGCCGAACGGCGGCCTGATTTGGCACAACGGATTCGATCGGTAACGACTTTGTATGAATCCTTGGCGTATCGTCGGCATACCGATGCGCAATACCACAATGGCATTCGTTTGTTGCGTGCCGAAGTGAGGCGATTTGTGCGAGAATCGCTATTTTCCAAGGCGCCTGTGCGCAAACAACATAATAATGAAGGAAACCATTGAACATGAAATCACGCAGCGTTTTAGTGTCGGGTGCTTCTACGGGTATTGGTCGGGCCACGGCTTTTTATCTGGCCCGACAAGAAGGATTTCAGGTGTTTGCCGGAGTGCGTACACCTAAAGACGCAGAGCTTCTTAAGGCTGAAAAGCAGCACAACCTGATTCCGGTGATGTTGGATGTCACCGATGCGCATACGATAAAACGCACAGTGCATCGTATTCATAAAGATACCAACGGGCAGGGTCTTTATGCCTTGGTCAATAACGCCGGTGTATCGCTTTCTTGCCCGCAGGAGTTGGTGAGCATGGAGCATATTCGCGCCCAATTTGATGTGAATGTATTCGGGTTAATGCAGTTAAGTGCTGCGTGCATGCCGATGATTCGTAACAATGGCGGCCGTATCGTTAACGTCAGTTCGGGTGCCGGTCGAATGGCAACGCCGTTAATGGGCGTTTATAGCGCCAGCAAGTTTGCTGTTGAAGGATTCTCCGATGCACTGCGTGTGGAGTTGCGTCCTTGGAAGATCCCGGTGATTGTTATTGAGCCCGGTTTTGTCGCATCGGACATTCACGGCAAAAACGATGCCGATATGCAGCAATTGTTGGCCACGATGCCAGCGGATGCACCGGTTGAATATCGCGAGATGATCGCTGCATTTCGGGCCATGAATAACAAGCTGTCCCCAAATGCCACGCCGACAGCGGTTGTTGCGCAAACGATTGGTATGGCATTGACGATTAACTGCCCGGCCACCCGCTATGCGGTGGGAGCCGATGCCAAGATCATGTCGATATTGCATCGAGTGCTTCCCGACCGTATTAAAGACCTGATCTTCTCCAAAGCGATTGGTTTGTAATTCAGCATGTCGTATCAAGCCTGTGAAATCACAACGCAGGCTGCGATTGCGCAGTCGACGGAGGTCGCCCGCGCATTACTGGCTATTGCTCGGCGCTCTGAAGGTGCGCATTGGCCTGGTCAGCCGCGCACGCATCGATTCCGGGTCTCGACAGCGAAAACATGGTGTTATCACACGGTGGTGGCCACTCCTGCTGAACCGTCAGCGCTCACTCAGGCGGCGGACTTTTTTTATCGCGCGGCCTGCTTGCCGGCTCAGCCTTGGTATCCGCAGTTCTTATACGGCCAGGGTCAGGCATTGACCGAGGCAGCTGGTGGCATGCGCCATCAGCTGACACTGGGCGTGTTTGATGTGGGTTTGATCAAGCCAAGAGCCTATCGGCAGCTCGTCTCGCACTGCATGGATGTGGCCAGCAGCGTTCAGGTTGTCGCATTACGCTCGGTGATGGATGATCGCCTGCGATGGCCAACAGGCGCCGTGCCGGCTTATGCATTGGATCCAACCGGCGATGTACTGGAATACCGCAATGGCCACCTTTTGTGGCACCATATCTGCACAACACCGGGAGCAGGTGTATTGCCCATGCCGTTTGACCGTTGGCTGATCAATGCAGTGCGATTCTTGGGGTTGGATCGGGCAGAGCGTAATACCTACCATGCCGAGGCGCGAGCATGGGCAAACTGGGTCAGTGCTGGTTTTAATATGTCATCGGAATTACATAATACTCAAGGAGTGTGAGCATGAAAATTTCAAAATCAATCGTGTTGGGCGTGGCCTCGTTGGCTTTGGCAGCGTGTTCGGTGCAAGGCCCCAAACAAGACCCCGTACAAATGGCGGCGATTAATGCCGTAAAAGAGGCTGCACCAGCGGGTGGGTGTTTTTACATCAATCGTGTTGATGCGGTGCGCGCGGTGAATACCGAATACCTGTTGCTGGAAGCTCCCGTGCGCACACAAGCATGGCTGCTGGAGTTAGGGCCGGGTTGTTACACTTTGAATGCGAACAGCTCTGTCATGTTGCGTGGCAATAATGGGCAAATCTGTGGTGAGGCAGGCGATACCGTTTATACGGGCGAAGGCAATTGCGCGGTTATCTCTACCCGTAAAGTAAGCAACGACGATGTGGCTCGTATTTTAGAAGCTAAATAAAACGGTAAGGAGCGCTCCATGAAACTGGATAATATTCTTCAGGCAATCGGCAATACACCGCATATCCGTATGAACCGATTGTTCCGGCCGGACATTGAAGTCTGGATGAAGGTGGAGCGCTTTAATCCCGGTTCCAGTATTAAAGACCGTATTGGTCTTGCCATGATTGAAGATGCCGAGCGCAAAGGGGTTATTGATCATGACACGGTGATTGTCGAGCCGACATCGGGCAATACCGGTATTGGCTTGGCCTTGGCTTGTGCGGTAAAAGGTTACAAGCTGGTATTGACCATGCCGGAATCGATGTCGGTTGAACGCCGTCGTTACATGGCAGCTCTCGGTGCAGAACTGGTGTTAACACCGAAAGAGTTGGGTATGAATGGTGCTATTGCCAAAGCCGGCGAATTACTGAACCAGTACCCTAAAAGCTGGATGCCACAACAATTTGAGAATCCGGCCAATGTGCAGGCGCATCGCGACACCACCGCGCCCGAAATTCTGGCCGATTTTCCCGAAGGTTTGGATTATCTCATTACCGGTGTGGGCACTGGCGGGCATATCACCGGCTGTGGTGAAGTATTGAAGAAGGCCTTTCCGCAGATGAAAGTGCTGGCGGTAGAGCCCGAAGCATCCGCGGTGATCAGTGGTCAGCCGAAAGGGCCGCACCGCATTCAAGGCATTGGTGCCGGGTTTATTCCGGATGTGCTCAATACCAAAATACTGGATGGTACTGTCGCGGTATCCGAAGCAGATTCGTTTGATATGGCGCGCCGCTGTGCGCGCGAAGAAGGTATTTTTGTCGGTATTTCATCGGGTGCTACCTTGGCGGCTGTCAAAAAACAGCAAGACAGCATGAAGCCGGGCTCGCGCGTACTGATTTTCAGTTACGACACCGGCGAGCGTTATTTGTCGATTGATGATTTGTTCTGTTGAGTTGCGCGAAATATGGCCGATCACTGATCGGCCAATACCCGACGAATCAACTGTGCCGCACTCATGCGCTGCTCGATAACGGCATGCAAGCCGGCGGCCAGTGGTAAAGCAATGCCGTGTTGTTTTGCCAGTGTCATGGCGGCGAGCAGCGTGTAATACCCCTCCGGCAGGGTGCCGACTTCTTGTTCAATAATCCCAATCGGCTTTCCGCTGGCCAAGAGCCTGCCCATGCGCACGTTATGACTGTGTTCGCTTAACGCTGTTGCGATCAAGTCGCCGACACCGGCAATGCCTAAAAAGGATTCGGGTTTCGCACCCAGGGCAACCCCCAGTGTTTGCATCTCATGCAAAGCGGTCGTGAGGTAGGTGCCTTTAAAGTTGACGTTGTCAGCACCGCTGGCGGCTAACAGCCCCAAACCCAAGGCATAAATATTTTTCAGCACACCGCCCAATTCAATACCGGCAGGGTCGTTGGAATGGCGCGTTTGAAAGTACGCATTATCCAGCTGCTGCGACACGGCCGTCAGCGCCTCGGGTGAATGACTGGCGATCATCACGGCCGTGGGCAAGTCATGGGCATACTCGTTAGCAATTGATGGGCCTGATAAATGCACCAGAGGATTGTCGGGTAATAGTAAGGATAGCCGTTTAAATGTTGTGGTGCCGGTTGCTGCGTGAATGCCTTTGGCAATATTCACCACAATCGTACGGCTGGGCAATGCTTGGATAAGCGGTGTGAGCGTGGGTTCAATAAAGCGCGAGGGCAGGGTAATAAAAGTGGGTGAGCAATGCCGGATGACCTCATGCAATTGGTGGGTGGCATGCAGGTGAGTGTGCAATGCAATGCCGGGCAGATAAGGGCTGCTGTGTTGGCTGTTGATCTGCTTGACCACCGTGGCATCGTATTCCCAACCCAATACTTCATGGCCGTTGCGGGCGATCAGATTGGCCAGTGCAGTGCCCATATTGCCTAGTCCAATAACACCGGTTGGCATGGTTGCCTCCTTGAATGCAGCTTAGCCAAGCATAGACAAAAAACCCCGCCGGGGCGGGGTTTTTATCGGGCTTATGCCTTGATCACATCGATTTGTTCCAGCGGTATGGTTTTGGCCTTACCGGCTTTATCCTGAAACTCTTTCATCTGATCGAAGTTCATGTAGCGGTAAATGTCTTTCGACATGGCGTCGAGTTTGCTGGCGTACTCCATGTATTCATCACGGGTTGGCAGCTTGCCCAAAATAGCACCGACCGAAGCAAGCTCTGCCGAGGTCAGGTACACATTGGCGCCATCGCCCAGACGGTTCGGGAAGTTGCGTGTGGATGTCGACAGCACCGTGCTGTTGCTGGCCACGCGTGCCTGGTTACCCATGCACAATGAACAACCCGGCATTTCGGTGCGTGCACCGGCGGCGCCGTAGATGTTGTAGTAGCCTTCTTCCATCAGCTGGTGTTCATCCATGCGGGTGGGTGGGGCAATCCACATGCGCGTCGGGATACCGCCTTTGTGTTGCGACAGCAATTTACCCGCAGCACGGTAATGGCCGATGTTGGTCATGCACGAACCGATAAACACTTCATCGACTTTGTCGCCGGCGACATCCGACAAGGTGCGTGCATCGTCGGGGTCGTTCGGTGCGCAAACAATCGGCTCGATGATCTCGTCCATGTTGATCTCGATAACCGCGGCGTACTCGGCATCTTTATCGGCTTCGAGTAATTGCGGGTTCGCGAGCCAGGCTTCCATCTTTTCAATGCGGCGAGCCAGTGTGCGGCGATCACCGTAGCCATCAGCAATCATCGATTGCAGCAGCACGATGTTCGAACGCAAGTACTCGGCAATGGTTTCTTTGGATAGCTTGATGGTGCAACCGGCAGCAGAACGCTCGGCAGACGCATCGGACAACTCAAAGGCTTGTTCCACGGTCAGGTTTTCAACGCCTTCGATTTCAAGAATATTGCCCGAGAAAATGTTCTTCTTGCCTTTCTTCTCAACGGTCAGCAAGCCTTGCTTGATGGCGTACAGCGGAATGGCGTGCACCAGATCGCGCAGGGTAATACCGGGCTGCATGGTGCCGGTAAAGCGCACCAATACCGATTCGGGCATATCCAGCGGCATCACACCGGTGGCCGCCGCAAAGGCGACCAAGCCGGAACCTGCCGGAAACGAAATGCCCATCGGGAAGCGGGTGTGTGAATCACCGCCCGTGCCCACGGTATCGGGCAGCAGCATGCGGTTTAACCAGCTGTGAATAATGCCGTCGCCCGGACGCAGTGAAACGCCACCGCGCGTCATGATGAAATCCGGCAGGCTGTGCTGGGTGTCAATGTCCACCGGCTTGGGATACGCCGCGGTATGGCAGAACGACTGCATCACCAAGTCGGCCGAGAAACCAAGGCAGGCCAGATCTTTCAATTCATCGCGGGTCATGGGGCCGGTGGTGTCTTGCGAGCCTACCGTCGTCATCTTGGGTTCGCAGTAGGTGCCGGGGCGAACGCCTTTGCCAGCAGGCAGGCCGCAGGCGCGACCGACCATCTTCTGGCCCAGGGTAAAACCTTTGCCGCTATCGGCCGGTACTTGCGGCAGGCGGAACAAGGTTGAAGCAGGCAACCCCAGTGATTCGCGGGCACGCTGCGTAAGGCCGCGACCAATAATCAAATTGATACGACCGCCGGCCTGCACTTCATCAAGAATCACATCCGATTTGAAGCCAAATTCGCTGACCACCTTGCCGTTCACCAGAATGCGGCCGTCGTAGGGGCGAATCTCGATTTCGTCGCCCATGTTCAGATCGTCCACCGGTGCTTCAAAGACCAGTGCACCGGCGTCTTCCATGGTGTTGAAGAAAATAGGCGCAACCTTGTTGCCAATGCAAATACCGCCAGCGCGTTTGTTGGGTACGCCGGGCATATCGTCACCGAAATACCACAGCACCGAGTTGGTGGCCGACTTGCGTGATGAGCCGGTGCCGACCACGTCGCCGACAAAGGCGACCGGCAAGCCTTTGGCTTTGACCGCTTCAATCTGCTTGATAGGGCCGGTTTTGCCGTGCTCTTCAGGCGTCAGGCCGTCGCGGGTCATTTTGTACATGGCCAGTGCGTGCAGCGGAATATCCGGGCGCGACCAGGCGTCGGGTGCCGGTGAAAGATCGTCGGTATTGGTTTCGCCAGTGACTTTGAACACCACGGCTTTAATGCTTTCAGGGACTTTGCCGCGCTGGGTAAACCACTCACCATCGGCCCACGATTGCATCAGGGCTTTGGCGTGCGCATTGCCGGCTTTGGCTTTTTCTTCCACGTCGTGGAAGCGGTCGAACATCAGCAAGGTGTGCTTGAGTTCGCCGGCAGCGGCCTCGGCCAGCGCTTTGTCGTCCAGCAGCTTGACCAGTGTTTCAATGTTGTAGCCGCCGAGCATGCCGCCCAGCAGTTTGATGGCGTGCTTGCGGTCAATCAAAGGGCAGCTGGTTTTGCCCAAGGCCACGTCCGACAAAAAGGCGGCTTTCACATAGGCGGCTTCGTCCACGCCCGGTGGTACGCGGTCGGTAATCAGCTCCAGCAAGGTGCTTTCTTCACCCTTGGGCGGGTTTTTCAGCAGCTCGATCAGGCCGGCAGTTTGCTCGGCGGACAAGGGCTGGGGGGGGATGCCTAAAGCGGCGCGTTCAGCGACGTGAGAGCGATATTCCTGAAGCACAATAAGAGTCCTCTTACTGGAGTTGGCCTGCGGTGCCGGGGTCGCCAGCGTGCAGACGGGCTGGCCCCGTGCCAACCCTCGATCGGGGGGCTGCATTATACGCGAGCCGCCGCTGCCGGTCGATTTCAAGCTTATCGGGGTAATAATTCTGGCATGATAAAGGCTGTTATTGGATAAGGGTTTTCCAGTGTCTGTCACCGTTACCGCCGCAGTCGAGGCCGTTATTGCTGCCGTAGGGCCCGATATCCGCTTGGCCATACCGTTGGGGCTGGGCAAGCCCAATGCCTTTGTGAATGCGCTGTATGCACGGGTCAAGGCCGATGCCAGCCTGCGGCTTGAAATGTATACCGCGCTGTCACTGGCCCGGCCGCACGGCAGTGGTGATCTGGAACGGCGCTTTTTGAAGCCGTTTGCTGATCGTGTTTACGGCGATTATGAAGAGCTTGCCTATTTGCGCGATCTGCGTGCACGGCAGATGCCTGCCAATATCAGCGTGAGTGAGTTTTTCTTTCAGCCGGGCAGCCAGCTCAACAGTCCGTATGCCCAGCAGCATTACATCAGCAGTAATTACACCCATGTCGCGCGCGACTTGAATGCGCGCGGTGTGAACGTGATTGCGCAGATGGTGGCTTGTTGCGATGGCCGTTACAGCCTGGCATGCAACCCGGAGGTCACTCTTGATTTACTGCCGCTCATGCAGCAGCGTCGCGAGCAGGGCGAGCCGGTGATGATGGTGGGGCAAGTGCAGCACGATTTGCCTTTCATGGGGCACGATGCCGAGGTATCGGCCAGTGCCTTTGATGCATTGATTGACGAGCCGGCTGCTAATAAAACGCTGTTCAGTGTGCCGAATATGCCAGTGAGTTTGCAGGATCATTGCATTGGCCTGCATGCCAGCTTGCTGGTGCGCGATGGCGGTACCTTGCAGATTGGTATTGGTTCATTGGGCGATGCCTTGGCGCATCATCTGTTGATGCGCCACCAGCAGGGCGATCGTTACCGGCAGTTGGTGAATCAATTGGCATTGCCGGCAGCGGCCCGTTCATTGGTCATGCGTGAAGGCGGCGATGCACCATTCAAACAAGGCCTGTACGGTTGTAGCGAAATGGTGACCGAGGCCATGCTGGCGTTACTCAAAGGCGCCGTCATTCAACGGCGGGTGCAGCCGGGCAATGTGTTGCTGCATGGCGGGTTCTTTTTGGGCTCGCGGGCGTTTTATCAAGCCTTGCGGGATTTAACGGACGATGAGCGCGATGCGATTCATATGACGCGCATCAGTGATGTGAATCATTTATACGGCGATGAATCGCTCAAACGCGAGCAACGGCAGCATGCGCGATTTATCAACACCATTTTCACAGCGACTTTGATGGGCGCTGGCGTGGCCGACCAGCTTGATGACGGGCGTGTGTTGTCGGGCGTGGGTGGGCAATACAATTTTGTCAGTCAGGCGCATGAATTGGCCGATGCGCGCTCGATCTTGCTGTTGCGCAGCTGGCGTGAGCGCAGCAATGAAGCGGCCTCGAACATTGTCTGGCAATACGCGCATGCCACCATTCCACGGCACTTGCGCGACATCGTGGTCACCGAATACGGCATTGCCGATCTGCGCGGCAAGAACGACCGCGAAGTGATTGAGGCCATGCTGTCGATTGCCGATAGCCGGTTTCAGGCGGGTTTGATCCGCGAGGCCCAGGCCGCCGGCAAGCTGCCGGCCGATTATCAATTGCCGGAGCATTGCCGACAGAACACCCCGGCGCGCTTGCAGGCCTTGGCGGTAGGGCATGAGGGCTGCTTCCCCGAGTTTCCGCTGGGTTGTGATTTTGATGCGGTCGAGCAGCAACTGCTGGCCGCCTTGCGCTGGCTAAAGGCAAAAGCCCAACCCCGCTACTATTTAGAGCTGGGGCGACGGGTGGTGAGCGAGGCCGATGCCGCCGGCCGGGAGCCGCATTTGGCCCGAATGGGGCTGCAGCAGCCTGCCAACCTCAGGCAACGCCTGGCTCGCAGCTTGTTATTGGCGGCATTGGCCGCCACGGGTCAATAAGTGGGCCGGGTTTGCTAAAATAGCGCTTTAGCCTGTTTAGTAGTCCGGCCCATGAGCTCTGATCCACGTCATTCCGTCCGTATTGTCACCCCCTGCATTGGCGTGTGTTCCACCGCCTTGGGCGACAGTGTGTGCCGGGGGTGCAAGCGTTTTAACCACGAAGTGATCCGCTGGAACACCTACTCCGAACCTGAAAAACAATGTGTCGACAAGCGTCTTGAGCAGTTATTGAGCCAGGTGATGCAGGGCAAATTCGTGATTTTTGATGAAGGCCTGCTGCGCTGGCAAATTCATACCCAGCAAATCCGCATTTATGTCTCTCGCGACATGTACTGCGCACTGTTTGAATTGTTGCGCGCCGGTGCCGGACAGATTCGTGCGCCGAAAGAGTTTGGCTTCGACGTGCGATCCGAGTATGCCGGTCAATCGTTGTTTGCCTTGCGCGAACAGGTTGATCGCGAGTTTTATGTGCTGTCCGAGGTGTATTACGAACGGCATGTTGGCCCCTTGGTGCAGGTATCGTCATGACGGCTTTGAGTGAAATTCACGATTTTTTGGCATGCCGTACGCCCCAGGCGTGGATTCAAACCGCATTGCAGCAGCAAGAGGTGTTGCTGATTGATCACGCCAATTGTGAGAAAAAGGCAGCGGCGACCGCGCTGAACCTGTTGTTCAAATACATTGATCGTCCGGAGTTGTTGCAAAAGCTCTCCAAGTTGGCGCGTGAAGAGTTACGGCACTTCGAGCAAGTCACCGCGTTAATGAAGCGCCGCCACATCGAATATGCACCGGTATCGTCTTCGCGCTATGCCGAGGGTTTGCGAAAGGTCATGCGCACGCATGAGCCGGCCAAACTGGTGGATGTGCTCATTATTGGCGCGTTTATCGAGGCGCGTTCCTGCGAGCGGTTCGCCGCATTGGCGCCGTACCTGGACGATGAGCTCAAGGCGTTTTATGAATCCTTGCTGGCTTCGGAGTCACGGCATTATCGTGATTATCTGTCTTTGGCCGAGCATTATGCGGGCAAGGATATTAGTGATCGGGTGGCTGTGTTTCGCGAGCGGGAAGCCGAGCTGATTGAATCAGCCGATACCGAGTTCCGGTTTCACTCCGGCTCGCCTTTATAGGCAATATCACGGCAGGCGACAGGCAGCAGCTGTTTATCCACGGTGGTGAGATTCATGCCGGCGGCGATCATGCCGGCGGGGGGGCGTGAGTAGCCGCAGCTCCATGAGGTGGGGCTCATGACGCTGTCTTCGACGTACATCGGGCGCAAAGACAAGACTTTGCCGCGTAATTTGCCGTGCGCCTTGTTGCCAAAATACACATGCATGGCGCCGGCCATGACTTGTACATTCGTAAAATAATTGCCAATGAGTTTGTCGTGATCGGGCAGGCCGGCGGCTTCGTTGTCTTCCGGAAATTCGTGGTGGCTGTTCCAGTAGTCATCAATCGGTATTTTA
This sequence comes from Pseudomonadales bacterium, assembly GCA_036568505.1. GTDB lineage: Bacteria > Pseudomonadota > Gammaproteobacteria > Pseudomonadales > M0112 > M0112. The sequence goes on along the minus strand of DATCSK010000006.1, from coordinate 39,726 downwards.
AGCGGCTCGATCACCTTCAGCGTTTCATTGACCTGATCACGAACACCAAAGTTGCCGGCAACCGGCACGATCATCAATGAAAGGACTGCCAGAATCAGCAATGCGATCATCATTTCCATCAAGGTAAAGCCGGTTGTGTGCGCGCGTGTCGTCATGCCTAGAGTGTAGCTTAGCTTGAGGACAGGGGTGAAATCGGGAACGATTCGAGCTCGGGGCCGTGGCGATCCCAGCGAATGCACCAGCCGAGCGCATCCCAATCACCGAGCACCATGCGGGTGCCGTGTTTGACGGCATGCGTGGCCGGGCGGTGCGTGTGGCCATGAATCAGCAGATCGACGCCGTATTCGGCCATGATGCGATCAACCTCGGCCGCGGTGACATCCATAATGTCCTCGGCTTTGTTGGAACTGGCTTTGCGGCTGCCTTCGCGCAATTGTGCGGCAATGTCCCGGCGCTCGGCCAGTGGCTTGGCCAATAAAGCCTGCTGCCAATTCTTTTGGCGGACTTGGTCGCGAAAGGCCAGATAATCGGTGTCGGCCGTGCACAGGGTATCGCCGTGCATCAGCAGCGCATGACGGCCGTGAATATTGATCAGGGTAGGGTCGTGGAGCAGCACGCAGCCGGTGTCCATGCAGAAGTCATCGCCAATCAGAAAGTCGCGATTGCCGTGCATTAAATAAATCGGCACTCGGGTAGACAGTTGTTGCAGGCCGTCTCGCACGGCCGTGGCCAATGGGCTATCGTCGTCGTCGCCCACCCAGGCCTCGAACAGATCGCCCAGGATATACAGTGCTTCAGCGCGTTCGGCCGGGCCGTTGATAAACGAAAGAAAGGCCCGCAGGGTTGCGGGCCTTGATGCATCAAGATGCAGGTCAGAGATAAAGAACGTAGTCACGGGTAATCAGGCAATCCAGGCCTTTTCGATCACCACATCCTCAACCGGCACGTCTTGATGGCCGGCTTTGGTGCCGGTAGGTACGGCTTTGATTTTGTCGACCACGTCCATGCCGCCGACCACTTTGCCGAACACGGCATAGCCCCAGCCCTGCGGGGTGGGGGCGGAGTGATTCAGGAAGTCGTTGTTTTTCACGTTAATGAAAAACTGGGCGCTGGCCGAATGCGGGTCCATGGTGCGCGCCATGGCAATGGTGCCGTTGTCGTTCTTCAGGCCGTTGTCGGCTTCGTTCTTGATCGTCTCGCGAGTGGCTTTCTGCTTCATGCCCGCTTCAAAGCCGCCGCCCTGAATCATGAAATTGTTGATCACGCGGTGAAAGACCACGCCGTCGTAAAAGCCGTCTTTCACGTATTGCTCAAAATTCGCGGCGGTGACGGGTGCTTTGTCGTGGTTCAGTTCAAGCTGGATTTCACCAAAATTGGTTTTAAGAATAATCATTTAAGCCTCGTTTTAAGTTCAGTCAGAGCGGGTAAGCGGCTATAATACCGGCTTTTTACGCCCTCAGGAAACGGTCCTTATCCGTACGAGCAGCCCGAATGAGCACGCCCGACCATACCCCCAGCAATTTTATTCGCCAAATCATTGATGCCGACCTTGCCGCTGGCAAGCACACCCGCATTGTGACGCGCTTTCCGCCCGAGCCTAACGGCTACCTGCATATTGGTCACGCCAAGTCGATTTGCCTGAATTTCGGGCTGGCGCGTGATTATCAGGGCGATTGCAATCTGCGCTTTGATGACACCAACCCTGAAAAAGAAGACATGGATTATGTCGAATCCATTCAGCGCGACGTCAGCTGGCTGGGTTTTGAGTGGGCAGGGGACGTGCGTTATGCCTCGGGCTACTTTCAGCAAATTCATGATTTTGCCGTGGAGCTGATTGAAGCCGGCAAGGCCTATGTCGATAGCCTGAATGCCGATCAGATCCGCGAGTACCGTGGCACCCTGACCGAGCCGGGTCGTGCCAGCCCGTATCGCGATCGGCCGGTGGCTGAGAATATCGATCTGTTTGCCCGCATGAAAGCCGGCGAATTCGCCGAAGGCGAGCACGTGCTGCGCGCCAAAATTGATATGGCCGCCCCGAACATCAATTTGCGGGACCCGATTCTTTATCGCGTGCGCCACCAGCATCACCACCAAACCGGCGATGCCTGGTGCATTTATCCGATGTACGATTTCACGCATCCGATTTCCGATGCCATTGAAGGCATCACCCACAGTTTGTGCACGCTGGAGTTTGAAGATCATCGCCCGCTGTACGACTGGGTACTCGACAACATCAGCATTGCCTGCCACCCGCAGCAAACCGAATTCGCACGCCTTAACTTGAGTTACACCCTCACCAGCAAGCGCAAATTAAAGCAGCTGGTGGATGAGCAGCGTGTTGAGGGTTGGAATGACCCGCGCATGCCCACCATTGCCGGCTTCCGCCGTCGGGGTTATACCGCACAATCGATTCGTCATTTCTGCGAGCGCATTGGTGTGTCGCGTGCCGACAGCATGGTCGATGTGGCCATGCTCGAACACGCGATTCGCGAAGATCTGGACGAAAGCGCGCCGCGTGCCATGTGCGTGTTACGCCCCTTGAAAGTGACAATTGAAAACTGGCCTGCCGATAAAACCGAAACGCTGACCTTGCCCGCACACCCCAAACGCGAAGAGCTCGGCGTGCGTGAGGTGTCGTTTACGCGCGAGTTGTTCATCGACCAAGAAGATTTCAGCGAAGACCCGCCCAAAGGCTGGAAGCGCCTGGCACCCAATGGCCATGTGCGCCTGCGCGGCGGTTATGTCATGCAATGCACGGGTGTTGAAAAAGATGCCGCTGGCAAGGTGGTGGCATTAAGCGCGCGTTACGATGAAAACACATTAGGCAAAAACCCCGAGGGTTATAAGCCCGCTGGCGTTATTCATTGGGTGTCGGCCACGCACTCGGTGCCGTGCGAGGTGCGCCTGTACGATCGCCTGTTTACGGTAGAAAACCCCGATGGCGATAAAACGCGTGATTTCATCGAATTTCTAAACCCCGATTCACTGCACACCCAGCGCGATGCGCGTGTTGAGCCTTCGGTGGCGAAGTATCCTGCCGAGAGCCGTTTTCAGTTCGAGCGTGAAGGCTACTTTGCCATCGACCCTGCCAGCACAAACGATCAGCTGATTATCAATCGCACCGTGACCTTGCGCGATTCCTGGGGTAAAGAACAAGCCAGAGGGCAGGGTAAGTGAGCATTCAGCTTTACAGCACCCTGTCGCGCAAAAAAGCCGCGCTCGAGCCTATTGAGCCGCAACACGTGCGTTTGTATGTGTGCGGCATGACCGTTTATGACTATTGCCATTTAGGGCATGCACGCGTGTTGGTGGCCTTTGATGTGGTGGTGCGTTACTTGCGCGCGCGCGGCCATCGCGTCACCTATGTGCGCAATATCACCGACATTGACGATAAAATTTTACGTCGCGCGGCCGAAAACAACGAGCCGTTCGATGCGCTCACCGCACGCTTTATTGCTGCCATGCACGAAGACGAAGCCGCGTTGGGCGTGGCACGCCCCGATCAAGAGCCGCGTGCTACCGAGCATATCGACGGCATCGTCAGCATGATTGAAACGTTAATCAGCAAAGGCTATGCCTATGCGGCCAGTAACGGCGATGTGTATTACGCAGTCAGTCAATTCGAAGGCTACGGCAAGCTGTCAAACCGCAACCCCGATGATCTGTTGGCCTGTGCGCGCATTGAGATTGATGAAGCCAAAAAAGACCCGCGTGACTTTGCCCTATGGAAGGCAGTCAAGCCCGGTGAAGTGAGCTGGCCGTCGCCGTGGGGAGCAGGCCGCCCCGGTTGGCATATCGAGTGCTCGGTGATGTCGACCTGCTGCTTGGGCAATCATTTTGATATTCATGGCGGCGGGCCCGACTTGGTGTTTCCGCATCATGAAAACGAGATTGCACAATCCGAAGCCGCCACCGGCGAGCAATACGCCAACGCTTGGATGCACGCCGGTGCCGTACGCGTCGATAACGAAAAGATGTCGAAATCACTGGGCAACTTTTTCACCATCCGCGAGATTCTTGAAAAATATCACCCGGAAGTGGTGCGCTACTTTTTGGTGGCCAGCCATTACCGCAGTCCGATCAATTACGCCGAAGACACCTTGCAGCAGGCGCGGGGCTCGCTGGAGCGTTTTTATCAAGCGCTGCGCGATTATCCGTTGAATACGCCAACGCCGTTGGCCGAGCTTGATCAGAGCAACCCGTTTGTGGCGCGCTTTATTGAATCGATGGACGATGACTTCAACACGCCCGAAGCACTCGCGGTGTTGTTCGACTTGGTGCGCGAGCTCAATACCCGTAAAGACGCCAAGCTGGCTGCGTTGCTGCGCTCACTCGGTGCGGTACTCGGTATTCTGCAGGCCGATGCCGATGCCTTCTTGCAAGCCGGCAGCAAAGACGACCTATCGGCCGAGGCCATCGAGGCGCTAATCGCCGAGCGCATAGCCGCCAAAAAGGCCAAAAACTTCAGCCGGGCTGACCAAATTCGCGATGAACTGCTCGCCGCCGGCATCGCGCTCGAAGACAGCCGCGAAGGCACGCTTTGGCGTCGATCCTAAGTTATTGATTTTAAATTAATTTATAGCCAGTAAACGGCTTGGATCTTTCTGCGGGGGATAAGCGGTTATCGCTAAACTCTGCTATTCTTTATTCAAATAATAACGAGCTGAATCAGGATGTATCTTATGTTTCACCATGCTTCCCGCAGACTTGCTTTGGCTATCGCAGTGGCTTCCTTCGGTGCATTCCCGGCAGTGGCCGATACCACCTTGCCCACCGGCGGCAGCGTGTCAGCGGGTTCTGCCAGCATTGGCACCGCCGGTGCTGCGATGACCATCAATCAAGCCAGTCAGCGTGCGGTGATTCGCTGGAATAGTTTTAGCATCGGTTCAGATGCCAGCGTGACTTTCAACCAACCCAATAGCGCCTCGATCACCTTGAACCGTGTGCTGGGCAATGACCTGTCGCGCATTGATGGTCAGCTCAATGCCAACGGTCAGGTGTTTATCACCAACCCCAACGGCGTGTTGTTCGGTGCCGGCAGTCAGGTCAATGTGGGTGGCTTGGTAGCCAGTACGCTGGATATGGATGAAGCCGGTTTTATGGCGGGCAATTATGTGTTGGCCGGGCAGTCGCCCAATGCGGTGATCAGTGAAGGCGATCTGACTGGCGCGAATGTGGCGCTGGTCGGCGCGCGCGTGATAAACGAAGGCAATATCACGGCATCCGGCGGTAGCGTGCAGTTGTTGGCCGGTGAACGCATTACCTTGGGTTTTGATGGCGATGGTCTATTGCTGGCCAGTGTCGATGTCAAAACGCTGGCAGCCTTGGTGCATAACGGCGGTGTGATTGATGTTGGTAATGGTCGCCTGTTGATGACGACGGGCGCGTCCGAAGCCTTGGGCATGACCTTGGTGAATAACAGCGGTGTGGTACGAGCCACGTCACTCAGTGGTGAGGGCGGTGAGATTGTGCTGGCCGGTGATGCGGTGGTGAGCACCGGTACATTGGATGCCAGCGGTACCACGCCGGGCAGTGTGTCATTGACCGGTAATGTGGTGGTGGCTGCAACGGCCGATATGCAAGGCGATGTCAGCGTGACGGCCGCGATTGCGGTAGACCCCGACAACATAGACCCGCTGCAACTGGCTGCGGATATTGAAGCCTATGCCGGTGATAACCTGCCTGCGATTGCTGCACTGATTGATAGCGGCGCGATTGATCTGGTGAAAGTGGTCGAAACCTTGCAAGCAACCGATCTGGCTGCATTGCTCGATGGCTCCATGAGCGAGGCGGAACTGGCCAGCACCTTCAATACGCTGATCCACTCCGGTGGCATTGATTTAACGGTATTGGCTGAGCAGTTTGATAGCCAGGCGATGGCCGGTTTGTTGCGTCAGGCACCCGGCGATAATGAGTGGCTGCAAACCGCCGCGCGTATTTTGGAAGCCAATGCGATTAACCCGCAAGCGATCGTACCGTTGTTGGATGGGCATTTGTTGGCCAGCGTGATGAGCGGCCATTTTGAAATGGCCGATGCGGTGAATTTTTTCGGCCGGTTACTGGAAGCCGATGCCATCAATATTAATGCCATTGCCGGCGCATTTACGCCGGAACAAATGGGTTCGTTGGTCGGTTTGATGGTGGGGCCTGATATGGCGCCGATGGTTAGCAACCTGATCACCAGCGGCACATTAGATCTGGATAAAGCATTAAGCAGTTTATCGCCGGAGCAATGGCAGGGCTTGATGGACGGTTCAATCAACCAAACGGGCTTGTTCACGGCGTTGATTGGCAGCGGGGCGATTAATTTGAATACCGCAGCGGGCCGATCCTTGTTGAACTCGTTTTTCGGTGGTGTGAGTCCTATCGCGCCGCCAAAGCCGGCGAGCACAAAGTTAAGCACGCAAGAACGCATGAAGTTAATGCGTGCCAAGATGCAAGAGCGCATGAAAGCGATGCGTGAAAAAATGCGTCAGCGTATGGCTGCGATGCGTGCCAAACGGCGGGGTTGATGCGCATTGATTGAGAATGCCTGCGGTACGAAAAAGCCTTGTCGTGCAGACAAGGCTTTTTTTCATGCGCTGATCCTGTCTTTTATGGGTCTGTTATTTTCTCAAAGTTTGTTTGCACAGACAGCGCCGCCGTTGTCGGGCCGCATTCTGGAGTCGCAAAATCCCGTGGCGCCACCGCAAGCACCCGCACCGCAGGCGCCGGTGCTGCAATTGCCTGAAATCACCACCGCTGATGTACCGGCGGGGGGTATGACTTTTTTGCTGCAAGGTGTGACGTTTGAGGGCAATCAGGCGCTGGACGCCATGTCATTGCAGATGTTGTTGCAGCCGATGATTGGGCGTGAGGTCACGCTGGCGGACTTGCATGCCATGGCCAGCGCCATTGCGTCGTATTACAACGCCAGGCAATTTTTGTTGGTGCAGGCGATTGTGCCGCCGCAGAAAGTGGTCGATGGGATTGTCAGGTTTCAAATCATTGAAGGCTTTATTGATCGCATTAGCGTGACGGAATCGTCGCCCTTGCTCAGTGATGCTGCTGCATTGGCCTACTTGAACGGTGTGGAGGGCGCGCGGCCATTAACGCGCGACATGCTGGAAAGGCCCTTGCTGCTGATTGATCGCTTGCCGGCATCGTCGGTGCAAGCCGTGTTGGAGCCTGGGGTTGCGCCCGGTTCATCGTCTTTGGGCTTGGCCTTGGCGAGCGAGCCGGCATGGAGTGGTAATTTTTATGTCGATAATTTTGGCAGTGACGCCACCGGTGAAACGCGCACCGGCATCGATGTGGAATATAGCGGTCTTGCGGGTATTGGCGATCAGTTGGGCGTGTCGCTATTAACCAGTGAAGGTTCAGGCGTGGAGAGCGGTGGTTTGAACTATCGGGTTCCCGTGGGCAGTGATGGCTGGTTGCTGGAAGCCAATGTCGAGCACATGAATTACACCTTGGGTGGGCAGTTTTCAGCGCTGGGCGGTCACGGTGAGGCAAACAACGCCAGCATCAAAATGGCTTTTCCGTTGCAGTTAACGGCTACCGGTAATACAGAAGTGTGGGGTATGTACCGTTATCGTGAATTGCGCGATGTGTTGGATGCTGTGGGTGATACCAATCGCCGCCATGTCGGTCATGCCGAGCTGGGGGTGAGCAGTTCAGGGTTTGATGCTTTCGGCGGCTGGAATTACGCCATGCTGAGTTATGCAGCCGGCGAGCTGAATCTGCAAAATCAAGCGGCCAAGGCGGCCGATGTGTACGGCCAGGATGGTTTTTTCAGCAAGGCCAATATGCTGTTGACTCGGCAGCAGCGTCTGGGTGCGCGGTTTGGTTTGACCTTGTTGTTGCAAGGCCAGTACGCATGGCAGAATCTGGATTCCGGCGAGAAGTTCGCTTTGGGTGGCCCCTATAGCGTGCGGGCGTATCCGGTGAGCGAGCTCACCGGTGATGACGGTTGGTTGGCGCAATGCGCGTTACAGTGGTACGCCAATGAACAAGTGACCTTGTCGGTATTCGCCGATCGGGGATGGGTGCGTTTTAATGCCGATGAATTGCGCGGCAATCCATGGACAGACCAATACTTGAGTTCGGCGGGGGTAGGGTTTGATTGGCAAGGCCCGTACGGATTTGAAGTGCATGCCAGCGTAGCATGGGCGGGTGATTACGAGTCGGTTGCCGATCGCGGTAATACCGAAGGCCGTTTTTACGGCGTATTACGCAAACGGTTTTAAAAGGAGCGTATGATGGAAAAAGAAATCGAAGCCAATCTGCAATTGGCTGAAACGGCTTACAACATGGTCGTTACTTTTTTGATTGATTATAGCTTCCATATTCTGGGCGCTATTATTATCTTTGTTCTGGGTTTGTTTGTGTCGCGCTGGATTGCGCGCTTAGCCGAAAATTTCTTCTTAAAACATAATGTCGATGTCACCTTAAGTAAGTTTTTATCCAATGCGGTGCGCATTACTTTCATGGCATTCGTGTTGATTATTTGCTTGGGTAAATTCGGTATCAGTGTGGCGCCGTTTATTGCGGCGATTGGTGCTGTATCGTTAGGTGCCGGTTTAGCGTTGCAGGGGCCGTTATCGAATTACGGTGCCGGCTTGATTATTGTGATTACGCGTCCGTTTGTCGTGGGTAACACGATTACGGTATTGAATGTGTCCGGTTTGGTCTCGGAAGTGCGGATGGCCTGCACGATTCTTGAAACCGAAGACGGCGAACACATCACCATCCCCAATCGCCAGATTCTGGGTGAAATACTGCGCAACTCTTATGAGAATCGCGTATGGGAAGGCGAGATCGGCATTGCCTATGGCAGCGACCCTGAAAGAGCGATTGCCCTGGTGAAGGCCGTGCTGCGTGATGATGCGGCAGTGGTTCATGATCCCGAGCCGCAAGTCGGCATTCAGCGATTTGGCGAGTCATCGGTGGATATCGGCTTTCGTTACTGGGCGCCGACGCCTCAGTATTTCAATACGGCCTATCGGGTGAATCTGGCGATTTGGCGCGCATTCAAAGAAAACGGTATTGCGATTCCATTCCCGCAGCGTGAAGTCCGGATGATCACCGATAAGGCGTGATTACGCGAGGTCGAGGCGATTGATGCCATTGAGTGCGGCAATGCGATAAGCCTCGGCCATGGTCGGGTAGTTGAAGGTATTATCCAGGAAGTAGCGGATGGTGTTCCCGCCATTGGCCTGCTTCATGATGGCCTGCCCGATGTGAATAATTTCAGTGGCTTCGGCACCAAAGCAATGGATGCCGAGAATTTCCATGTTGTGCGTGTGAAACAATATTTTCAGCATGCCCACTTCGTCGCCGCTGATCTGGCCGCGCGCGGTTTCTTTAAAGAAGGCGCGACCCACTTCGTACGGAATGCATTGTTCGGTTAATGCGCGTTCGGTCATTCCCACGGAGCTGATTTCAGGAATGGTGTAAATGCCGGTCGGTACATCATCGACATGATGGATATGCGCTTTGCCGCGTGCGCTGGCGGATGCGGCGCGCCCTTGATTGTAAGCCGCGCTGGCCAAACTGGGCCAGCCGATGACATCGCCGGCCGCAAAAATACTCGGGGCCGCAGTTTGGTAATGTTCATTGACTTCCAGATAGCCGCGTTGATTGGCGCCAAGGCCTGCGGCTTCGAGATTCAGTGAGTCCGTGTTGCCGGTTCGGCCATTACACCAGAGTAGGCAGTCAGCGTGCAGCACTTTGCCGGAAGTAAGATGCAGGGCGATGCCGTGATCGCCGGTTTCTACATGGCTGTAGTGTTCGTGATGGCGAATCATCACGCCGTGATCGCGTAGGTGGTAGCTAAGGGCATCGGAGATTTCGTCATCCAGAAATTCCAGTAATTGGTCGCGTGAATTGATCAAATCCACTTTGATGCCGAGACCTGAAAAAATGGAAGCGTATTCGCAGCCGATCACGCCCGCACCGTAAATCAGTATTTTTCTGGGCGTGTGTTGCATTTGTAAAATAGTATCGCTGTCATAAATGCGAGGGTGATTGAAATCGATGTTGTCCGGATGATGAGGGCGTGATCCCGTGGCAATAATGATGTTGTTGGCCGATAAGGTTTGGGTCGCGCCGTCTTCAAGGGTGATGCAAACCCGATGCGCATCAAGCAATGAGGCTTCGCCATGAAAAAGTGCAATGCGATTGCGCTGGTAAAACTTGCTGCGCATTTTGACTTGTTTGCGAATCACGTCATTGGCATTGCTGAGTAGTTTTGGGAAAGACACAGCCACAGGATCCAGCGCTTCCTTGAATGAAGGATTGCTGTTGAACTTCATCAAATCCTGCACTGAATTACGCAGTGACTTGGATGGAATCGTGCCAAGGTGTGTGCAGGCGCCACCGACTTGTGGGCGATTATGGATGATCGCAGCATTCAGGCCGTGCTTGGCCGCGTTTAATGCGGCGCCTTCGCCGGCAGGGCCGGCGCCGATGACCAGTACATCAAAATCGGGTGTGCTCATCGTGCGTGGCTTCTTAGCGTTTTAAGGTTTGCTCGGCCGATTGCACGGTTTGCACAATCAGTGTGTTGATGGTCATGGGGCCAACACCGCCGGGCACCGGCGTCCAGGCCGATGCCCGGTCTTTGATGGCGGCTAATTCAATATCGCCGACACCGCCGGGATGATAGCCGGCATCCACAACAACGGCGCCGTCTTTAATCCATTCGCCTTTGATGAATTCCGGCTTACCCACGGCACCCACCACAATATCGGCCTGACGAATCAGGTCGGGCAAGTTTTGGGTGCGGGAATGGCAGATGGTGACGGTGCAGTGGGTATTGAGCAACATCAATGCCATCGGTTTGCCCAGAATGGGGGAGCGGCCTACGACCACGGCGTGTTTACCCGCAAGAGACACTTGGTAGTGCGCCAGCAAACGCATGATGCCCGCGGGCGTGGCGGATCCCCAGGCCGCTTCGCCCATGGCCATACGGCCAAAGCCGAGGCAGGTCACGCCATCGACATCTTTGGCGGCGGCAATGGCATCAAAACAGCTGCGCTCATCAATCTGCGCAGGAACCGGGTGTTGCAGCAGAATGCCGTGGCAGTCGGGATTGTTGTTGAGCTCATGAATTTTGGCGAGCAGTTGTTCGGTGGTGGTGGTCGATGGCATGTCCACGGCGATGGATTCCATGCCGACGCGTTTGCAGGCGTTTTGCTTCATGCGCACATAGGTGGCCGATGCAGGATCATCGCCGACCAGAATGGTCGCCAGGATCGGGGTTTGCCCGTTGCGGGCTTTTAAAGTGGCAACGCGTTCGGCTAATGCGGCTTCGGTTTGGCTGGCAAGTGCCTTGCCATCAAGAATCAGGGCGGTCATGGGAAGTCCTGTGATGCGCTTGTCGAGTGGAATGTCAGGCAAGCGTGTATTTTCGCATGAGCCGGCGCGTGGCAACAGCCCCGAACGGATGTGAATGCATGGCTGTTGGCAAAGCCGATTGCATTGTTTGGCGTTGACGAGGCAGGGGGTGCTCGGTATGATGCCGCCTCGTCATGGGGGCTGGATGTCCTGCGATTGTGGCGATTTTCGGGGTATAGCGCAGCCTGGTAGCGCGCCTGCTTTGGGAGCAGGATGTCGAGAGTTCGAATCCCTCTACCCCGACCAAATTTTTGACCTGTAGTGGCCGTTCAGGCGCCCGTAGCTCAACTGGATAGAGCACCGGCCTTCTAAGCCGTAGGTTGCAGGTTCAAGTCCTGCCGGGCGCACCAATACCCGGTGTGATGCAGTTTGTGGTGGACGTAGCTCAGTTGGTAGAGCTCAGGATTGTGATTCCTGCGGTCGAGGGTTCGATCCCCTTCGTCCACCCCACTATAAAAAAACCGGCCATCAGGCCGGTTTTTTTATGGAATCACAACAGACTTTTGAATTGGCCGGTTTTTTGATCGAGCGCCTCAAGATCGATATCGCCCAGATTGAAATACCAACCATGCAATGCAAGCTCATTGTTATCAACGGCCGTTTTGACCCAGGGGTAGGTGCCGAGGTTTTTCAGCGATGCACCCAATGCGGCCCGGCTGCAGTTGCAGGCTTGCTTCTCTATGGGGTCATTGGGGTACTTTTCCAGCGTCTCAAGAGCAACGTCCTTCATGACGCTCATCCATTCGCCCAAAGGGTGGTCGGATGAGGTTTCTTTCGAGACATTGCCGAGCAAACTCATGATGCCACCGCAGCGCGAGTGCCCCATGACCACAATATGACGGACTTTCAGCTTTTCGACAGCAAACTCAATGGCCGATGCCGTGGACTGGTAGTGGCTGTCGGTGCGGTAAGGTGGCACCAGATTGGCTACGTTGCGGACCATCAGAATGTCACCTAAATCCGCGTTGGTGATAAAGGCGGGATCAACGCGCGAGTCACAGCATGCAATCATCATGACCCGGGGGGATTGGCCGTCCGCGAGGTTGCGGTAAGGATTGGTGGGGTGTTGGTCAACGCCGGCACGAAAATCACGAAAGCCGTCAATCAAAGCTTGAATGCTGCGCATAAACGATCCTGTCTGCGGTAAAGTGGGTCATTCTAAACGGGCTGTGAGGCTTGTACTAGCCTTAGCGGATGTCACAAGGAGTGCTCCATGATCAAGCCATTACGCCAGCGCCCCTTGGACCTGTTCTTGTTTGCCTTCTATTGCATTGCCTTGGCTAACGGGTTGCTGATGAGTTTGCCCGAATCATTGGGGGTGCCGGTGACCGCCGATAGTCCGTGGCCGCCGCTGCAATGGCTGTATGGGTGGGCGGTGGCAGAAGAGCCTGCGCACTTGCTGGTGCCGCAGCCTGCTTATTTGCACACCGCCGCCTTGCTGGACGGGTGGATTCATGCGCCATTCATTGTGGTGTTGCTGCATGCACTGTGGATGGGTTCTAACTGGATTCGTCCCTGGGCTTTGCTGTTTGCCGGTTCGGCGGTGACGAATATGTTGTATTACCTGATGGCCACCTTCTCTGACCCTGCGTTCTCTCCACCGCACACGGTGTTTTATCTGTGCATGAACCTGCCCTGGATGCTGGTGCCGATGCTGTTGGCCTGGCGATTGCGAAAGCATCGGCCGTTTGAAGCATAAGGCGGTTAATTCTCTGTAATTTCGCGGGTTTTTCGTTGCCTTTTATCAGGGGCTCCGATACGGTTCACGCTGTCTTTTTACCCACCGTCAGGAGTCGTTAGTGAGCTGGGATCAGTCCGTGGATTTTCTCGTGGTCGGCAGTGGCGGTGGTGGTATGACAGCCGCTCTTATGGCGCACGATCTTGGTATGGAAGCCTTGGTCATTGAAAAGGACGAGCGTTTTGGCGGTACGACGGCCATGTCCGGCGGCGTGATCTGGGTGCCGAACAATCATTTGATGAAAGCTGCCGGCATTGATGACTCGCGTGAAGAAGCCCTGACTTATTTGCGCAAAGTGGTTGGCCCTGATGTGGCGGCTGATCGCCTTGAAGCCTACGTGGACCATGCGCCGAAAATGCTGCGCTACCTCGAGCAGCACTCGCGGGTGCGTTATAACGCCGCCGTGCAATACGCCGATTATTATGCCGAGCTGCCGGGTGGCAAGCCGGGTGGTCGTTCGCTAGACCCCGCACCGATTAGCCGCCGGGCATTGGGTGACGAACAAAATTTCATTCGTGCGATTCCAGGTGAACGCGTATTAAAGCGGTTTATGTTGACTGCCGTTGAAGCGCATCACGTAATGGCCTCGGCGCTGAATCGCACATTAATCATCTTGAAGCGTCTGTGCCTGTATTACCTGGATGTGCCGTATCGATTGGCGGGCAAGCCGGATGCACGGATGACGCTGGGCCAAGGCTTGATCGGTAGTTTGAGGGCTTCGCTGCTGGATCGTCGCGTGCCGATTTCGATGAAAACATCCCTGCAAGAACTGGTGATGGAAAACGGGCGCGTAACGGGCGTGGTGGCCGAGCGTGATGGTCAGCGTGTGCGCATCGAGGCTCGCAAGGGCGTGATGTTGGCCGCAGGCGGCTTTGCCCGCAATGCCAGCATGCGTCAGCATTATCAGCAAGCACCAATCGGCGGTGATTGGAGCAATGCGAACCCGCACGATCAAGGCGATGGCATTCGTTTAGGGCAGTCTGTTGGTGCAGCACTGGAATTCATGTCGTGTGCCTGGTGGACGCCCACCTACCTGTTGCCGGATGGCAGCCCGGAAGCCTTGATTGTGGGTAAATCGATGCCCGGTTGTATTTTTGTCAACAAGGCCGGTCGGCGCTTTGTGAACGAAGCTGCACCGTATGAAGACGTGGTGAAAGGGCAGTACGCGGCGAATGATCAGCAAGCGCCGAGCATTCCCTGTTTTATGGTGCTGGATGCACGGTATCGTCGCGAGTACACCTTGGGCAATGGCCGGATATTGCCCAGCAAAATGATGCCCGATGAACGCGTCCCCAAAGCGTATTTTGAATCGGGCTTTTTGCAGAAAGGCGAAACGTTGCGGCATTTGGCCGGCAAGATCGGTGTCGATGCCGAAGGTCTGGAGTCCGAAATCGCACGCTTTAACCGATTTGCAGTGTCCGGTGTGGATGAAGATTTTCATCGCGGCGAAACGCTGCAAGACCGCTATTACAGCGATGCCAACATCAAGCCCAACCCGACATTGGCGCCGATCATGGAGCCGCCCTTTTATGCCATTACGATTTACCCGGGTGATCTGGGCACCAAGGGCGGGTTGAAGTGCGATGCGCGTGCACGCGTACTCAACGAACAGGGTGACGTTATTCCCGGTTTGTATGCAACGGGCAATTGCTCGGGTGCGGTGATGGGCAATAGTTATCCCGGTGCCGGTGCCACGATTGGGCCGGCCATGACCTTTGGTTATATTGCGGCGCGCGATGCGGCCGGTCAGCACGATGACTGATGGATTAACTTTCCCGTTTGCCGAGCCTCCTCCGATTGGGCAGCCGTTGGCAATAGCCGAGGGTATCTATTGGTTGCGCATGGGTTTGCCCTTGGCTCTCGATCACATCAATCTGTATTTACTTGAAGCCGACGGTGGCTGGTATGTGGTGGATACCGGTATGGGATTGGATGCCTCGCGCGAAGTCTGGGAGCGGGTGTTTGCCGAATTCATGAAAGGTTTGCCGGTGTTGGGTGTGGTGGCGACGCACATGCATCCGGATCATGTTGGTTTGGCAGGCTGGTTGTGCGAGCGGTTTCGTGTGCCGTTAATGATGAGTCAGGCCGAATATTTTGCGGCGCGTTGCTATAGTGCGCCGCCCGCCGAGGTATCGTGGGCAACAAAAGATTTCTTCCACGGGATTGGCATGGACGATGCCTTTATCGATACCCTCAAACGCCGTATGCGCGGCTTCGGTGCGATGATTTCACCGTTGCCGGGTTCGTATCAGCGCTTGCAAGACGGTCAAACACTGCAACTCGGTCAGCACCGTTGGCAGGTTGTGGTGGGCAGCGGGCATTCGCCAGAACATGCGTGTTTGTATAGCGAAGCATTAGGGCTGCTGTTGTCGGGTGATCAGGTGATTGCAGGCATTAGTTCCAATGTCAGCGTGATGGCCACCGAACCGGATGCCAACCCACTGAAATCATGGCTGGCCTCGCACCAACGGCTTATGGCATTGCCCGCCGACACGCTGGTATGCCCTGCGCACAACTTGCCCTTTACCGGCTTGCACGGCCGCTTGCAGCAACTGATGGATCACCATGAAGAACGCATGCTGGCCTTGGAAGAGGCCTGCGTAGAACCCAAGGGGGTTCTTGATTTGCTGCCGGTCATGTTCAGCCGTGAGTTGGGTGACGGTGTGATTACCATGGCCATTGGTGAGTGTTTGTCGCACTTGCATTTGTTGATGGAGCGGGCTCGCATCGAGCGCACACGGAATGAACAGGGTGTGTATCAGTACCGTTCGATTGCCGCGGACCTGATGGAGCGGGCAACCGGCCAGCATCAGCCCGATGACATCAGCCTGATGGTTTGAAAAACCCCCGTTGACCGCGCACACTGGCCACTGAAAGCAGGGGGGGGTTGTTATGAGCCGTTTGACGCATGTCGATGATGAAGGTGCTGTCAGCATGGTGGATGTGGGCCATAAAGCGATCACGCGCCGCGAGGCGGTCGCTGAAGCCCGGGTCTGTATGCAGCCGCAGACATTGGCATTAATCGCCGGCAACGGTTTCAAAAAAGGCGACGTGTTGGCAACGGCGCGCATTGCCGGTATTCAGGCTGCCAAGCGGTGCGCTGATTTAATCCCGCTATGCCATCCGCTGATGCTGTCGACCGTCGATGTGGATATCGTGCTGGATCAGCAACATTCGCAAGTCATTGTACGTACCCGTTGTGTATTGGACGGTAAAACCGGCGTCGAAATGGAAGCGTTGACCGCGGCATCGGTTGCAGCACTCACCATTTACGATATGTGCAAGGCAGTGGATCGCGGCATGATCATTGAAGGTGTGCAGCTGCTTGAGAAGTCCGGTGGTGCCAGCGGCGTTTGGCGGCGCGATTAAGATGACGGTAGACGTATTGTTTTTTGCCCGCATTCGTGAGCAGCTGGGCCGCAGTGCTTGGCAGGTGATGGCCGATGGACAAACCATTGCCGCATTGGTCGATGGCTGGGTTGCCGAGCACGGTGACGCCTGGGCGGTGTTGCAGCAAGCGGATGTTCGTTGCGCTTTGAATCAGGTCATTGTGTCACGTGATTGCATCGTGCACGACGGCGATGAACTGGCGTTTTTTCCGCCGGTCACCGGGGGTTGATATGCGGCGCGATGTGGCCGTGACAACCTTGCCTTTGGATGAAGGCGATCTGCGAGCGTTATTGCAAAGTGCGTGCGGGGATGTCGGTGCGGTGGCAACGTTCACTGGCGTGGTCAGTGGCCGTGGCGAGCAAGCCGGTGTCTCCGGGTTGGAGCTCGAGCATTATCCGGGGATGACCGAGGCTGCGTTACACCGGATTGTGGATGACTGTGAGCGTCGATGGCCATTGCAAGCGGCCATCGTGTGGCACCGGGTCGGGTTGATGTCGCCGGGGGAGTCGATTGTATTTGTCGGGGTGGCCAGCCGTCATCGGGATGCTGCATTCGATGCCTGTCGCTTTATAATGGATTGCTTGAAAACCGACGCACCGTTCTGGAAAAAAGAACATACCGATCAAGGGGGTGTCTGGGTCAGCGCTCGTCAGAGCGATACCCTTGCCCGCGAAAAATGGAACCCATCCGAAAATACCGAAGGAGATACAGCATGACCATTGATAGCCGCGCCTTACGTAATGCCCTGGGCCAATTTGCTACCGGCGTGACCATCATTACCGCAGTGCCGAAGGGGGGCAAGCCATTTGGCATGACGGTCAATTCTTTTTCGGCATTGTCGCTGGATCCGCCTTTGGTGCTGTGGAGTCTGCAGAAAAACTCCGAATGTGCGGCTGCGTTTGATCAGGCATCGCATTATGGCGTGAACATTTTGCAGCACGACCAAATGGACGTATCGAATGCATTCGCCAAAAAAGGCGAGCACGATTTGCCGACGGGAGGTTACCGGCTGGGGCGCTCGGGCACCCCCGTTCTCAAAGGTTGTATGGCGACTTTTGAATGCCGGATTACCGACCGCCACGATGGCGGTGACCATATTATTCTGGTGGGCGAGGTCGAAGAAATGCACAGCCTGCCAGATCGCAAACCCTTGGTGTTTTTCTCGGGCCGTTATCGCGAGCTTAAGTGAGTCATGAAGTTTTGCTCTATTTGTGGTGATGCAGTATCGAAGCGTATACCGGCCGGCGATAATCGTGAGCGGCATGTATGCAACGGCTGCGAACACATTCATTACCAAAACCCCAAAATGGTGGTGGGTTGTTTGCCCGTCTGGGAAGACAAGGTGCTGCTCTGCCGTCGGGCCATTGAGCCGCGGCACGGATTCTGGACATTGCCGGCCGGCTTTATGGAGTTAAATGAAAGCACCCTGGAAGGGGCTTTGCGCGAAACCCGGGAAGAGGCCTGCGCTGACATTGATCATCCGGAGCTGTATTGTTTGTACGATCTTCCGCACATCAGTCAGATCTATCTGTTTTATCGTGGCGAGGTGAGGGAAGGGCGGTTCTCGGCGGGGGTTGAATCACTCGATGCCCGTTTGTTTACTGAGGCCGAAATTCCGTGGGACGAATTGGCATTTCCTATTGTGCGAACCACATTGCAGCGTTTTTTTATGGATCGCCAGCAGGGCGTTTATCCGTTTCAGGCAATGGGCGGGCGTCGCTAGACCTGTCGATTCGATAACTTGGCCAAGGTCAGATACTTCGCCGCTTGTCCGTTAAAAATCTTTTCACCGCCGAGTCGCAGCGCGCGCGTCAACTCCAGTGCCGCCTGTGCGGTGTCGCCGTCTTCATACAACGCCTGGCCCAACTTGAGCCGGATCACGGGATTCTCCGTCGCCTTGTGGCAGCAGCTGGCCGAGCGCAGGGCTTCGATCGCCAGTGGGTAGCGTTGACTGCCGAGGTAGGCATCGCCAATAGCCGTCAGCACCCAGCCACTTTCTTCGTGATCGGTTTGTGGCAGGGGAATCAAGGTCCAGGCTTGATAAAACTGCCGCAATGCCGCATCGGGCTGATTTTGATCAAGTAGCGTATAGCCTGCCTGACAGAGTTGGCGTACGCGGGTTGAGAAGGCTGGGGAGGCTGAGTCCATGTGCCTATAATAGCCCAGCGGCACGCAGCTGCCACGGTGAATGGGCAAAACAGGAGACAGACAATGGCGCACCCTAAAATTGGCAATATGGCACCGGCTTTCAGTTTATTGGATGCCAATGGCAATAAAGTCGCGTTAAAGGATTTCAAAGGCAAGCAACACGTATTGCTGTACTTCTATCCCAAGGCCATGACGCCGGGCTGTACCGTGCAGGCGTGTGCGTTGCGTGATGCCCGCAAAGCCTTGGCACGTGCCGACCTGGCGGTATTGGGCGTGAGCCCGGACCCGGTCAAACGACTGCAAAAGTTTGTCGAACGGGATGCTCTTAATTTCACCCTGCTATCGGATGAAGATCATGCCGTGGCGGATCGCTACGGTGCCTGGGGGCCGAAAAAATTCATGGGTCGTGAGTTTGACGGTATCCTCCGATCCAGCTTCATTATTGGTAAAGATGGGCGCTTGAAGCACGTGATGGCGAAAGTGAATACCAAAACCCATCACGACGATGTTTTGGCCTGGGTTGCCGAGCATCTGTGAGGTGCCATAACCAAGATTTAATACGCCGCTTGCATGGCGGCAAGCTAAAATGCATGCCCTGTCATAAGAGGTTGGCTCATGAATAAAGCACTGCTGCGGATGATAGTGGCATTGGTGGTCATTTTTGGTCTGATCTTTGGCGCTATTTATGGCAAGAAGGTCTTCATAGGAAAAATGATGGCATCGTATGTCCGCCCTCCGGTCACGGTCTCGGCGGATGCCGCTGTGGTGGATTCATGGGAACGCACGGTCAGTGCTGTCGGTACGTTACAGGCGCAACAAGGCGCTGATTTGAGTGCCGAAGTGAAAGGGGTGGTGCGCAATATTGCGTTTCATGCTGGCGATGTCGTTGCCAAAGGTGCGATTTTGGTTGAGCTGGATGATCGTGTTGAACAAGCCAATTTAAAAAGCCTGGAAGCCCAGTTACGGCTGGCGGAAATCAATTTCGATCGCGATAAACGGTTGATCAGCAGCCGAGCCATCTCGAAAACTGATTTTGATACCGTCGAAGCGCGTCTGAAGGATGCGCAAGCGCAAGTGGAGCGGACGCGTGCGCTGATCGACAAAATGCATATTCGAGCACCGTTTGATGGCCGTGTGGGCATGGCTTTGGTCAAGGTGGGTCAGTATGTCAGTGATGGCGATGCCTTGGTGACTTTTCAGTCAACGGATGCGTTGTATCTTGAATTTTCACTACCGGAGCGCTACTTCCAGCAATTGACTTTGGGTCAGAGTGTTCACTTTGTGACCGACAGTTATCCCGGGCGTGTGTTTGATGCCACGGTCAGCGGCATCAATGTCAAAGTGGATGATAATACGCGCAGCATCCTTGTGCGGGCGGATGTGTCAGCAGTGGATGCCGAATTATTGCCGGGTATGTTTGCCAATATCGATGTGGTGTTGGAGCGCGATGTCGCGGTTATTACAGTGCCTCAAACGGCCATCACCTACAGTCTTTACGGTAACTCGGTGTTTCTTATTCACGAAACGAACGGCGAAGACGGTGCGGTACAACACACGGTTGAACGGAGTTATGTGGAACCGGGTATGCGCCAAGGCAGTCGGGTTGCGATTGCTTCAGGGCTTGTTGCCGGCGATAAAGTGGTGACGGCCGGGCAAATCAAACTCTCCAATGGCACCGCAGTTATTATTGATAATCACGTTGGTTTGGAAGGGCGCTAGATAATGCATTTTACCGACGTATTCATTCGCCGCCCGGTGCTTGCCATGGTGGTCAGCTTGACGTTATTGCTGATTGGTCTCAAAGCATTCGATATTTTACAAGTTCGCCAGTATCCGGAAATTACAAATGATGTCGTGAGTGTAACGACGATCTATCCGGGGGCCGATGCCGAATTAGTCAAAGGATTTATCACCACGCCACTTCAGCACGTTATTGCAACGGCCGAAGGTATTGAGTACATCACTGCGGTGAGTGATGAGGGTAAATCAACGATTTTGGCGTATGTGGATCCCGAGCATGATGTGAATATTGTCATGCAGGAAGTGATTGGCAAAGTCAATAAGATGCGCGGCGAGCTGCCACGCGACGCGGAAGACCCGATTGTTGAAAAGCAAATCAATGTGGGTAGCGATATTCTGCAGTACATCGGGTTTTATAGTGACCAGATGTCGGAGGAGCAGATAACCGATTATTTGAGCAAGGCCGTCGAGCCCATACTCAGTACATTGCCCGGGGTGGGTCGTGCTGAAATTCGCGGCAAGAAAACGTTTGCTATGCGCATATGGCTCGATAGCGATCGCATGGCGGCTTTTAATGTGAGTGCTGACGATGTTTCGAAAGCGCTTCAGAAAAATAATTTCCAGAGTGCCGCAGGACAAGTTCGCGGCGATTATGTCTTGTTCAATGTGTCGGCATCAACCAGCCTGGAGTCAGCCGAAGGTTTTGAAAATATCGTGATTCGTTCTCACGATGGTGCATTGGTTCGTGTTCGTGATGTGGCACGCGTTGAGCTGGGATCCGAGAATTACGATTCACGCATCCGGTTCAATGGCGAGACAGCGATTTTTATCAAGATATCCGCAGCTGCGGGTGCCAATCCGCTGGAGGTGGCAGCTAATGTGCGCGAAGCATTGCCGCGCATTCAGCGTCAGCTACCGCCATCGTTGAATCAAGATATTGTTTTCGATACGACGATTGCTATTGAACGATCCATTCATGAGGTTGCCAAGACGATTGTCGAGGCCAGCTTGATTGTCATCATCGTCATCTATTTTTTCTTGGGTAGCTTCCGTTCTGTGATCATACCCGTGGTCACCATCCCGCTGTCATTGGTCGGGGTTTTGATGGTGATGCTGATGCTGGGATTCTCGGTCAATTTGTTGACGTTATTGGCGATGGTGTTGGCGATCGGCTTGGTCGTGGATGATGCTATTGTTGTGGTTGAAAATATCCAACGCCACATCGAAGAGGGGGATGATCCCTTTTCGGCCGCCATTAAAGGCGCACGGGAAATCGCATTCCCGGTGATCGTGATGACGCTGACCTTAGCGGCTGTATACGGTCCTATTGGTTTTGTTGAAGGCGTGACCGGCAAGTTGTTCACTGAGTTTGCCTTTACCTTGGCGGGTGCGGTTATTGTGTCGGGTGTCGTGGCGCTTACCTTGTCGCCCATGATGTGCGCCCGATTATTGCAATCTCATGCAGGGGCGTCCGGATGGTTTTCAAAAGTTGATGCTTTTCTGGATCGGCTGAAGTTGCGGTATCGAAGCTCCCTGCGTGCGGCACTCAATAACCGCACGCCTTGGTTGTTGTTGGTATTTACCGTGATCGGGTCATTGTATTTTTTGTATCGAGAAATTCCACGTGAACTGGCGCCGACTGAAGATTATGGCGTTATTTTTGTGACCGGTACGGGACCGTTGTCGACCAATATTGATTTTACCTCGGCCTATAATGATCAAATTGGAGGTATTTACTCGTCGCTTCCCGAGCACGGCAAGAGTTTTATTATGAGCGGCTATAACGGTCCGAATACGTTCCTTTCTTTGGTGATACTAAAAGATTGGTCAGAGCGAATCCGGAGCCAGAAGCAAGTGCAGCAAGATCTGCAGGCCAAGCTAGGAGGGGTCGCGGGGCTCCGCATTACGTCATTCAATTTGCCGGGCATCCCCGGTGCGACCAGTGGTCTGCCACTGCAATTTGCATTGATGTCGACGGCATCGGATGAAATGGTGTATCAAGTTGCCCAGACTATGCTGAAAGAAATGCTGGCAAGCGGTCTCTTTATTTATGCGGCCACTGATCTGGAGTTTGATAAGCCACGACTCCAATTAATGATTGATCGTGAGAAGGCTGCCGAAATGGGCATTTCAATGGAGTCTATCGGTCATGCCCTGTCATTTTTTTTGGGCGAAGGGCAGCTCGGTCGTTTTGCATACAGCAGTTACAGTTACAAGGTTATCCCCCAACTTGAGCAGCCGCTTCGGGATAACCCGCAAGTGCTCGAGCGTTATCAGGTGCCCACGAGCAGTGGTGCGATGGCGCCGCTGTCTGCCGTGGTCAGTTGGCAGGTTGTTTCGGCTCCTAACAAGTTGTCGCAGTTCCAGCAATTGAACGCCACCTATATTGGTGGATTGCCTGCCCCGGGCGTGACCATGGGAGAAATTATTAGCTTTATGGAAGCAAAGTCACAAGAGTTGCTTCCTCAGGATTTCAGTCATGATTATATGGGCGAGTCTCGGCAATTTATAAAAGAGGGCGGAGCGCTGACCATGACGTTTGTGTTCAGCTTCGTATTGATTTATCTCGTATTGGCAGCGCAGTTCGAGAGTTTTATTGATCCGGTGGTTGTGTTGATCAGTGTGCCCATGTCCATTTGCGGTGCATTGATCCCGATGGCCCTGGGTGTCGCAACCTTGAATATCTATACCCAGATTGGCTTGGTGACATTGATTGGATTGATCAGTAAACACGGTATCTTGATCGTGGATTTTGCCAATCGTTTGCGAGAGCAGGGCTTGGATGCAAAAGCCGCGGTTGAGCAGGCGGCGGCTATTCGGCTGCGGCCCATTTTGATGACGACGGCGGCGATGGTGTTTGGCGTGTTGCCTTTGATGCTGGCGAGTGGTCCCGGCGCCGTGTCGCGCCAAGGCATCGGCTGGGTGATTGCATCCGGTATGGCGATAGGCACGTTGTTTACGTTGTATGTCGTACCAGTGGTTTACAGTTACCTTGCGGCGCGCGATCGGCGCGCCGGGTCACTGTAAATCGAGCGCAACGCGGAAGCCGTTTTCAGATTTTCGAATCTGTGCAAAACCTTTTTCGCGACTGCGGCTGTAGAGTTTGCTGTCGGGGTCATTGAATGAACCGCCACGAACGACGCGATGGTAGCAGTGCTCGTCGCCTTTGACTGCGCTGCCATCGGTTGGTGCGTCGGCATAGGAGTCTTGATAGCAATCTTCGATCCACTCGGCGGCATTGCCGGCAGTATCGTACAAACCAAAGGCGTTGGCTTTGTAGCTGCCGACCTGTGTTGAGCTAAACAGTGACGTGTTGCTCCACGTGGTGGTGCAACCACGACGGCAATTGGCTTGCTCTTTGGCAGCAGTGCCCCACCAGTAAGGCGTGTCGGTTCCTGCGCGTGCAGCGTATTCCCATTCGGCTTCGGTTGGTAACCGATACGGTTTGCCGGTTTTTTTGCTCAGCCATTCAACATAGGCCTGTGCATCGTCCCAGCTAATGCCGGTGACCGGGTGGTTGTCGGTCTGACCACCAATGCCTGGGGCACGTTCGGCTTTTTCGGCATCCATGAATTGGCGAAATTCCACCCACGTCACTTCGTAACGGCCGATCGCAAAAGGCTTGGCAATCACTACTTTGTGGGCCGGCGCTGCCCCGGGTGTTTTACCGCTGCTGTCCCCCATGGTGAATTCGCCGGCAGGCAGCACAATCATTGAGGGCCCCTGGCCAATCTCGGGAATCTCGTCACTGAAGACATCGCCCACCTTGTAGTCGCGCTGGCGGGGTTTCAGGATGGCGCCGACATCAATGTCGTGATCGGTGATCGTCACCACTTGTTTTTGCGGCCAGTAGTCGGGGTGGCTGATTTCCAGCGTGTATTTGCCTGGCGGCAGTGCTTTTTCGGGCACGTGATCACGCAGTAGTTCAACGATGTGCACGCGGGCATCTACGGGAACCGGGTTCACCACGAGCAGGAATTCGGTGCGCTGGACTGCGACGGGCTCGACCGGTGCAGCGATAGGGGCAGTGTGTACAGTGTCGGCGGTCGCCGGCGCAGGCTTGGCTGTTTTGATGGGGGTTGTCGGCTTTTGGGCGGTCGCTGGTTGTGCAATGGCCGGTGCGCTGTCTGTTTTGAAGTACATGCCGGCACCCACGCCGCCGACAATAAGCAGCAGTAAAACATACATCACAGCCGGTGGTGCCAGACGTTTTGCACGCTGATTGGCCAGTGCGGCTTCCAGGCTTTCGCCTGAAAACTCGGTGGTCGTGGTGTCGCGCTGTTTGTTGGCTTTGAGCTCGGCAGGGCTTTGCTCCAGAGGGTCGGTTTCTTTCGATTTCAACACCAGTCCATGCTTGCCAGAAAAACGCAAGCGCAGCAGCACTTCAAAGTGACCAAAGAAGCGTTTGAGTAAAAGTCCTAGCAAGGCACCCAACGCAGAAATCAGTGCCCGCACCAAAGAAAATGCCTGCAATGCCGTGGGTTGTGTGGGTTCCAGCAGCATTTGCTGGCCGCTGCCCACACCGCCTTCCAAGGCATTGATGGCTTGAATAATATCGGCGCCGCGACGGAATCGCTCGTCGGCTTTCTTGGCCAGCATCTTATTGAGCAGCGGCTGAAACATTTTGTATTGCGCCGGCAGGCTGGGCAGGGGAGCTGTCATGTGTTTGACGGCAATTTGTACGGCATCGGCACCGTTGTAAGGAGGTTGCCCGCTGAGCATCTCGTAGAACATGATGCCTAAGCTGTAAATATCGCTGCGACCATCCAGTGGTTTGCCTTGTGCCTGTTCGGGGCTCATGTATTGCGGTGTGCCGGCCACCGAGCCCGAGCTGTTCGCTTTTTGTGCGGCGGCAATGGTCATGGCAATGCCGAAGTCGAGCAGTACGGCAGCGCCATCTTTGCGGAATAAAATGTTGTCCGGTTTGAGGTCCAGATGGACATAACCGCGGTCATGCATGTGATCAAGTGCCGAGGCCATTTCTTTGGTCAGGCGCAGCACCTCGGAAATGCTGAGTCCGTTGCCGATGCGTTCTTTAAATGAAGCGCCCGGCAAGAAGTCCATGGCAATGTAGTTTTTGCCTTCATTCTTGCCCACATCAAAAATGGACACGATATTGGGGTGTGACAAGGTGCCAACGATATTCGCTTCTTTATAAAACAAATTGCTGTACTTGGGGTCTTCCGAGAGTTCGGGCGACATGATTTTCAAGGCAACTTCACGCCCAACACTCAATTGAATGGCGAGATAGACCGTTGCCATGCCGCCTTCATTGATTTTGCGTAGAACTTTGTATCCGGGAATGGCCATAGGGGTTACCGAAAAATCAGGATGGCGCATGCTACTGCTAGCAAAACGCTGCCGAGAATTAATGCCCGCTGGCGGTCTTTGAAGTGATGAACCAGCGGAGCCAGTGGCGAGTTCAACAACACGCGTTGTATCTTGCCCAATTGCGATATCGATTCGGGCGCCGAGATGACTTGCACGGTGACATTATCATTGCCGCCGCGATCCAGCGCTGCTTGCAACAGGCGGTTGACCAGAGTTTGTTCATCGCCTTCTTGCGAGAGGATGTCGGCAATGGTTTGTTCGCTGACCAAGTCGGTCAGGCCGTCACTGCAGAGCAAAATCCGGTGACCGGGCTCCCAGACGCCGGATATCTGATCGACTTTGACGTCGGCCAGTGTGGCGACGCCAATCGATTGCACGATGACATTTTTTTGCGGGTGATTCACCGCTTCGGCTTCAGTCAAAACGCCGCTGTCGACCATGGACTGTACCAGTGAATGATCGCGGCTCATGCGATAAAGATCGGTGCCCGTCCATAAATAAGCCCGGCTGTCGCCGACCCATTCAATTTCATACTCCAACCCGTGGGTGCGCAGGGCGACGACGGTGGTGCCCATGCCGGCTTTCTCCGGGTGTAACACGGCCTGTCGCATGACTTCATGATGTGACTCGGCAATGGCAAGCCGCAAACTGCTGCCGTTGAGAATGGCGCGTTCGATGTATTCCTTGGTAATGCGGCTGGCTTCTTCACCGGCCTCATGGCCTCCCATGCCATCGGCGACAACCCAAAGGCCAATATCGGGGCGCGCCAGAAAGGCGTCTTCGTTATTGTCCCTGATGAGGCCAACATCGGTTGCAGCACCGTATTTCAGGGGGGTCATGCGATCACCGGTTCCTTGGGCTTTTTTGTGATTATATCGCCACAACGAAGTGGCGCGCCGGAATGCTTACATCATAGACGAAGCCTGACAACGGCGAAACCATGAAGAAGGGGTTTTCATGGCCAGCTATTTAAGGCTGTGAATATAGACAAGTTGATACAAAACCGCTATTTTCATTAAGCAACACCCTGCCATAAAAACCCGTGGATGCGGGGCCATAACAACTCCAGGGAATAGATCATGTTGAAATTGCAGTACACCGATGGGTCCCAAAAAGGGGTCTGGTTGATTGAGCCCAAGCAGAAGTTGGGCGCGGATCGTAAAAATGATTTGGTCATGGCAGGCTCGGATATTGGCGACTTCCATGCCGAAATCCATGTGCAAGGCGATAGTTTGAGGCTCGAACCCCTGGGGGGGCACAGTTGCCAGATTAATGGCAACCGGATTGCCGGAGCCACGCCCATTAAGCTGGGAGATAAAATCCGTATCGGTAGCGTTGAACTGCTGGTGCTGGATCCCCGTCAGCAAAAAGCACCGGCCAAGCCGGCTGCCAAGCCGGCCGGGTCGGGCGGCTGGGCATTGATCGCTCAGCAAAGCGGCATGAATAACAAGCGTTGGCCCATTAAAGGCACGATGGTGATTGGCCGCGCGGCCGATTGTGATATCAGCATTGCCTATGACCGGATGTCACGCAAGCATGCCGAATTGAAAGAAACCGGCGGTAATCTGTCGGTGCGTGATCTGGACTCGTCGAACGGCACGTTTGTGAATGACCGCCAAGTGAAGGAAGAAACCCGCCTCAAAGCGGGCGATAAAGTGCGTTTTGATATGTTGGCGTTCGTGGTGGATGGCCCTAAAGAAGACATCAATAAAACCGTGGTTCGGCCGGCAATTGATCTGGCGGCTATTCAACAGCAGGCTAAAGCACAGAAAAAAGCGGCTCCCAAGGCGGCGCGTCCCGCAACGGGTAAGCCTCAGCCCCGGCAAGTGGTAGAGAAGGCGGTCGAAGCAAGCCCGGCCAGTGATGCCGGATTGCCCGTCATGCTGATCGTAGGCATTGTCG
This sequence comes from Pseudomonadales bacterium, assembly GCA_036568505.1. Taxonomy (GTDB): domain Bacteria; phylum Pseudomonadota; class Gammaproteobacteria; order Pseudomonadales; family M0112; genus M0112. Next base: position 12,098 of record DATCSK010000006.1, on the reverse strand, counting down.
CTGCTGTGGTGCTTATCGGCGCCGCTGCGTGGTATTTTTTAGCCTGATGATGAGTGCCCGTGCGTGATGCATGGGTGCTGTCCTACCGGGAGTCCTTAATGCGGTCAGTTGTCAGGCATTGGCTAGGTCGTGTTGTGGCGCGTGCAATCGCGTCAACAGCCTTGGGCCTGTTTCTTTGCCTGCCGAGTATGGCTGCCGATGTTCTGGTGGCAGCGCCTATCCCCGGTGGCTTGGAAGGCGAGCTATTAACGCCGTATCTTCAACAGGTGATTGTCCAGGACGCGGACTCCCAAGACCCGAAGCTGCTGGCCGAGGCCATTGCCGGTGGTGCTTGGTATCGTCGCGATGGCAAGCTGGCACCTGACTTTTCCTACGAAAGTCAGTGGTTTGTCTTTTCCGTTCTAAATGAAAGCGCCGAGCGCACTCGACATCTTTATGCTGAATTGGCCGCACCGGATATTCAGGGGCTGGAGTGGTTTGTCTACGCGCAGGGCGAGCTGCAAGCCTATTACGAGTTGGGCTCCAACAAGCCTTTTTCGGCGCGCCCGGTCCCATACAGCCGCCTGTTGATGCCGATTGAAGTGCCTGCGGCCGAGATGGCCACGGTTGTGATGCGTGTGAAAGGGCATTCGCGTTTACTGGTTGAGCGAACGCTGCTCTGGGACCAGCAGGCACGACTGGATAAGATGATGCCAGAGTTGGCCGTTAGCTGGTTTTTTATCGGCGTGCTGGCGGTCATGGTGCTGTATCACTTCTTTATTGCATTGATTACGCGCGAGTTAACCTATTGGTATTACATCGCTTGGCTGTCAGTGGCCTTGCTGATGCTTTTTTCGCATCAGGGCTTGGGGTTCTGGTTTCTATGGCCGGAATGGCCTTGGTGGGAACAGCGCGCCACGCTGACCCTGAGTTTGGTCATGTTGGGCTTTTTCGGGCTTTTTTCAGCCCAGTTTTTGAATCTCAATATGCGCCAACCGTTGGTGAACCGTATCGTTTTATGGAATGCGATCTGCCTGTTGTTGCTGGCGGCGCTGTATGTGGTGTTTCTTGAATCGGTGTTGTTTTGGGTGGTTCGCCTTGGTGTCAGCTTGATCCTGTCCTTGGTGGTGATCGTCTGGCTGGCATCCTTCCGTCAATGGTTGGCGGGTTACAAAGAAGGATTGCACTTTTTTATTGCCTGGCTTCCCTTTATGGCATACGCCAGCTATGAAGTCGCTCGGCGTGTCTGGAATCAAACGTGGTATGACCCGGTGTCGCCGTTGATGCAATGGGCGTTTGCGTTGACGATCACCTTGCTGGCGATTGCATTGGCAGACCGCATGCGGGAGCTGCGGGATCGCTCCCAGAAGGCACGGGTAGAAAATCGTGCGAAAAGTGAATTTCTGGCCAAAATGAGTCATGAAATTCGTACACCACTCAATGGCATGCTGGGCATGGCGTCGTTGTTGCGCGAAACCCGGATGGATAAAACGCAACGCCATTACAGCGACGTGATTTTCTCATCCGGCACCGCGCTGCTGACCGTGATCAACGACATTCTGGATTACTCCAAGATTGAAGCGGGCAAAATGACGCTGGAGTCGATTGATTTTAATCTCGAGCGGCTGGCACTCGATACCACGGCTATTTTTAAAGTGCAGGCTGATGAAAAGGGTCTGGATTTGATTTTCGATATGGATCCTGCCTGCCCGCGCTGGGTGACGGGCGATCCTAATCGGCTGCGCCAAATTTTAATCAATATGCTGGGCAATGCCATCAAATTCACTGAAAAAGGCGAAGTGATGATTCGTCTGCTTCCGGATGTCAGTGCGCCTGATTTGGTACGCCTCGAGGTGTGTGACACCGGCATCGGTATTGAAAAAGAGAAGTCGGCTCATTTGTTTGATTTTTTCACGCAGGTTGATAGTTCCACCTCCCGGCGTTATGGCGGCACAGGCCTTGGGTTGGCGATTTGTAAAGAGTTGACTGCCTTGATGGGCGGTAGCGTGGGGGTCGACAGTCGATTGCATGAAGGCTCTACGTTCTGGGCGGTGATGCGTTTGCCTGCTGCAAAAGCGCAAACGGAACCGTCGTTGCCGCCGGATGTTGTTTTGAAAGGCAAGCGTTTACTGGTGGTTGACGATTGCGAGAGTTTCACCGCATTGGTGCAGCGCTATGCACGTGAGTGGGGCGTGCAGGTCGTGGTTGCACACTCCGGTGTCAAAGCAGAACAAGAGGCCATGGACGCTTTGGCCAATAATCGCCCGTTTGATTTGATGTCCATTGACTTGCATATGCCCGGCATGGATGGCCTGGAGTTGGCCCGCCGCCTTAGCCAGAACGAGCGTTTGGCCAAAACACCTAAATTGTTACTGACCTCGACAATCGACTTGCCCAGTCGTGCGGATTTGCGTGCCAATGGGTTGTCGCTGGTGGTTGAAAAGCCGGTATCGCCGTGGATGCTGTGGGAGGCTTACGCCCGATTATTGGGTTCCAGTGTTCACGACCCGAAACACATGGCTTTGGAGGCTTCGACGGTCAAGGCCAGTGCCGCAAAATCCCATATTTTGGTGGCCGAAGACAATGATGTGAACCAAATGGTTATTCGCGGCATGTTGGAGCGCTTGGGGCATGAGGTTACCGTGGTGAAAAACGGGGCCTTGGTCGTAGAGGCGTATATGACGTGCATGAAGCCGGGTGCGCACTGGCGGCCTGTCGGTATGATTTTGATGGATTGTGAAATGCCGGAGCTGGATGGCTACGAGGCGACAGAGCGCATTCGTCAGTGGGAGTTGAAGCAAGATCTTCCTCCGATACCCATCGTGGCACTGACAGCACACGTATTACCGGAATACCTGCAGCGTTGCCTTGAAAGCGGGATGAATGATTATTTATTGAAGCCGGTCAATGTTGAGTCTTTGCAAGCTAAGATGAATACTTATCTCGCGCAGTCCGCGATGTCGCGGCAGTGATGACCAGGCAGGATTACCCTTCATGAAAGCATTTCTCCGTAAGGCCGTCGCTGGCGGCCTGTTAGTGCTGTTGCCTTTATTTATTCTCATGCTGTTCGCTTGGTGGGTGCTGGGCACCCTGATGGGGTTTTTGTCCCCGCTGGCGTTATGGGTGGCTCAAGAACTGGGTTTGATGCCCTGGGTGGGGTATGGCTTGGTTGTCGTGGGGGTCATCATGGTCTGCTTTATCGTCGGCAGCTTGGTGATGACACGCCTGGGGGCCTGGCTGCATGCACAGTTTGATGACCGCATGCAAAAAGTCGCACCGGGTTACCGGATGGTGCGCGAGATTGTCCAGCAGTTGTTTGGAGACTCCAAGCAGTCGCCGTTTGCCCAAGGCAAGGTCGTGAGAGTATGGCCTTCCGGCCGAGGTCAGGGGGTTTCTTTGACGGGTATTGTGACGAGTTGGCATGACGATGGCGGGGCCACGGTGTTTTTGCCAACCGGGCCCAATCCCACCACGGGCTTGATTTTGCACATGCCGGCAGACCATTTTGACGTGTTGCCGAACGTGCCGGTTGATTCCGCTTTCCGCACCATCATCGCTTGTGGTGCCGGTTCGGCTCAGTTGCTGTCGGTTGTGGCTTCTGGCAGCGTCCAGAAAGACTCCGCTGCGTCCTGAAGCTGTCGATGCAAGCGCTCAGCCGCTGTGTCGGTGCGGGTATCTGTGCGGGTTGTGGTGTGACGTAAGGCCGGCTCGAAAAACGCTATCTTGCTTGTCGCACTAAGCCCAAGCCAATTGGCGACGCGTTGTACGTCGTGCTGCAAGGCGATGGCGGGCTGATCAAAATCGACCAATGGGAATGGATGCGCCTGCCAAGCGGTCAGCAAGTGCTGATTGTAGGTGTGCCATAGGGCAATGGCTTTTGACGCGGGCATGCCGTCGCGTGTTTGCAAACTGGCGGCGCAAGCCTGTGGATGCCGGAAGATGCCAACCGGCTGCCAATGAATCGGCAGTGTTTGCCACTCGTGCCAATGGAGCAGGGTGCGTGGATCTTTGAAACCGCACAGTCGGTCGGCGGGGTATGCCGCAGCCAATTGCATGGCGCGCTCACGATGGCGTGTCTCCCAGCGGATGCGATCCGGTGGCGCGTCCCAGCTACCACCCGCCGCCTTGAGTACGGTTTCGTGAAAAATCACGATGCGTTGATTCTCTTGATTGCCTTTGGCATTGAACGGGCTGCCGGTTTGGTTGCGGTCACCCAGAAAGAGTCCGGCATCCGATAGCGCGCCGGCCAGATAACTGGTGCCGCTGCGGTGCATGCCCAATAGGCAAATGAGTCGAGGTGTGGCGAGCTCTGTGTGCATGAAGTGCCTTATCCGAGTCCGTTACTATAGCAGTCGCCGGGCGCTCTGTTCAGGGGTCTTGATGGGCGCTTTTCGGCTAAGTGACTGATTTTTATCGGGCACCTGATGGGCGTGCCGTGGCGGTGACTTATGCACACTCTTTGTGCGCTACATTAAAAAGCGGCGGATAGCGTAACTTCGAAAAGTTAACTATCATAATTGCAGTGTAACTATATGATAAATATTAACTTATATACAATGATCAAAAATCATTCAATTGCCAAGAGTGCCCAGCCTTTGCTGGCGGCAGCTTGCGGAGAGAAGGTTGTCCACGAAGTTATCAACAGATTTTGTGGATAATAAATGTTCCACGATGGGGCTGTTTCACGTTCATGCCGCTTGGCATGACAGTGCCGGCCTCCATGAATTACCATGCTCGACTTTCCTGCTTCTTTGAAAAGGTCAAAAACCGATGTTGCAACGATTTATTACCATGCTCGACATGCAAGACAGCATGAACCGCAAAGTGCATCCCCAGTGGCCCGAGCAAGGCTTTGAGTGGTATCGCGCCGCATGGATTGAATGCGCGGAATTAATGGAGCATTACGGTTACAAGTGGTGGAAAAAGCAGCAGCCGGATCAGGATCAGGTCGAGCTCGAGATTATCGATATCTGGCACTTCGGGATGAGCGCGCTGTTCGATGGCCGCAGTATTCCCGAGATTGCGCAAGGCATGTGTGACGAGTTGGCCGCGCATACGCAGACAGACATGCCGTTTCGTGAGGCAGTGGAAGCGGTGGCGGCGCACAGCTTACAAACCCGCTCGTTTTCGGTGAGTGCTTTTTGGAGCTTGCTTCATGCAGCTGGCATGAATCCGGACAGTCTGTTTACCCGTTACGTCGGTAAAAATGTATTGAATGTGTTTCGTCAGGACCACGGTTACAAGGAAGGCACGTACATCAAGCAGTGGCAGGGGCGCGAAGATAACGAGCATCTGGTCGAGGTGCTGGCTGAACTGGACGCAGGGCATCCCGATTACCGGCAAGCCGTGTACGACAGCTTGAGCGCGCGTTATCAGGGCGTGCTAACCGAGGCCTCGCGATGAGCGAGCGTCCGGCGATGCTGTTCAAGACATTTCCGGTAGGGCCGTTGCAGTGCAATTGCTGCATCATTGCCGATCCGGTGACGCGCAAGGCGGTGGTGATTGACCCGGGCGGGGATGCCGAGCGCATTCTGGCCACACTGAAGGCCGATAACCTGACCTTGGTGTCGATTGTCCACACGCATGCACATCTTGACCACATTTTGGCTGCCGGTGAATTAAAAGAAGCCACCGGTGCCCCCATCAAGCTGCATAAAGAAGATCAGTTCCTTTGGGATTCCGTGGAGTGGCAGTGTCAGGCATTCGGCGTGCCGTATACGCCCTTGCCGCCTCCGGATGGATGGCTTGAGGATGACGAGCCGCTGGCGTGCTGCGGTGGCAAAGCACGGCATACGCCGGGGCACACACCAGGATCGGTCAGTTTTGTGTTTGAAGACCATAAATTGCTGGTCGCAGGCGATACCTTGTTTCGGCGTTCGATTGGTCGCACCGATTTGCCGGGGGGCGATTACGAGCAGATTGCCCGTTCCATTCTCGACAAGCTCTATTCGCTGGATGAAGACACCGAAGTCATTACCGGCCATGGCCCGTCAACGACCATTGGTGAGGAAATCCGTGAAAACCCGTTTGTACGGGGCTGATCACGTGGTGTGATCGAGCGCCTGGATGGCTTTGGCCAATTGCTCGTCTCGCTCGGTCAGGCCACCGCTGTCGTGACTGGTGAGCCAAATGCGTACCGTGCGGTAGCTGTTCCACCAGTCGGGATGGTGGTTGTGACGGTCGGCCAGCCTCGCGACTTTCTCCATGAAATCAAAGGCTTCGCGAAAATCCATGAATTGGTATTCGCGAAACAGTTTGCCGTCATCCAGTTGCCAGCCTGGCAACTCAATCATCAGCTGTTGAAGCGCATTGGCCGTCAAGGTGTTCATGCTTGCCTTCCTTGCAGCAGCAGGCCGCATTCCATGTGATGGGTGTACGGGAATTGATCGAACAGTGCCGCCTGTGTCACGGCGTGCGTGCTGGCGAGCTCGGCAACATCCCGAAACAGCGTCTCTGGATTACAGGATATATACAGGATATTGGGGAATCTGCGTGCCAGTTCACGGGTGGCAGGATCCAGACCGGCGCGGGGAGGGTCGACCAGCAGGCTCTTGAAATCATAGCGGCCAAGGTCAATTTCGGCCAAGCGGCGAAAAGGCCGTTCGCCACGTAAGGCGCTGGTCATCTCTTCGCTCGACAAACGCGCCAGTGCGATATTGCCGCATTGATTGGTTTCTATATTGTGCAGCGCGGCGCGGCAGGCGGCTTTGTTCACTTCGGTCGCCAGCACGCGAGGACACACGGCAGATAAGGGCAGGGTGAAGTTGCCAATACCGCAGTACAGCTCAAGCAAGTCACCGCCAATGGGGGATAGCATGCGGGTGGCCCAATGCAGCATGCGTTGATTGATGCCGGTATTGGGCTGTGTGAATGCCCCTTCGGGCTGACGCCATGTCCATTCACGTCGGTCGATGGTGAGTCGTTCGGTGATGTAGTCTTGCCCGATAACCCGTTTTTTACCGCGACTGCGCCCAATGATGTGTGCGCCGAGTCGTTGTGCCAGCAAGGTTGTTGTGGCTTGCCACGCATCATCCAGTGCCTTGTGATACACCAGAGTAATCAAGCATTCCCCGGTGGTGCTGGAAAGGAATTCCACTTGGTACAGGCGCTGCTTGAGCAGCGGGTCGTGATTCACGGCCTCCAGTAACAACGGCATGACGCGATTGATGGTCTGGCTGGCTATGGGGAAATCATCGATCACCAGTGGGTGGCGAGGATCCTCCGGGCGAAACATCACGTAATCGCAGCGGTCGCCCTCATGCCATATACGAAACTCAGCACGCATGCGGTAATGCGTTGGCTCGGAGGCATACACCTCGGCATCGTCAATGCCCCATGGCTTGAGTGCTGCAAGAAGCGCATGGTGCTTGCTGTGCAGTTGGCTGTCATAGGTGTGCGGCTTGAATCGTGAAAGTGGCATAAAACTGCGTTTGTGGGTGATGGGGCCGCAATTATAGAATAAGCTCGAGCTCACGACTGCGATCAGGGAATTTTCATGCGGATTTTAGTTACCGGTGGTGCGGGGTATATCGGTAGCCATACCGTACTGGAGTTGCTGCGTGCCGGTGACTCGGTGGTGGTGGTCGATAATTTATCCAACAGCAGTGCTCGATCCTTGCAGCGCGTTGCCGCATTGACCGGCGTGGCCGCGGATTTTGTTCAGGCTGATATCACCGATGCCGATACCTTGCACGGTATTTTCAAGCAATACCCCGATATTGAAGCGGTGCTGCATTTCGCAGGTCTGAAATCGGTTGGCGAATCAGCCGCCGAGCCATTGCGCTATTACCGTAATAATGTGCTGGGTACGATGGTGCTCTGCGAGGTCATGCGCGCTCATGGCGTGAGCCGTTTGATCTTCAGTTCATCGGCAACGGTGTATGGAGAAACCCGCACGGTGCCGGTGCCGGAAACCGAGTCGCTAAAGCCCACCAATCCGTATGGGCACACCAAACGCGTGATTGAAGAGCTGTTGACGGATTGCCAGCGTGCCGACCCTGCCTGGCAGATCGGCTTGTTGCGCTATTTCAATCCAGTGGGTGCCGATGCCAGCGGGCAGATCGGTGAAGACCCGCGTGGTACGCCGAATAATCTGATGCCGTATATCACGCAGGTTGCCGTGGGGCGTTTGAAAGCGTTGCAAGTGTTTGGTGGTGATTACCCCACCGCCGACGGCACCGGGGTGCGCGATTACATTCATGTGACGGATTTGGCGAAAGGGCATCTTGCGGCATTGCGTGCGTTGAATGAAGCATCGGCAGTGCGTGCGTGGAATCTCGGTACGGGCCGTGGTTACTCGGTGCTGGAGTTGATTGCTGCGTTTGAGCGTGTCACCGGTCGTGCGGTGCCCTATCGGATAGTGGGCCGGCGAGCGGGTGATGTTGCCGTGAGTTACGCCGACGTGACGCGTGCACACAACGAACTGGGTTGGTCAGCGGCGCTGGATCTTGATCGCATGGTGGCCGATGCCTGGCGTTGGCAGCAGGCCAATCCCCGGGGTTATATCGAGACGGTCTGAGTGGGTAGGGCATCGTGCTGTCGATGGTGCCAGAGCGCTCTGGCTTGTGTTTCGGCTTCTTCCACGGTGTCTGCTTGCTGTAAACCCAGCAGCATGATCGCCATGGTTTGTATGCAAGCCGCCTCGCCGTAAGCGTTTCCTTTTTTGTTGTGCCAAAGGTCGAGCAGTGCTTGCGTATCGAGCGCTTCTTCGGCATCGGCTTGTTTGTCAGCAAAGACGCGCGGCATGATCGTGTCAGTCGTGACATTTTTATTGATGCGATAGACCGTGGTGTTGGCGTCGGGCCGTATTTCAATTTCACCGCCATCACCTTTGAATGTCAGGCCGTTGGCAATGCCCAGAGTTTGCATCACTTGTTGATGCAAGGGACCGTACGCCGGGTGAAAAATACTGCTGGCGACCAATGTGGCATCCAGTGGATTGATCAAACGCACCAAACTATTGGCCACACTGCGTAAGCCGAGTAACGGTTTCAGGTGAATGGCTGTTTCCAGCCCCGGACAAAACTGCTGCAACGGCATGCAGGCAATATGACGCCGGTCCAGCTCGCGTTTGACCTGATCCCAATGGTCGCAAAGCACAAAGCCCATCTGGCGTAACGCATGCGGTGTGTAGAGCCTATCGGGCGTATGGCCTTCGCTGGTGTGAATAAAAATACGGTAACCGGCTTGTGCAAGCGCAATGGCGGCGAGCAGGAACCAGGGGTTTTGTCGGCGCTTGCCGGCATAGCTTGGCCAATCAATATCAACGGCAAGGGGGGTGCCGGGTCGTTGGCTTGCATCGCGTGCGGCTTGTACAAAGCCACTGACTTCGGCAACGGTTTCTTCTTTGACGCGAAGCAGCATCAGGAATGCGCCAACTTGTATCGGTTCGCATTCACCGCGTAAGAGTATGCTCATGGCAGTGCGGGCTTCGTCTTGCGATAAATCGCGTGACCCTTTTTTACCGCGTCCCAAGAGGCGGATGAAGTTTGCAAAATCGTGCATGGATGAACTCATTACAGGCAGTGCTCCGGTTTGGGCAGGCCGGCAATGCGACTGACGGTTTTTGCCGCCTGCCCGCCAAATAAACGCATTAAATACATGCTGCTGCCTTTTTCAGTGCCGGCTTCATGGCGCACATAACGTACCAATAATTTGCTGCCGGGGGAGGCAGCGTAAGTATCAAAGTAACGCTGTGCCAGTGCGATGATTTCCCAGTGCGCATCGCCCAGTTGAATATTGTCTTGAAGGGCCAGCTGTTGAGCGATCTCGGTATTCCAATCGGCGCGGTGACATAAAAAACCGTCTTCATCGCGCAGGATGTGCAGAAGGGAGGTCATCTTAGAACCAGCTCACAACCGGGTTGTGTTCGGCGCTGAGTGTGATCAAGCGTTGCAGATTGATGCTGCGTGAGGAGGTGCCGTCGAGCCACCACACGGTGACCGTGTCGGGCAATGTGGCGGGCCATGCGATAGGGCCGGCAGGGCAGTGCATCAGAACCACGACATCGTTATCGGCAATCATATTGAAGGCGGATGTCAGCAGGGCGGGTGTTGGTTTGTGGATAAGGTGCAAGGCCATCTCAATACACCATGACCGCGTGGTGCTGATGGATCAGTTGGCGGATGCTGTCGCCATCCATCAGTTGCACCGGCAAGCGAATCGCATGGGCATCAAGCCCGCGCTGCTCTAAAGCAGGGCGTGCGCAGAGCAAGCGAATCTCATCAAAGAGCTCGAGTTGTTGCAGCATTTTGGACAGTGCACTATCCGCATTGAGGAATAATTGCTGTGTGCCATCGTCCTGCCATAACAAGGTGACCGGCACGTCGATACTGGCCGCCGCTAATGCGCTATGCAGTGCCTGCAGTGGTGCGTGAGGGTCGGTTGGCGCACGACGGCTGATGATCAGTAAGGGGTTCATGCGCCCCCCCAGTTGATCAATCGGTCTGAGGTGCTTGCGGCTTCCGCGAGTAAAATCAATCCGCCAATCGAAAAACGGCCGTGACCGGGGCATGACAGGGCATATTCGTGCATGGCATTTGAACAGAGGACGAGATCGCAGTCGTGGGTGTTGGCGAGCGCAATCCATGCATCGGGCTGTTCACAGTGCTTGACGCCTTCACCTTGAAAAAAGACGCGGTAAAGCGAGTGATCTTGGTTGCTGAGTGCATGCGCAAACGCCAGTGCGGTGTTGGCGCTGGCGGTATTGGGAGCACTGAGAATACAAAATGAGTAACGCATGCCGGTTTCCTGATAATGGCCTTATCTTACCTGACGGAAACCGGTATCAGGAAAAATGGCGGAGGGGGAGAGATTCGAACTCTCGGAGCCCGCGAAGACTCGCCGGTTTTCAAGACCGGTGCATTCAACCGCTCTGCCACCCCTCCGAACGCTGCGCATTATAGCGGCAGGCACGGCATCAGCCAATGCCTGCAGCCATGATCAGAGTAAATTTTCCTGATCGGGTTTATCGGTTTCGGTAACGGCTACTTCCGCTTGGGTAGTGGCGTCCGTTGCATTCGCCGTTTGGGCTGCCGCTGCTGCGGCCGCAGCAGCGCGGCGCGCGGCGCGCGGGTCATTGCTGGCGCGCGGCGCTTCACGCGTTGGCGCTGTGATCGGGGCTGCCGCAACGGGTGCAATCTCGATGACTTCACTTTTGACTTCGACAGGAGCCGCTTTGCGGGCGCTGCGGCGCGGGTCATTGTCCGGGCGACCGACCGGTTTGGCCGGTGTCGGTTCAGCGGCGGCTGCTTTCGGAGCGGGCTTTTCTGCTGCCGGAGTGGCCGCGGGCTTCTCAACAGGCTTCTCGCTGGCTTGTGCCTGCGGGGCTGCGGATTGCGGTGCGGCTTCCGGAGCTGGCGACTGAGCGGGCGCTTTTTCAACGATGGCAGGCGCTGCCGCCGGTGTGGCAGCGTCCGTAGCGGGTGTCACTGCCACCGGGGCTGCCGGTGCTGCGTTGGCCGTTGCGTCGATGGAGTCCGCATCAGGGGTGCGAGCCCGCTGACGTGCCGGCAGAGGGCGCTTGTCATTGGACGGGCGACGTGCCGGTGCATTACTGGTTTCTGCACTTGCACTGTCCTGCGGGTTTGATGCGCCTTCGTTGTCGCGCGGCTGACGCGGTGGGCGTTCGCGGGGCGCATCGGCATTTCGGCTGCGATCATTGCGTGCCGGTTTGCTATCGCGATTCTCGCTGCGATTTTCATTGCCGCGATTGTCGGTGTCGCGGCTCTCGTTGCCACGATTGTCGGTGGTGCGTTCATCGCTGTTGTTGCGCTGGCGGTTGCGTCCACCACGGCGGCGGTTGCGCGAACGGTTGCTGTTGTCGCCGCTATCACTGTCGGTGCTGCTTGGCCGTTTGTTGCGCTGTTCACCGCTGTTCTGGCTCTGGCGTGCAGCCGGTTTTTTACGAGGTTCGGCTTTTGCTTTGCTGGTGCTGGCGACATTTTCCGGTTCGTCGTTTGCACTGAACAGTGAACTGATGAGCCGTTTCAGTATGCCGGGCTTGGCTTCGGTGCGTGCGGGCTGTACGTCAGCGCTTGCTTCATCTGCTTTGGGCGCAGGCGCGGCTTTGCGAGGCACGCGTTTTACGGCCGCTTCTTGTACTGGCGGGGCGCTGATGG
>DATCSK010000005.1:0-72516 GCA_036568505.1 Pseudomonadales bacterium | reverse complement strand
ACTGGCCGATTTGCAGCGTGAAGCGCAATTGCGCCAAGAAGAGCGGCAGAGGCAAGAGGCATTGGTGCAGCAAGGTAAAGAAGATGAACAATTGGCGGCGAGTTATATCGGTGTGATCAAATCGGCTGTTGAAAACAGCTGGAGTCGACCACCGAGTGCTCGCCGCGATATGCGTGCTGTCGTGAATATCCGGTTAATCCCCACCGGGGAATTAATTAGCGTGACCCTGATTAAAAGCAGTGGTGACAGCGCCTTTGATCGTTCGGTATTGCAAGCTGTAGAAAAGGCAGCACCATTTAGTGAGTTGCGCGATACACCGTCGCGCGTGTTTGAGCGCTATTTCCGCTCGTTTGAGCTTGAATTCAACCCGGAGGATTTACGGATTTGAACATCGTGATGCGTGTAATGGCCGTGTGTGTGCTGTGGGTCTTGAGTGTTGCCGTGACAGCGCAGGAATTGCGCATTGAAATCACCAAAGGCAATGACAAGCCCACGGTCGTGGCGGTGGTGCCTTTCTCGGATGCGCCCGGCGCAGCATTGCCCGAGAACGTCTCGGCCATTATCAGTGCCGACTTATACCGTTCCGGTTTGTTTCGTTTGATTCCGGCGTCCGACATGCTGGGGCTGCCGCATCAGGAGTCGGAAGTGCACTATCGCGATTGGCGCGCATTGGGTACCGAATATCTGGCGGTCGGGAAGATGGGGCGTGACGCCAACGGCATGATTCTCGCCAAGGTCGAGCTTTTTGACGTATACCGCCAACAAAAGATTTTCTCGCAGCAGTGGCAGGCGCCGGTCAGCGATTTGCGCGATATGGCGCATGCGATCAGTGACCGTATCTATTTGGCGCTCACCGGGGTGCGTGGCGCGTTTTCAACCAAGATTCTGTATGTGTCGGCATTGAATATGCCGAATAAGCGTTATAACTACCGCTTGATGGTGGCGGATTCCGATGGGGCGCGACCCAAGCAAATCCTGGAGTCATCGGAGCCGATTTTGTCGCCGACCTGGGCGCCCAATGGCTATGAGATTGCCTACGTGTCTTTTGAGTATGATCGCCGTCCCGCCATCATGCGGCATAACCTGCGTACCGGTCAGCGCGACAAGTTAACGCACTTCCCGGGCTTGAACTCCGCACCGGCATTCTCCCCGGATGGGCGTCAGCTGGCGATGGTGCTGTCCAAGGATGGCAGTCCGGATATCTACATCATGGACCTGTCGACGCGCACCCTGAGCCGGATCACCAAGGACAATATTGCCATTGATACCGAGCCGGCCTGGATGCCCGATGGCAAATCGCTGGTATTTACCTCCAACCGGGGCGGGGCACCCCAGATCTATCGGGTGGTGCTGGCCGAAGGCTGGACCGAGCGCATGACCTTTGATGGGGATTACAACGCCCGGGCGGTGCCCTTGCCGGATGGTTCGGGGATTGCACTGGTGCATCGGGAAAACGGGTCTTTCCACATTGCTGTGCTGGAATTTGCCACCGGCCGGCTCAAGGTGCTTTCCCACACCTCCTTGGCATCTTTAGATGAGTCGCCTACTATTGCGCCTAATGGTAGTATGTTAATGTACGCCACCGAAAATAAGGGTCGCGGGATTTTGGCCGCGGTTTCTGTTGACGGAAGTGTTAGTTTTAATCTTCCCGGTAAGGACCGGGATGTAAGGGATCCTTCGTGGTCTCCGTTTCTCAACCCACCGCAAAGCAGCAGGTAAAAGACATGATCATGGATATGAAGAAGTTGGTAGGTTTCGCTCTGGTATCAGCAGTGGTGTTGCTGAGCGCCTGTAGCTCAACGCCAGAAGGCGAAGGTAAAGATGGTGCTGGCACCATGGATTCGAGCAATGTATCGAGCCAGGTTGATAGCAGTGAAGTTGATGAGTTCGGTAACCCACTGGTACGCGTGTATTACTTTGATTTCGATAAAGCCACGTTGAATCCGGATGTGCGTGCAGCACTCGACAAGCAAGCAGCGCGTCTGCGTAAAAACAGCATCAGCATTCGTCTGGAAGGTCATGCTGACGAGCGCGGCACACGCGAATACAACTTGGCGTTGGGTGAGCGTCGTGCGAAAGCCGTTGCTAACTACCTGGTTATTCAGGGCGTTGAAAGCTCACGCATTCAGACCATCAGCTACGGCGAAGAAAAGCCGGTTGCTTTCGGCAATGACGAAGCAGCTTGGGCAAAAAACCGTTTCGTTGAGTTGGTCGATATCAAGTAATGCTGCGTTCTGTTGTATTGGTGTTAATGCTGACAGGGTACTCAATGAGTGCCCTGTCACAAACCCCGGCCCGTTCTGCGGAACTCGGCGAACTGTATTATCAGCTGCAATTAATGCAGCAAGATCTCATGCAATTGCGTGGCCTGGTAGAAGAACAAGGCAACCAATTGCGCAAGCTGCAACAGCAGCGACTGGATGATTACATCAATTTGGATCGCCGCATTGGCGAGCTCTCCGCGCCAGGTGCTGTACCGCCTACTAATGCATCAACGGCCCGTCCTGCTACGGCTACACCAGCTGCACCAACTGCGCCCGCGGCTTCTCCTGCTGTTTCGACAGTGAGTGGTTTGTCCGAATCCGATGCCTATCAAAAAGCCTTCTCTCAAGTGAAGGCGCGGCAATTCGCAGAGGCTGCACAATCATTCCAGGCATTTTTGAAAGCCTATCCGAATGGTGAAATGGCACCCAATGCGTGGTACTGGTTGGGTGAATTGTATTTGCAAGACAATCAGCTGGATGCGGCTATCAAGAACTTCAAAAAAGTGGTTGATACCTACCCGACGCACGTTAAGGTGCCTGATGCCCTGTTTAAAATGGGTCGCGCTTATCGCTTGAAGGGTGATACTGAAAAATCCAAAGCCTTATTGAAGCAGGTGATCAGCCAATACCCGGGTAGCAATGCTGCGCAGTTGGCGCAAACCGAACTCAATACCCAGTTCTGATCCGGCTGATGTCCAGTCATAGCGGTGCATCCTGTGAGTGATTCCCCGTCTCTCCGTATCACGGAAATTTTCTTTTCGCTGCAAGGTGAAACCAGCTTTGCTGGCTTGCCTACCGTGTTTGTTCGCTTGACGGGTTGCCCGATGCGTTGTCGTTATTGCGATACAGCCTATGCCTTTCAGGGCGGCACCGTGATGTCGGTGGATGCCATTCTTGAGCAAGTCCAACGCTATGCGCCCCGGTACGTGACGGTGACCGGAGGAGAGCCCTTGGCTCAGCCTGAATGCCTGGTGTTGTTGAAGCGCCTGTGTGATGCCGGCATGACGGTCTCACTGGAAACCGGAGGTGCCGTCAGCACCGAAGGCGTTGATGAGCGCGTGATCACCGTGCTGGATATTAAAACGCCCGCATCGGGCGAGCACGAGCGCAACCATTGGCCCAACCTGGATCGCTTGCGTGCACACGACCAACTCAAGTTTGTGTTATGTGACGAGGCAGACTACTGCTGGGCGCGCGATTACGTGCGCACAAACGATGTGGCCTCGCGTGTGCAAGAAGTCTTGTTTTCTCCGGTACACGGTGAGCTTTCACCGCGCGTGCTGGCCGAACGGGTGCTCGCCGATCGTCTACCGGTGCGCGTGCAACTCCAGCAGCACAAGCTGATCTGGGGCGAAGAGCCCGGGCATTAGGAGCGAAACCCATGGCAGAAGTTGCAGTCGTATTGGTTTCGGGTGGCCTGGATTCGGCTACGGTATTGGCCGCTGCAAATCAGCAAGGCTATGAGTGCCATGCACTGTCGTTTGACTACGGCCAGCGCCATCGCGCCGAATTAGCCGCAGCCGAACGGGTGGTTGCGGCAACGGGGGCGGCTTCGCATCGGACCGTCACATTGGACCTGGGTTCGCTGGGCGGCTCGGCACTCACCGATGCATCAATCGCTGTGCCGGAAGGCGTAATACCGCCCGAAGGCTGTATCCCGGTGACCTATGTGCCAGCGCGCAATACCGTTTTTTTGGCGTATGCCCTGGCGTGGGCCGAGGTGCTCAATGCCGCGCATATATTCATTGGCGTGAATGCGGTTGATTACTCCGGCTACCCGGATTGCCGGCCTGATTTTATTGGGGCATTTGAGCGAATGGCGAACCTCGCCACTCGCGCCGGAGTCGAAGGCCAGCACTTGCGTGTGCACACCCCGTTAATGGCGCTCTCAAAGGCCGAGATTATTCGTATGGGTCTTGCGCATGGCGTGGATTATGCCCTGACGGTTTCCTGTTATCAGGCCAATACCGCAGGGGAGGCCTGTGGCCGCTGCGACAGTTGCCGCCTGCGTCGAGAGGGCTTTGAGGCCGCCGGCGTGGCCGACCCCACGCGCTATCAAAATATGCCCGAATGACTTGAGTTTTTGGCTCAAATCAGTACCATAGGCGCCCTTCAACGGGTCGTTAGCTCAGTTGGTAGAGCAGTTGGCTTTTAACCAATTGGTCGCAGGTTCGAATCCCGCACGACCCACCATCTACATCGAAGGCTTGGCTTAACGGCCAAGCCTTTTTTGTTGTCGATGGGTTGGTGTTGCCGCATTTTTCTGCCTTCATCCGTGTGTTCCAGTCTTTTTTGTGGTGAATCCCTGCTGAAACTTGAAATGTCTGCCAGAATGAAAGGCTCAGTCGGGTCTGACCAAGGGCGGATGTGCGTGAATAGGGTGTATCGCTTTAGTGGCATCGTGTTGCTGTGGTTGGGCTTGTGGCCGGCGGTGGCGTTGTCTTTGCCCGAACCGATTGCACCGGGACAGGCCGATCTATTTGCCCAGGCCTTGGCGGTGGCTCGCAAGGAGCAGTGGGCGAACCTCGAGTTGCTGGAAAAGCAGCTTGGGAAAGACTTTCCGCTACAAGGCTACCTTGATTATCAGCGTCTGCGTGCGCGTTTGCCGGCGGCTTCGGCTAAAGAAGTGCTCGCGTATGCGCATCGCTATGAAGACTCTCCTTTAGCCGACAGCATGCGCCGGCTCGCCATTGAGCGTTACGGCCAGCAAGGCAATGCCAAAGCGTTATTGGCAGTGAGCCCGACGGAGCCGGCGTCAACCGGTTTGCGTTGTTATTACCAGCAAGCCTTGTTGAGTCAGGGTGATGTGCGTGCGGAGCAAGCCGGTCGCGCGCTGTGGCTGTACGGCGATTCGCTACCGGCGGCCTGTGATGTGTTGTTCAGTCGATTAAAAGCGAGCGGCATCATTGATGATGAGTTGATATGGCAGCGGATGGTGCTAGCGTATCGCAGTGGCAGTCCCGGGTTGATGCGTTATTTACGCAGTGAACTGAAATCATCGAGTTGGCAAGTCACGGCCGATACCTTGTTGTCGCTATACCAATCGCCGGCGAAAGCCAAAGACATGCTGCCCGGTCGTGGGCATGCCACCATGGCCAAGGCCGCGTTGTATCGGCTGGCCGAGAAAGACCCTATACAGGCGGTTGCGCTGTTGCCGGAAGTGGGCAACCGGTTTTTCTTTTCAGAGGACGAGATGGCCGAGCTGCGTTATCGCGCGGCGTGGTTTTCCAGTGTTCGCGAGCTGCCGGCAAACCGTGCCTGGCTCGATAGCTATCTTGAGACATCGGCAGACCCCCGGCTATTGGAGCATCGCATTCGGCGTGCGGTGACCGAGCAAGATTGGCCGGCAGTGGCTTATTGGATTGAGCGTCTGCCTGCCGGGCAGCAGGGTGCGCGCTGGCACTACTGGCGTGCCCGTGCATTGGAAGGATTGTATCAACCGGCAGCGGCACAGCCGTATTTTATACAGGCGGCTGCCGAGCGTAGTTTCTGGGGATTTTTAGCCGCGCAACGATTGGGCTTGCCTCCGTCACTGAATAATGAGCCCTTGCCGCTTGGCTTGCAGCAGCCATTGAATGCCGCCGGTGACGCTTTGTTGCAGCGTGTCGGATTGTTGCTTGCCGTGGGTGAGCGCGGTCATGCCCGCGGGGAGTGGTTATTCTATTTACGCAAAGAGCAAAATCCGGCGCAGCGTGATGCGCTGGCATCTGCCGCTGTCGCTGCCGGTTGGCCGGATTTGGCGATTGAAGCGGCATTGCAAACGCATCAAAGCAATAAACTGGATTGGCGTTTCCCCTTGGCCTATGACGGCCAGTTTGCTGCGGCAGAAGAAAAGCATCGGGTGGATCGCTGGTTGCTGATGGCCTTGGCACGCCGTGAAAGTGCCTTTAATCCGCAGGCATCATCGCCGGCCGGTGCCCAGGGTTTAATGCAGCTGATGCCGGGGACCGCGCGTCAAATGGCGGGCAAGGCGGGCATGCCGTTTGGTAACGTGGCGGTGCTGCATGATCCTGCAATCAATATTGAATTGGGCAGTCAGTACCTGGCCGGTCTGTTAACGCGTTATCAAGGCAATCGGGTGCTGGCGCTGGCGGCTTACAATGCCGGGCCCAGTCGCGTTGACCGTTGGTTGAAAGATGCCAATGACCCGATGGATGTGTTTATCGAATCGATTCCTTTTTATGAAACGCGTGAATACGTGCAAGCCGTGCTGGCTTACCGGGTGATTTTTTCCCGTCACCGCGATGGCTCGGCTTTGCTGGCGTTGTTGAACGAGAGCGAAATGATCGCGCCGTATAACGAGCAATGGCTGGCCGAGGCCGGACGCCCTGGACGGGTGGGTCCGCCGCCCATCTGAGCTGGGTTGTGCCGGTTTGTCGCGTCGCCCGCTTAAAGTCAATCAAGATTGTCTTAATTAGACAAGCTTTATTGACTATGTGCCGATGCCCGTGCACAATGCCCTCATCAAGCCTTGAGTAGACAGGCAAGGGTGGAGGCATGCAATGAACTGGATCTATGACTGGCAGGCGAGCCTGTTTGTGTTGGCGGTAGTCTTTGCAACGGTCGCGGCGGCGCGCTTTGTGCTGTTCCGCATCCCCGCGTTTGCGCGCACCAAGGCATCGAATGCCGAGGCCAATCGCGACAAGTTTCGAAACAAGAAGGGCTATGCAGGCCGCATCAAATCCAGCCAGATGGTGTCATTGATCACCAATCTGGTGTTTTTTATTGCCGTTGTGCCGTTTATTACCACGTTCGAGGCGCAATCGGTTGGCAAGGTCCTGTTGGATCTCTTCATTATTTTGATGGTGTACGACTTTTTTTATTACCTGATGCACCGCTTTTTGTTTCATGGGCAGGGCTACTTTCGCCGTGTGCACGCCGTGCATCATCAGGCACGCAACCCGACATCACTCGATGCGTTGTTATTGCACCCGATGGAAGCGGTTTTGGGCATCGTGTTGTTTATGGTGGTCACCACAGGGCTGGCGTTGATCGCCCAGGAGCCATTGCATGTGGCCACGATGATTATCGCGGTGATTATTTACACGCAGATCAATACGTTTAATCACGTGCACACCGATCTGGATTATTTCCCGTTCCGTTTATTGAACTGGATTTCCCACAAGCATGCGATTCATCACATCGATATGCACAAAGGCAACTACGCCACGATTACGCTGCTGTTCGACAAGATGTTCGGCACGCTGGATTGATTCAGGGCGCTGCCCATGCAGCACCCCGAATTCCGGCCAGCGCAGCCGTTATTGTTGCGCAGTGAGTTCTGCCAGCTTGCTTTTGCCGCTTGCATCGCCCTGCTCGGCAGAGAGCGTGTACCAACGGAGGGCTTCTTCGCGGTTGGTGGGTACGGATTCGCCGTTTTCATACATCAGGCCGAGAAAGTATTGGGCGATGGCATGATTGCGCTCAGCCGCTTGCTGGAACCAAAAGAAGGCCGACGGGCTATCGGGCGCAATACCAATGCCGTCGCGATACATGTTGGCCATTTCGAATTGTGCCTGCGCATCACCGGCGATGGCTTTGGGCATCAGCTCCAGAAAATATTGTGCATCGGCATTGCCTTCGGCCGCCTGGGCTTTGACGGCATCCAGTCCGGTAAATTCGGGGTAGGTGCTGACAGCGGTGATGACAACGGCTTCAGGTGCCGGGGTGGGTGGCTCGCAGCCGGTGATCGACAGGAATCCCGCGAGAGCAATGAGCAGGGGGAGTGCGCGTGGCATGGCATATTCCTTGGGTTGGTCTAAAGCATCGCGCCGTATTGTAGCAGGTGGCCCATTGAATGAGAGCCTCCGTGTCATTGTGACGGCTGTGGTACCATCGCCGTCCCTTGAGTTTGTTACTGATGAGCCGGTGACATTGCCATGGCGATAGCCTCGACATCCGCTTCTCGCGATATTGTGCGCCAATACCTCGATCAGGCTTGGCAACCGGCCCATTTGTCGGCCGATGAAACGCGCATGTTGCGTCAGCGCATTGTCGCATTGCTGGCGCGCGAGCAGGCGGTGATGGTGGCTCACTACTACACCGACCCTTGCTTGCAGGCCCTGGCTGAAGAAACCGGCGGCTTTGTCGGTGATTCGTTGGAAATGGCCCGTTTTGGCAACCGGCATCCCGCGCAAACACTGGTGGTCTGCGGCGTGCGTTTTATGGGCGAGACGGCAAAAATCCTCAGCCCCGACAAGCGCGTATTAATGCCAACCCTGGAGGCTACCTGCTCATTGGATATTGGCTGTCCGGTCGAGGCCTTTTCTGCTTTTTGCGATGCGCACCCCGAGCGCACGGTGGTGGTGTATGCCAATACTTCGGCGGCGGTCAAGGCGCGCGCCGATTGGGTGGTGACATCCAGTATTGCGTTAGCGGTGGTTGAACACTTGATGGATGAAGGCAAAACCATTCTCTGGGGGCCGGATAAACATCTGGGCGATTACATCCAGCGCCGCACCGGTGCCGACATGTTGATGTGGGACGGCAGCTGCATTGTGCACGAAGAGTTCAAAGCCAAAGGCTTGCTGAGCATGAAGGCGGTTTACCCCGAGGCGGCGATTCTGGCGCATCCGGAGTCACCGTCCAGTGTGCTGGATATTGCCGATTTTATTGGCTCGACGTCGCAAATTATTCATGCCGCAAAAACGCGCCCGGAGCAGCAATTTATTGTTGCCACCGATCAGGGCATTTTTTACAAGCTGCAACAAACGGTGCCGGATAAAGAGTTCATCATTGCGCCAACGGCGGGTGAGGGGGCGACGTGCCGCAGTTGTGCCAACTGCCCCTGGATGGGCATGAACAGTCTCGAGAATCTGGCAGAAACGCTGGAGCACGGCAGCTCGGAAATCCACGTGGACCGTGCTTTGGCGCGCCGCGCATTGATTCCGCTTGAGCGCATGCTGGCATTCCCCAAGCCTTGAGGATTGGCGCTTAAAAGCCCATCGATTTGATGGTTTGGCGCATCATCGCCACATCGCGCTGCCGCTGCTGGATGACGGCATTCGCCATGTAGTCATTCCCCGACAGTCGTAATGCGTATAGCAGTTGTTTGTCGGCATCGTCCAGATACCCATTCAGAATAAAGTATTCCGCACGGGCTTGATGCAAGGCCATGATGTGTTGCGTGAGCCCGTACAGCTCGGCCAGTTGATACCAGATAGACGGATCGTTGGGGCGCTGGTAGCTGTGCGCACGCAATAAGACCAGGGCTTCTTCAAATAAACCTTGCTGTTGCAGCAATTGGCTGTAGCCCATGATGAGCGGGTGATTGCCCGGGTTGAGTGCGAGTTGTTCGGCCAATCGTTCGCGCGCCAATATCGGCTTGCCCAATGCATCATCGAGTTGCGCTTGCAGCAAGTTGTAGGCGATGCGATTGGGTTCGGCAGCCATCAGAGGAGCCAGCGCTTGATCGGCATCGGCGGGCAAGCCGGCACTGAACAAGGCCAAGGCCAGGCCGTATTGATTGGCGCTGTCGTTGCCGCCGGGAGCTGCAATCAGCGCGCGGAAATCGCGTACCGCTTGCGATGGGTTTTCAGAAAAATGCAATCGGACCCGGGCGCGCATTAACTGATACTCATTGTTCTCGACCACCGGCATGATGCCGACCATGCGACCGCGCAATTGCGCCGCTCGGCTGCGCGCATCGGCGATACGGCTTTCGGTAATCGGGTGGGTGAGAAGAAATTCGGGCGGTCGTGCACCGGAAAACCGTGACGAACGCTGCATGGTTTCAAACATGCGGGCAAAGGCGTAGGGGTCCCGGCCTGACTGATACAGGGTTTGCATGCCGATGCGATCGGCTTCTTGCTCGTGTTGTCGGCTGTAGCTGAGCTGGCTTTGCAGCGAGGCTGCCTGGGTGGCGGCAATGGCCGCCATGCCGGCGTCGGGGCTTGCTGTGGCTGCCAGAATCACCCCGGCCAGCAGGCCGGCCATGGCCGGAATTTGTTGGCGCTTGGCCGCTTCCAGGCTGCGCGCAAAATGCCGTTGGCTCAAATGCGCCAATTCGTGCGCAATCACGGAGTCGAATTCGTCTTCGAACGGGGCCTGCAGTAACAGCCCGTTATTCACGCCGATGACCCCGCCGGGAACGGCAAAGGCATTGATGCTTTTATTGTCGATAATCACCAGCGAGAGTTGCGGTGTTTCCAGTTCACTGTGCGATGCGAGGTCGTACACAGCATGCTCCAGATAATCCTGCAGGAGCGGGTCGGTCACAATCGGTGCTTGGCTGCGAAACATCTGCAGCCAGATTTGACCGAGTTGCTGTTCTTCGCGGTTGGAGACCAAGGATGAGCTGCTGTCGCCCAGCTCAGGCAGATTGGTGACGTCCGCGCTGGCGTTGCTGCAGAGCCAAAGCAGTGTCGCGAGGCATGGGGCAATCAGCTTAAGGCGCATATCAGGCAATGTGCGTCGCTCCGGGGTATTCCAGCATACCATTGTGTGTGCAGGGTTTGGGCGATCGGTGCGGCATCGTATACTGTGACCTTGGTCAGAATGGATTGTTCCCATGCAGGAGTTGGATGCGCGCGGCATGCAATGCCCGATGCCGTTGCTCAAGGCGAAGCAGGCGCTCAACCGCATGGCACCGGGTGAGCGTTTGCGTGTGCTGGCGACCGATGCCGGCTCGTTGCGGGATTTTCAGGTGTTTTGCCAGCAATCGGGCCATGTGCTTGAAAGCCAATGCACGGAGGCTGGTATTCATACGCACGTGCTGCGTAAAAAACAAGAATGAGCATGGATTTTTTATAGAGGTTTCTGGTCAAAGGCATGGCGTGTAGGCGCATGCCTCGATGAGACCGTGACGGTTGCATAATTAAGGAGAGTCAATTGATGAAGCCCATGATGTTGTGGGGCAGCTTGTTATTGCTGGCCGCGTGCACCTTTAATGAGCATCCGGTATCGACCGACGTGTCGGTTGATGCGCCGCAGATCGAGGTGAGCGCTAACGACAGCCGCGAATACCAATACAGGGTCTTGCCGAATGGCTTGCGCGTGATATTGGTATCGGATCCCGATGCTCCCAAATCAGCCGCGTCTTTGGATGTGTTTGTGGGCAGCGGGCATGACCCGGCCGATCGGCAAGGGCTTGCGCACTTTTTAGAGCACATGCTGTTTTTAGGTACCGATAAATACCCCAAACCCGATGAGTATCAGGCTTTCATCAGTGCGCACGGCGGCAGTCATAACGCGTACACCAGTTACGAAAACACCAACTACTTTTTTAATATCGAGCACAAGGCCTTTGCGGAAGGGCTGGATCGTTTTGCGCAGTTTTTTATTGCGCCGCGCTTTGATGCGCAGTATGTCGAGCGCGAAAAAAATGCCGTGAACTCAGAATACCAAGCGCGTATTCGCGATGAAGGGCGTCGGGGGCTCGATGTCTTTTTGCAAGTCGCCAACCCGGAGCATCCGGTGAACCGATTCAGCATTGGCAGTCTTGAGACCTTGGCCGATCGCAACGGGCAACCCGTGCGCGACGATTTGGTGGCGTTTTATCAGCGGTATTACAGCGCATCCATCATGACCTTGAGTGTGGTGAGTAATCAGTCCTTGGATGAGCTTAATGCGTTGGTGGATAAAAGCTTTACCGCAATCCCGAATCGCAAGGTTGATCGCACGCTGGCTGCATTGCCTTTGTTTAAGCCGGGTGTTTTGCCTTTGCGCGTGGATCTGACGCCCGAGCAAGAAGTGCGTGAGATGACTTTGTTGTTCCCTATTCCTGAAGTGTTACCGCATTACCGCACCAAACCATTGAATTACATTACCGCCTTGTTGGGTGATGAAGGGGAAGGCAGTTTGTTGTCGTGGTTACAACAGCAAGGTTGGGTAGACTCGCTGGCAGCCGGTGCCGGTTTCAATTCAACCAATGCGGCAGCCTTGACCATTGATATTGGTCTGACAGAAGCCGGCTTGCAGCACACCGACGAGATTATTACGGCGGTATTCCAAACGGTTCAGCGTATTCGTCGCGAGGGCGTGAACGCGTGGCGTTATGATGAACAGGCCGATATGAATAACTTGTACTTCCGGTATATGGAAAAATCACGTCCGGATGATTTTGTCATCGGTTTGTCGAATAACCTGCAATTTTACCCGGCGGCAGAAGTCTTGAGTGGTGATTACATCATGAGCGGCTTCCCGGAAGCGTTGGTGCGCTCGTACCTGGATTATCTTGCGCCCGACAATATGCTGGTGATGGTGTCGGCCAAGGGCTTGCCGACCGATCGCACCACGCAGTGGTTTAATGTGCCGTATCGCGTGCAAGCTATTGCAGCACCGCAGCTCAAAACCTGGCAGCAGGCCGGATTGAACGAATCGATCACCTTGCCTTCGCCGAATCAATTTATTCCCGAGCATTTCGAGTTAGTGCCCGCAGCGCCCAATCAGCAGCCCGTTCAGGTGAGCACGGTGCGCGGATTGGACATGTGGGTGCTATCGGATTCTCAGTTTGGTGTGCCGCGCGGCGACGTACGCATTGCGTTATATAACCCGGCAATGAGCAAGACGGTGCGCGATCAATCCGCGCGCGTGTTGTATGCGGCATTGCTCTCCGATCATCTGCAAGAAGCGCTGTACCCGGCTCAAATGGCGGGCTTGGGTTTCTCGCTGATGTCGTTTGATCGTGGTTTGCTGCTGTCGGTGACAGGGTTCGATGACAAACAGTCCGATGTATTGGCCGCGTTGGTTCATGCCGTGCAGTCGTTCGATGTCGATCCTGCCAGTTATGCACGCTTGCACGATGAAGTGGTGCGTTCGGGTATTAACAGTGCGCGCATTATGCCGTTCCGTCGATTGGTGAATGGCGTGCCAGAGGCGTTATTGCCGATGCGTTGGTCGGGTGAGGCATTGAGTCAGGCAGCCAAACCCTTGTCGTTTGAAGACGTGCGCGCATACGGTCAGCAGTTTTTGGCCAATGTCACGGTGGATATGCTCGCGTACGGCAATTACAACCAGACGCACTGGGCCGATTTAATGACTGCCGTGCAGCCGCTGGTGACCTCCGATGCCGCCTTGCCGTTGTATCGGCCGCGCGGCTTGAAAGCCGGTGCACGCGAAGTCGAAAAAATGCCGGTATTGCACGACGATGCCGCCGTGTTGCGCTACATCGCCAGTGAAACACCGTCAATGCGTGAGACGGCATTGTTCGCGCTGACCGGGCAAGTACTGGAAGCTGATTTTTTCCATCAGCTGCGCACCGAGCAACAACTGGGTTACGCCGTGTATGCGGCCGCCTACCCGGTATTGCAATATCCCGGTATGTTGTTTTTGGTGCAGTCGCCCACGCACGATGCAGCCGCCATTAACCAAGCGATGGATGCGTTCATGGCATCGGCGTTGCAACAGGTTGATCAGCATGAATTCGAACGGCATCGTGCGTCGTTGGTAGGGCGTTACCGCGAGCCACCGACTAATTTGCGCGAGATGAGCGATCAGTTGTGGAATGAGCGCATGATCTATCAGGACGCGCGCTTCGATCGCCGCGCTCTGGTGGCCGATCAAATCGAGCGCATTCAATTCGATGAGTGGAAGCGGTTTGTGCAGCGTGCGGTCGTAGGGCCTGAGCGTCGTGAGCTCACCTTGTATGCGCCCGGTAAGGCGGGTGTGGCGCCGTAAGCGAGCGCATTGTCACGCGTTAACGCGATGCATCCGCTGCCGTCCGGATGCATCACTTGATGTGGGCAATGCCTCGGAACCGTTTGTTTTTTCTTGTCTTTTTCACCCGCTTGCCGGTAAAATCCGAGGGCTCGGCCCCATGCGCATAACAGGCGCGGCGGGTCAATGCCAGGTTTCAGGAGAACCCGCATGCACCAGGACGATAATGATCCTGTCGAGACCCATGAGTGGCTCGACTCGCTTGACGCAGTACTCAAATACCAAGGCCGCGGTCGTGCGGCATACCTGCTTTCAGAACTGGCGGTTCGGGCTGCCTCCAAAGGCACGCGCCTGCCGTCGGCCATCACCACCCCGTTTTGCAACACCATTCCGGTCAGTCAAGAAAAACGCCTGCCGGGTGATCCGCATCTGGAGCGACGCATTCGTTCCCTGATGCGCTGGAATGCGTTGGCCATGGTGATGCGCGCCAACATCAAGTACGACGGCTTGGGTGGTCACATCTCCAGTTTCTCGTCGAGCGCCATGTTGTATGACGTCGGCTATAACCATTTTTTCCGTGGGCCCAATCAGCCCAATGGCCAGCTGGAAGATCTGGTGTTTTATCAAGGCCATATTGCACCGGGCATTTATGCGCGCTCGTATCTCGAAGGGCGTTTAAGCGAAGAACAGCTCGATAACTTCCGCCGTGAAGTCGATGGCAATGGCCTGTCGTCGTATCCGCATCCGTGGTTGATGCCCGATTACTGGCAGTTCCCGACGGTATCGATGGGGTTGGGGCCCATTCAGGCCATTTATCAGGCGCACGTGATCAAGTATCAACAAAAGCGCGGCTTGGTGAATCACGGCGATCGCAAAGTCTGGTGTTACATGGGCGATGGCGAATGCGACGAGCCCGAATCACTGGGCGCGATTTCGCTGGCCGGTCGCGAGCAACTCGATAACCTGATTTTTGTGATCAATTGCAATTTGCAGCGTCTGGACGGTCCGGTGCGCGGCAATGGCAAAATCATACAAGAGCTCGAAGGCGTGTTCCGCGGTGCGGGCTGGAACGTCATTAAAGTGGTGTGGGGTCGCTTGTGGGATCCGCTGCTTGAAAAAGACACGACCGGTCTGCTCAAAAAGCGCATGGACGAAGTCTGCGATGGCGAACTGCAAAACTACAAAGCCAATGGCGGCGCGTATACCCGTGAGCATTTCTTTGGCAAATACCCCGAGCTGCTCGAGCTGGTGAAAGACTTGAGCGACGAGGAGATCATGTACCTCAATCGCGGCGGTCATGACCCGTACAAAGTGTATGCCGCTTATGCAGCAGCGACAGCGCACACCGGCCAGCCGACAGTGATTCTGGCGCATACCGTGAAAGGCTATGGCACCGGTGGTGGCGAAGCCGATAACACCACGCACTCGTTGAAAAAACTCGACATGGAAAGCTTGAAGCAATTCCGTGACCGTTTTGATATCCCGCTGAGTGATAAAGAGCTTGAAAGCGTGCCGTATTACCGGCCCGCAGACGATAGCCCCGAGGCCAAGTACTTAAAGCAGCGTCGTGAAGCACTCGGCGGTTCTATTCCGTACCGTCGCAATGATTTCGAAGCACTCAAGGTGCCGGGCATTGACGCATTCGATGCACAACTCAACGGCAGTGGCGATCGCGAGATTTCCACCACCATGGCGTTCGTGCGTATTTTGTCGACCTTGGTCAAAGACAAAAATATTGCCGAACGTGTGGTACCGATTGTGCCCGATGAAGCACGCACCTTCGGTATGGAAGGCATGTTCCGCCAGCTCGGCATTTATTCATCGGTCGGTCAGCGTTATACGCCGCACGATCATGAACAAATCATGTTCTATAAAGAAGACGAGAAAGGCCAAATCCTCGAAGAAGGTATCAACGAGGCCGGTGCATTTTCAGCATGGCTGGCCGCAGCAACCTCGTATTCGGTGCACGATTACCCGATGGTGCCGTTCTATATTTACTACTCCATGTTCGGCTTCCAGCGCATTGGTGACTTGGCGTGGTTGGCCGGTGACTCGCAAGCACGCGGCTTTTTGATTGGTGCAACAGCCGGGCGCACCACCTTGAACGGCGAAGGCCTGCAGCACCAAGACGGTCACAGCCATATCCTGGCCGGCACCATTCCCAACTGCGTGACGTATGATCCGGCGTTTGCCTATGAGTTGGCGGTGATCATTCAAGACGGTCTGCGTCGCATGTACGGCGAGAAACAGAACTGTTTCTATTACATCACCACCATGAATGAAAACTACGTGCAGCCGGAAATGCCCAAAGGGGTTGAAGAAGGCATTATTCGCGGCATTTACCGACTTGAAAAAGCCGGCAGCAAAGTCGGTAAAAAAGTGGTTCAGTTGGTGGGCAGCGGCACGATTTTGCGTGAAGTGCAGGCCGCGGCGGTTATGTTGCGTAAAGACTACGGCGTTGATGCCGATGTCTGGAGCATGACCAGCGCCAATGAACTGCGTCGTGATGGCTTGAGCTGCGAGCGTTGGAATTTAATGCACGCCGATCAAAAGCCCAAGCAGCCCTACATCACCCAAAAGCTCTCCGAGCGCGCAGCGCCGGTGGTGTTTGCAACCGATTACATGAAGTTGCATTCCGACCAGCTCCGCCAGTTTATTCCGCAGCGTACCGTGGTGTTGGGTACGGACGGTTTTGGCCGCAGCGACACGCGCGAAAAACTGCGTTACTTCTTTGAAGTCGATCGCAACTACGTGGTCGTTGCCGCATTGAAAGCACTGGCCGACGAAGGTGTTATTCCGGCTAAAACCGTGAGCAAGGCGATGACCGATCTGGGTTTGAATCCAGACAAGTCTGACCCGCTGACGTGCTAATCACAGGAGTCTGTTTGTGAGCAAGGAAACCGTCAAGATTCCCGATCTCGGTGGCGCCGATGAAGTCGAAGTCATCGAAGTCTGCGTGAAGCCGGGGGATCGTGTAGAAGCCGAGCAATCATTAGTGGTGCTGGAGTCGGATAAAGCCTCCATGGAAATCCCGTGCCCGACAGCCGGCACCGTGGTGTCCGTGGCATTGAAAGTAGGCGATAAGGTCAAGCAAGGTCAGCCGCTGATTGAACTGGACAGTGGCAATGCAGCACCGGCCAAAGCCGCTGAAAAGCCCGCTGAAAAAGCAACACCGGCCCCCGCACCTAAAAAAGCAGAAGCAGCGGTTGAAAAACCGGCAGCGGCCAAAGCCGCAGCAAGCGCACAAACCATTGCCGTGCCGGACTTGGGTGGCGCCGATAGCGTGGTGGTGATCGAGTTGTGCGTAAAGCCCGGCGATACCGTGGCCGAAGGCGACTCGCTGGTGGTGCTCGAATCCGACAAAGCCTCGATGGAAATTCCCTCGCCAGTAGCCGGCAAAGTGGTGTCGTTTGCGGTGAAGCTGGGCGATACCGTTGCGCAAGGCGATGCGATGGTGAGCATTGAATCATCAGCAAGCGTTGCCGACAGTGCCAAGCCCGCAGCCGCTTCGGCAGCCGCGCCGTCACCGGTTGCACCGTCTGCACCGGCATCGACCGCCAGCACCGACGTGCCCGTGAACAAACCCAATCCCCTGGCTGCAACCGTCGGCGATATCGTGCCGACCTTGAGCGGTCGCCCGAGTGAAGACGTGTACGCCGGTCCTGCCGCGCGCATGTTGGCGCGTGAGCTGGGTGTCGATTTGGCCCAGGTCACCGGCACCGGTCCGCGTGGCCGCATTCAAAAAGACGACCTGCATGCCTGGGTGAAAGCGCGTCTGGCGCAAGCAAGCTCAGGTGGCAGCAGCGCCGCTGGTGCAGGCATTCCGGCGATACCGGCGATGGATTTCAGCCGCTTTGGTGCGGTGGACATACAGCCGCTGACACGCCTGAATAAAATCACCGCACAAAACATGCAGCGCAGCTGGTTGAATGTGCCGCACGTGACGCAATTTGATGATGCCGATGTCACCGATCTTGAAGCCTTCCGCGACAGCTTGCGCGATGAAGCCAAAACGCGCGGCGTCAAAATGACCCCCATGCCGTTTATTTTGAAAGCCTGTGCGGTGGCATTGAAAGCACACCCCAAGTTCAACGCCTCATTGCATCACGACGGCGAGAACATGGTGTTCAAGCAATACGTGCATCTGGGTATTGCGGTGGACACGCCGGCCGGTTTGATGGTGCCGGTGATTAAAGACGTCGATAAAAAATCGCTGTGGGAATTGGCGGCCGAAGTGGCCGTGATGGCCGACAAAGCCAAAGACCGTAAATTAAAACCTGAAGACATGCAGGGCGGCTGCTTTACCATTTCCAGCCTGGGCAATATCGGCGGTAACGGTTTTACGCCAATCGTGAATGCACCCGAAGTCGCTATTCTCGGCGTGTCGCGTTTATCGGTGAAGCCGGTGTGGGATGGCGAGCAATTCATGCCGCGCAAAATGCTGCCGCTGTCGCTGTCGTACGATCATCGCGTGGTGAACGGTGCCGATGCAGGCCGCTTCATGACCTATCTGATGGCACTGCTGGCCGATTTGCGTCGACTGGTTCTGTAATTGATGACGCGCCTGCCGACGCTGCGCACCCTGATCGGCATTGCCGGTCTGTGGTTGCTCAGTGTTTGGGCGTGGGCCGGTTCGCCGGTCTGGCAGCTCGAAGGCAGCGCGCAACCGTTTTATATCGCCGGCACAATTCATGTGCTGCGCGCCGAGGATTACCCCTTACCGAAAGCGCTGGAACAAGCCTATCAGGCCAGTGATGTGCTGGTGCTTGAAATGGATTTGTCGGCGGCCACGCAAGAGTATTTTCGCCAGCAGATGGCGCGCGTGGGTTTGTACCCGGTGGGCGAGAACATACGTCAGGCCCTGTCGCCCGAGGTGTTGTTGAAAGTCGAGCAGCAGTTGACGAAAGACCATCTCACCTTGGTGCAAGTGCAGCAGCAACACCCGTGGTTGCTGTCGTTGACCCTGATGCATCTGGAGCTGCAGCGCCAGGGCGTATCGCCTGAATACGGTATTGATATGCATTACTACCAGCGTGCAATGGCCGATAAAAAAACCGTGCAAGCGCTGGAGACGGCCGACGCTCAACTTAACGTATTGACGGATATGGGTAACATTGCCGCCGATTCATTGGTCACGCAGTTTATTGATGATATTGGCGAGCTGCCAAAAACACTCGGCGTGATGACCGCCGCATGGCGCACGGGCGATTATGCGGTCATTGATCAAGAACTCACCGCACGCCTGCGCACAGAGCAGCCTGCGTTTTATCAAAGCATTCTGGTTGATCGTAATCAGCGTTGGCTGGGCGAACTTGAAAAACACATGCAGTCGGGCAAGCCGGTGTTGGTGTTGGTGGGTTCGGCGCATCTGGCCGGCCCCGACAGTTTGATCAACATGCTCGCCGAGCGCGGCCATCGCTTTACAGAAGTGGACGAGGTGCAGCCATGAGTGATGAATGGCAAGTCGAGATGGAAACGCGGCTGGCGTTTCAAGAGCAGATGCTCAACGAGCTAAACGATGCCTTGGTGCAACAACAAAAACAGTCTGATGAGCTGGCCACCTTGTGCCGTTATCTGCTGACGCGCCTGCGTGAGCTTGAAGGCAGCGACAGCGGCGGTGATGCGGCTGTGATCGATGAAAAGCCGCCGCATTACTAAAGCCCGCTGGCTGTGCCTGTGTGTGATCACCTTCGCGGCATCGGCATGGGCCGACTCCATCGGGGTCGGTCGATTCTCGCAAGCCGATGTGAGCGGTTGGCAACCCAAACAATTCGCAGGTCATACGCAATACCGCCTCGTAACAATCGACGGTGTCTCCGCACTGCGCGCCGACAGCCAACAGGCGGCTTCAGGTCTGGTTAAAAAAGTACGTATCGATTTACACAAGACCCCGTGGCTCACTTGGCGCTGGCGTATTGATAATCGCCTGCCGGCGGCCGATGAAACCACCAAACAGGGCGATGATTATGCTGCACGCCTGTATGTAGTCGTTGATGGCGGTCTGTTCTTCTGGAATACCCGCGCACTCAATTACGTGTGGGCTAACAGCTCTACGGCAGGTATGAGTTGGCCGAATGCCTTTGCCGGCAGTAATGCCATGATGCTGGCCTTGCGCTCGCAGGCCGATGACACCGGCACGTGGGTTGAGGAGCGCCGCAACGTGCGCGAAGACTTGCGCCAGGCGTTGGGCGAAGACATCCGCTATATCGATGCCGTGGCCATCATGACCGATACCGACAATAACGGCGGTGCGGTGACCAGTTGGTACGGCGATATCCGCTTTACCGCCGAGTAGCGGCTTGGATGGCATGATTTTGCGTATAATGTGCCGGTTAAACAGTCCTGATGGAGAGAATTGATGATTATCCAGCCCAAGGTTCGAGGCTTCATGTGTACCACCGCGCATCCTGCCGGTTGCGAAGCCAATGTGCGCGAGCAAATTGCCTATGTGAAAGCCAAAGGCCCCATTGCCAACGGCCCGAAGAACGTGCTGGTCATTGGTGCCTCCACCGGTTACGGCCTGGCTTCACGCATCAGTGCCGCCTTTGGCAGTAACGCCAAAACCGTGGGCGTGTTTTTTGAGCGCCCGGGTTCAGCCGATAAGCCGGGTTCTGCCGGTTGGTACAACAGTGCCGCGTTTCACAAATGTGCTGAAGAAGCCGGCCTGTATGCCAAAAGTTTTAATGGCGATGCGTTTTCGGATGCCATGAAAACCAAAGTCATCGACCTGCTGAAAAAAGAAGTCGGCAAAGTTGACCTGGTGGTGTACAGCCTGGCCTCGCCACGCCGCGAACACCCCAAGACCGGTGTGGTGCATAAATCGACCTTGAAGCCGATTGGTAAATCAGTCAGCAACACCACGCTCGATACCGACCGCAAAGAAATCAAAACCGTCACATTGGAAGCAGCCAATCAGCAAGAAATTGACGACACCGTAGCCGTGATGGGCGGTGAAGACTGGGGCTTCTGGATAGATGCACTCAAAGAAGCCGACCTGTTAGCCGACGGTTGCCAAACCACGGCTTACACCTATTTGGGCGAGCGCATCACGCTGGATATTTATTGGGATGGCACTATCGGCTCTGCGAAAAAAGACCTCGACCGTGTCGCGGTGGAACTGAATAAAAAGTTGGCCCCCGTACACGGCAAGGCCTATGTCTCGGTATTGAAAGCCGTGGTCACACAGGCAAGCTCTGCCATTCCCATCATGCCCTTGTACTTGGCCTTGCTGTTCAAGGTGATGAAAGAAGCCGGCAGCCACGAGGGTTGTATTGAGCAGGTCGATGGCCTGTTCCGTGAATGCCTGTATAACAAAGCCCCGCGCCTGGATGCCGATGGCCGCCTGCGCATGGATCACAAAGAGCTGGTGCCTGCCATTCAAGACGCGGTTGAAAAACTCTGGCCGCAAGTGACCAGTGACAATATCGACGAGCTCACCGATTTTGCCGGTTACCAGGCCGAGTTCCTGCGCTTGTTCGGGTTTGGTTTGAAAGGCGTGGATTACAACGCCGATGTAAACCCCGATGTCGCCATTTCAGGCTTGATCGAGTAAACCATGGATCAGCCCTGGGGGCAGGCCGTCACACTCGCGCGGGGTTTGCAGCGCATTGTGGCGCCCAACCCGGGGCCGATGACCGGCCACGGCACCAACACCTATCTGGTGGGCGAGCATGAACTCGCGGTGATTGACCCGGGGCCTAATGAACCTTCACATATTGATGCGATTTTAAAAGCCGGCCGCGACAGCGAAGGCCGCAACCGCATTCGCTGGGTGATTGCCACCCACACCCACCCCGATCACTCGCCAGCGGCACAAGCGATTATTGAAGCCACCGGGGCTGAATGTTTAGGCATGTCACCGCCCGTTGGCGATATGCATCAGGATGTAACGTTCAACCCTGCGCGCGAACTGCGCGATGGTGAGCGCCTGCAAGGCCAAGGTTTCTCTCTACTGGTGGTTCACACGCCCGGCCATGTGGCTAACCACGTGTGTTTATTGCACGAAGAAACCGGCACACTGATGACAGGTGATCACATCATGCAAGGCTCCACCGTGGTCATCATTCCGCTGGCCGGTGATATGAAAGATTACATTGAATCGCTTAAAAAATTACGCCGCTTCCCGATCAAGGCCTTGGCGCCCGGCCACGGCGAGTTGATTCACCAACCGATGGCCGAAGTCGACAAGCTGATCGAGCACCGCCTGTGGCGCGAGAAGAAAATATTGTCCGTCTTGCAGCAAGGCCACTCCGGCACACTCCAACACTTGACACCAATCGCCTACGACGATGTGGATGCCAGTCTGCATGTGATCGCCCAGTTTTCGCTGTGGGCGCATTTGATCAAGTTGGAGAAGGATGGGGTGGTGAGGAAGGAAGAAGATAGGTGGATAACTAAATAAAGTGCCTTGGCCTGATACTAATTTTTGCGAATCAAATATAACAATATGAAAAATTTCTTTAAATGGCTTTTGGTGGCATACCTCATTACTGTGCCCTTGATAATATTTGGGTCATATATCAGTCCATTAAGCGCAGTTGTTATATGGATTGCTTATATCCCTGCTTGCGGAATCGGCCTGTACCTTCTCAATAAAATTTATAAAGTAATGGGCCTGCCGGTTCCAATAAGGGCATCAATGCATGTGCTTATGGCAATAGGCTTGTTTGTGTACCCGACTTGGGATGGGTTTGTCGGGAAATATTACCTGAACAAGATGTGTGATTTAGATGGCGGGGTTTATGTTAGACCAGGTGTAAAAATAAATTCTTTATATGTAAGTTACATAAAGGCAAATATTTACCCGGTTATTTCTGGAAACGAATCCCTTGACTCTCTGGCGGCTAGCTACAAAAGAACTTTTGATAGATATAAAGAAAGAACTGATCTATCCGTTTTTGAGATTCCAGCAAAAGATGTTTCTGGTAAGTATATTAAGTTCTACTATGACGACAGTGAAATCTTTAGAGCGGAAATTTCTGAAAAAATTTCAAGTCAATACGAAGAGCTATCAACAGGAAGTTTGGATTCGTTTAATGAGATGTATGGAGCTATTTTTCCCAAAATATACCTTGGTAATTTAGATTTCTTTTATAGAGACCGAGTTACCAAGGAAAGGGTCTTTGGATTTAAAAATTATAAATTTATTTATAGCTACGATAGATATTTGTCGCCGATAGGATCTGCTCCAAGTGTAGACTGCCATGCAATAAGAAAAGACGATGAGAAATTTAATTTATTAAAAGTTCACGATTTTCTGCAAAATAAGGGATCCCCATAAACTTCCTTGTTCTTTCCCGAGGCCTCGCCGGTGCTGGACCCTGCAACGCCTTAAAGGTCGGATGAATAGCTGTAGGTTGCTGCGTGCCTAAATGTCGTCATTCCCGTGTAAACGGGAATCCAGAATTCACGTGCATGGATCCCCGCGTTTGCGGGGATGACGGAGAGAGGGCAGTTGCTTTGGGCTTGCGCGCTTTTCGCCGACTTCAACAGCGCCCGAACGACACGCAGGCAATCCGGCGGGCTTTGGCCATGGACGGCCAAAGCAGGCGAGCGAACAGGATGTTCGTTCGAGCCGGCCGCCCGACGATTGCGAAGTGGAGTGAGGAAGCAGCGCTGTTGATGTTGGAGGCGAGGGGGTGCGGGGGCTGGCCCCCGCGAAGAACAAGCTTTACTGCCCCTGCTTGATCATCTCCGCACACTTCCAGCCAATCATCATCGCTGGCACATTGGTGTTGCCACCAATCAAGTTCGGCATGATCGACGCATCGGCCACGCGCAGGCCTTGTACCTTGTGCACTTTCAGTTGGTGATTGACTACAGCATCGTCACCGTTGCCCATCTTGCAGGTGCTGGTGGGGTGGTAGACGCTGTCGGTGATGTTGCGAATCGCATTATCAATGTCATCGGCCGATTGCACTTGTTTGCCGGGAGTAATCTCGTCACCAATCAAGCCGTCCCACGCTTTCGCTGCCATTAACTCACGCAAAATGCTGAAGCATTTGCGCAAGGTGACGAAATCGCTTTCTTTATCGAGGAAGTTGAAATCGATTTTAGGGGCATCCAGCGGGTTATCGCTGCGCACGGTGACCGTGCCGGTGCTTTCAGGTCGTAATTTACAGGCATGCACGGTGACGCCGTGTTGTTTCGGCAGTTTTTCAATCAGGCTGGTCATGTAGGCCGGCACAAAATGGAGCTGAATGTCCGGGCGCGTCAGTGATTTGTCACTGCGGCAGAAGCCGCCGGCTTCAATGCCGTTACCGGCCGCGACACCGGTTTTGGTAAACAAATATTGCAGGGCCACTTTGGCCTGCCCAACCAAACTGTTGGTGATGCCGTTCATGGTGATCGGCTGGGTGGCGGCAAAGTGCATCACCACATCAAGGTGTTCTTGCAGGTTATGACCCACGCCGGGCAAAGCTATTTGCGTTTTGATGCCAACGGCGGCCAGATCATCGGGGTGACCAATGCCGGAGAGCTGCAAAATTTGCGGGTTCTGGATCGCACCGGCCGACAGTATCACTTCACCGTTGTTGTTCAGGTCAGCCGTTTGCACCGATTTGCCGCGCAGGTATTCCACGCCGGTGACTTGATCGCCTTTTAGTATCAGGCGCTTTACGTGAGCACCGGTCACCACGGTGAGGTTGGGGCGACCTAATGCGGGGCGCAAAAACGCCACGGCCGAGCTGCAACGCTTGCCGTCTTTAATGGTGCATTGAAAGCGTCCCATGCCTTCTTGCTGCGCGCCGTTGAAATCATCGGTCGGCGGAATGCCGATCTCGGCACCGGCGGCAATGAACTTGTCGTACAGGATGTTCGGGGTGGGGGCGTCCGCCACGTACAGCGGGCCGCCGGCACCGTGAAAATCGTTGGCGCCGCGCACGTTGTCTTCCATGGCGCGAAAGTAGGGCAGCACATCCTTGAAGGCCCAGCCGGGGTTGCCGGCCTTTTCCCAGTCGTCGTAATCGCTGGCATGGCCGCGAATGTAGACCATGCCGTTGGCACCGCTGGAGCCGCCCAACATGCGGCCGCGGGGTACATAAATGCGGCGGTTGTTGAGGTTTTTTTGTGGCTCGGAATAAAACTGCCAGTTCAGGGTTTTGCTTTTGAGTACCTCGGCGCAGCCGCCGGGCATGTGGATCATCGGGTTGGAATCGCGGGGGCCGGCTTCCAGCAGCAGCACTTTTTTGCTGGCGTCTTCCGATAAACGGCCTGCCACTGCACAACCGGCGGAACCGGCACCTACCACGATGTAATCGAACATGCTGAATTTCCACCTTGCGTCATGAGGGTGCTTTTTATTTGGGGCGACATTGTATAGCGATCATCCCGTGGCGGGTATGACAGCGCGTTAATGCAAGAGCGCGTGTTGCTCCGTCTGCAGGCAGCCTCTACCATAGACGCCCTTGCCGATTTCACTGCATCAGGAAGCCCTTATGAGTTCACCGCGCACCGTACCCGCCCTTATCCGTCATGCGGCCAGTGCCTTCGGTGAGCAGGTGGCGATTGCCGATGGCGATATCGCGCTGACCTATCAGGAACTCGATGTTGCACGCCTGCAAGCCGCTCGCGCGTTTGTGGCCGCCGGTATCAACAAGGGCGATCGGGTGGCGATCTGGGCACCCAATCTGTACGAGTGGATTATCTGCGCGATTGGCCTGCAAACCCTGGGCGGGGTGATGGTGCCGTTGAATACGCGCCTGAAGGGGGCCGAGGCGGCTTATATTCTGGAACGCAGCGGTGCGCGCCTGCTGTTCACTGTGACCGATTTTCTCGGCATCAATTACCCCGATTTATTGAAAGACCAGCATCTGCCGGCACTGGAAAATATCGTGCTGTTCCGTGGCCAGCATGCCAAGGCGCAGGGCTGGAACGCGTTTCTGGCGTCCGGCAATGCGGTGCCGGAGTCGGCCGTGTTGGCGATGGAAGCCACGGTCACGCCCGATGACACCATGGATCTGCTGTTTACCTCCGGCACCACCGGCAAGCCCAAGGGCGTGATGTGCGGGCATGGCCAGAACATCGAGGTGTTCGAGGTCTGGGCTCGCGCCGTGGGCCTGACAAGTGATGATAACTATTTGATTATCAACCCGTTTTTCCATTCTTTTGGCTTCAAGGCCGGCTGGCTGGCCTGCTTTATTGCCGGTGCCCGCGTATTGCCGGTGGCAAGCTTTGATCTCGATGAAGTGCTCGCCACCATCGAGCGTGACCGGGTGAGTGTATTGCCCGGCCCGCCAACCATTTATCAATCGTTGCTGGCACACCCCAAGCGCGGGGAGTACGACTTGTCGAGCTTGAAACTGGCCGTCACCGGGGCTGCGGCCGTGCCGGTCGAGCTGGTGCAGCGCATGCGTTCGGATTTGGGTTTTGGCACGGTGATCACCGCCTACGGGTTGACCGAGACCTGCGGCATGGTCAGCATTTGCCAGCGCGATGACGACCCGCAAACCATTGCCACCACCTCGGGGCGCGCGATCCCCGGCGTGGAAGTGCGCTGCGTGGACGGTGCCGGTAACGAGGTGGCACGCGGTGAGGCTGGCGAGATTGTGGTGCGCGGCTATAACGTGATGCAGGGGTATTTCGATAACCCCGAGGCCACGGCCGAAGCCATTGATGCCGATGGCTGGTTGCACACCGGCGATATCGGCGTGATGGACGGGCGCGGTTACCTGCGTATCACCGACCGCATGAAAGACATGTTTATTGTCGGTGGTTTTAACTGCTACCCGGCCGAGATCGAGGGCGCGTTGTCGACCATGAAGGGCGTGGCGCAAGTGGCGGTGATCGGTATTCCCGATGAGCGCATGGGCGAGGTGGCCAAGGCTTACATCGTGAAAGCCCCGGGTGCCGCGCTGGACCAAGCCGCGGTGATCGCCTGGTCGCGCGAGCACATGGCCAATTACAAAGTGCCCCGTCAGGTGGCCTTTTTGGAGGCGATGCCGCTGAATGCCTCGGGCAAGGTGTTAAAAACCCGTCTGCGCGAGATGCATGCCGAGGGCTAATCCAAACTTGGGCCAAGAGGCCCTTTTGCGCTAGAATACGCCCCCGTTTGTTTGTCCGTCTGCCGGC
This sequence comes from Pseudomonadales bacterium, assembly GCA_036568505.1. GTDB lineage: Bacteria > Pseudomonadota > Gammaproteobacteria > Pseudomonadales > M0112 > M0112. Next base: position 45,589 of record DATCSK010000005.1, on the reverse strand, counting down.
TGCCGGCCGGTTCCAGATTGGGCTTTTCCTGTAGTGAATCCAGCCAAGGGGTATGGCATGAACAAAGTAATGTCGCTTGCGGATGTTGTCGGTCAATTGCGCGATGGGATGACCATCGGCATCGGTGGTTGGGGCCCGCGCCGCAAACCGATGGCACTGATCCGCGAGATTCTGCGTTCCGATCTGAAAGACCTGACCATCGTGGCCTACGGCGGTGCCGATGTCGGCATGCTGTGTGCGGCCGGCAAAGTGAAGAAGGTGGTGTTTGCCTTCGTATCGCTCGATTTTATTCCGCTGGAGCCGTACTTCCGGGTGGCGCGTCAGAGTGGCGCGATCGAGACCATGGAAGTCGACGAAGGCATGTTCCTGTTGGGTCTTAAAGCCGCGGCCATGCGCGTGCCGTTTCTGCCCACCCAGGTCGGTTTGGGCACCGACGTGCTGAAGGTAAACCCCGAGATCAAAACCATCCGTTCGCCGTATGCCGATGGCCGTGAACTGGTGGCGATGCCGGCCTTGAACCTGGATGCAGCACTGCTGCATGTAGACCGCGCTGACGCCCGTGGCGTGTGCCAGATCAAAGGTCCGGACTTGTACATGGACGATCTGTTCGCCCGTGCGGCCGACAAAACCTATGTCACCTGCGATGAGCTGGTGGAGACCAGCGCTTTCCACAGTGAAGAAGAAGCCCGTTATGTATTCTGGGAGCGCAGCGAAACCACCGGCGTGGTGCCGATGGCCGGTGCCGCACACCCGACATCATCCGCCAGTTACGGTTTTGATGTGAGTCACTTCAAGGCGTATGCCGGCTCGGTAAAAGAAGAAGGCGGTTGGCAGAATTACGTCAACCAGTTTGTGACACCGGGCGAAGAGGCGTATCTGGCTGCCGTTGGCGGTATGGATGCGATCAGTAAATTACCGAAGCCCGTGTTTTAAGTCTGGCCGACCCTAGAGGAAGCAAATTCATGAGTACTCCTGCAACCGAATTCAGTCTGGCCGAATTGATGATCTGCGCGGCCGCGAATGTGTGGAAAGACGATGGCGAAGTATTGGCCACCGGCATTGGTGTGATCCCGCGCCTGGGGGCCTCCCTGTGCATGAGCACCACCAACCCCGATTTGATGATGACCGACTCCGAGGCGTACATGGTCTCCGAGCCGGTACCGATCGGCCCGCGTGGCGATTACACGCCGAAGTTCGAAACCTGGATGGGTTTCTCGCGCATTTTCGATAACGTCTGGGGTGGCAAGCGTCACGCGATGATTGGTCCGACCCAGATCGACCGTTTTGGTCAATCGAATATTTCCTGCATCGGCGGCACCTACGATAAGCCGAAAGTGCAAATGCTGGGGGTGCGCGGTTTGCCGGGCAACTCCATCAGCCATGCCAACTCGTTCTTTGTGCCGGATCACAACAGCCGTGTGTTCGTCGACGGCGAGTGCGATATGGTCGGCTCGATCGGGTATAACCCGGCGCGTCTGCCGCACGGCTATTCACTCGATGAAGTGGATATCCGCTTCATGATTACCAACCTGTGCGTGCTGGATTTCGGTGGCCCGAATCATCAGGTGCGCTTGGTCAGTGTGCATCCGGGTGTGACGGTTGATGAAGTCAAAGAAAACACCGGCTTCCCGCTGCATATGGATGGCGATGTACCGGTTACTGCAGCGCCGACGGTTGAGCAATTGGCATTGATTGCCAAGCTCGATCCACACAATCTGCGCGCCAAGCAATTGCGCGATAACCCGCCCGGTGTGCGCGCAGCATAAGGCTGAACACTATGTCTATTTTGAGCGATTCGCGTATTTGTCAGCTGCTGGGCTGTAAGTACCCGATCATCCAGACCGCCATGGGCTGGGTGGCCGATCCCCGTTTGGTTGCCGGCACCGGCAATGCCGGCGGTTTTGGTTTTCTGGCCGGTGCGACCATTCCGCCCGATCAGATGGAAGCGCAGATTCTTAAAACCAAAGCACTGACCTCGGCAAATTTCGGCGTGAACTTTCACATGTACCAACCGAATGCGGCCGAGATTGTCGATATGGTGGTGCGTCATGGGGTGAAAGCGGTGAGCTATTCGCGTTCGCCCGGCAAAGACATGGTCAAGAAGTTAAAAGACGCCGGCGTGGTGTGTATGCCAACAGTCGGCTTGCCCAAGCATGCCATCAAAGCCGTTGAGATGGGTGCTGATGCGGTGACCGTACAAGGCGGTGAAGGCGGCGGTCATACCGGTGCCGTACCGACGACCTTGTTGTTGCCGCAAGTGGTGGATGCGGTGGGCAGCCAAGTGCCGGTATTGGGTGCGGGCGGTTTTAAAGACGGTCGCGGATTGGTGGCGGCCATGGCCTTCGGTGCTGACGGTATTGCCATGGGTACGCGCTTTTTATTAACGCAAGAAAGCCCGGTGCCGTTGGTCACCAAGCAGCGTTATATCGATTGCAAAAACCCCGGCAACATTATTGTGTCCCGTGCGATTGACGGCTTGCCGCAGCGCATGGTGATGAACGAGTTTTTAGGCGAGCTGGAAAAATCCGGCAATCTGCATCGCCTGTGGTTGGCCGCCATCAACGGTCTGAAATACATGAAGCTGACCGGTGCCTCGCCGGTGGGTCTGCTGCAATCGGCGCATGCAATGGTCAAAAACGACGGGCTCACCTGGTCGCAGGCGATTATGTCGGCCAATGCGCCGATGATCATTCAAAAAGCGATGGTCGATGGCCTGCCTGCCGAAGGCATTTTGCCCAGCGGTCAGGTGGCTGGCGTGATCGACAGCTTGCCCACGTGCGCTGAATTGATTGAATCGATTGTGGCAGAAGCCGAAAGCCGGCTCGCTGCACTGTCGCAACACTAATGCCGATACCGACCCCGGAGAAACCCATGAGCCAGCCTTTTAAAACCCTGATTGAAAACGGTATTGCCGAGGTGGTGTTTGATCATCCGCCGGTGAATGCGTTTACCAGTGATGGTTGGTTGGCCATTGCGCGTGAAATTGAAACGCTCGGCGTCAATGACGCGGTGCGCGTGATTATTGTGCGTGCCGAAGGCCGTGGTTTTTGCGCCGGTGTCGATATCAAGGAGCTTTCAAGCGACGGTTCGTTGATCACCAAAGTGAACAAAGGCAATTACGATACCTTCCGTGCCATTCATTTAAACCCGAAGCCGGTGATCGTGGCAGTCCACGGATTCGTGTTGGGCGGCGGTATTGGTATCAGCGGTGCAGCCGATATCATTGTGGCGTCCGAGTGCGCGCGGTTTGGCGTGCCCGAAGTCGATCGCGGTGCGATGGGTGGCGGTGCGCATTTGCAGCGCATGTTCCCGGTGCAGAAAGTGCGTTACATGTATTTTACCGGCGACATGATTGACGCGCAAGAAGCGTATCGCTTGGGTGCGGTGGAGTGCGTGGTGCCCAAAGAGCAATTGCGTGCCAAGGCGCTGGAGATTGCTGCAAAAATTGCTGCCAAAAGCCCGCGCATGATCCGTCTCGCCAAGGAAGCCTTGACCGGCATCGAAGACGGCTCGCTCGAAGATAAATACCGTTGGGAGCAAGGCTTCACACTGGAGGCTTACACCTCGCCGGATTCACAAGAAGCGCGTGATGCCTTTGTGCAAAAACGCGATGCCAGTTTCGACAAGAAGTAATCAGCAGGATACGTTCATGGAACTTGCCTATACCGAAGAACAACAAGCCTTTCGCCTTCAAGTGCGCAGTTGGCTGAAAAACCATGTGCCTAAAAAGCCGCTCAAATCGTTTGATACCGAAGCCGGTTTTGCACAGCACCGCAAATGGGAAGCGACACTGAATAAAGGCCGCTGGGGCATGGTGACATGGCCGGAGGCGCTCGGTGGTCGAGCCTGCGATTTGATGGAATGGCTGATTTTTGAAGAAGAGTATTATCGCGCTGCCGCGCCGGCGCGCGTGAATCAGAACGGCATTTTCCTGCTCGGCCCGACCTTGATGGAATACGGCACCGAAGAGCAGAAAAAACGCATCCTGCCCAAGATGGCCACCGGCGAAGAAGTGTGGGCGCAAGCCTGGTCCGAGCCGAATGCCGGTTCGGATATGGCCGCGATTCGTGCGCGTGCCGACCTCGACGGCGATCACTACGTGATTAACGGCCAGAAAACGTGGTCAACGCGTGCGGTGTTTGCCGATTGGTGTTTTGGTATGTTCCGTACCGATCCGGCGTCCGAGCGTCATCACGGGCTGACGTTTATTCTGGTGCCGCTCAATGCCGAAGGCATAACCGTGCGCCCGATTCCGCAGTTGGACGGCTTGCCCGGTTTTGCTGAAATCTTTTTTGACAATGTGCGCGTATCCGTTGAGAACCGCTTGGGCGATGAAGGGGCAGGCTGGAAAGTGGCCATGGCCACTGCCGGTTTCGAGCGTGGTTTGATGTTGCGTTCGCCGGCACGTTTTCAGGAAACCGCGCGTCGTTTAATTGAGCTGTATCGCGAAAATCAAGCGGAAGCCGATCGTGATCCGATGGTGCGCGATGCCGTACTGCGTGCCTACATGGATGCCGAGGCCTACGCTTTGACGACGTATCAGACCGCCTGCCGTTTGAGTCAGGGTGGCAAGATCGGCGCGGAATCATCGACCAATAAAATCTTTTGGTCCGAGCTCGATCAAAAAATGCATGCCACCGCGATGAGCATTCTCGGCGCGCGTGCCGAGTTGTTGCCGCATGCACCGGCGGCGGAAGGTGTGGGGAATTGGCTGGACGGTTTCCTGTTCAGTCAGTCCGGTACGATTTATGCCGGCACCAATGAAATTCAGCGCAACATCATTGCCGAGCGCATGCTCGGCATGCCACGTTAACCGGGAGCGACGTTATGGACTTTACCTTTACCGAAGACCAGCTCCTGTTTCAGGAAAGCGTGCGCGATTTTCTGGTTAATGAAGTCACCACGGAAAGCATTCGCGCGTTATGGGATACGCCCACCGGCCGTTCCGATGCGCTCTGGCAGCAATTGGCTGAAATGGGTTTGACCGGTATGACCGTGCCTGAAGATCAAGGCGGCCTGGGCATGAATGCGGTTGATTTTGTGCTGTTGGCCAAAGAATGCGGTTACGTCGCGCTGCCTGAAAATCTGGTCGATACCGCGTTGGTGGCGGTTCCGTTGTTGGCCGGCCTGCCGGCAAGTGAAGCACGCGATGAATGCTTGCAAAAAATTGCCAGCGGTGAGGCGCGCATTGCCGTAGGGCACGCGCGGAATCCCTTAGTGACCGATGCGCACGTGGCCAACGTGTGGTTGATGCAACACGGTGACGAAGTGCATGTGGTCAAAGCGCGTAAAAAAGACGTGCGTCGTAACGAAAGCGTGGATCCTTCACGCCGTCTGCACAGCGTGACGTGGCAGCCCAAACCGGCGACGTGTGTGGCCGATGGCGCCAAGGGGCGTGCGTTATGGAAGCAGGCACTCAATGGCGGCGCATTGGGTGCAGCTGCCGAAGCCTTGGGCTTGGCGCAACGCATGATTGATTTGTCGGTTCAGTACACCAGTGAGCGCCAGCAGTTCGGCAAGCCGATTGGTTCATTCCAGGCCGTGAAACACCACCTTGCCAATGTTGCCGTGCAACTGGAGTACGCCAAAGCGCCGGTGTATCGCGCTGCGTGGTCCTTGGCCAATGGTCATCGTCATGCCGGCGTGCACGTGTCGCATGCCAAAATCGCAGCCACCGAAGCGGCGTTGTTGGCGGCTAAAAATTGCATTCAGGTGCATGGTGCGATGGGTTACACCTGGGAAGTCGACCTGCATATTTTCATGAAGCGTGCCTGGGCCTTGGATGGTGCATGGGGCGACCGCGCTTTCCATAAAACCCGCGTTGCCAAATTTGCATTGAAAGACAATGCGCTGATTGGTGCCGGCAACACGTTTGTCGCCTGACGACGAGGAGTCTGATCATGGCAGAAGCCTATATTGTTGATGCGTTGCGCAGCCCGACGGGTCGTCGCAAGGGCGGTTTGAGTCAGGTGCACGGTGCCGATCTGGGCGCGCATGTGATCAAGGCCATCGTGGAGCGCAATGGCATTCCCGATAACGAATACGACGATGTGATTTTCGGTTGTGTCGATACCATCGGTCCGTTGGCCGGCGATATTGCGCGCACTGCGTGGTTGGCAGCCGGCTTGTCGCAAGCAGTGCCGGGCACCACGATTGATCGTCAGTGCGGTTCATCGCAGCAGTCGGTGCATTTTGCCGCGCAAGCCGTGATGAGCGGCACCATGGATGTGGTATTGGCCGGTGGCGTGCAGACCATGACGCAAATTCCGATTTCATCGGCGATGATTGCTGCCGAACCCCTGGGCTTTAAAGATCCGTTCTCGGGCTCTGTCGGTTGGGTAGCGCGTTACGGTGCCGAGCCGCCGACACAATTTAAATCGGCGCAAATGATTGCCGATAAATGGGGTTTGAGCCGCCGTGACTTGGAAGTGTTTTCGCTCGAGTCGCACACGCGGGCATTGAAAGCGATTGCCGAAGGCCGCTTTGCGCGTGAAATCGTGCCCATGAACGGTGTGGAGCACGATGAAACGCCGCGTCAGACGTCACTCGAAAAAATGGCCGAGCTCGATTTTCTGTTCGGCTGCGATAAGGTAACGGCAGCAGTATCCAGTCAAACCTGCGATGCCTCCAGTGCCGTGTTGGTGGTGAGCGAGGCCGCATTGAAGCGTTATAACCTGACGCCGCGTGCCCGCATTCATCATATGAGTGTGCGCGCCGATGACCCGATCTGGATGTTGACCGCACCGATTCCCGCCACCCAATACGCATTGAAAAAAGCCGGCATGACGCTGGCCGATATTGATCTGGTTGAAATCAACGAAGCCTTTGCCGCGGTGGCGATGGCCTGGCTGAAAGAAACCGATTATCCGCACGAGAAAACCAATGTGAATGGTGGTGCGATTGCACTGGGTCATCCGCTGGGTGCCACGGGTACCAAGTTGATGACGACCTTGCTGCATGAATTGGAGCGCACCGGCGGTCGTTACGGTTTGCAGACCATGTGCGAAGGCGGTGGTCAGGCGAATGTAACGATTCTCGAGCGCTTGTAATCGAGAATGAGTGTTTAATCGTTAAAGAGGAAGTGTCATGTCAGGTGTTTGTCAGGATCGTGTAGTGATTATTACCGGTGCCGGTGGTGGTTTGGGTGCGGCTCACGCGCGTGTGTTTGCATCAGAAGGTGCCTGCGTGATCGTCAATGACATCAACCAGGCAGCAGCACAAAAAGTGGTGGATGAAATCACCGCCGCCGGTGGCCGTGCCGTCGTGAATACCTCGGACATCACCAATTACGAAGACAGCGCCAATGCCGTCAAGCAGGCCATTGATACCTATGGCGATTTGCACGTGGTGGTCAATAATGCCGGTATCAATCGTGACCGTATGTTTGCCTCGATGACCGAAGGCGAATGGGATGCGATCATGGCCGTGCATTTGAAAGGCCACTTCTGCATCAGCTCGCACGCCGTGCACTACTGGCGCGATCAATCCAAGGCCGGTAAAAAAGTCGATGCGCGCATTATCAATACCACCTCGGGTGCCGGTTTGCAGGGCTCGATTGGCCAGTCGAATTATGCCGCCGCGAAAGCCGGCATTGCGGCACTGACCTTGAATCAAGCGGCCGAACTAGGCCGTTATGGGGTAACCGCTAATGCGATCGCCCCGGCCGCACGCACCGGTATGACCACGGCCGTTGAAGCCATGGCAACGCGCATGGCCAAGCCCGAAGACGGTAGCTTCGACTATTGGGCACCGGAGAATGTGTCGTCACTGTTGGTCTGGTTGGGTTCATCGCAATCGGCCCATGTGACCGGGCGCATTTTTGAAGCCGAAGGCGGCAAGATCTCGATTGCCGACGGTTGGCGTACCACCCAGGGCGTGGATAAAGGCGCGCGTTGGCAGCCGGCTGAAGTGGGCGAAGCGATCAAGGAATTGCTGGCCAAAGAAGTGCCGGCACAGAAAGTCTACGGTACTTGATTAAGACGCCAGTCACACCATACGGAGTGCGTGATGGAATTTGCGTTTACTGAAGAGCAGCAGATGATCCGCGATACGGCGGAAGCTTTTCTGCAAGATGTATCGACATCGGAAGCCGTGCGTGCCGCGATGGCGACCGAGGCCGGGTTTGATCCGGCTTTGTGGGAGCGCATTTGTACCGAATTGTGCTTTCAAGCGATCACGGTGCCTGAAGCCTACGGTGGCATGGGCTTGGGCTATGTCGAGCTCGCGGCGGTACTCGAGCAAATGGGGCGCGTACTGTTGTGTTCGCCGTTTTTCAGTACGGTGGCATTGGGTGTCAATGCGCTCACGGTTGCCGGCACGGAAGCGCAGAAAGCCGAGTACCTGCCAGCGATTGCGGAAGGCACACTGACAGCCACTTTGGCGTACACCGGCGCATCGGCGGCACAAGCCGGCGGTCAATGGGGTGTGGATGCGATCGATGCGTGCTATACCAAAACCGCCGATGGTTATGCGCTCAATGGCCAGTGGCGTTATGTGATTGATGGCCATACGGCAGGTTTGTTGATTGTTGCGGCGCGGAACGACGGCGGTGACGTGGCCTTGTTTGCCGTGCCGGCCGATGTTCAGGGCTTGTCACGCCAGTGGACGCCGACCATGGATCAGACCCGGCACTTGGCAGAAGTGACGGCCAGTGATCTGCGGGTACCTGCGACAGCCTTGATGCGTGAAAACGCAGCGCAATCACTCGAGCAAATCATTGCATTAGGCAAAATAGCGATGGCGGCCGAACAAATGGGTGGTGCGCAGGAAATTCTGGATCGCACGGTTGCCTACATGCAAGAGCGTGTTCAATTCGGGCGCACGATTGCGAGTTTTCAGGCAGTAAAGCACAAAGCCGCGGACATGATGCTCAAATGCGAAGTGTCACGCTCGGCGGTGTATTACGGCGCGTGTGTAGCACAGGAATTGCTCGCTGACGATGGCGATGCCACGTTGGCTTCGGAGTTGCCCGAAGCCGCTGCGATGGCGAAAGCCTATTGCTCCGACACGTTTTTCTTTAATGCCGGCAGTGCGATTCAGCTCTACGGTGGTGTCGGGTTTACTTGGGAATATGACGTGCACTTGTACTTCAAGCGCGCGAAATCCAGCGAGCTGTATTTTGGTAATAGTGCGCAGCAGCGTGAACAGATTGCCAAGATGCTACTGGATTAAGGTGAAGCCATGAAACTGACGTTCAGCAAAGAAGACGAGTTGTTCCGTGAAGAGATTGCCGCCTGGTTGAAAGCCAATTTGGTGGGCGAGTTCGAACAGCTGAAATTTCGCGGTGGCCCCGGCGATGAACACATGTTTCCTGAAGAGCGTAAGCGTTGGGAGCAAAAACTCGCCGAAGGCGGTTGGACCTGCGTCGGCTGGCCGAAAGAACACGGAGGTCGTGGTGCTTCGATTGAGCAGCAAGTGATTTTCTTTGAGGAATACGCGCGTGCCGGTGCGCCCGGTCGCGTGGGCCATATTGGCGAAGGCTTGGCAGGCCCGACGATTATTGCGTTTGGCAGTGATGAACAAAAGCAAAAATACTTGCCGGCCATTGTCAGTGGTAAAGAGCTTTGGTGTCAGGGCTATTCCGAGCCGTCAGCCGGTTCCGATTTGGCGAACGTGAAAACCAAAGCGCGTCTGGATGAGGCAAGCGGTAAATGGGTGATCAATGGACAAAAAGTCTGGACCTCGCTCGCGCACGAATCCGATTGGTGCTTTGTCATCGCACGCACGGATCCGGACTCGGTGGCTCATAAAGGACTCGGGTTCTTTCTGGTGTCGATGCATCAGCCTGGCGTGACCGTGCGCCCGATCGAGCAGCTAACCGGCACCTCGGAATTCAACGAAGTGTTTTTTGATGATGCCGTTGCTGAAGATATTGTGGCGGCTCCCGGCGATGGCTGGAAAGTGGCCATGACCCTGCTCGGCTTCGAGCGTGGCGTGTCGACGCTGGGTCAGCAAATGCTGTTTCAGAATGAACTGGATGAAATCGTGCGCATTGCCAAAGCCAATGGCGCGGCGAAAGATCCTGTGTTGCGCCAACGGATTGCCGAAGCACACACGGGGTTACGCTTGATGCGCTATAACGCCATGCGCATGCTCTCGGATGCCTCCGGCGGCACGCTGCAAAAAGCCGCCCTGGTGTACAAACTGCATTGGGCCAGTTGGCACCGTAACCTCGGCGCTTTGGCGATGGATGTGTTGGGTCCTGAAGCCGAAATGCTGGAGAGCGGCCCGTACAATCTCACGCGTTTGCAGTCGATGTACTTGTTTACGCGTTCCGACACGATTTATGGCGGCACCAACCAGATTCAGCGCAATATTATTGCGGAACGGGGTTTGGGTATGCCGAAAGAGCCGAAGGGCCGTTAATAGTTAACAGGAAAAGATCATGGATATTAAAAACCCCGAATACGTCCCCGGCCACGGTTTGCTGAAAGGCAAGTCGGTGTTGATTACGGCCGCGGCCGGTGTCGGCATCGGTTTTGCAGCAGCGACGAAAGCGGTTGAAGAAGGTTGTCGTGCGATTGTGATCAGCGATATTCATGAAGGTCGTCTGCAGGCTTCGGTTGAAAAGCTTAAAGAAGAAACGGGGTTGAAAGATGTCTGGGGCAAGGTCTGCAACGTGGCCGTAGAAGACGACGTGCAGGCCTTGATTGGCTTTGCCGAAGAGAAGCTCGGTGGCGTCGATATTTTAATTAACAACGCAGGCCTCGGTACGTCCAAGTTGCTGATCGAGATGGAAGATCCCGAGTGGAACAAAGTGATTGATGTCACCTTGAACGGCACCATGCGCATGACGCGCCATATGATGAAAGTCATGAAAGCGCGCGGGCAAGGTGGTGTGATTGTGAATAATGCTTCGGTGCTGGGATGGCGCGCGCAAAAAGAACAGGCGCATTATGCCGCAGCCAAAGCGGGTGTTATGGCACTGACGCGTTGCGCGGCGGTTGAAGCGGCCGATTTTGGTGTGCGCATCAATGCAGTCGCTCCTTCGTTGGCGGTGCACCCGATGCTTAAAAAATCCGCGCCTGAAGCGCTGTTAAAAGAACTGGAAGGCCGTGAAGCGTATGGCCGTGGTGCCGAGGTTTGGGAAGTCGCCAACGTGATGATGTTCCTGGCCAGTGATTACTCGAGCTACATGACCGGCGAAATTCTTGCGGTCAGTGCACAGCGCGCCTAAAACTATTTTTATTCAGGAGAGTCCCATGAAAGAAGCCGTCATCGTATCCACTGCCCGCACCCCGATTGGTAAAGCTTTTCGTGGCGCATTTAATGACACCGAAGCACCGGCCATGGGTGGTCATGTCATCCAGCATGCGGTCGCACGCGCCGGTATTGATCCGGCGTCAGTGGATGATGTGATCATGGGCGCTGCGGCTCAGCAGGGCACGCAAGCGTATAACCTCGGTCGCTTGTGCGGCATCGTGGGTGGCTTGCCCAGCAGCGTGTCGGGCATGACCCTGGATCGTCAGTGCTCCACCGGTTTGATGACGATTGCCACGGCTGCCAAGTCGATCATGGTCGGTGAATACGATATTGCGGTGGCCGGTGGTCTGGAATCCATCTCGTTGGTGCAAAACAAGCACAAGAATACCTACCGCTTTATTTCTAAAGCCGTGCTGGAGCATGCACCGAAAGCCTACATCCAGATGATTGAAACGGCTGAAGTGGTCTCCGAGCGTTACGGTATTTCGCGTGATGCGCAGGATGAGTATTCCTACCAAAGCCAGATGCGCACGGCTGCAGGGCAAAAGGCAGGCCGCTTTGATGAAGAAATCGTGCCGATGACCACGACCAAAGCGGTCTTTAATAAAGAAACCAAAGAAACCACGTATGAAGAAGTCACACTGACGCACGACGAAGGCAATCGTGCCAGCACCACGCTGGAAGGTCTCAAGGGCCTTGAGCCGGTGTTTAAAGACGGCCAGTTTGTGAAAGAAGGGCGTTTTATTACTGCGGGTAATGCGTCGCAGTTGTCTGACGGTGCTTCGGCGTGCGTGCTGATGGACGGTAAGCTGGCCTCACAGAAAGGCTTGAACCCGCTGGGTATTTATCGCGGTGTGGCGGTGGCCGGCTGCGAGCCCGATGAGATGGGCATTGGCCCGGTGTTTGCCATTCCGAAGTTGCTGAAGCAGCACGGTCTGAAAATGGACGATATCGGTCTGTGGGAGCTGAATGAGGCGTTTGCCTGTCAGGTGATTTACTGCCGCGATAAACTCGGTATTCCGGATGAAAACCTGAACGTGAACGGTGGGGCGATCAGCATTGGTCACCCGTTCGGGATGAGCGGTGCGCGCATGGTCGGTCATGCCCTGATTGAAGGGAAACGCCGTGGCGTGAAATACGTGGTGGTGACCATGTGCATTGGCGGCGGCATGGGTGCTGCGGGCTTGTTTGAGGTTGCTTGAATAAAAAGTACATTTTTTGATATTTGTAACATTACAAATGCACTTTGCTGCGTTAGTATCAACAGCCCGGGCTAGTCATAGCGCCGGGCTGTTTTAACCCTATTTTTTAAACGGATAATGACAGGAGCCGGAAAGGCCATGAGCAAGTCGCAGCAGATGAACCCCGATTACCGCAGCCACCCCGAGAATACCGCTGACTTGGGGCATATTCCCGGTACGTGGGGACTGCCGTTGTTGGGTGAGACCTTTCCTTTAATCAAGGATGTGCGCCAGTTGATTGAGGAGCACTACACAAAATACGGGCCGGTATCCAAATTGAGTATCGGCTTCCAGAAAGGGGTATTGGTGGTAGGCCCGGACAATTACCAAAAGATTTATCTGGATCGCGACCAGAATTTCTCGACAGAAATGGGCTATGAGCGAAGCCTGAATCATTTCTATCGTGGTGGGTTGTTGATGCGCGATTTTGATGATCACCGTTTTCAGCGTCGTATGTTTCAAACCGCGTTTAAAAATGAGCCGATGCGGGGTTATGTCGGCATGATGAATCCGATTCTGCGCCAGCATATGGACAGTTGGCAGGGCCAGCAGGGCTTTTTGTTCTTTGATGGCATCAAACAGGCTCTGTTGGAAGTGGGTGCCAAGGTCTTTATCGGCATTGATGATCTGGGTGAAGAAGCCGAGAAAATGAATAAGGCGTTTCTGGATATTTCAGAAAAAGGCTTGATGGGCTTGTTCAAGTGGGATCTTCCCGGCTTGAAGTACCACGAAGGCCTGAAAGGCAAACGTTATCTTGAGAAGTATTTTGGCGATTTAATCCCGATTCGCCGCGCCGGTGATGGCACGGACATGCTGAGTTTTATGGCCAAGGAGAAAATGGAGAATGGCGAATACTTCCCTGAGGTTGACCTGATTCCGCATACCTCGTTTTTATTGTTTGCTGCACACGACACCACCACGTCAGCGCTGTGCCACATGATTTATTACACGGCCAAGCACCCGGAGTGGCAAGATAAGCTGCGCGCCGAGGCCCAGGCTTTAGGTAAGGCAACGCTGGATTACGATGATCTGGACAAGATGGAGTTGATGGAGCTGGTATTTAAAGAATGCTTGCGCCTGCGTCCGTCCGTGTCATTGATGATTCGCCGTACGATTAGTGAGTGCGAGTTGATTGGCCGGGATGGTGAGCCGGTTCGTGTGCCAGCCGATACGATCTTATTTATTCCGCCCGTGTATAACCACACCATGGCAGAATATTGGGATGACCCGATGACGTTTGACCCGATGCGCTTTGCGCCACCGCGTGAAGAACATAAACGGCATTCGTTCAGTTATATGCCGTTCGGTGGCGGCGCGCACAAATGCATCGGTATGCATTTTGCCAATATGCTCGCCAAATGTTTTATGCATCAATTCTTGTTGAACTACAAGTATTCGGTGGCCGAGGGTTATGATCCGCATCTGGAGTCATTCCCCTTGCCCAAGCCGGGCGATAACTTGCCGCTCAAGATCGAGCGACTTCAGTAATATGGCTATGGGTGCCAAAAACGGGGGCTTTGTGGCCCCCGTTTTGCTTGGTGTTTCATGTGAACGCTAACGAGTGGATGACTTGATGGCAGCCCCCTATCAGGAACCAAGATCCGTTGATATTGAGGTCACGAATCGATGTAACGCGCTCTGTACTTTTTGCCCTCGCGATAAGATGCCGCCATTAGGCAAGATGAAAGCGGATGTTTTTGATCAGGTGCTTGCCCGATTAGTGGAATATGATCGCAATGTATTGATTCATTTTGCTGGTTTTGGCGAGCCGGTCATGCATCCGGAGCTGTCTGATTTCATAGCAAAGGCGACATCGTTAAATTTTAAAACCGGTATCAATACTAACGCGGCCTTATTAACCGAGGATAAATCACATGCCCTGCTGGATGCCGGGCTGTCCCAGATCACTTTTAATATTGCAGCTGTCGAAGAAGATTACGAAGAGTTGTATAACCTGGACTTCCAGGAAACACTTAACAATATACAGGCCTTTCTGAAAATCAATGATGGCCGTTGTGAGGTATGGGGCGGTATTGTTGAAAATGACATTAATTATGAAAAAATAAAAGACATAAAAAAATACTGGAAAGGCATTGGCATTAAACGATTTTATGTGGCGACCGAGGGCAATCGTGGTGGTGCGCTGTCTCGCGGTGCTCGATACCATGAAGTGGATGATTCGAAATACCTAGTGTTAGCAAAAGATTTTTATGCCGAGCAGGGCATGGAAGCGCAATGCTTTTTGCCGCTCACCTCCATTTTTATATCTCAGGAAGGGCAGTACTTGATGTGTTGCCATGACTGGCGAAAAAAGCTGCCCTTGGGCTCTGTCTTTGATTTTTCAGTCACTGATATTGATGCAATTAAAAAAGAAAAATTGCAGACAGGAAATCCTGTTTGCGCAGCCTGCGATATTGACCCGTTTAACATTGTTAAAGAATCGTTGATTGCTATTGATGATGGAGAAATGACGATGTTGGAGTTGAAGGATAAGCTCCCATACTTGAAGGAAATCTATCAAAAACGGGATTTTGAATTTCAATCGCGGTCGCAGCTTACTGAGATGACAGGCAAGTCAAGTGAGTGATTTATGGCGCGGCATCAAGGCCTTTAAAGAAGGTCAATACCAAGAGGCCCATGTTTTTCTGGAGCCTGCGGCAATATCAGGATCTTGCGAGGCTTGTTTATTGTTATCGCGCATGTATTTTGCCGGTAACGGCGTTGAGCAGAGTCGTGACCGCTACGCCTTTTGGCTCTGTCGTGCTGCGGAATTGGGCGACCCTGCCGCGCGCGCCAAAATAAAACGCATGCTGCGCAGTAATACTTTGCCCACCGCAGTGAAAGAGGATGTTTTTGTATCCAGACTCAGCGGAGTTGCAGCGAGGCAGTCATCATGAGTGCAGTCGCGGATAAAATGCGTTGGGGTACGGGCAGCCGTATCGAATCGGGCGAGTTGGCTCGTGAGCAGATTTTAGAGGCTGCCCGACAGTGCTATCAGGCGCAGGGTATCGTTAAAACCACGGTCGAGGATGTGGCACGTAAAGCCAAGGTATCGCGTACGACGGTTTATCGGTACTTCCGCAATCGTGACGAAGTATTGACCGGCGTGGTGATGGCGGATGCGGTAACGTTATTGGCCTTGCTTGAAGAGCAGCTCGGTGATATCAGTGATTTTGCCGACTTTATGATCGAAAGTGTCCTGTTGATTTTGAGAGAGGTTCCCAAGGCGCCGTTGTATACGGCTTTTTTGGGGCCCGAAGGCGGCGAGAATCTGGTGAGTCGTCTCTGCATATCATCCGATGAAGTGGCGGCCTTGATTTGGCCGGTTGTCGCCAGGCCGTTTGAATTATCGGGCCGGGGGGCATCATCCAATGCAGCCTTGGAGTTGGCCGAGACCATTGAGTGGGTGGCGCGCCTGTTGCTTTCATTGATGGCGATGCCCAGCCGTGTTGCGGGTGATGAGGCTGCTTTGCGTGCCATGCTGGACCGTTTATTGCGTCCAGTGCTGTGATCCACCCTCATCACTCAGCGAATCCGGAATGTGCTTCGGCGCCTCTTTTTTGTCTATACTGAAGTCCGTTATCGAGCGGGAGAAAATGATGAGACTGGTCATGATCGCAGCTGCGCTGCTATTCATAACGGCCTGTGGTGCCGATAAAGAAAAAATGTCTCGGCACAACAATACCGAGAACATTCTGGCACCCCAGCAAAAACAGATCGATAAAGCCAAAAAGGTAGAGGCGTTATTGCAAGATACCGCTCAAGACCGCTATCAGGATCAATGAGTGGCTGATTCAAAGTAAATCCAGCGCTCCCACGGTACGAGCCGGTTACCGTTATGACTGGATACCACGACCTGCAATCGATGCCAGCCTGCGGGTGCTTGCGTGCTATCCCACTGCAAACTAAAACCGATATTCGGTAGGTCCGGTGAAGCGTTGGCGTCAAATTGCGCGGCGGCATCCGTGCGCTCTATACCGTAATGGGCGCGGGCGACCGCGTGTTCATCAAGCAGTAAATCAATGGATTGGATGCCACTGGCATCCGTATACCAGCCATACCAGTGCAGTAGGGTGGCATCGTCTGCGGGCGTTTCATCAATCCAGCCTTGTATGGGTGGCTGACAGAACTTGCCGGGAGCGCCTGTTTGCAGTCTCAGGATGCTGATTTTCCGGCGGCCTTTGAATTGCTCCATGTGCTCTGCTTCGCGTAAACCCGGGTAGCGTTCACACAGTGTGCGCGTAATCCGTTGCCATTCGGGCATGTTGTGACGTGAAGCTTCCAGTACCGCGATAGCCGACTCGGGCCATGCGTCATTGTGTGGTTGCCAACCCCACAGTGCCAATTGACGTGCGCGACCATCGCGGTGCACTTTGTCGTCATCGATGGTGTAAATACCTTGCGTCCGCTGTAACTCGAATGCCAGTTGAGCTGCCAGATAATAGTTATCGGTGATGATGGGCGCATCGCCGTAGTTGTGTGCACGCTCTGCGATGGCCGACCAGCCTGCCATGTTGGCGGTAATGTGGCGTTGTGTTGCGTAGGGCAAGCTTTCCAGTCGTGGCATGGCGTATAGCCATAAGCCGCCGAACACGGTAGCCGTCACGCCAGAGAGCCATACGATACTGGCGATGACAGTGGTGGTGCGTTGGCCAAGGCGGGTGCGTAGATCGCTCAGCAGGACGGGCAAAAAAACCAGCAAAGGAATGTAGCCGATCAGGGGCCAGTGCACGTTGGTGCTGCGTTGGTCTGTCCAAGGGGCCAGCGCACCAAAAACACCGAGGTATAGCACACTGGTCGCCAGTAACAGCCGTGCTCCGGGCGTGTCGCGACGGCAGGCTTGCCAGAGCGGGCGGAATGCAGCGAGCAAGGCAAGCAGCATCAAAGGCGAGGTGCTGAGTGCTTGCAATACCGGGTACATCAAACCTTCGGTTTGAAAATGCCAAGGGTGCCGCTGATGGAAGTGAAAGCCAATGGCGGCATAGTCATTGTTTGCATTAAACCAGAGTGCGGGCAGCAAGCCGGTCATGGCGATAAGGCAGGCGAGCCATGGATTGGCTGTCCGCCAGAGCGAGCGGCTGTGTTGGCTGCTGAGACTGGCGGCAAGCAAGGCCAGCGGTATGAGTGCAAAGCGGTAATGGGCGAGAAAGCCGGCGGCCATCAATGCACCGAGGCCGATCCAGTACTGTCGTGCGTGTGGGTGTTGTTGCGCACGTACTGCCATGCCCAGAACGAGGGTGCTGACAAGAACCAACGGCACATCCGGCAATGCCAGAATGCCCATGCCGGTCAGCAAGGGCATGGCCAGGCAGGCAACGATACTGATCAGCGCATGGCGAGGCCCGGTTAACGGCAAGGCCAGCCAGCCAACGGCCAGTGGTATCAAGCTGCCCATGAGCACAAACAGTATGCGCACGCCGCTGTAATGGTGATCGATAAGTTGCGTGCCAAGGCCGACCAGCAAGGGGGTCAGCAAGGGGACGTCGCTGTAACCCCAGTCAGGGTGTCGGCTTTCCAGCCAATAGAAGGCTTCGTCGCCAAACAGTGCCAGATCACGCGTGAGCCAAAAGCGTACCAAGCCCAATGCTATCAGCAGCCAAGCGGCCAGCCAGTACAGCTGGCGATTAGAAAGTGAGTGGTTTGTCACGCATCAATACCTGATTTATCAAGGCTTATTGTGCCATAGCCGTGTGTTGTTGGTGCATGCGCACCAGTGCGGTGCGCATCAGAAGCCTTGTTTGGCGCTGTCATGCCCGTGTCATGGGTTTGTCACTATTTGGCAAAGATCTTGCATTACTGTTATTGCACGATATTCAGGAGCACAATGTTCTTGATGGATCGACAGGAGGAGCCACTGATGGCCAGCGTATACACCTTTACTCATGTCGCCGCACATGCCGATGAATCGGCATGGATGCATTTCTTCACATTGACCGGTAGCAGTGATTGCTTGGGCATGATCGTTCAAAAGCCGAATGGCGATTATTTTGACGACACGGATGCCGAGCCGAACGGCTGCAAGGTTGATGACGACGATCTGTTGTTGCACTGCGACGGGTTTTAATCATACGGCCTCGCCCTCGCGGGTGAGGTCATCGCCGAGCGCTGCACATACAATAGGCGCCTATTGTATGTGTGGAGTTCGCTATGCATGATCCTGTCGCGTTACAAGGCGCCCGCGTTCTGGTAACGGGGGCGACCGGTCAAGTTGCCTTTCCGCTCATTCAATCATTAGCCCCGTCTTCTACGGTGTACGCCTTGGCGCGCTTTGGCAAAGCCGAAGACCGTGCGCGCATTGAAGCGACGGGTGCTATTCCGGTGGCCGTCGATCTGGCAGCAGAGGATCTGTCGGCCATTCCTGATGATATCGATTATGTGGTGCACATGGCCGTCGTCAAAAGCGGTGACTTTGCCCATGACATGAAAGCCAATGCCGAAGGAGCCGGTCGGTTGATGTCCCGTTGCCGGCGTGCCAAGGCATTTCTGCATTTTTCCTCAACAGCCGTGTATGCCTACGGCGGGCATGAACCAAGACGCGAGGATGCGCCTTTGGGCGACAATCACCGCGCAATGTTTCCGACCTACAGTTTGAGCAAAATCGCGGCGGAATCGGTGGTGCGGTTTGCGGCTCGCGAATTGGGATTGCCCGCCACGATTGCGCGCCTGAGCGTGCCGTATGGCAACAATGGTGGCTGGCCCTGGTTTCATGTGCAGATGATGAAAGCCGGTATGCCCATTGATGTACACCCGGATTGGCCCAATACCTATAACCCGATTCATCAAGACGATATCATGGCCAAAATCCCGTATTTGCTGGCAGCTGCGACGAGCGAGACCTGCACGCTGAACTTCGGTGGTGAGTCCGTCAGTATTGAAGACTGGTGTGCGTATCTGGGTGAGTTAACCGGGTTGTCACCGGTATTTCGTGACAATCCAAAAGCATTTGGCAGTTTGCAGATTGATCCCGCTGCCATGCAGGCTGCTATCGGCACGACGCAGGTCGATTGGAAGGCGGGCATGAAACGGATGCTGGAGCAGCTAGCGCCCGATTTATTAAAATGCTGATCGCCTAAGCCAGGTGCGACAATAACAATATCGAACTTTCCGCAGGTATGACGATGACGCTCGAAACCCGCATTGCCCGTCTTGAAGCCATTGAGGCGATTCAGCAGTTAAAGCACCGCTATTTCCGTGCCTGTGATACGAAACAACTCGATTTGATGCGAGCCTGTTTTGTCGATGGCTCCATGCACATTGATTACGGTGCGGTGGGAACCTTCACGCACCGTGATGAGTTGGTTGCCTTGTTTGAGAAAGTCGGTTGTCATCCGCACATGGTGGAAATGCATCACGGTCAAAATCCGGAGATCACTGTCGTGAATGAACACTCAGCGATCGGTATCTGGGGGTTGTTTTATTACCTGATTAATACGCAAGACAACACGCTCACCCAGTTAGGCGGTTTTTATCGTGATGAATACCGCCGTGAAGGCGAGCAGTGGCGTATCAGCAGCACCGTGTTTAAAGTCCACAGCATGCAGGTGCATAAATTAGTCGATGGTCATGTGGCATCCATTATGGCAGGCAGCCCACCCGCATAATCAATGCGTGAATCGATGCTGTGTGCGCAGGCAAAACCGGACCAGCATCAGCATCACGGGCACTTCAATCAATACGCCCACAACGGTTGCCAGTGCCGCGCCCGACGATAAACCGAACAGCATCACCGCAGTGGCAATCGCCACTTCAAAATGATTGGAGGCACCAATCATGGCAGCCGGAGCGGCATCTTCATAACGCAGGCCCAAACGTTGAGCCAGCCAATAACCGAGCGCAAAAATCAGTACGGTTTGAATCAGTAGCGGTATGGCAATCCATACGATGGTGAGTGGATTGGCCAGTATCACGGCACCCTTGAAGCTGAACAGTAAAACCAGCGTGGCCAGCAGCGCGGTGATGGTGATCGGGGTCAGGTAATGCAAGAACTTTTCCTTGAACCAGGTTTCGCCGCGAGCCGCGATTATCCAGCGTCGCGACAGATGCCCGGCGATGAGCGGTAACGCCACGTAGACACTGATCGATAACAGCAACGCTTGCCAGGGAACCGGCAGTCGTCCAATGCCGAGTAAAAATCCACCGAACAGGCCGTACAGCACCAGCATCATCAGCGAGTTGATGGCCACCATCACCAAGGTCAGGCCATCGTTACCGCGTGCCAGATAACCCCACACCAATACCATGGCCGTGCAGGGCGCAATGCCGAGCAGAATGCAGCCGGCGAGATAGCTGCGCCATAAAGGGATTTCCAACATTTTGATACCATCGTGCAGTACCACCGTGCCTGCACCGTGTTGCGCGCCGAGGGGCAAGTCCAGGCCGAAAGGCAGTTTGACTAAATCGGTGGCGGTGTCGCCAATCAAGCCGCGAAATAAAAAACCTAAAAACACCATCGCAATGGCGTACATGGTGAACGGTTTGATGGCCCAGTTAATGAATAAGGTCAGCAGTACCGGACGTGCATTGCTGCCGGCTTTGATCACGCCGGCAAAATCAATTTTCACCATGATCGGGTACATCATGAAAAACAGGCATATGGCAATCGGGATGGATACCACCGGGGCACCCTTCACGGTCAGGCTCATGCCATCCAACTGACGGGCAAGATCAGGAGCCCATTGACCGAGCAAGATGCCGCCGATAATGCACAGTCCCACCCATACGGTCAGGTAACGTTCAAACAGGCTGCTCATGTGGCGCTGAGGATCAGTATTCATCGATAGGATTCCAATGATTCGGGTAGGGTTTCAATGAAGGCGCGTATCTCATCGCGTACGCGGCGGTAATGCGACAATGCTTCGGCTTCGTTGGCTGCGGTTTTGGCCAGCGTGGGGGGGTCATCAAAGCCGACATGGATGACGCGCGCCTGACCCGGGAAGTGCGGGCAGGTTTCATGGGCATGGCTGCAGACGGTGATCACCACATCAAACGGAATGTGCAGCAGCGTGTCCATGTTTTTGGATGATTGTGCGCTGATATCCACACCGGCTTCGCGCATGACCGCGACAGCATTCGGATTCATGCCATGGGTTTCAATGCCGGCTGAATAGGCGTCGATGGCATCGCTTTTCAAGTGCCGTGCCCAGCCTTCGGCCATCTGGCTGCGGCAGGAGTTGCCGGTACAGAGAAAGAGGATTTTTATTCGGTCATTCATAGGGGTAAAGACTCCGATGGGCAGCATGTCTCGCCACGTTGTTGGCGACAGAGGGCTGCCGGATCCATGGCCGTGATCTGTTTGAGCCGTTGTTTATCGTGGCGATACTCGGCGCTGGCAGCGGTGTTGCTGTGCAGCCAGTGCAGCAGGGGTTGATGACGGTTGGCCTCAAGCAAGCGGAACCAGACCCAACGCCCTTCTTTGCGGTCTTGTAATAGTCCGCATCCGGTGAGTTGGGATAAATGCCGGGAAGCGGTTGCCCCGCGGACTTGGAGCAGCTCGGTTATTTGACAGGCACACAACTCCTCATATTGCGTGAGTGCCAATACGATGCGCAGCCGATTGCGGTCGGATAATGCCTTGAGGAGGGTGAGGGTGTTGTCCATGCGCTATCATATTTAGCTGTTTAGCTAAATATGATAGCGTGGCGATGGTGCCGGGATCAAGCGAAAAAGCCCTTGCTAGTCTTCTAGCGGGTCGAAATCTTCCTTACTGACACCGCAGTCCGGGCACTCCCAATCATCGGGCAGGTCTTTCCAGAGTGTGCCGGGCGCAATACCGTGCTCCGGCAAACCTTGGTATTCGTCGTAGATAAAATCACACACAATGCAGGCGTAACGCATGGTCTTCTCCTTAGCCGTTCACGGCGTTCAAGGTTTGTTGATAGTGTTTGGCATGCTTTTCCTCAACTTTGGCCAGTGCGGCAAAGCGGCGTGCGGCTTTGGCGAGTACTTCGCTGAACATCTGGGCGTGTTCACGCGACTCGGCAATCTGCTCGTCGATTTCACGCACGGCGTCGCTGCGACCCTCTTGCTCGGCCTCGTGGCGAAAGGTCGGGTACATCTCGGTGTACTCGTGGGTTTCGCCGTCGATCGCGTACTGGAGGCATTGGGCAACCGTTAATTGCGCTTTGGGGAACAGCAGTTCGGCATGACCCAATGCGTGCTGGATTTCCTGGGCTGCAGTGTCTTCAAAGACCTTGGCGGTGGCGTCATCGCCCAATGAGCGGCAGACCTTGGCAAAGTGCAGGTATTTCATATGCGCCATGGACTCACCGGCAAAGGCCGATTCAAGGTTTTTGATGGTGATGGATTCGCTGGGTTTCATGGGGTTCTCCTTACGTGAGTGGTAGGCCTATTGTTCGATGCTTTTATTTATATATAAAATGGATTATTTTTATAGTATTGATAGATTAAAACTATTAATTATCCGGAGCCGCCATGAAAATAACGCTGACCGAGTTGCGCTACCTCGATGCCGTAGACCGTGAGCGGCATTTCGGACGGGCCGCTGCGGCCTGCTGTGTCAGTCAGCCCACCTTGAGTGCCGGCATCGCCAAACTGGAGGCCAATCTGGGGGTGCAGCTGTTTGAGCGCGGTCGCCGTGGGGTCCGGGCAACGCCGGCCGGCGAGCGCCTGGTGGTGCAAGCGCGGAAAGTGCTGGAGGAGGCGCGTGCCTTCGAGCAGCTGGCCGCAGGCAATAACGATCCGTTGACGGGGCCGTTGCGAGTCGGTGTGATCTACAGCATCGGGCCGTATTTGCTGCCGCGCCTGTTGCCGCCGTTGCATCAGCGGGCACCGGCGATGCCCATCATTCTGGAGGAAAACTACACCGCCCGATTGGCCGAAAAGCTGGAGCGCGGCGATCTGGATGTCATTGTGATCGCACTGCCGTTTGCCGCGCCACACACCGTGACACAAGTGGTCTATGAAGAGGATTTTGTGGTGGCATTGCCCAATGCGCATGCCTTGGTCAAGAAAAAGCGAATCAGTGCAGACATGCTGGAAAGTGAAAAGCTGATTGTGCTGGGTGCAGGGCATTGTTTTCGTGATCAGGTGTTGCAGGCATGCCCTGCCTGCCAGCATGGCAGTAACGATGATGTGATGGAGGGCAGTTCGCTGGAAACCATCTGCCATATGGTGGCGGGCGGTATCGGTGTGACGGTGTTACCGCATTCATCGGCCGCGCATCACGCACACAATAAGTTACTGACTATTCGGCCAATGCAGCAGCCTGCGCCCAAGCGTCAAGTGGCATTGGCTTGGCGTAAAGCGTTTCCGAGGCCTGAGGCCGTGGAGCTGTTGCGGCATGCGATTCTGGATTGCGGTCTCGAGGGCGTGCGTTACGCACATGAGCCGGCCATTCGTTTCCGGTAGGCGCGTTTAATCAGCAGTGCCGTGACTGCCCGACCAGCGGCTGAGCATTTTGGCCAGCTGTTGTAGCCGCACCGGCTTGGCCAGATAGTCATCCATGCCGCATTCAAAGCAACGCTCCCGGTAGGAGTCAATGGCGTGTGCGGTGAGCGCGATAATCGGGATGTGTTGGCCAGTGCTTTTTTCAGTCTCACGAATGTGTTGCGTGGTGCTAAAGCCGTCCATGATGGGCATTTCGCAATCCATCAGAATGACATCGAACGGGCCGTGAGCGGCGAGTGCATCAAGGGCGGCTTGCCCGTTGTCGGTGATGTGGTATTGCACATGGAGGCTGCGGAGTAAGTGTTCAAGCACTTGCTGATTGATCGGATTATCCTCAACCAGCAGTACTTTCATGTGTGGTAATGAGGGCAGGGCGAGCATTTCTTGTGTGCTGTTGACATGCTGGGGCGTTGCTTTCGGCAGATCGAAAGGCAGGCTCACTTGAACGCTGGTGCCGTTGCCGGGCTGGCTGGTCAGGTGCAGGTGACCGCCCATGATGTAGCTGAGTTCTTTGCAGATGGTCAATCCCAAACCGGAACCACCGTACACGCGGGTGATGCGACTGTCGGCTTGGGTGAATGCCGTAAATAAATTATTTTGTTGATCTTGTGAAATGCCAATACCGGTGTCGGAGACTAAAAAATTGAGGGTGATTTTGTTTTTTCCGGCAGAACTCACGGCAACTTCCAGACGAATTTCACCCTGCTCTGTGAATTTAACGGCATTGGAGAGCAGGTTAACCAGAATTTGAGCCAGTCGGTTAGGATCGCCGCTGACCATGGCGGGAATGCGCTCGTCAAAATACAGGCGGAACCAGATGTTTTTTTGCTCGGCTTGCGGCTGAATAATGGCCGCGATGCGCCGGACTTCATTGACCGGATCAAAGGCGATATTTTCGAGGACAATTTTGCCGGCTTCAATCTTGGAGTAATCAAGAATGTCATTGATGATGTGCAGCAAGCTGTTGGATGCGGTGTGAGTGATGTCCAGATATTTGCGCTGTTCTTCGCTGAGCGTTGTGTTTTCGAGCATATCCAGCATGCCGATGATGCCGTTCATGGGGGTGCGTATTTCGTGACTCATGCGCGCAAGAAATTCGCTTTTTGCCAAGGCCTGGGCCGCCGATATTTCAGCGTGTTGTTCTTGCGTGGCGGCTTTGTTGCGGTAATGGCGGATGCGTTCCGAGACGGTAATGCCCAGCATCAGGCATTGTGTGGTCAGTCCAAATTCGTAGCCGTAGCGAATCAGTAGGTTGTCGGGCATGAATG
Organism: Pseudomonadales bacterium; assembly: GCA_036568505.1. GTDB lineage: Bacteria > Pseudomonadota > Gammaproteobacteria > Pseudomonadales > M0112 > M0112. The sequence goes on along the minus strand of DATCSK010000005.1, from coordinate 20,472 downwards.
AGACGCCAGTCGTGGCCGCCAAGCATGACATGGAAATAAAAACACTCATGCCAATCAGGATTGTCATGGCCAATGGTTTTTTGCTGCGGCACATGTAAAAGGCTACAACCCAGAAGATCACGGCCAATAAAAAAGAAAGCGTGCTCAGAATAACAACGGTGAATTTGAACGGCAGTAAAAATAACAACAGGCTCGCGCTGCTGCTGACGATAGCCAACGTGAGCAGGCGGTTCAAAACAGGGTGCTCTTTAGGGGTATCAAAAATGCGGCGCACCAACAGTGAATACGATATGAAAAACAGACTCAACACCAAGTTGTATAAGAAGTGTTGAAATGTGGGGCTGTAAGGCGACGTAGCGAAGCTGAATCCGCCGAAGTAAAACGCAGTACCGATGCCGGTGATAATAAAGAGGCACGACGACACGAGGTTGGTGTATTCGCGTGCGTGCAGCATGGCAATCAATAAATACAGAAAGATGCCGATCATGATGCCCATAAAAACATGCGACACGGCAGCGGATCGCTGGGTGCGCTCATGGAATACAGGCGCTGACACAAGGTACGGGTTAATGGGCACGAAGAACGCGGTGTTAATGCGAACGTAAACGTCTTGGGTTGTGTTGGGTTGAATCGTAATGGGGAATGCATGAAAACGGTAGTAGGTGATGGGGCGCTCACTCGCGGGGTATTCCATGCCCGCTCGGTAGTGAACGGTTTCACCTTCGGGCGTTCGGTATGCTAACTCCAACTCGCTGATGAGCGTGACATCAAAATCCAGGAAACGAGTGATGGGCCGCGTGTCGTCATTGCGTATTTGAAAGTGCAGCCAATTGTCGCGGTTGGCCTCCAGGTCGCGGGCGTCATGGTAGGGCGTAAATGGAACGGTCTGCGGGTTATCCAGCAAAGACTGCCAAGTGATTGCACGTTGATGATCGATATAAATGCCGATCTGCGGGACGTTAATCAGTCGTATGGATTGCGGTTCGTCATGATCGATAACAAGTGCCGCATGCGCGGCCACAGGCAACACGGCAGCAAGCAGGCCTGCCAGGCAGAGCAGCCATGTGCCGATAGGGTTGTGAATGCGGTGTGTGAGAGTCATTTTGGCATCATGATTATTATTGGGCCAAATCCATGCTGTTGGCAGTATGGCTGTAAAATCAGTCGAGGCCAAGCGTGTCAGTCAACGCGTACCACGTGCTGGCTGTCGTGACGATACTCGCCCAGATGAATGCCAAACTGTCCTTGGTGCAATTCCCGATAAAAGCAGCGTACTTGCTCGATAACGTCGGGAAATGCCAGCTCATCCCAGGGTAGCTGGGCTTCGGAAAACAGCCCGGCTTCACTGACTTCGGCGCCAGGGTTCAACTGATGCGTGTCGTTCAAGGTGGTGCGAAAGGCGACATACACTTCATTGATGTCGACCAGACTGCCCACGGCATACAAATGCATTGCCGATGCGGGCAGAAGAATGCCGGTTTCCTCCATGAATTCACGCGCAGCGGCTTCTTGCAATGATTCGCCTTGCTCCATAAAGCCGGCAGGTACAAACCAGTAACCCGCGCGCGGTGCTTCGGCGCGCCGTACCCACAGCAATCGATCGCCCAGATTGGCCATGACCGATACCAGTACTTTCGGGTTTTCGTAGTGCACGGTGCCGCAGGCATCGCAGACGCAACGCATGCGGTTATCGCCTTCGGGGATGCGGCAGGTGATGGCGTGGCCGCAGGCGCTGCAAAAGTTCATGAGCTGTTTTGCCTCGATGGTGTGGGCAGTATGCCGCAGGATGACCCGCATAAAAAAGGCCGGCAACTGCCGGCCCGTTTACACATTGACAATCAGCGCTTCACAATCACGCAGCTGCCATGACCAAACAGGCCCTGGTTGGCGGTCATGCCGATGTTGGCGTTGGCGACTTGTCGGCCTTCGGCTTCATTGCGCAGCTGCCAAGTCAGTTCGCAGACCTGTGCCAACGCCTGTGCAGGAACCGCCTCGCCAAAGCAGGCCAGACCGCCCGAGGGATTGACGGGTAGCCGCCCGCCGATTTTGGTTTCCCCGCGACGCACCAGATTTTTGGCTTCGCCGCGCTCACAGAAACCGAGGTCTTCGTACCAATCGAGCTCCAATGCCGTGGACAGGTCATAGACCTCGGCGACGTTGATATCGTCAGGACCGATGCCGGCTTCTTCGTACGCCTTCTTGGCCAATGCTGGGCGGAAACGGTGCGAGTCGGCGGCAACCGACGAATCGGTTGCAATATCCGGCATTTCCACGACTTCGCTTGAAAAGGTGGGTGTGACGGTTGAAATGGCAGCAATGCGCACCGGGTTTTTCTTGCCGATGCGCTTGGCATAATCCAGGCTGGAGACAATGATGGCGGCACCGCCATCGCTGGTCGCGCAAATATCCATCAAATGCAGCGGATCCGCGACCATTGCAGAACCCATCACGTCGGCGACCGTAAAGGCTTTTTTGTAGCGCGCATACGGGTTGTTCAGGCCGTTGGCCGAGTTTTTCTCTTTGATCAGTGCGAAGTCTTCCGAGGTGTCGCCGTACAAACCCATGCGGCGGCGTGCATACAGCGCAAAATAACTGGGGTTGGTGATGCCTAGACGAAAGCGTACCCAGTCCGGATCATCCGGGCGCTCGCCTTTTGCCGGCGCTAAAAAGCCTTTGGGGGTGGTGTCGGCACCAATCACCAGGGCCACTTCGCATTCGCCCGACAAAATTTTCGAGCGCGCGGCAGCCAGTGCTTGTGAGCCGGATGCGCAAGCCGCATAAGAAGTGGCGACTTGTGCGCCCTGCCAGCCGAGCGCTTGTGCGAAGGTCGCGCCGGCCACATAGCCCGGGTAACCGCAGCGCATGGTGGCTGCACCCGATACAAATTGAATATCCTGCCAAGGTACGCCGGCGTCTTTGAGTGCGGCACGTGCGGCGTGTACGCCGTATTCCACGAAGTTGCGGCCCCATTTGCCCCAGGGGTGCATGCCAACGCCGAGAATTGCAATTTCCTGTGTCATTCAAACATCTCCAGAACAAATAAGGTGCGTTAGGCAGCGGGTTTCCACTTCCAGGTCATTTTGATGGATTCGTCATCTTCGAACAGGGGCTCGAGCACCAACTCGACCGGCATGCCAACGGCCAGCTCACTGACATCCACGCCGCCGATCACCTGACCCAGCACAATCATTTGTTCCGCGTCGAGTTCGACGGCGGCAATCGAGAAAGGTTCGTACGGTTCGGCAGCGATAAACGGTTCGGGCGGCTTGTAGCAGGCGTTGGTGTATGACCAGATCTTGCCGGTGCGCGATAGGGGCACCTCTTCAAAGGTTTCGCTATCGCAGGCCGGGTTTTTGCAAAAGTGGATTTTCTTCGGAAAGAAGAACGTGCCGCATTTGACGCAACGGCTGCCCAGTAATTGCGGCTTGGCATCCATAGTGAACCAGCCCTCCAGGGCAGGCACCTGAGGTTTAGCGCTCATGAAGTTCTCCAGCGGGTCACAGCGTTGATTACCGCTGCAAGCGGTAATCCCAAGAAAATCAGAAGGATACAGATCGACTGTGGTGCCCGCAAGTCAGCCGGTGTTGCAGTGATCGTGAAAGTCAGGCCGGTTGAGCACTTTTGCTATTGGCGACGATGGCGGTTTCCCAAATAATTCAGCACGTTAAAGCTTTTGCCCGGCATGGGGCGCGTATCGGCAGCCGTCAATTGATCGTAATGGTCAGTCAATTGAGGGTAAGATATTCGCCCCCACGGGATTGATCACGCAGAACGCCGAGGAGCGGACTATGAAATTGGAACTAACGCCCGAGCAGGAAGCGCTCCGCAAGGAATTGCGCGTCTACTTTAAAAAACTGATGACGCCCGAGCTGCTCGATGAAGTCAGTCAGACGCCCGGTGAAGGTGGCGGCCCGCTGTTCTGGAAGGCCATGAAAAAGCTGGGTAAAGACGGTTGGATCGGCGTGGGTTGGCCAAAAGAATTGGGCGGTCGCGGCATGAGTGAACTGGAGCAGTTCATTTTTGTGGAAGAAGTGATGCGTGCCGGTTTCCCGTTCCCGTTTTTGACCACCGAATCCGTCGGTCCGATTCTGGCTGCCAATGCGTCACCGCGTTTGAAAAAAATGCTGGTACCGAAAATTCTCGGTGGCGAAATCATTATTGCGATCGGTTACTCCGAGCCGGCAGCCGGTACGGATTTGGCCTCACTGAAAACCACCGCGCGTAAAGACGGCGATGAGTGGGTGATCAACGGCCAGAAGATGTGGACTTCGCTGGCACACCACGCCAGTTGGTTGTGGGTCGCAGCACGCACGAATGCAGATCCGGAAGTCAAAAAGCACAAAGGCATTTCCATGTTTTTGGTGCCGGCCGACGCCAAAGGCTACAGCCTGTCGCCGGTGCATACGCTGGGTGATGTGCGTACTAACGCCACCTATTACGACGACGTGCGCGTGCCGGCCGATCACCTCGTGGGTGAAATCGACGGCGGTTGGAAGATGATCACCAGCCAGCTGAATCGCGAGCGTTTGTCGCTGGTGAACGTAGGCTCGTTCTCGCAGTTATTTAATAACGTGGCCAAGTGGGCGAAAGACACCAAGCTCGCCGATGGCAGCCGCGTGATTGATCAGCCGTGGGTGCAAATCAACTTGGCAAAAGCACGCACCGGCCTTGAGGCACTGCGGCTGATTTGTTATCGCCAGGCGTGGAGCATGACGGTGGGTGAGTTGTCGATGCAGGATGCCTCGGCCGCCAAAGTGTACGGCACGGAATTTTTTGTCGAGCTGTACCGCTTGCTGGGCGAAATCCTCGGTCAAAGCAGCGTGCTGCACCGTGACTCGAAAGGCGCTTTCCTGCGCGGCCGTCTTGAGATGCTTTACCGCACCGCATCGATCATTACGTTTGGTGGCGGTACCAACGAAATTCAACGCGACATTATTGCGATGGCCGGGCTGTGGATGCCGCGGGCCAAGCGCTAAGGGGGCTGGATCATGGATTTTTCATTCAACGAAACCCAGAAAGAAGTTCAAGGTCTGGCACGTCAAATGCTGACCGACCTTGCCACGGTGGAACGCCTGAATGCGATTGATCAGCAGGACGATCGCTTTGATGCCGATTTGTGGAAGCAATTGGCTGAAGCAGGCTTGCTCGGCGTGGCCATTGACGAGAAGTTCGGTGGTATGGGCTTTGGTTTTACCGAGCTGGCACTGTTTGTTGAAGAAGTGGGACGTACCGTGGCGCCGGTTCCTGTGGTGCCGGTGCTGGTCAGCGCGGCCATGCCGATTCAAAAATTTGGCAGTGCAGTACTGAAGAAAGCCTGGTTGCCGCGTATTGCCTCCGGCGAGGTGCTGGTGACAGCGGCCTTGGCCGAAGATCGTAACGAAGATCCCGCATTGCCCTTAACGACGGCCAAATCAAAAGGCAAAAGCCTGCTGGTGAGCGGCACCAAGATTTGCGTGCCGTTTGCAAAAATGGCCGAGCGCGTATTGGTTTCTGCAAAAACCAGCAAAGGCGTGGTGGTGGTGTTGGTGGATCCGAAAGCCAAGGGCGTGAAGTTGACGCGTCAAGTCAGCACCACGCGCGAACCCTGGTTTGAAATGATCATGAAAGACGTTGTGGTGCCTGAGGCGGAAATCGTTGTTAAAGCCGATAAGGGTGCTGCTGCCATGAAGTGGGTCAGTGAGCGCACCATGACGGCCATGTGCGCCATGCAAATTGGCGTGAGTGACAAAGCCATGCGCATGACGGCGAGCTACGCCTGCGAACGCCAGCAGTTTGGTGTGCCAATCGGCACCTTTCAGGCCGTGCAGCATCGTGCAGCAAACTGCTATATGGATGTCGAGTGTTTAAAGCTGACCACCTATCAGGCGATGTCGTTACTGGATGGCGGGTTTGAAGCCACCAATGAAGTATTGATTGCCAAAATCTGGGCGGGCGATACCGGCCATCGGGTGAGTTATGCCGCGCAGCATTTGCATGGCGGTTTTGGTATTGATCGCGATTACAGCCTGTGGCGTTATAGCCTGTGGGCGCGGCAGCTGGAAATGTCACTCGGTACGTCAGCGCGTTTGCTGGCCGGTTTGGGTGAGCGTATTGCCGCCGGTAAAGCGTACGCAGACTGAGTCAGCGATAAGGCAATAAAAAGCAGAAATAAAAGGAGCCTGAAATGAGCAAGTGTTTTCCAGACGGTGTGGCATTAGTCATTGGTGGCAGTGGCGGTGTGGGAGCTGCAACGTGTCTTAAGCTGGCCTCGGAAGGCTCCGACATTGTATTGACCTATCACGGCAACGAAGCCCGTGCGAAAGAGGTGGCCGGCAGCATTGAAAAGCTGGGTCGCAAAGCCGAATGCCATCAATTGTCGATTGGCGATGCTGCGCGTGTAAAAACGGTGATTGATGCCGTGGCGGCCAAACACCGCATTCATACCGTGGTGGTAGCAGCGGGTTCGAATATTCCACAGCAGATGATTCGCGATATCACGCCGGAATTGTGGAAGTCGGTGGTTGATGCCGATGTGAATGGCTTCTTTAATATCATTCATGCCAGTCTGCCGCACATGAAAAAAGCCGGCGGGGGTTCGTACGTGCACATTTCATCGGCCGGTCTGCACAAATGGCCCGAGCGTGATGCCCTGTCGGTCGCGCCGAAAGCAGCGATTGAATGGTTGATTCAGGGCATTGCCAAAGAAGAAGGGCGATTTGGTGTTCGCGCGAACTCGGTCGCGATTGGTGTGATTGAAACCGGTATCTTCCTGCGTCTGTGGGAAGACGGCACGTTTGATGCAGCCTGGCGCGATGCGGTGCAAGCGGGTCTGTGCCTGAAGCGCTGGGGTAAGCCCGAGGAGGTCGCTGAGGCCGTGGCGTATCTGGCGTCCAGCAAAGCGGGCTATGTCACCGGGCAGATTATTTCGGTCGATGGTGGGTACGGCGTGTAATCGCTAGGGTCTTTTGATCGGATAGAGATCGATCGGTTCTGTTTTTCGACTCAAATGACGAAACATTATAGTAATCAGGCGGCACATCGGGGCCGCCTGTTCTACACTGGGACACGGTTCATAAGAAGATTCAGGAGATTGTCATGTCCGGTTGCCCTTACGCTAATCTGCTCGACCCCGATCTGTACGTTGATGGCAAGCATCACGCGATTTATGCCGATGTGCGCAACCGCGGTGGCGCGCTGGTGCATATTGATGACCCGTTGACCGGCGTGCCGTATTGGGCCGTGATGAAGCGCGATCTGGCCGACTATATTTGTAAGAATCCGCTGATTTTTTCCAGTGAAGCTAAAACCGCTTTACCGAAAGAAATGAATGAAGAAGATATTGCGCTGCAGCGCTTGATGATGGTGAATATGGACCCGCCGGGTCATATTAAGTACCGCCGTATCGCGCGCAATGCCTTTACACCCAAAGCCGTTCAGTCGTACGAAGAAAGCTTTCGTAAAACAGCCAAAGAGATTGTTGATTCCGTTGCCTCCCAGGGCCGGTGTGAATTTGTCTCTGAAGTGGCGGCTGAATTGCCCCTGATTGCCATCCTTGAGTTATGCGGCATTCCGCGTGAGGAGCGCAAGAAGTTTTTTGATTGGACCAACGCCATGTTTTTTACGGATGACTCCGACATGAGTGGCGAGGACGGTCAGGCGGCTGCAAAAATGGCATCGATGGAAATTTACATGTACGCCGCCAAGCTTGCTGAAGAGCATAAAATCAAACCGCTGAGTAATATCGTCGGTGCCTTGCTGGATGGCGAGGTAGAGGATGAAAAGCTCACCCCTGAAGAATTCCAGTTGTTTTTTTTGATGCTGATTGCTGCCGGCAATGAAAGCACTCGCTCCGTCACTGCGCACGGCATGCGTTTGTTGATTGAAAACCCGGATCAATTGCAGATTTTGGTGGATCGTCCGGAAGTGATTCCGTATGCGATTGAAGAAATGCTGCGCTTTAATCCGGCGTTCGTGCAGATGCGTCGTACGGTTACCGAAGACATTGAGCTGGAAGGTCAGCAGTTAAAAGCCGGCGACAAGGTGATCCTGAATTGGCATGCCATGAATCACGACCCGGATCTTTTCGAAAATCCGGCAAAGTTTGATGTGCTGCGGTTTGAGAAAATGCCCGATCTGGGTAATCAGCATCGTGCCTTTGGTGTGGGTGAGCATTACTGCATCGGTGCGCATCTGGCACGGCTTGAACTGAAAGCCATGTTTGAGGAGATGATCCCGCGCATGCGTCACCCGCAGTTTGCATCGCCCGTCGAGTTCGTTCGCGACTTTTTTGTGAACGGCATCAAGGCCATGCCGATTACGTTTGACCCGGAGAAGAAGGCATCGGCCGCCTGATGGCACGTGCTGTCTGCCCGGTATGCGAGGGCATTTCAATACGGCCTTTCACGACAGTGGAAGGCCGTTTTTACGATGCCTGCAATCACTGTGAGGCTGTTTGGTTAGAACCTTCGCAGCACTTATCGCCGGCAGAAGAAGTGGCGCATTACCAGTTGCATGAAAATGACGTGGCCGACGTGGGTTACCGGCAGTTTTTGTCCAAATTGGCCGGGCCGTTATTAAGCAAGTTAATGCCCGCGCAGCATGGTCTTGATTATGGTTGTGGGCCGGGCCCTGCCTTGGCGGCGCTACTGGAAGAGGCCGGGCATCACGTTACGGTTTATGACCCGGTATTTGCATGCAATGCAACTGCGTTGCAGCGGCAGTATGACTTTATTACATGCACGGAAGTCGCCGAGCATTTCCATGATGCGGCGAGCGAGTTTGCGCGTTTTGATACCTTGCTAAAACCCGGCGGCTGGCTGGGTGTCATGACAGGCATGTTGCCGGATGATGTTGATTTCTCGGTATGGCATTACCGGCGTGACCCAACCCATGTTGTTTTTTATCGTCCTCAAACCTTTGAATGCTTGGCGAAGCGTTACGCGTGGGTTTGCGAGTTTCCTGTGAAAGATGTGGTGCTCATAAAAAAACCGGCATAAAGCCGGTTTTTTTTATAGAGGAGTAGGATGATTAACGCTTTTGTGGGGCGATCATGCCGCAATCGCTGCTCACCCAACTGCCGGTGCCGTCGATTTCCATGGTGTTGTAATCGGCATAACCGTCGCGCTGGATGCGGTAATGGCTTTTCCAGTGTTTGCTGTCGGTCAGTTCGACCGTGCCTTCGCCACTGCCCGGCGGGTTGCTGCAGTGCATTTTAAAAGACCAGTGACCGGGTGCGTTTTCAGTGCGTGTGACCTGGCAGCCGTTTTCGCTGTCGATCACAGGGATGTCATTGGCGGAGGCTTGCTGCGTTGAAATGCAAATGCGTACGCCCTGATCGGTGAGCTCAATGCCTTGAGCGGCCATGGCGCCCTTCATTTGTTGGCGTGCTTCGGGAGGCACGTCTTTCAGAATATCGTTCATGCCGGGTACGGGGGTGCCATCAATCGTGGTGCGGTTTTGTATTTCCCAGAGGCCGGCTGCCATGGTGTCAGCGATGGCAAGCGAGGGAAACATTAAAGCCAAGCCAAGTGATACGAGGGTGATTGGTTTCATGAGAGCTCCTGCATGGATACATGGGTTCTTGAGCGGGCTTTTGGTATTGTGATCAAGGTTGATGATGAAGGCAATGACAGATAGGGCTTGCTTCCGGCGCGGGATACACCAGACTCATGCGATGCCGTTACCGCGCGGGCATCCGGGTTGGCATCAGGGGAATGACCATGAAAAACGAATTGTGTAAAAAGCTGGGTATCGAGTACCCGATCTTTGCCTTCACGCATTGCCGTGATGTAGTGGTCGAGGTCAGCAAAGCCGGCGGTCTGGGCGTGTTGGGCGCCGTAGGCTTTACGCCGGAGGAACTGAAAGTCGAGCTGGACTGGATTGACGCGCATATCGGCGATAAGCCGTACGGTGTGGATGTGGTGATTCCGCAACAATACGAAGGCATCGGCGAGATGGATCCGGAGAAACTGGAAGCCGAGTTACAAGCCATGATTCCGCAGGGGCATCGCGATTTTGTTGAAGGCTTGTTGCAAGCGCATCGTGTGCCGGCATGGCCGGATAGCGATGCACCGCGCTTGCTCGGCTGGACGCAAGCCACCGGCGCACCGTTGGTGGATGTTGCGCTGCAGCATCCAAACGTGGTGTTGATTGCCAATGCACTGGGTACGCCGCCGCAAGACATGATTGATCACATCCATGCCAGCGGTCGTCTGGTGGCAGCACTCTGCGGCAAAGTAAAACAGGCGTTGAAGCACAAGGCGGCGGGTGTGGATATTGTGATTGCACAAGGCTCGGAGGCCGGTGGTCATACCGGTGAGATCACGTCCATGGTGTTGTGGCCGCAAATTGCCGAAGCCATTGCGCCAACCCCGATGCTCGCAGCCGGCGGCATTGGTACCGGCAAGCAAATAGCGGCCGCGTTAGCGATGGGCGCGGCCGGCGCCTGGACCGGTTCGTTGTGGTTGGCAGTGAAAGAGGCGCAAGCCGAGCCGATTGAAAAAGAAATCTATTTAAAAGCGAGCAGTGAAGACACGGTACGCAGTCGTTCATGGACAGGTAAATCCGCGCGGTTTTTAAAAAACGAGTGGACAGAGGCCTGGGAAAAGCAAGACACGCCAGATCCCTTAGGCATGCCCCTGCAAGGTCTCCTGGTTTATGACGCGATGCGCCGTACCCAGCGTTTTCGCAGCGTCGGTGAAGCCAATCGTATTTCGTTTAATCCGGCCGGTCAGGTGATCGGCATGGTGAAGGAAGAACGGAGCTGCCGTGAAGTGATGTTTTCACTGCTCAGTGATTATGTTGATGCGGTTGAGCGGTTGCAGAAGCTGATGCCGGAATAGCTGCCGGCATCAGCGTGCGAGTCGATTAGCGATGCGCTGCGTGTTGCCCGGCACGGCGGCCTGAAAACACGCAATCGGCAATCGAGAGTCCTGATACGTACGAGCGTGAAGCAATGCCGACCGCGGTGCGACCTGCTGCATACAGGCCGCTAATGGGCTTGCCTTCGGCATTTAACACGGCGCCGCTGGTTTCATCGACTTTCAAGCCACCGAGTGTCAGTGAAGGGCAGGGCACAATCATCGAGTCAAACGAACAGTTCAAGGCATAAAACGGCCCGTCACAGATCGGCTCCAGAAACTCAGGCATTTTGCCCATCGGGTCGGTCTTTTCCAGTGCCTGCGTGTTGTATTCGGCAATGGTTTTGACAACGCTATCGGCCGGCAGTTTCAGTTTTTCAGCCAAGGCTTGCAGGGTGGGTGCCTTGCGGCGTTCAAGCCACAGGTACATTAACGCGGTGACCGATTGAAACCACATGGCCTGCTTGGGGCCTAGTTGCTTATGGGCGAGCCTCCAGAGGCGTTTATCAATAATCAAATAACCTTTGCCGCCGTGCTCTTTAACCAGTTGTTCGCCCACTTGTGCGCCGTAAAGCATTTCATTGCAAATACGTTTGCCGTCGGTACCGATCAGAATGCCGCGTGCAAAGGCATTGGGCGGATTGATAAAGCGCCATGCCGATACGCTGTCCATGTGATCGGTGACACCGCCGGCCGATTCACCCAGCTGAATGCCGCTGCCGTTATCGGCAATGGTGCCCAGTGGTGTGCCTTTCAGATAATCCGGCGCGTATTGTTTGAGCATCTCGCGGTTGTAATAAAAACCACCGGAACTCAAGATCACGCCCTTGCGTGCACGGATACTGAAGGGCTTGGCGCGCTTTTCGAGTTGCTCGAGAATCCATCGGATGATGTGATTGACGAAGGGCGTGAAAATGGTGGCATAGCGCATCAAAATCATCAGCGCGAATAATTGGCGGTGCGCCCAACCTGACAGTGAATCGGCTGTCATGCGTTTGCCGGTAACGCCGATGACCTTGCCGTGTTCATCGGTGATGAGCTGATCGATATGGCATTGCGTTTCAACGCGTACCCCCACGCGTTCGGCATGGGTTTTTAATGGATCAAACAATGCCGCGCCCGATACGCCCGGTGCGTGTGCACGATGGCCGCGAGGAACGGGCTTGGCGTGATCGCTGTAGGGCGGGAAAGACTCGTTACCGGAGTAATAAAAATAATGCTGGTTCGAGGGGTAAGACGTTTTGGTCGGGCAATAACTGGCATCAAATGCCACGCCGCGCTCACTCAGCCAATTGAAGTTATCGACACTGTCGTTGCAGAAGCGCCGTAAGGTGGCTTCACTGACGGCATCTTTGGCTTCTTGTTTGAGGTAATTGAACATGTTGTCGGCATCGTCTTCAAAGCCGGCTTCTTGTTGAATGCGGGTGCCGCCACCGGCATACAAAATACCGCCACTGATTTTGGTGGCGCCACCGCCCATAAAACGCTCGGCGACCAATACATCCGCACCGGCTTCGCGGGACTCAATGGCGGCAGCAGCGCCGGCACCACCAAAGCCGATGATGGCGACATCCACTTGACGATCCCATGGGTGTTGGGCGATGGCTTCGGTCGTTAATACCAGTGGATCCTTGATGGTGGGAGCGCCAGCCGTGAAGCGGTTGATAATCATCGAAAGATCCTCAAGAGTCGTGCATGAACAGGCATTGTTGTCGATGTGAGCCGAAAATGCGTTCGATCACGTCAAAAATAGATCAAAAAGCAGCTTTTCTGCCCGGATATCGAAGGTTCCGGCCATAAACAGCATGGGGTCGGGCGTGTTGCTACATTATAATACGGCCCCGATTTGCCATGCTCGACTCACCGGATACCACTATGCCTTTGCTGCGTCTGGATACATTAAGCGTCACCTTGGGCCCTCGCGCCTTACTCGATGGTATCAGCCTGGATATTCGCGCGGGTGAGCGCATGGGTCTGTTAGGACGCAATGGCGAGGGTAAAACCACCTTGTTGAAGGTGCTGGCCGGTGAGGTGGTGCCCGATGGCGGTGAGCGTTGGGTGCGCCCCGGTATCCGTATTGCCTGGCTGGAGCAGGCCTTACCCGATCAGGACGATCAAAGTGTCTATGACGTGGTGGCCAGCGGTTTGGCTGAAACCGGCGAGTTGCTCAAGCGCTACCATCACTGCCTGCAAGAAGCCGACCTTGATTTGGATAAACTCGAAAAAATTCAGCAAGCATTGGAAGCCCGCGATGGCTGGTCGCTGGGTCAGAAGGTCGACACCGTCATGACCCAGCTGCAATTGCCGGCGGACTCGCTGATGCGCGAGCTCTCCGGCGGTTGGCGTCGGCGCGTGGCATTGGCGCGGGCGTTGGTGTCTGATCCGGATATTTTATTGCTCGACGAACCGACCAACCACCTGGATATTCCCGCGATTGAATGGCTGGAATCCATTTTGTTGGAGTTTCGGGGAGCATTGTTATTTGTCACGCACGATCGTGTCTTTTTGCAGCACGTGGCGAACCGCATTCTGGAGCTCGATCGCGGGCATATTCGCGATTGGCAGGGCACCTACCAAGGGTTTCTCGAATTCCGTGAGCAGCAATTGGCCGCCGAGGAAAAGGCCAATGCCTTGTTCGATAAACGCCTGGCGGAAGAAGAGCGTTGGATTAGACAAGGCATTAAAGCGCGGCGCACCCGCAACGAAGGCCGTGTGCGCGCGTTAAAAGCCTTGCGCGTCGAACGTGCCGAGCGCCGTGATCGTGTTGGCAAAGCCAAAATGGAAATTGAACAGGCCGATCGCTCCGGGAAAATTGTCGCCGAGCTTGAGAACGTGTGCGTCAGTTACGGCGACAAGCCAATTATTCGCAATGCATCGACCATCATTCAGCGCGGCGACCGAATCGGTATCATCGGTCCCAACGGTGCCGGCAAATCGACGTTGCTGAAAGTGCTGCTGGGTGAGCTCAAACCCGACAGCGGCAAGGTCACGCTCGGTACCAAGCGTGACATCGCGTATTTTGATCAATTGCGTGCAGCACTCGATCAGGATAAAAACCTGATCGATAACATTTGCGGGGGTCAGGATTTTATCGAGATCAACGGCCAGCGGCGACATGCGATCAGTTATCTGGGTGATTTTCTGTTCACACCGGAGCGCGTGCGTACCCCGGTCAGGGCATTGTCCGGCGGTGAACAGAATCGCGCGATTTTGGCTCGCCTGTTCAGCAAGCCGGCCAATATTCTGGTGCTCGATGAACCGACCAATGATCTGGATATTGAAACGCTCGAGTTGCTGGAAGAGTTGTTACTGAATTTTGATGGCACTGTGTTGTTGGTCAGTCACGATCGTGAATTCATGGATCGCGTGGTCTCGAGCTTGTTGGTGTTGACCGGTGACGGCAGCATGCAAGATTTTGTCGGTGGTTACAGTGACTGGATTGCCAAAGGCGGCCGGCTGGATGACTTGCAAGGCAAATCAGCGCCGGTGATGAAGATCGCCGAGGTGAAGCCGCCAGCGGCAGAGAAGCCGGTATCGGTTCGCAAGCTAAGCTATAAAGAGCAGCGTGAACTCGATGCATTGCCGGCATTGATTGAAACACTGGACGCTGAAAAAACAGCACTGGCCGAACGAATCAGTGATCCTGCGTTTTACGCACAAGAGCAATCGGCGATTCAGGCCGTGCTGGATGAACTCGATCAAGTGCAGGTCAAACTGGATGCGGCCTATCAACGTTGGGAGGCCTTGGAATCATGAACGATAGCGATCTTGCGGCATTGCCCTCCATCAAGCCGGGCATCTATCAGCACTATAAAGGCGGCTTGTACCAGGTGCTTGAAGTGGCGCGTCACAGTGAAACACTCGAACCCTTGGTGGTGTATCGCGCACTGTATGGCGAGCACGGGTTGTGGGTGCGCCCGTTGCCCATGTTTTTTGAAACGGTCACGATTGACGGCGTCACGCAGCCACGCTTTGCGTGGCAATCAGAGTCTCGCTGAACAGGAGGTGGCTGTGCGTTTTGGCTGGTCGTTATTGTTTTTGTTGGGTCTGTTGGCTGCCGTCTGGTGGTCGTTAAGTGACGAAGAACGTGCACGCTTGAGCACGGCGATTCAAGCAAAGTCCACGCGCTTGCAGTCGGAGGCTGATGCCGGCGTGACGGTACCGCCACTGGCGACCACGCATTATGTCCGCATGGAATACCCGGCGGTTTCTGGTCAGTGCACGCCGCGTCAGGCCGCCAGCAAGGCAGTCATCAAGCCGGGCGTGTATCGTTGGCAAGATGAAAAAAGTCGCTGGCATTACGGTGATAAAGCACCGAAAACCGCCAAGGTCGACGATTTATCCCATCAGTTCCCTGTGCAAGCGAAACACATCACCGTGAAAGTCATTGCCGAAGGCGGCGACTTGGCGGTTGGCATGCGGGATCAACTCAATCGTGATGCAGAACGCATTTTTCGCTTTTATAGTGCGCACCTGCCATCAGCGGATGCGCGTTCCATGACACTCACCGTGCATGCTTTTTTTGATCAGAAGCGGTTCGAGCAATGGCGCGAGTCCCGTGATCAGTCATCAACGGCCAATGCAGGACTGTACGATGCGGTGAGTCGCGAAGCGGCCGTCATGCTATCCGGTGATACGCAGTGGGATGCCGGTGTCATGCGCCATGAAATAACGCATGCCATTCATTATGAGTTGCTTGCGCGGCCACCGATCTGGTTTGATGAAGGCATGGCCGAAATCTTCAATATGCTCAGTTATCACGACGGGCATTGGCAGGCCGATACCTGGCGTGTTCCACACGTCAGCCGATTGGCCGGCGCCACGGCTGGCGACATGATGACGGAATGGGATCGCAGCGATTGGCCGGGCAGTGATCCGGCCTTGAGTTATGCGCGGGCCTGGTCGATGGCGGCATTTTTGTTATCCGCCCACGATGGGCGTATCTTTACGCAATATCTGCAATGGCTGGAAGCGCATTATTGCCAGCGGCTCGATAGCCGTGCCTTTATGGATGAGCACTACCCTGGCGGGTTGGCGCAATGGCAGCGTGACTGGCAGGTCTGGCTGCAACAGCAATCCACCGGTGAGCGGTCGGCTGTTTGGTGGAGCCGATTGCCAACCGAATGAGTGAGGAGCAGGTTATGGGTCTTTCGCAAATGATCACGGCCGAGAAGGCCTTGCCCGGTCGCGATGAGGCGATGCCCGTGCCAGCGCAACATGCGGTATTGGCGCGAGCGATGTTGCCGCCTTTTCCGCAGTCCATGACCGATTTGTGTGTGGGCATGGGTTGCTTTTGGGGGGCTGAGCGCAAGTTTTGGGGGCTGCATGGCGTGTGGGTAACTGCCGTGGGTTATGCCGGTGGTTTTACCCGCAATCCGACATACGAGGAAGTCTGTTCAGGGCGTACCGGACACACGGAAGTGGTGCGCATTGTGTTCGATGAAGCACAACTGCCGTTGCATCAGCTGCTGAAAGTCTTTTGGGAAAGTCATGATCCGACACAAGGCATGCGTCAGGGCAATGATCAAGGCACGCAGTATCGTTCGGCGATTTATGCGCCAGCGCCGTTGCTGGATGCGGTGCAGGCAAGCAGGCAGGCTTATCAGCAGGCATTGCAGCGTGCCGGCAAGGGCATGATTACAACGGAGGTTGCGGCGGATAAAGCGTTTTATTATGCCGAACCTTACCATCAGCAATATTTACATCAACATCCGAATGGCTATTGCGGCTTGGGTGGTACGGGTGTGTCTTGCCCTGCTTGAGTGATTGCTTGCTGTCGGGCAATGTTCTCGAGTTTCAGCATTTGTGCGATGTGTTGCTGAACCGAAGGATCGGGGTGATTCAGAATGGCCGGACCATAGAGCGATGGCTTATTGCCGAGTAACTCCTTGATCGAGTTAACGGCCAATTGTTTTTTTCCATCCGGGAAGTGTGCTGTCGTACCCATGCTGAACATGCGGCGAGGGAAGTGTGAATGGCACGTTGCATGCTGGATGTTGTAATCAAACACAATAACGTCGCCCGGTTCGTTGTTAATGATTTGTGAAGGAATCTCCTCCGGTTTGAGTCCAAAATGAAGTGTTGGGTCAGGTAGCGAGTCGAGCAACATTTTTGAAAATACTTGGCCCAAGTGATGACTGCCGGGAATAACGCGGAGAGCACCGGATTGGCCATCAATATCTTCAAGGTAAAAAGAGATTTTGACATAACGGTGTTGGCGTACCAGTCCATAGATATCCCGATGCCAAGCCGTGTCGCCAGTAAAAATGTTGCCATCGCTGGATAGGTAGTTAAAATCTTCGCCTGCAAGTGAGTTTGCGATATTGTGGATGCGGTAATCCGTCAGCAAACTTAGAAGATATGGATGTTTTTCAATGATGCTGGGCAAAATTGTTCGCTTGGCATCGTAATGCGTTTTGTCGATATGGATGATGGCTTCGTGGCTTTGAACAGCTGCCGCCATGGCCTCGTCAAATGCCCGAGAGATAGCCGATACTTCGTTACGAAACAGGCCGGGAAGGCGTAAATAGCCAAATACCTCAAAAAAGCGCACTTGCTCTGAAGTCAGGCCGGGAAATGCAATGGGTGATGTCATCACATCACGCTCCATCTGCGCTCAATCGGGTGTGAAAGTCGGTATATTACCTTTTGGCTGCTTGGGCGTATAGTAGCCATAGGCTGGCTAATGGCGACAGCGTCTATACGGCGGGCGTTTTCAGGTAGGTTATGAAGAATAAGAATAAAGACAATACCTTGGATGCGGGCTTGCTGAGTCTGCTCACCAAAGCGATTCCCGATTACGTCAATATCATAGATGCCGATGGGAATGTTGTTTATAGCAACCGGTCGGTCAGACGCGACGACTCTGTTTTTGATTACCTGACGCCGTTCTATCGTGATCTGGCACAGCAAGCCATCAAAGAAGCCCGTGCAACCGGGCAAACACGGGAAATCGAATTACGAGCCGATATTCATGGCGAATTGAACTGGTTTCTATCACGTTTTGTGCCTTTGAATGACGCGTTAGGACGCATGCTGGCGATTTCAACGCAGGTCACCGAATACCACAATATTCTGGACGAGTGGGCCTTGTCGCAGCGCCGCCTGAAAGATCACATCTTTAATACGCCCTTGGCGGCGATGTCCCTGGACATGGACATGCGGGTAACGGAATGGAATCCGGCAGCTGAAAAACTATTTGGCTGGACGAGTGAAGAGGCCGTTGGCAAGACGCCGGCTGAATTGATGGTGCAAGCTAATGAAATAGACCGGATGCATCATGAAATGGCCGGCGTGGTCGACAATAAATCACCGGTGGTGATGGTGTATACCAATCGTGACCGCAAGGGAGACCTGGTCATAACGCGCACATTCAGCACGCCCGTTTTGGATGTGAACGGCGATGTCATCGGTGTTGAAGCGCTGATTGAGGACATTACCGAGCAGCAGCGTTTATTTGATGAGCTGGAAGTGTCTCGGCAGATGCTTTCTGCGCAGCTCGATAATACGCCGCTGGCGGCGTTTACATGGGATCAGCAGTTTTCGATCGCATCGTGGAATCATTCAGCAGAGAAGATGTTTGGCTGGAGCGCTGCAGAAGCCATCGGAAAAAGCTTTCGTGAAATATTGATAGCCCCAGAGAATATCGTCAACGTTGAAGGAGCGTTTGTAGCGGCTTTTTCTGGCAAAAGTGATCTTGGCAGGGACGGTGTTTATGAATTGATCCGCAAGGATGGCGCGCGGCTGATTTGTCATTCGTTTACGTCGATCATTAAAAATAAAGAAGGGCAGGTTGTCCGGCTTTCCAGTCTGGTTGATGACATTACCGAGCGCCAGCAGTTGCTGGATGAACTGGAGGCTTCCCGTCAACAGCTCGTGGCCCAGCTGTACAATACACCACTGGCGGCCATTGTCTGGGATTCGCAGTTCAGGGTGCGCGAGTGGAACAGTGCAGCAGAAGAGTTGTACGGCTTTTCGCGAAAAGAAGCACTCGGCCGATACGGCTATGATTTGTTGATTCAAGGCGAAGAGAGGATCAGGGCCAAGGCGGTCTCCGACGCCGCATTCGCCACCGGTAACATACCGCCCAGAAATGCCTACTTTGCGTGGCGTAAAAACGGCGAAAAGATATACACCGAAAATTTCAACACCCCTATTCGTAACGCCAATGGCGATGTTATTGCTATTGCTACCTTGTGCCGTGATATGACCGCCGACGTGCGTTTGAACGAGGCCTTGAACAAGGCAAGGCAAGAGGCAGAAGACATTGCCAATGCCAAGACAGAATTCTTGTCGAATATGTCGCATGAAATCCGCACGCCGATACACGGCATTATTGGTGCCACGGACCTTTTATTGAAAGAGCCATTGCCCGATACGGCAAAAGAGTATGCAGACATTATTCGCATGTCGTCACAAAATCTGTTGGGCATCATTAATAATATTCTTGATTTGTCGAAGCTCAATGCCGGTTCGGCGCGCATTGATTCCAAGCCGTTTAATTTGCGCGATACGCTGTCCATGATAGTGTCCTCTATGAACCCGCTGGTTCTAGAGAAAGGCCTTTTTTTGCGATTCTCATGCCCGGATCATGTCGATACGTTTGTCGGTGACGAAGGGAGAATACGTCAAATCGTCACCAACCTCATTGGTAATGCAATCAAGTTCACCGATTTTGGTGGTATCGATTTGACATTGCGGGTCGGTACGCCAGTGTATGGCTGCAGTAATGTGATTATTTCGGTGCGCGATACCGGGCAGGGTATTGCCGAGGATGCCGTCCGGCATATTTTTGAAGAGTTTGCCCAGATTGATGCAGGCATAAATCGTCGATTCGGTGGTACGGGTTTGGGGTTAGCGATTAGCCAGCGTTTTGCGCAGTTGTTGGGCGGTGAAATAACGGTAGAAAGTAAGCCGGGGCAAGGGTCCGAGTTTTCTTTATTGCTGCCGCTGGTGGTGTCTGATCAACCCTTGGTGAGCGCTGAGATAGCGCCGGATATGGCGGAACACCCGGAATATAAAAAGCGTTTGCTGGTGGTTGATGATAATGCCGTGAATCTGTCGATTATCAAACGCATGCTGGAGTCGTTGGGCGCCGAGGTTAAAACGGCGGTGAATGGCAAGCTGGCCGTGGAGCAATTTCATAAAGAATGCTTTGACGCCATTTTTATGGACTTGCAGATGCCGGTGATGGACGGCCTTCAGGCCGCCGAGTTAATACGCAAAGAAAGCAACATTCCCATTGTGTTGATGTCGGCCAATGTGTTTGATGTCGATAGCGAACTATGCCGGAAATCCGGAGTCGATCGTTTTATCTGCAAGCCCTTTCGGCAAGCAGATATTGCTAACATATTGTCTGATGTTTTCACGACCCAGTAGTCAGTTAGGGCTTGTTTTTTAATGCATTGATGCGGCGATAGGCCTCTTGTTCCATTGCTATGGGTTGCGTGATATGCCGCCGTACTTCCGGGTCGGGGTGATTGATGAGTTCAGGCCCGAACAATGTGTTAGTGACGGCGTCATTTTGTGTGAGTGAATCAACAAACGACTGTATGCATTGCTCTTGCCGATTCTGATTAAAGTGCTGAGTCATCGCAATATTGAACATGCGCCGTGGGAATTTTGAATTGCAGGT
>DATCSK010000004.1:0-88007 GCA_036568505.1 Pseudomonadales bacterium | reverse complement strand
CTGCCTTGTCACACCGGCTTTCGCAAACACCGATTTCAACTGCGCGCGCGCGGTGTGTTGTGAAATGCCAAGTTCAGTGGCCGCTTCGGCAATCGATAAGCCGCGAGAGAGCAACAGGGTTAATGCCGATTCGGCGCGGCTAAAGCCGAACAGCTTTTCAATATCAGCGGCCGAGGTTTCGAGTTGTTGCTCCGGGTCGCGAATAAAAATAGCCACGGCAGGTGCGGTTTGTGATTCGACATAATCGGATGCAGGGACCGGCCGCAAAATAAGCCCCAAGTCGTGCAGGCCCGATGGACGCGGCACGCGCAGGGCACGCACCACGGTGGCTTCTTGATGGCGACGAGCCGATAACACTTCGTCAATCATGCCTTGCAGGGCGCGGGTCAGGCTGCGGTCGGCCAGTTGCAGGCGGCCATCGTTCACGCTCAAGCCGTCACGGCGCTCCAGCAGGGTGTTGGCGACATCGTTGGTGTCGAGCACGCGGCCGTGATCATCCAGCAAAATAGAGCCGACTGCCAAACGGGTGACCGCGCCGGCATACACCGCACGTTCGGATTCCATGCGGTTCAATCGAGCATGAATGCGCAGTGCGCGGCTTAAATGCGGCAATACAAAATCACACAGTGCGCGATCGGCGGTGGTGAACTCCGGTTCCTCGGGGCCGCGCGAAATGCGCAGGCAGGCGAGCAAGCCTTCGGGCGTTTCGGTATCGGCACCCAAGACATGGAACACACCGGCCGGTTGCAAATACTCGCGGTAATAATCGCTGTTGGCCAGCGAGGCGCCGGGCATTAATTCGGCCAGACTCATGGCGGTGTCGCGCGGCAAATTAATGAACGGGTCGAGCGCGAAAAAACGTTCGCGGTAGGCGGCCGGTTGCCAGTCGCCGGCATCGGCCAGGGTGAGGGTGATATCGGGTTCGCTGCTGTCGGTGTCGCGCGCGGCATTGAGAATCACGCCGGGGTCGTTTTCGGCCGGGGGGCGCAAAATCAGCGAGACCGCCAAGGCATTCATGCGTTCGCGCAACAACGGCAAAAACCCCTGCCAAGGCGTGTCTTCAAGCGGGCCTTGATAAATGGCATGGACCAGCGGGTCGTTGTCGGCTTGCCCGGTCATAGGGAGTTTCCTGCGATGAAGCGGCTAGTGTAGTCAGTCCGCCGCGGGCTGTCATGCCTGCAAAAGCATGATGCAAATCAAGGCTTGGTCGGGTTGGTGGCTGGTTTACCTCATTTGAGTGATGGGATTGTCAGCGGTCCTTTGCACAATCACTCCATCACGGGAATAACGAAGGAGAGCCCCATGAGTAACGATAAAGCAGCGATTCGCAAACGCCTGTATGCACGTGCTGACGAGCTGGTACCGGTACTGCGTGAGCGTGCGGCAGAAACCGAACGCCTGCACCAGTTGCATCCGGATACCATCAAGGATTTCCAGGAGGCGGGTTTCTTCCGTATTTTGCAGCCGGCGCGTTATGGCGGCTACGAGCTTGACCCGCACGATTTTTTCTATGTGCAGATGAAACTGGCCGAAGGTTGCATGTCATCAGCGTGGGTATTGGGCGTGGTGGCGATTCACAACTGGCAGCTGGGCTTGTTTGACGACAAGGCGCAGCAAGACGTGTGGGGCAAAGACAGCAGCGTGTTGATCTCCTCGTCCTACATGCCGGTGGGTAAGGTCACCCGTGTTGATGGCGGTTACCGCATCAGCGGCCGCTGGGGCTTCTCGTCAGGCTCCAAGCACTGCGATTGGGTGTTCTTGGGCTCGATGATTCCGCCATTGAAAGAAGGCGATGCGCCGGATATGCGTACCTTCCTGCTGCCGATCAGCGACTACAAAATTGTCGATAACTGGGATACCTCGGGCCTTGAGGGCACCGGCAGTCACGACATTGTGGTTGAAGATGCGTTTGTACCGGAGCACCGCACCCATAAAGCCATTGATGGCTTTAACACCAACAGCCCGGGCAATGCGGTGAACACCCACCCGGTGTTCCGCGTACCGTTCGGTCAGATCTTCGTGCGTGCGGTGTCCAGCTCGTCGATTGGCGCGTTGCAAGGCGCGCTGGATGCGTATCTGGAAGTCACCAAAGTGCGCGTCGGCCTGAACGACGGCAAGCGCACGGTGCTGGATCCGACCGCACAAATGGCCGCCGCTGAAGCGATCAGTGTGATCGATGAATGCAAAACCATTCTCTACCGCAACTTTGACCGCATGATGGAAGCGGCCAACGGCGGCGCACCGTTGACCATGGATGAGCGTATCAAGATGCGCTTTGACTCGGCGATGGTCTCCCCGAAGTGCTTTGATGCAGCAGCGAAGTTGTTCTTCTGCTGTGGCGCGAAGTCGATCTTCAAAGGGCATGCGGTCAATCGTGCCTTCCGCGATATCGGTTGTGGACGGACTCACGTGGCCAACGGCCCCGATAAGTACGGCCGTAATCTGGGTGGTGTGCGCATGGGCCTGGAGAACACGGATTTCTTCCTGTAATCCACCCGTGTAAAAAAGGAGGGCATTAGCCCTCCTTTTTTTATGGATATGACTAGCCCATTTGAGTGATGCCGGTTTAATACCTGACTGCTTTAATCCATTATCAGGAATCCAACGAATACAGTCATCACACTGCTGGAGAATCACCATGACGGATAACGCCAAACTCACTGCCGATTTGCTCGACCGTGCCCGCAAGCTGGTACCGGTATTGCGCGAGCGCGCATTGGAGGCTGCCGAACAGGGCGCCTTGCATGAGCAAACCATTCAAGATTTTCAGGATGCCGGCTTCTTCCGCATTGTGCAGCCCAAGCGTTGGGGCGGCTATGAGCTTGATCCGCAGGTGTTCTTCGAGGTGCAGATGATTGTGGCCGAAGGCGATATGTCAGCCGCCTGGGTGTTGGGTGTGGTGGCCATTCACAACTGGCAGATGGGCCTGTTCGATGACCGTGCCGCGCAGGATGTGTGGGGCAAAGACGATAGTGTGCTGATTTCATCGTCGTACATGCCGGTGGGTAAAGTGACCCGCGTCGACGGTGGCTTCAAGTTGAGTGGGCGCTGGGGTTTCTCATCGGGCAGCAAGCACTGCGATTGGGTGTTTCTGGGCGCGATGATTCCGCCGCTGAAAGAAGGCGACGCACCGGATATGCGTACCTTCCTGCTGCCGCGTAAGGATTACCAGATCATTGATAACTGGGACGTCATGGGCCTGCGTGCAACCGGCTCGCACGATGTGGTGGTCGAAGATGCGTTTGTGCCGGAATACCGCACCCATAAAGCCGGCGACGGCTTTACCATGCAAAGCCCGGGCAATGCGGTGAATACTGCCGCGTTGTACAAGATTCCGTTTGGCCAGATCTTCGTGCGTGCGGTTTCCACTTCGGCCATTGGTGCTTTGCGGGGTGCAATCGCAGCCTATGCCGATGTCACGTCCAAGCGTGTCGGCAAGAACGACGGCAAGCGCACGGCCGGCGACCCGACCGCGCAATACAATTTGGCCTTGGCCGGTACTATTGCCGACGAACTGCGTTTGGTGCTGTTGCGCAATTTTGATCGGCTGATGGAAGCCGCGCGCGGTGGCGATCCACTGACCATGGAAGAGCGCATCAAGATGCGTTACGACTCGGCGTTGGTGGTGGAGCGTTGCGTGCAGGGTATCGACATGCTGATGGCCAATTGCGGTGGCATGGGTACATTCCATAATCATCCGGTGAACAAGTTCTTCCTGGATATTCACACCGGTCGTGGCCACGTGGCGAATACACCGGAAAAATTCGGTCGCAACTGGGGCGCAGTACAAATGGGCGAGGCGAATACGGATTTCTTCCTGTAAGCATGGCCCGATACAAAAAAGGGAGCTAAGCGCTCCCTTTTTTGTTGATCATCAATGGATGGATTGGGTGAAATGATATTCTGAACAGAGCGGTTTGATATTCGTGAAGACAGATCAATTAATAAGGAGTGCACATGAGCAGTACAGTCATTGATGGCATTGATTACGGCCCGCTGGCGTGCTTGATAGGCCTGTGGAAAGGCGATAAAGGCGTGGATAAGGCGCCCGAGCCGGATGGCGAAGAACGAAATCCGTACTACGAAACGATTTTGTATGAGGCCTGTGGCGATGTGGACAATGCGGAAACGCAAAACCTGTCGATTGTTCGCTACCATCAAGTGGTTAGCCGCAAAAGTAATGATGAAGTGTTTCATAACGAAACCGGTTACTGGTGTTACGACAAGGTCACCGGTCAGATCATGCAGTCTTTGACCATTCCGCGCGGCCTGGCTTTGTTGGCCGGTGGTTCGGCCTCGACCAATGCCGAGGGTGAGACGGTCTTGGAAGTCAAAGCCGTTGCCGGCGATGCCGATTGGGGGATTGTGCAATCACCCTTTATGCGCGATAACGCCAGCACCAAACAGTTCACGCATTCGGTGTTTGTGAAAGGCGATCAAATGCGTTATGCCGAATCCACCTTGCTGCAGATTTATGGCCGCGAGTACGACCACACCGATATTAATCGCCTGACCCGGTCGTCGTGACCGGAGGCTAATAAAAAGGGGGGGAGCCTTAGGCTCCCCCCTTTTTATTAGCCGGTTAAATGTTTATAAGCTGAACCCACCATCCATGCGAATGGATTCGCCGGTAATGTAGGCGGCTTTGGAAGAGGCCAGAAACAACACGGCTTCGGCCACGTCTTCCGGTGTGCCAAAACGTTTGACGGCGGTGTTATTGCGAGCCGCTTCCACCCATTCCGGTGAGAAAGCCGTTTCTTTCAGGCGTTGGAATATCCCGGCATCAATCACGCCCAGTTGTACGCAGTTGGCACGCACACCATGACGACCTTCTTCTTTGGCAATGCCGCGCACCAAGGCCTCGATACCGGCCTTGGGGGCAACGGATAACACATCTTGCTTTGGCCAGCGCCGAATGCCGATGGAGCTGATCTGCACAATCGAGCCGCCGTGCTCGCGCAAATGCGGCAGACAGGCATGCATCAAATTAAAAAAGCCGTTGAAGTCGGCATGGATGATGTCGGCCCATTCTTGCGGGCTGAGTGCATTAATAAAACGCATGGGTATGTTGCTGCCGGCGGCATTCACAACGGTATGAATGCGCGGGTGTGCGGTCAATGCGGCTTGCATCATTGCGGCAGCGGCATTGTCTTGGTCGGCATGATAGGCGAAGGTGGTGGCGTTCACGCCCAATGCGCGAATGCGCTCGGCGGTTGCTTCAGCGGTGGCGCGATTGGTGCGGTAGGTCAGTACGATATCGCAGCCGGCGCGTGCCAGCGTTTCGCCAATCACCTGGCCCACGCCGCCACTGCCACCGACAACCAGTGCAGCGCCGGCAGGGAACAGGGCATTCAATCTTCACCCCGATACACGCAACCGCTGGTGCAGGTTTCGCGAATGCTGACGGCAGACAGTTGTGGCAGGGCCGGTAACAAGCGCTGCCATATCCAGCGTGCCATGTGCTCGCTGGTGGGGTTCTCAAGGCCTGCGATGTCGTTCAGGTAGCGATGATCGAGTGCATCGAAGATGGGGGCAAAGGCGGTTTTGATGTCGGCAAAATCCATCACCCAGCCGGTGTCGGCACCGATGGGGCCGCTGACCTGCACCGTGACATGGAAGCTATGGCCGTGCAGTCGGGCGCATTTATGATCATCGGGAACGTGCGGCAGACGATGGGCTGCCTCGATGTGAAACTCTTTAAAAATATCCATGAATCGCAGGGCCTCGCTGGGGAGCGGCCATGGTACTGTTGACCGTGTTCCGGGTAAAGAATTAGCCGCTTTTTGCGTTGACACGGCCTCTTGTTCAGGTAGAATGCGCGTCTCGTTTTAGCGGGTGATTAGCTCAGCTGGTAGAGCATCTGCCTTACAAGCAGAGGGTCGGCGGTTCGAACCCGTCATCACCCACCAAGATTGCCCAACGGCAATACGCGGACCGGTAGTTCAGCTGGTTAGAATGCCGCCCTGTCACGGCGGAGGTCGCGGGTTCGAGTCCCGTCCGGTCCGCCACTTATTTCAGAATACCTCCTCTACTTGATGGAATTGCAGACGCCCGCCGTCTGTGCCGTGCACCTTTGCATGGCTTTTGGCTATGCCTGCGCCAAGCGAGCCTCTATAATCGCCCGATAATAACAATCAAGGCGCTTGAACATGGATGCCAGCACCATTCACCACGCGGTGTTCTTCTTTGAGAAGGGCAAAGTCGTCAAGGAAATGCTCTGGAGTGAGTTTGAGGCCGTTCTCGATAATGTGGTGGGTTTGCCGCAGTTCGAAAACAAGACCATGCAGGCCGTGTTCGTCAAAATCAACAGTCAACTTAAAGTCACTGCCTGCGTCTTCTTTCTGATCAAATTTGGTGAGCGCGGTCAGGCCGATCCGACCTGGAATATTCCTTTGCATCAGTTGAGTGATGCAGCAGGCAAAGGTCCGGACTTGGGTGTGGGCGCTATCAAGTTGGTGTGTAAGAGTCAGTGCCCGGCAGCGTGGCACCAGCAATCGATGTGGGATCCGGATCTCGACGCCAAGCCCAATCATTTCGATGCGATTCGTGAAGCGGCGCGGCGCAACCGGTTGTCATTGGTTTATATCGAGCATGAGGCTCCTGCCGTATCAGCAGCACCGGCCGCAGGCGCTATAAGCGCGGCAGACGTTGAAGCACTGCGTGCGAAAATCCAGCAAGAGGAGCGTGAGCGCGCTGAGGGCGCTGTCAAGCAAGCCAAGTTGCAGCTGGCGACGCTGACGAATCAGCATAAAGAAGAAATCGATAACCTGCATCGTGATTATTTGCGGGATATGCGCGATGACCACAAAGAGTTATTGGCTCTGCGCACCGCGTTGGAGCAATCGGAGGCACGTGCCGCCAAGCTCGAGCAATCCTTTGCCGAGCAAACCAGTGCCATGGAAGCCTCTCGCCGCGAGTTTGTTGCCAATGCCGAGGCTGCCGGTGGTGTGAATGCCGAGACACTGAAGCAATTGGAAGTGCGTCTTGAGGCCGAATTTAAAGCCAAACTGGAAAGCGAAACCCGGGCGTTGCAAGAAGAGCTTGAAATGAAAGCCGTCGAGCTGACGTATCGCGATGAGCAAATGGGCACATTGCGTGAAGAGGTGATCAGCCTGCATCAGGATAAGCAACGCATGTTGCGTGATGGCGCGGGCAGTCTGCTCGATAAGCTTGAAAAAAGCGGTATCAGCTTTGTGGCGTGGAGCCCGGCATTGGGGCATATCAATATCCCATTGGCCGAAATGGGCGTGTTTCTGGATTCGCCGGATGCCTGGTTTGCCAAGAAAAGTGAAGTGCCGGCCGAGTTGTATGAAGCCTGGATGGCGCACTACAGCTTTCCCGTATGTCAGGCGGAGCTCGACGATGGCGGTATTTGTGGTGAGCCGATTGATCGGGTGGATTCGGCGGTCAAGTTTTTACCGGGTCGCAGCGACTGCTGTGCAACGCACCAAAAGAAGACAGCGGATTGAATTGACGGGCTGCCCTGAAGGCGTCCACCCGTATAAATTGCACTGCTGTTATTTAGGCGGGTGCTGCCAGGCATGAACCGGCTGAAAAGGCCTAATATCGGGGATTGTTGATCTTGGTCACTTGGAAAGGGCGCTGGTGTTGCATATACTCACTCTCAACCTTGGATGCAATGTCCATCGAAACTCGAAACTTCAGAAGCGCAGGGAGCATGCGATCATGAAAACACAAACCCCGAAAACTCGTATTCGTGCTTTTTTAGGCGGTATGTTGACAGCGCTGGCAGTACTGTCGGTGTCATTCACCCATGCGGTAGAAGTCACCGGCAAGCTGGGCTCGCCGAGCGCCACCACCACGATCAGTGGCAAGCAACTTCCTGCGCCGGATGCCAAATTTGGCGGCGTTATCAAAAATGATGCGCTGACATCAACTACTTGGTGGCCGCCGCGTATTGTGCCGCCGAAAGACGCGCCTAACGTGTTATTGATCATTACCGATGATTCGGGTTTTGGCGTGCCGAGCACCTTCGGTGGCGTGATTCCGACGCCGACGATGGATCGCGTGGCCAATAACGGTTTGCGTTACAACAATATTCATTCAACGTCATTGTGTTCGCCAACCCGAGCGGCATTGATTACGGGTCGCAATCATCACTCGGTGGGTTTTGGTGTCATTTCCGAGCAGTCCACGGGTTTCCCGGGTTATAACAGTATTATTCCTGAAGATAAGGCCACGATTGGCCGGATTCTGCTTGATAACGGGTATTCCACTGCCTGGTTTGGTAAAGACCACAACACGCCTGCATTCGCGGCCAGTCAGGTCGGGCCGTTTGACCAGTGGCCAACGGGCATGGGTTTTGAATACTTCTACGGTTTTGTGGGCGGTGATTCGAACCAGTGGCAGCCCAATCTGTTCCGTAACACCACCCAGATTTACCCTTTTGATGGCAAGCCGGAATGGAACCTGATTACCGGCATGGCCGATGATGCGATCGAGTATTTGAACCGCATGAATCAGACGATGCCGAGTAAGCCGTTTTTCGTTAAATACGCACCCGGCGCTACGCACGCACCGCACCACCCAACCAAAGAATGGGTGAAAAAAATTCAGGACATGCACCTGTTTGATAAAGGCTGGAACAAGCTGCGCGAGCAGATTTTTGAAAACCAGAAACGTTTGGGTGTGATTCCGCAGGATACGCAGTTGGAGCCTTGGCCTACAGACATCCTGCCAAACTGGGAAGATTTAACGCCCCAAGAGCAAAAGCTGTATATCAAACAGGTAGAAGTTTTTGCAGCCTATGCAGCGTATAACGATTACGAGACAGGGCGGATTATTGATGCCATTGATGCCATGGGCAGGCTCGACAATACCTTGATTATTTACATCAACGGCGATAACGGCACCAGTGCCGAAGGTGGCCCGCTGGGCACGCCGAATGAAGTGGCGTTCTTTAATGGTGTTTCTGTGCCTGTTGATGTGCAGATGAAGTGGTATGACGTGTGGGGCACCGAGCAGACCTACAACCATATGTCAGCCGGTTGGTCATGGGCTTTTGATACCCCGTTTACCTGGTTCAAGCAGAATGCCTCCAAGCTTGGCGGTATTCGCCAGAACATGGCGATTTCATGGCCAGCACGCATCACCGATAAAGGCGGTCTGCGTGAGCAGTTCAGTCATGTGATTGATATTGTGCCAACCATTCTGGAGGCTGCCGGCATTCCTGCGCCTGAAGTGGTCAATGGCATCAAGCAGGCTCCGATTGAAGGTACCAGTCTGGTGTACACCTTCGATAAGGCCAATGCCAAAGCGAAGTCGCGTCACAAAACGCAATACTTTGAAATGATGGGTCAGTGGGCCTTGTATCATGAAGGCTGGCTGTTAAGCACCAAGGTGAACCGCGCGCCATGGGAAGCGTTTGGTGTGGCGAACCCCGATCCGTTGAATAATCAGGTATTGGAGCTCTACAACCTGAATGAAGACTTCAGTCAGGCGCATAACATTGCTGACAAGCATCCTGACAAGGTCAAAGAGCTGAAGAAGCTGTTCATTGCCGAAGCGAAAAAATTCCAGGTATTCCCGATGGATGCCTCGGTCGCGGCTCGTGTTGTGGCGCCACGTCCGAACATTACCGCGGGTCGTACCGAGTTCGTGTATACGAAGCCCATGGTCGGCCTGCCGCAAGGGGACTCGCCGTTCATTCTGGATACGTCTTATACCATCACGGCGGAAATTGATGTGCCGAAGACCGGTGGTGACGGCATGATCTTGACCTCGGGTGGCCGTTTTGCGGGTTACGGCTTCTATGTGCTCAAAGGTAAGCCGGTATTCCTTTGGAATCTGCTTGATCTGGAGCGCATCAAGTGGGAAGGCCCTGTGCTGACCCCGGGCAAGCATGTGCTGGAGTTTGATTTCAAATACGACGGCTTGGGTCTGGGTACCTTGGCCTTCAATAACATGAGCGGTTTGGGTCGATCCGGCACGGGTACATTGAAAGTGGATGGTAAAGCAGTCAAGACCATTACCATGCCAAAAACATTGCCGATGATCCTGCAGTGGGATGAGAGCTTTGATATTGGCTCTGACACGCTGACGGGTGTGAACGATGCCGATTACAAGCCACCGTTCACACTGAAATCCAAGCTCAACAAGTTGACGATCAAAGTCGATCGTCCGCAGCTGAGCGAGGCCGATATCAAGACGCTTGAGGCATCCATGGCGGCAGCTAAAGATGGAGCGCCACCAAAAGCCAAGTAAGTTGTGTTGACATAAGCCCGGGTTGCCTCGCAAAAGGTGATCCGGGCTTTGTCGTTTTTAAGGACAGCGGTGTTAGCATAGATACCGTGTTGGCTGGTCCCGCATAGTGTGGCGGGGTCGCTATAATGGGCCTTCTGGGAAGGAGATATCGTGGAAATCGCCGCACTGAATGACCGATTGCTTGAAAACTATGTGCCGTTGCGTGCGTTGACGGCCGATCATTTGGCGACGCTGATGCGTGAGCATCATATCGATACGGTGTTGGCCGGCAAAACCCTGTTTGATATTGGCGATACCGATCGCTGCTATGTTTATTTGTTGCACGGGACTTTGGAGATTGAAACGGCGACTGGTGATGCCCGTACTTTGTCGCAGGATGCTCTGGAGTGCCGGTTTCCGCTAGCGCATCGTCAGCCTCGTGCGTGCAAGGCCGTTGCCAAAACCGATTGCAGCGTGATTCGTTTTGACGCGGCCATGCTCGATAGCATGCTGTGTTTTGATCAGGCAGCAGACAGCATCAAGTTGGAAGTCACGGAGCAGCCCGAGTTGGGTGAAGAGGCACGATGGATATTGGCCTTGCTGGATTCGAATCTGATTCATAAGGTGCCGCCGGTGAACCTGCGGAGCATTGTCGATTGCTTTAAGGCGCGTTCCGTCAAGGGCGGCGAGGTGATTGTGCGGCAGGGGGATGCTGCCGATGCATGCTATTACCTGAAGCGCGGAGAGGCGACGGTATCGGTGCAGACCGATGGCGTTGAACAGGTGGTGGCCAGCTTGCCGCCCGGTCGCTTCTTTGGTGAGGATGCCTTGGTCCATGATGCGCCGCGTAATGCGACAGTGACCATGGGCTGCGATGGCGAGTTATTGACATTGAATAAGTCCGACTTTATTCGCCTGTTGCAGCGCCCGGATTGCGCCTGGATTGGCTTGGGTGAGGCGCGTCAACGGGTAGAGACCGGGGCGCTGTGGGTGGACGTTCGTACGCAAGATGAATTTGA
This sequence comes from Pseudomonadales bacterium, assembly GCA_036568505.1. GTDB lineage: Bacteria > Pseudomonadota > Gammaproteobacteria > Pseudomonadales > M0112 > M0112. The sequence continues at coordinate 76,785 of DATCSK010000004.1, read as the reverse complement.
GGCGGGTCATGTGCCCGGCGCATTTCATCTGCCTTTGGGGCTGTTGCGCCTCAAATTACGCCTGCTGGATCCGAACCGGTCGTGTATTGTGTATTGCAATTCGGGTCGTCGCAGCGCGATTGCCGAGCACTTGTTGAGGGAGGCGGGTTTTGCTCAGGTGGCTGCACTGAAGAATGGTTTCGAGGGGTTTCCCGATGCCGAGCGAGCATTTTTTTTGTCGGAATCGGGCGACACCAAACTTAAAGAGTAAATCATTCTTATAATGCAACTAATTGTTTTAATGGTAATTTTATGTCGCATGATCCATTCAGAAATATTGGTTTGATTGGGCGCGTCGGCAACGAGCGGGTGCTCGAATCGGTACGCACCTTGCAGGCATTCCTGTCGGCCCGCGACTTGAATGTGATTCTGGAAGAGGAAATTGCCCAGGTATTGCCCGGGCACTCGTTTCAAGTCAGTACACGCAAACTGATTGGCGAGATATCGGATCTGGTGATTGTGGTCGGGGGTGACGGCAGCATGCTGGGTGCGGCGCGAGCGCTGGCCAAATGCGATGTGCCGGTTATTGGCGTGAACCGGGGGCGACTGGGGTTCTTGACGGACATTTCTCCGGCAGAACTTGAGGCGCAGCTTGGCGCTGTGCTGGACGGCCGCTATACCGTCGAAAGTCGTTTTCTGCTGGATACCGTCCACACGCGCGCTGGCGAGCCCATCGGCAAAGGCGATGCCTTTAACGATGTGGTTGTGAGCTCGGGTGAAACCGCCCGGATGATGGAATTTGAGCTCTATATTGAAGGGGAGTTTGTCTACCATCAGCGTTCGGACGGTTTGATTGTGTCGACGCCGACGGGTTCGACGGCATATTCCCTGTCCGGCGGCGGTCCGATCATGCATCCCAAGCTCGATGCGCTTGTGCTGGTTCCTATGTTTCCGCACATGTTGAGTAGCCGCCCCTTGGTGGTGGATGGCAGCAGTGAAATCAAAATCGTGATTGGTGATGCCAATCCGGTCAATCCACACATTACCTGTGACGGTCATTCCATTATGGTCGCGCAGCCCGGTGATGTGATCTATGTGCATAAGAAGCCGCATAAGCTCAAGCTGATTCACCCGTTGGATCATAATTTTTATGCGATTTGCCGCGACAAACTCGGATGGAGTGCATTTCCGGGTGAGTAGTGCCGGGGTCGCTCATGCATAAGGCCATGGATGTTGCGCTGGAAACGGATTTACGGGCTTTTATGCAGGCATTGAATGCGCGCGGCATTGCGGTGCGTGCGACCGAAGAATCGGGTCGCCAAATACTGTGGGTGCGAACCACGGAGGAGGTGGCCTGGGTTCAGTCGGCTTGGCAGCGCTATCAGTCGGGTGAGTTCGAGTTGGATGCCTCGCCGTTCATGCAGCGTGAAGCACCGAGGCATCGTGAGATCGGGCGCTGGCAGCGGCAGCCTGTCACCCTGCTGGTACTGGCCCTGTGTCTGCTGATTTTTGTGGTGACATGGCTGCTGCAAGATATGCAGTGGCTGGCGATGCTGAGTTTTGAGCCGCTGATGGTAAGCGGTGGGCAAGTGGTGGGTTTGCAGGGCTTCATGGCGGGGTGGAGTGCGGGTGAATATTGGCGCTTGGTGACACCCGCATTGCTGCATTTCGGTGTATTGCATTTGGTGTTTAATGCGCTGTGGTGGTGGGAGCTGGCTCGTCGCATCGAATGGCGTCGTGGCAGTGCCTATTTGGCGAGTTTATTGCTGTGTTCAGCCGTGGTTTCCAATGCCAGTCAGTACATTGTTGGGCGTGAGCTCCATGATCCCGGCCTGTTTGGTGGTTTATCCGGCGTCATTTATGCGCTGATCGGTTATATCGGTGTCTGGAATACGTTGAGGCCTACGGTTCGTTACGATGTTCCGCGCGGTTTGATTGGCATCATGTTAGGGTTTTTGCTGGTTTGCATGACCGGCGTGATGGAATGGGTTGGTTTGGGGCGTGTTGCGAATGCTGCGCATGTCGGTGGATTGTTGGCGGGTGCAGTGTGGGGTTTGGGTGCAGTGCTGATGTCAGGTAAACGCAATGGATATTAATGATTTTGTCGGCCGGTTAGGGCATGCCGAGTACGCGGCACTCAAACGTGCGGTTGAATTGGGTAAATGGCCGGATGGCCGAGTGTTAGAAAAAGACGATCGCGAATTATTGATGCGCGCCATGATTGCATGGGAAACCAAAAACCTGCCGCCGGATCAACAGACGGGTTATATGGAGCAAGCGGATTGTCCGAGCACTCCGTTAAGCGGTGAGACTCAAACGTTGAAGTGGCGCGAGTGATGATGCCATGAGCGAAGTGTTTTCAGGTGTTTTGCGCAAAATGCGCACCCGTGCCGATGCGCCGGTCTCTTATGCATTGCCGCTGAATGATATTGAAGTCGCTATCAATCCGTTGATTGGTAAAACGTTGCGTCTTGCGTTCAGTGGCAAGATTTTTTGTATTCATTGCGGTCGAGCCACGAAAAAAAGTTTCAGCCAGGGGTATTGTTATCCGTGTTTCCGTAAACTGGCCGAATGCGACACCTGCATCACGCGTCCTGAAACCTGTCATTACCACCACGGTACGTGCCGTGAGCCGGCATGGGGTGAGGCGCATTGCTTTCGTGATCACGTCGTGTATTTGGCGAATGCCTCGGGCATTAAAGTGGGCATTACCCGATTAACGCAAGTGCCGACGCGTTGGATGGATCAGGGGGCTGTCGCGGCGATGCCGGTATACCGTACCCGTGATCGGCTGCTGTCCGGTAAAGTTGAAGTGATTCTGAAAGCGCACGTCAGTGACCGCACCAATTGGCGTACGATGCTCAAGGGTAAGCCAGAATCGGTGGATTTGGGGCAGTGGCGCAATCGGTTGCTGGGGGAGTGTCGCAGCGAGATCAAGGCTTTGCTTGAAAAAAACGGCCTGGATGCAGTGACTGAGGTGCCCGATGCTGAGCCGGCTTACTTTGATTATCCCGTGTTACGTTATCCCGAAAAAGTGACATCGATGAATCCTGAAAAAATACCGCTTGTTGAAGCGGATCTGTGGGGCATCAAAGGGCAGTACCTTATTTTTGATAAAGGGGTTATGAATATTCGTAATGCCGCCGGTTATGAAGCCAGTCTAACCATTGTTGAGTAATGCCATGAAAGATGCACAGTCTAAAACAGTGTTGTTGTCAGAATATCGTCCTTCCGACTACGGTATCGAGAGCGTTACCTTGCATGTCGATTTGCACGATTCGCATGCGGATGTCACGGCCACATTAAAATTGCATCGCACGGCGAATGGGGTAACGCCTTTATGCCTGGATGGCGCGGAGCTGGAATTGCGGTCCATTATGCTCGATGGCGCTCCACTCGATGCGTCGCGCTATGCGATTGAGGGCGAACAACTGCGTATTGAAAATGTGCCCGATCGTTTTGAGTTAACAACCGTGAGCCGTATCTACCCGCAGAAAAATACTTCGCTGGAGGGATTGTATCGCTCACGTGTTTTATTTTGTACGCAGTGTGAAGCCCAGGGGTTTAGGAAAATAACCTGGTATCTGGATCGGCCCGATGTATTGTCTTTGTTTGATGTGACGGTTGAGGCCGATCGTGAACATTACCCGGTATTGTTGAGTAATGGGAATCCGGTCGATCAGGGCATCCGGGGTGATCGGCACTGGGTGCGTTGGACCGATCCTTGGCCAAAACCCAGTTATTTGTTTGCCTTGGTGGCAGGGGATCTTCAATACGCAGAAGATTTTTTTGTGACGGCGTCCGGTCGTCGTGTCCAACTACGCATTTATGTCGAGTCAAAAGACATGAATAAATGCGATTTCGCGATGGACAGTTTGAAACGTTCTATGCGCTGGGACGAAGAAATGTATGGGCGTGAATACGATCTTGATGTGTTTAATATTGTTGCCGTCGATGACTTCAATATGGGTGCGATGGAAAACAAAGGCCTGAATATTTTCAATACATCGGCCGTATTGGCGCACCCGGATGTCACAACCGATATGGGTTATCAGCGGGTCGAGGGCATTGTCGCGCATGAATATTTCCATAACTGGTCAGGTAATCGGGTAACCTGCCGCGATTGGTTTCAGCTCAGTCTGAAAGAGGGCTTTACGGTATTTCGCGATAATGAGTTTTCAGCCGATATGGGTTCTCGGGCAGCCAAACGGATTGAAAGTGTAGCGTTATTGCGCAGCGTGCAATTTCCTGAAGATGCCGGCCCCATGGCGCATGCCGTGCAGCCCAAGAGTTACATGGAGATCTCTAACTTTTATACGCCGACGGTGTATGAAAAGGGCGCTGAAGTGGTTCGCATGATGCATCATTTGTTGGGTGCCGAGTTGTTTCGCCAGGGTACGGATCTGTATTTCAGTCGGCATGACGGTCAGGCAGTCACAATTGATGAATTTATTGCAGCAATGGCTGATGTCAGTGGCCGTGATTTTACGCAGTTCCGTCGTTGGTACACCCAATCAGGCACGCCGTGCGTGCGTGCGGCGGGTCATTATGATGCGGCAGCCAAAACCTACCGACTGACGTTGACGCAATCGTGCCCGGCAACGCCTGGGCAGCCCATCAAAGAGCCGTTTCATATTCCGGTGGCGGTCGGCTTGGTGGGGAAACAGGGTAGCTTGTCGATTATGTTGGATGGCGGTCCGTTGGCCACAACGCATGTGTTGGATCTGACGATGGCTGAGCAGGAATTTGTTTTTAGTGAAGTAGCAGAGTCGCCGGTGCCTTCGTTGTTGCGCGGGTTTTCAGCGCCGGTGCGCATGGCAACCGAGCTTGATGATGATGCGTTGTTGTTTCTCGCCAAGCACGATGATGATGGCTTTTCTCGTTATGAGGCTTGTCAGCGTTTGATGTTATCGGCTATTGCGGCGCAAGCGGCAAGTGAGGCGCACGCATTGCCGAAATCGCTTGATGCTTTGTTTGCCCATTTGTTAGCAGAGCCGGTCGATGATCAAATGATCCAGTCGATGTTGCTGGTATTGCCGCCACTCAGTTTTATCCTGGATCAAATGGATCGGGCTGATCCTTTGGCAATATGCAAAGCGCGGGATGGCATTCGTGCGATGCTGGCGAATCGATACGCGTCATCGTTTGCCAATCTGTATAAAGCCCTTGCTCTGGCAGGGCCGTATGCTGTGACCGGTAGCGCGATGGCGCGCCGGCAATTGCAGCATGCTGCGTTATCGTATTGGGTGGCCAGTGGTGATGCCGAAGCAGTGCGTGCAGCAGTCACCCATTATCAAGTGGCCGATAATCTGACCGCCCGGCTGGCGGCGATGAATGCCTTGCTGCATGCGCCGGATGCTGCGACGGCCTTGCAGGCCAAGCCATTGCTGCATGATTTTTACGAGCGGTGGATTGATGAACCGCTGGCCATCAATCAATGGCTGCAGGCGCAAGTGATGTCGCCTCACCATGACTTGTCAGCGGTCAGAGCGTTGATGGAAACGCAGGCATTCCAGATTACCAACCCGAACAAAGTGCGGGCGGTGATCGGTGCTTTTTGTGCGGCGAATGCGTGGGGGTTTCATGCGGCCGATGGATCGGGCTACCAGTTCCTGGCCGAGCAGGTGGTTCGATTGAATGCAATTAACCCGCAAGTTGCCTCTCGCTTATTGACGCCATTAACACGATGGAAAAAATACACCCCCGCGGTGGCTGAGCGCATGATGGCTGCCTTGCGTGCCATCCAGGCATCTGGTCAGTTATCAAGAGACGTGGAAGAGGTGGTATTGAAAAGCTTGCAGGATGCGCCTTGACCCTTGACATTAAGGGGTGATAGATAAAGAATAATAAACAGGTAATGGTGTATCAATCTGGAGGCTTCAATGAAGACGATGCGCACTGTAGCGATGATGCTGTTGTTGTCCATGGGCGTTTTAGTGGGCTGTGGTGGCGGTGATAGTACAGTCGTGAATTACACGGCGACCACCGGGGAAGAGTTGATTGATTTAAAGAAAGCGTATGACGAAGGTCTGCTGACCGAGAAAGAATACAATAAGCGCAAAGAAGATATTCTTGACCGCGATTAAAATCACCCCATAAAAAAACCGGCTTCGGCCGGTTTTTTTATGGGGTGATTTTGTCATCGGGTACGGGGAAGGCCGGTGACGGTTCGTGACGCCAGCGAGTAATGCGTTGTAATTGGGCGTCCCAATAAACGAGCAGATCGTTTTTGCTGCCTATCAGTAACAATTCATCGTGAATGGCCACGTCATTGCCGTAATACGCGATAGAGGCACTTTGTGCGTCATGGATGCTCTGCAACGATGTGGCGGTAGGCAATGACCATAATGCCGGGTACCGCTCAATGTCAGCCCCGCCGCCCGAGGCTTCAAACATGATTTTTTCCTTAAGGACTTTATCGTCAGGCTGTGATGCAAAAACCAGCTGCGGGTGGCCGGGCTTGGGGTGTGCCGGAATCGACTCGGGCAGCTGGTTGCTATCGATTTCATTGGCCCGTAAGACGACGAAACGATCGATTGCAAAGACCAGCCAGACCGGGCGCTGGGTATAGAGTGCCCATAGGCACGCTGTCCAGAGTGTGACTTGCAGCAGTGCCATGACGGTCATGTCGAGCCAAAGGCCTTTTTTGCCAGGCACCCACAAATAGGCCACCAATACCGGGCCAATGACCATGCCGGTGATGGCGGTAATCAGCAGCAGGCGTTGAACGCCCGCCGCAGGGTAGTAGACGCCGGGATAGAGAAATTGGGCGGTGTAGTGCGTGAAGGCCAACAGCAGTAAAAAAGCCGCGCTATTCCAGAGTGCGACTTGCCCGCGAGTCAGTGCTGCATCGTTTTTCATGGCGTAATTGTACCGGATTGGCCAATCTTGTCCGCTATAATGGCTGCTGGTTTGTGGAGTGATGGTATGTACGCATTAACCCGTCCTTTGTTGTTTGCCTTGTCACCAGAAGCAGCGCATCACGCGGCCCTGTTGTCACTCAAGGCGGCGGCAGGACTGCACATGACGGGCTTGTTGACGGGTGCCGTGCCGGAGGACCCTGTGCGCTTGATGGGGATAGTCTTCCCCAATCGGGTGGGTCTTGCCGCCGGGCTCGATAAAAATGCCGAATACGTCGATGCACTGGCCGCACTCGGTTTTGGTTTTATCGAAGTGGGTACGGTGACGCCGCGTCCACAAGCCGGCAATCCCAAACCCCGGTTATTCCGTATTCCCGAGCAGCAAGCGATCATCAACCGCATGGGTTTTAACAACGGTGGTGTGAACCGGCTGCTCGCCAATCTGGAGCAAACGCGTTACCGCGGTATTCTGGGCATCAATATCGGCAAGAATAAAGACACGCCGCTGGAGAATGCGCTGGATGATTACATCGCCTGCATGGATGCGGTGTATCCGGCAGCCAGCTATATCACGGTGAATCTGTCGTCACCGAATACGCCGGGGTTGCGTGATTTGCAGGTGGGCGACACCTTTCGTGCGTTACTCGAGGGCGTACTTAATCGTCAGGCTGCGCTGCGGGCACGCCATGGGCGACACGTGCCGATTGCCGTCAAGCTGGCACCGGATTTATCGGCCGAGGCGCTGGCCTCCATGGCAAAAACCCTATTGGCATTGGAAGTGGAGTGCGTCATCGCCACCAACACAACCATTGCGCGTCCGCTGGTTGAAGGCTTGAAGCATGCCGATGAGGCGGGCGGTTTGAGTGGCAAGCCGGTTTTTGAGTTATCGACGGCCGCGTTGCGAGGCTTGTCTGAAGCCTTGGCCGGGCGTATTCCACTCATGGGTGTCGGCGGTATTACGGATGCAACAACGGCCTTGGCCAAGTGCGATGCCGGGGCCTCTCTGGTGCAGCTTTATTCGGGTCTGATTTATCGAGGCCCGGCTTTGGTCGGTGAAGTGGCTCGTGCATTGGCCGAGCGGACAAAAAAAAGCCCCTGATCGGGGCTTGAAGGGGATGGGGGTCAGTGGACGGCCAGGTTGTGCAGTCCCGCGACGCCGGTCATGCCGGCCTGCTGGTCCTGCCAGCCCTCTTGCCAGCCTTTGAGCCATTCGTCGCGGCAAGAGCTGTCACCGTGTGGGCATAGGTCATGCGATCGGCCGTCAAGCCCGGAGAGATAACCGCGGTGATACGCTCGTTGTAGGGGGTCACGTTTTTGTCTTTTCATAGAAGCCTCGTCAACATCGCCATGTGGTGAAACCGGACTGCTGTGGACAGTCAAAGCAACTGCCCGAATCCTGAGTCTAGGAACACTTGAGCTTGGCCGCGAATAGCCAAAGGCTATAAGTGTTATGCGTTAACGGCTTGCTCTGGTTATATACAAAGCGATGCATATGGAATTTCAATGACTTGGCGTATGTGCTGAGGTCAAAATGATGCAACTCGCGATAAGCGCGAGCTGGCTTAGACAAAAGAACTCTAGAGACGGGGCGTACAAAAAATGATCAATCCGGCAGGGCATAACTACCGCTATTTCGTGGTGGCACCGCAAACACTGGCCGACCCGCTGCTGGCCGAGTTGCGCACACACGGCGGTCAGTCGATCAAGCCCTTGAGTGGCGGGGCCTTGGTGACGGGGCCGCTGGAGCTGGGTTACCGCTTATGCCTGTGGTCACGCGTTGCCAGTCGGGTGTTGCTGTTATTGGCCGAGGTACCGGCTCGCGATGGTGACGTGCTGTATCAGGCATGCCGTGATTTCCCGTGGGAGCAACACCTTGGTCTGGACAGCACCTTTTCGATTCGTTTTACCGGCGAATCGCCGGAGTTTCGCCACTCGCATTATGGCGCCTTGCGTATCAAGGATGCACTGTGTGATCGCTTGCGTGAGCTGCATGGCGCGCGACCGGATGTCGAGCGGGACAATGCCGATATCCGCATCAGTGCTTTTTTGCGCAATAACCGCGTCACGTTGTATCTGGAGCTCTCGGGCGAGCCATTGCACCGGCGCGGTTACCGCTTGGCGGCCGGTCAGGCACCGCTAAAAGAAACCTTGGCCAGCGGTATGCTCGCATTGGCAGGCTGGACTGCGCAGGATGCTCCCGTGCCACTGTATGATCCGATGTGCGGCTCAGGCACCTTGTTGATTGAAGGGGTGATGATGGCACTGAATCTGCCGACCGGGCTATGGCGCGACCGCTTTGGTTTTGAGCGCTGGCCCGGGCACGATGCAGCACTTTGGGAGCGCTTGCGTCAACAGGCCTCCGAACATCGAGACCGTTGTTTGTCTTCACCTCGAATCATGGCATGGGGCTCGGATGAAGACGAAGCCGCGATTGGCCGCGCGCGTGCCAATGCCGAGCGACTGCACATGAGTGGTTTTTTTCAGTTTGAACAATGCGCGATTGATCAGGCGGTACCGCCCAAGGCCGCAACAGGCTTGTTGGTGACCAATCCACCGTATGGCGAACGCTTGGGCGACTTGCCTTCATTGGCCGCGGTGTACCGTGATTTAGGGGAGTTATTGCGAACGCATTTGTCGGGTTGGCGGTTTGCGATGATTACATCCAACGCAGACTTGGCCGCCGAGACCGGGTTCAAACCCGAGCAGCGTGTGGTCGCTCGCAACGGTGCGATTGAGTGCGAAATCTGGACGCTGACGGTAGCGGCCTCCAGCGAGCCCGAATTACCGGTATTGGATGAGGCTCGCGTTGAAGAATGGCGCAGCGCCTTTTCGAATCGATTGGCTAAAAATCGTCGGAAATTAAAAGGCTGGTTGAAGCAATCGGGCACAACGGCGTACCGTTTGTATGATGCGGACATTCCCGAGTTTGCCGTGGCGGTTGATCGCTACGATGACTGGTGTCATGTGTCGGAGTACGCACCACCGGCTGACGTGAATACGGTGCATGCGGCGTGGCGCATGAAGTTGGTGAAAGAAGTCTTGTTGGCGCAAGAAGGCATTACCGCAGATCGATTGGTGATCAAAACCCGTGAGCGTCAACGCGGGCAAAGCCAGTATGAAAAGCAATCGAGTCAACATAAAGAAACATACATTCAAGAAGGGCCTGCAAAATTCATTGTTAATTTGACCGATTATTTGGACACGGGATTATTTTTGGATCACCGCCCGCTGCGCCGCATCATTGCGAAAGAGGTCGCCGGCAAGCGGTTCCTGAATTTGTTTTGTTATACGGCAGCCGTGACGGTGCAAGCGGCATTGGGTGGTGCGAGCGAGTCGTTAAGTGTGGATATGTCGAATACGTATCTCGACTGGGCTCGCGACAACTTCCAACTCAATGGCATGAATATTTATCGGCATCGAGTCCATCGTGCGGACTGCATGGAATGGATGGCGAGTGACGAAGAACAATTCGATGTTATTTTGTTAGATCCGCCGAGTTTTTCCAACTCAAAACGCATGGAAGGTACGCTGGATGTGCAGCGTGATCATGTGATGCTGATTGATGGCGCCATGAAGCACTTGTCTGAAGGCGGGACCCTGTTTTTCTCCACCAACAGAAAGAAGTTTCGTTTGGATGCATTGCTGGAGAAGCGCTATAGCGTGGTTGATATCACGCGGGATACGCTGGACCCGGATTTTGATCGTCAGCCGCCAATCCATCGGTGCTGGCGTATTACGCGCGCCGCAACACCAAACGTTTGAACGTTCGGCGGGCGCAGGCAATTAGCGAATGGTCTTCCATAAAGGCCATGTAATCACGGTATGTCGGATCGAGCGCCAAATGCCGTTCTTCGGTTTTTGCGCGCAGGTAATAAATGCCATTGAGCATCAGCAGCAGCATGCAATTGCGCAGGGCTTCAATGGGATGGTCGGGGTGTAAAAATGGAATGGCCAGCAACCACCACGACAGGTTTTTGCTAAGGTAAGCCGGGTGCTTTGACCAGCGGTACAAGCCGTTGGTAATAATGCCCCGGTGTGTCAGGTTAGAGAATCGCACGCCGAAGGATACCGAGGCCAGTACGTACAGCGTGATCAGTATCAAAATGGCACCGCCCCACAGGCAGTACAGGACGGGCGAGTTTTCCAGCCAAGCCCCCCAGCCAAAATTGTCACTGTCATAGGCCAGGTACCAGGTGCCGATCAAGCTCCAGAACGGTTGATAGCACACCAGTGCAACCAGCCAGCCTAATGTGGTCGGCTCGGTGGAACGAATGTGTGCATCAAAAATACGCAAGGTGAGTGCGTAGCCGCTGGCCGCAATGGCCAGATCAATGGTGAACAAAAAGTGCCAGATGTTATCGAAGCTGCCCGAAAGCGTGATCCATTCCAGCGTCGGCATCTCATTGATGTTGTCGGACATATAAACAAACATCAGTGGCAGGAAAAAACCTTTCACCAGCCAACTCAGGGCATATTGTTTTAGTGCCGTGGTATCGGCACCGCGGCCCGGACCCAGCAACCATAAACCGCAATGGTAGTAACCGTCTTCGGGTGTGTTCATGCGTTGATCGACCCACGGTATGTAGATCAGGGCGATGAGCAGTGTGGCGGGAACCAGCCATTGGCAGGCTTCCCAAAAGGTGTGGTAAAAGCCGCCGCGATACTCAGGCAGCAACCAATAGATAAAAGCAATCAGTGCAAAGGTGCTGGCGAGGCCCAGCCATTTGATGGCCGACCGTCGCCAGTGCAGGGGGCGAAGCTGCGAGCGACTTACTGCTTGCGAGTGGTCTAACGGGTGTCGAAAAAGGTGTTCCAGAATCACGACCGGCACTACCCAGCAAGCAGCGACCAGCAGGGTGCGCCATAGCAGGTGAAGCTCCATGTCCGGAATCAGGATCAATCCGGCTAGCAGGCTGGTTAATGCCAGCAAGCCAATCGCAAAGGACGTGGCTGAGCGGGGTGGCATGCCGGTGGATGACGGGCTGGGGGTGGGCTTCATGCGTGATGGGTCGGTCTTGTTATGGTTTTTTCGATTATAACGGCAATGTCATGCTTTTAGTGTGTTTCTGGCTGGCTATCGGGTGATGGTTGGGTAGAATGTCGGTTCGGTTTTTTTAGCGAAGAGGCTCTATTCATGACCGCTGCCAAGTTCAACACCCAGTACTCCTCGGAGTTTTACAGTTTTTCCGGTAAAGATGTGCCCTGGCTCGCCAAATTATGGGCGACGCAAACCCCGGATAAAGCCTTTCTGATCTGGGAGCCTAAAGAAGGCGACGCTAAAACCTGGACCTACGCCCAGTTCTGGGCAGCCATGAATCAAGTGGCCTGTGGTCTGATTGCCAAAGGCGTGAAGAAGGGCGACAAGTTGCTGATCCACGCCGAAAACTGCCCTGAAATGATGATTGCCTGGTATGCCTCTGCGGTGGTGGGTTCGGTCGCGGTGACAACGAACACCCGTTGCATCGGCGACGAGCTCACCTATTTTGCCGAACACTCGGATGCCGTGGGTTGTATTACCCAGCCCAAGTTCATTCAGGCACTGGCGGATAACGCAAAAAGCCTGCCGTGGTTTGTGGTGCTGGACGACAACTCCGGTGAGCCGGCCGAACCGGCCGAGGCCGAGTACGCAGCAAAGTACGACCGTTGGGATAGCTTGCTTCAACACGGTACGGAAGCGCCGGCCCGCGAGCCCGAGCCCATGTTGCCGGTGGGTATTCAGTTTACTTCCGGTACCACTTCGCGTCCGAAGGCCGTCGTGCACACGCATGCCAATGCACTGTGGGGTGGCCGCAGCGGTTCACAGAACCTGCTGATGACGCCGGATGATACCTACTTGTGTTTTCTGCCGTGCTTTCACGTGAATGCACAAAGCTGGAGTTTTTGGACCATGATGTGGGTGGGTGGCACGGTGGTGTTACAACCCAAGTTCTCATCCAGTCGTTTTTGGGAAGTCTCACTCAAGCACAAGTGCACGCGCGCCTCGATGATTCCGTTCACCATCAAGGCCTTGTTTGCACAAGCCGTGCCAGAGCATCACTACAAAACCTGGTCAACCGGCGTGAAGCTGCATTTGCTCGAGCAGCATTTCAAAATTACCACGTTTGCTACCTGGGGTATGACGGAAACCGTATCGCATGCCACCCGTTCTGATTTGTTCCACGATTCGCCTGAAATGAATATCGGCGTGCCATCGCCGGGTTATGAATTTGCAATCATCAATGCCCAGACAGGCGAGTACTGCAAAGTCGGTGAAAACGGCGATTTGTATATTCGCGGTACGCGCGGCGTGCAGATCTTCTACGAGTACTATAAAAACCCTGAGGCCATGAAAAAATCATTTACCGCCGACGGCTGGTTTCAAACCGGCGACATGGCGCGTGTTGAGGCCGATGGTTACATGTACTTTGCCGATCGCGACAAAGATGTACTGAAAGTCGGTGCCGAGAACGTATCGGCGCGTCAGGTAGAAGAGTTCATCGGTGCGCTGTTGGGTATGGGCGTGCTCGATGAACACGCCATCGTGGCTCAAAAACACGATATGCTCGATGAAGTGCCGGTCTTGTTTGCGATTAAGAGTCCGTGGACGCAACTCTCGGAAGATGAAATCCGCGACAAGATCATGGCCGGTTGCAAGGAAGGCCTGGCGGATTTTAAATGCCCGCGTGCTGTGTATTTCCTGGATGAGATGCCGCGTGCAACCTTGGAAAAGGTGGCTAAAAACAAGTTGCGTGAAATGGCCGATGCATTGGCTGATCAAGAGAAGAAGGAGTGAAAAAGGGGCTTCGGCCCCTTTTTTGAATGAACAAAGAACGGGGTGTAGAGCAGTGTATCGATTGCGTGTGTTGATGTTGCTAGCGCTTTTGACAGCATGCGATCAGGTGGCTAAGCATAAGGTCGATCCGGTAGAGACTGTACCGTCACAGCAGGTTGTTGATGAAGCGGTATCCGATGCAGTAGTTGCTGTAGAAGAAGACAACAACAAAGAAAAAGATAACGACAATGTTGTGGTCGTTCAGCCCTGGGTGTTGGATCTGGCAGTGCCTCCGTTAGCCCCTGACGAGGTTGAGCATTTGTCGCCAGCACCCAAAGTCGATATTGGCAATGTCTTTTCGCAATCTGAAAGTCAACCTGCTGTGAGTGTGAGTGCTGAACCGTTGTTGAATATCGAGAAAGCCGGGAATGGCAAAGAAAAAGTGATGCTGGATGGCGCTAAAATGACTGTCGAAAAACCCATTCGATAACAGCGTGCCGCGTTTATTGTTCCAATAAGGTATTGGAAATAGCCGGGTAGTCTTTCCAGTAATATTTGAGCGTATCGTTTTTCCAGTCTTTATAAATGCTGTCCCAGTCAAAGCCTGGAATACGCCAGCCATGGTGTGGCTCAAAGTTGTGAATAAAAGTGGGCGCGCCGTAATCACAGAACCGTGTATCAACGCTAAAGCGCACAGAGATTTCAGATGCGTTGGGCTCGGCTTTGTGCACGCAGCAACTGTGGAAAATAATGACATCGCCTTGCTCGACGTCTGAAACATGCCATGTGGTTTCGTCCGGGTAAATCTCGCACTGCACGCCGCCGACGCCTTCCGCTTTAAATACTTTTCGTACGCCGCGTTTGTGTGAGTGGGGCAGTAATTTGAGTCGCCCCATGGTTTCATCGATGGCCTGCAACGCCACCCAAATGCCGGCCATGGTGTTGCCGGCTTGATGCGAGTGGGCGTCCTGGTGTGGCGGCGTTTCATAGCCTATTTTTTTAGGTGTGGAAATGCGGGCCATTTTCATCGGATATACAAAAACATCACTGCCACTGACCGTTTCCATGAGTTGCTGAATGTCGGGCTCATGAAAGAATGCATGAAAACCTTCCAATGACTGGATTTTGGGATAAATCTCATCCCATACCGCATCGGTCTCAAAGAAAGGTTCGCCCTTCAATATGGGCAGACCGGTGGCCGGGTCGGGCTGAATATAGGGCGTGCATTCGGTCATGATGCTGCGCAGCAGTTTTTCGCAGCGATCCGGATCCACGTAATGCTTGAAGTGTAGATAACCGTACTCTTGAAAACGGTCCCGTAGAATCGATTGGGGTTCATGAATGGAGGAAATCACTAAAGGTTTATTGACGGTCATGTTGAATGCGTATGCGTGGATGGTTGTTAACAATAGTGAGTCAGCGCTTTTTCTTGGTGTTGGATGGCCGCTTGCTTGCAGCCTTCCCATGCGACGATCTGCCTTTTCGCTGGGTGGCGGGTATGTCATCCGGTGTTGCCGGTAGTCCAGTATGCTGGGTTCGTATGTGTTTTCCCGGTGCGGCGGTATCCGCTTGCCAGCCGGCAGGCTGATAACGCGGTATCAAGTGCTGTTTTCCGTTGCCGATTAAATGGCTGTATCCCATGCGTTTTAATGCATCGCGTAACAGCGGCCAGTTGTTCGGGTCGTGGTAACGCAAAAAGGCTTTGTGCAGTCGACGTTGCTTGAGTCCTTTAGGTGCGGTCACGGTTTCGGAATCGCGGCGTACGCGATGCAGTGGGTTTTTGCCGCTGTGGTACATCGCCGTTGCCGATGCCATCGGAGAGGGATAAAAGCTTTGTACTTGATCGGCACGAAAGCCGTTGGCCTTCAACCAGATCGCCAGATTCAGCATGTCTTCATCGCTGGTGCCGGGGTGGCCGGCAATAAAATACGGTATCAAATATTGTTTTTTACCGGCTTCGGCGGAGTAACGTTCAAACAACTCTTTGAATCGGTTGTAGCTACCAATGCCGGGCTTCATCATCTTCGAGAGCGGGCCTGACTCGGTATGCTCCGGTGCAATTTTTAAATAGCCGCCAACGTGATGCGTGACCAATTCTTTCACGTACTCGGGGGTTTCAATGGCCAGGTCATAGCGAAGCCCGGATGCAATCAGCACTTTTTTGATGCCGGGTACGGCGCGTGCCTTGCGGTATAAATGCACCAGCGGCATTTGATTGGTATCGAGGCTTTTGCAAATACCGGGAAACACACACGACAGTCGACGGCAGCGCGATTCGGTCGCCGGGTCTTTGCAGTTCAGGCGCCACATATTCGCGGTCGGCCCGCCCAAATCTGAAATCACACCGGTAAAGCCGGGTGTTTTATCGCGAATGGATTCGAGCTCGTTGAGAATGGAGGCCTCCGAGCGGCTCTGAATAATGCGGCCTTCGTGTTCGGTGATCGAGCAGAAGGTGCAGCCACCAAAGCAGCCGCGCATGATATTCACCGAAAAGCGAATCATCTCGTAGGCTGGAATCGTGGCATCGCCATACAACGGATGCGGCTTGCGGGTATAGGTCAGCTCAAAGACGTTGTCGAGTTCGTCGGTCGACAGCGGTATCGGCGGCGGGTTGATCCAGACTTCACGATTGGCGTGGCGTTGTACCAGCGGGCGTGCATTGTAGGGGTTGGTCTCAAGGTGCAATACGCGCGAAGCATGCGCGTACAGTACGGGGTCGGCACAGACTTGTTCGTAAGAGGGCAGGCGAATGCAGACCGGTTGATTCGCCGCTGCAGGCCGTTCCAATACGCTGACGACTTGTACGGCATCGGCTTGTTTCTCGGCCGGTTGCTCGCCGGTGCTGCACGGTGCACTGGCGGTTTCCATGACGTAAGGATTGGTCGGTGCGGTAACCGGGCCGGGTGTATCGATATGACTGGAGTCGATCAGTCGGTAGTCATCGGGTATGGCGGATAAGGCATAGGCGGTGCCGCGAATATCACGCATGCTATCAACGGCTTCACCTTGCGATAAGCGATAGGCAATTTCGCAGATGGCGCGTTCGGCATTGCCGTACACCAACAGATCGGCCTTGCTGTCGAGCACAATGGAGCGGCGAACTTTCTCGCTCCAGTAATCAAAGTGCGCAATGCGGCGCAGGCTGGCTTCAATGGAGCCAATGATCACCGGCACGTCATTCCAGGCTTCGCGACAACGCTGGGAATACACAATCACGGCGCGATCCGGGCGCTTGCCACCGACATTGCCCGGCGTGTAGGCATCGTCTGAACGAATGCGGCGATCGGCGGTGTAACGGTTGATCATCGAATCCATGTTGCCGGCGGCCACGCCGAAAAATAAATTGGGTTTGCCGAGTGCCATGAAGGCCTCTTTGCTATGCCAGTCGGGCTGGGCAATGATGCCGACACGAAAGCCTTGGGCCTCCAAGGTGCGCCCAATCACCGCCATGCCAAAGCTCGGGTGATCCACGTAGGCATCGCCGGTGACCAGA
Organism: Pseudomonadales bacterium; assembly: GCA_036568505.1. Taxonomy (GTDB): domain Bacteria; phylum Pseudomonadota; class Gammaproteobacteria; order Pseudomonadales; family M0112; genus M0112. The sequence continues at coordinate 59,702 of DATCSK010000004.1, read as the reverse complement.
ATGATGTCGCAGCTATCCCAGCCCAACGCCTCCATTTCGGCGCGCGACATCGGCAATACCGGTGCCGGGCCAAAGCACTCGGCCCAGTATTTGGGGTAACTGAACAGGGATTTGACGGCGCTCATGGCACGGCCTGCAAGAAAAAAGTCATTATACTGCAGCCTGTTGCCTTGATGGCCGGAGTTGTTGATGGAACTCAGTTATCGATTGGTTATTGCCTGCCCGGATTGTGTGGGTATTGTGGCGCGGGTGAGCAGTTTTATCAGCGATCAGGGCGGCTGGTTGACCGAAGCCAGCTATCACGCCGATCGCGCATCGGGTTGGTTTTTCATGCGCACCGAGATTCGTGCCGATTCCTTGTCGGTGTCGTTGCAGGATTTTTCACACCGTTTTGCCGATGAAATCGCTAGTCACTACGGGATGCAATGGCATATCCATGATTCTGCGGCAAAGCCGCGGGTGGTGATTCTGGCCTCGCGAGCCTCGCATTGCCTGGCCGATTTACTGTACCGCTGGTCGGTGGACGAGTTGCCGTGCACGATGGTCGCTGTGATTGCCAATCATCCCGATCACCAAGCCTTGGTGCAGCATTACGGTTTGCCGTATCACTTCGTGCCGTTTGATCAGGGCCGTGACGTGGCCTTTGAGTGCATTGCCGATCTGCTAGGGCATTACGAGGCCGATACCGTTGTGTTGGCGCGGTTTATGCAAGTGATACCGCCGGCGTTGTGCGCAGACTGGGCAGGGCGCATGATCAATATCCACCACAGTTTTTTACCGTCGTTTGCCGGTGCCGGCCCGTATCAGCAGGCATTTGATCGCGGCGTGAAATTGATTGGCGCGACCTGCCATTACGTCACCGAGGCGCTCGATGCCGGCCCTATCATTGAGCAAGACGTGGTTCGGGTGAGTCATCGCAACGATGCCGATGATCTGGTGCGCTTGGGTCGCGACGTTGAACGGGCCGTATTGGCGCGAGGCTTGCGCGCCCACTTGGAAGATCGTGTGATCATTCGCGGCAACAAAACCGTCATACTCGATTAAACTGTCACAAAACTGTCATTTTCCTGTCGTGTAATGACCGGATGACAGCAAAAGAGTGAATATTGATGACAGATCCGACGATATTGATTGTGGACGACGAGCCCGCCATTCGGGATATGGTCAAATTGAGCCTGGATGTGGCCGGCTTTCAAGTGCTGGAAGCGGCCGATGCCCGTGTTGCGCATACTATGGTGGTTGATCATCGGCCGGATTTGGTTCTGCTGGATTGGATGTTGCCCGGCACCAGTGGCATTGAATTTTTGCGTCGCCTGCGCCGCGATGAAAACACCCGCGAAGTGCCGGTGATTATGTTGACGGCACGCACCGATGAAGAAAACAAATTAACCGGACTGGAGGGCGGGGCGGACGATTATATTACCAAGCCGTTTTCACCCCGTGAGCTGATTGCACGCATCAAAGCGGTCTTGCGACGCATTGAAGGTGCCAATCAAGAGCCGGTGCAGTTGTCGGGCGTTCGCCTGGAGCCGGCCAGTCATCGCGTGTTTATTGACGATCAAAGCGTGCACCTGGGTCCCACGGAGTTTAAATTGTTGCAGTTTTTTATGACCCATGCCGAGCGCGTCTTTTCGCGCGCGCAATTGCTGGATCAGGTATGGGGCGGCAATGTCTATGTCGAAGAGCGCACGGTGGATGTGCATATCCGGCGTTTGCGTAAAGCATTGCAGTTGCCCGATGGTCAGGATTACGCCTGGATGGTGCAAACCATTCGTGGCAGCGGCTATCGTTTCTCCGACACGATGGACAGTTAATGCAAAGTTCCTGGATGATTGAGTTGCAGCGCCTGTGTTTGACGCTGCTTTTTTTTGGTCTGACAGGCTGGGTTTTTGATCGTCCATTTCTGGGGTTTGCGCTGGCGTTGTTCGGTTATGCCGCCTGGACCTTATGGCATATGCGTGCGTTGGAGAGCTGGCTGTCGGCCGGCGGTCATGACGAAACGCCCGATAGCAGCGGATTTTGGGGTGTGCTGTTTGATGCCATTAACCGGCTGAGAAAGCAGCAGCGCAGCGAGCAGCATCGCTGGCAATCGGCTTACGAGCACGTGCAGGATTCATTCCGTGCCTTGAACGACGGCGTAGTCTTGATCAATCCTCACGGATTGATTGATTGGATGAATCCAGCCTCGGAGTATTTGCTGGGATTTGATCCGGCCCGTGATCGTGGCACGCAACTGACCAATTTATTGCGCGACCCGGTCTTTATCGCTTACTTTGAGGCAGGCGACTATAGCGAACCTTTGCACATGGTCTCGCCCGTTAGCGGTACGATTAAACTGGAAATTCAATTGACGGTTTTCGGGCAGGGCAACCGCTTGATGTTTGCTCGCGATGTCACGCGCTTGCAGCAACTCGAGCAAATGCGTAAAGATTTTGTTGCCAATGTGTCGCACGAATTGAAGACACCCTTAACGGTCATCAGCGGTTATTTAGAAACCTTATCCCAGACCGAGTTGGCAGCCGAGCCGCGTTGGTCGAAAGCCTTTGATCAAATGAATAGCCAGGCCGTGCGCATGCGTCATTTGGTGGATGATTTGCTTTTGCTGTCACGGCTTGAGTCGTTGCCGCGCGCGAACAATGACACGATTTATTTGGCAGCGTTACTGCGTGACGTGATGCATGAAATCGGCGTGGCATTCCCCGGCCGAGTCATCGCACTTCAATGCGATGATGCGGTGACGGTGCAGGGCAGCACCATGGAGCTGCATAGCGCATTCCTCAATTTATTGACGAATGCGTGCAAGTACACGCCAAAAGAAAAAGCCGTGAGTGTGCAGGTTGAGCGGCTACAGGACGGCTGTCTGGCGGTGCGCGTTAAGGACGAGGGAGCGGGCATTGATGTGCGCCATCTGTCGCGATTAACCGAACGCTTTTATCGGGTGGATGACAGTCGATTCAGTGAAACCGGAGGTACCGGATTGGGTCTGGCCATTGTCAAACACGCATTGATGCGTCATGACGCCCAGCTGCTGATCGAAAGTCGTGTGGGCGAAGGCAGTATTTTTTCGTGCATCTTTCCGGCCGATCGGGTTGGAGCGTAATACAGCTGTCACATTTCATCCTTAAAGTAGCGTGCCAAGGATAAGGGAATCTTGTCCGATTGCCTGAACCAGGTACTTAAAAGGAGAGCTTAATGAAAGCATTAAAAACATTGAAAGCGCTGGCTGTGGCCAGTTCATTGGCGGTGACGGCCTTTGCATTGCCAGTACAGGCTGCTGTGGATGCCGGTCTTGCCAATTACACCAAGGTCAGCGGTGTGTCGGGTAACTTGTCGAGCGTGGGCTCGGATACCTTGGCTAATCTGATGACGTTCTGGGGTGAAGAGTTCAAAAAACTGTACCCGAATGTGAATATCCAGATTCAGGCAGCCGGCTCCTCGACGGCACCGCCGGCTCTGACCGAAGGCACTTCCAATCTCGGCCCGATGAGCCGCGAAATGAAAGATACCGAGCTGGCAGCGTTTGAGAAGAAGTTTGGTTATAAGCCGACCGCCGTGCCGGTTGCCATTGATGCGCTGGCGGTGTTTGTGCATAAAGACAATCCGATCAAAGGGTTGAGCATGCAGCAGGTCGATGCGATTTTCTCGATCACGCGTAAATGCAAAGGCGAGTTCCCGATCACTAAATGGGGCAGCCTGGGCTTGACGGGTGGTTGGGTTGACCGCGATATCCAGCTCTACGGCCGTAACTCGGTATCGGGCACCTACGGGTACTTTAAAGAGCACGCACTGTGCAAAGGCGACTTTCGCAGCAACGTCAACGAACAGCCGGGCTCTGCATCGGTGGTGCAATCGGTGAGCACCAGTCTGAATGCGATCGGTTACTCCGGCATTGGCTACGTCACCTCGGGCGTGAAGGCTGTGCCGCTGTCGGTCGAAGGCGAGGCCTATGTGGCTGCAACGCCTGAAAATGCGATTACGGGGGAGTACCCGCTGAGCCGTTACTTGTGGGTGTATGTGAACAAGGCGCCGAACAAGCCCTTGCAGCCGTTGGAGCGTGAGTTTGTGCGCATGATGCTCTCAAAGCAGGGCCAGGAAGTGGTGGCGAAGGATGGTTATATTCCATTGCCGGCGGCCATGGCAGCCAAGACCTTGAAGGATCTGGGCATCGAATAAGCCCTGGCTTTGTAAGGAAATGGATTAAAAAAGGGGCGATAGCCCCTTTTTTAATGATTCCCGCGTCAGCTGTCATATATCTGTCACATTGATTACTTATTCTAGGCGCCTCAGATCGCAAGGGCTTTCCATGTTTGACAACGCCGCCATGAAGCGAACACGCCGGTTACGGGCTATCAAGGATCAGCTGGCCCGACAGGGCATTGTCGTCGGCGGCATGGTTGTGATTGTCGCGGTGATGTTGATCTTCTTCTATTTGCTGTGGGAAGTGCTACCGCTGTTTCGCGGTGCCAGTATGGACGTGGTGCACCGGCAGCCGCTGCCCCAAGTGCACGCAGCGACACGGTTTTTATCGGTTGAAGAACAGCGCGATGTCGGGTTTCGGCTGGATGAAAGCGGACGCGCTACGTTTATTGGCGTGCGCGATGGCCGCCTGATCAGCGAGCAGCAGCTGCCCCATGCGGCGCGATTGCAGGTGGTGGCCAGAGCCGATGCGGCATCGGATTTGTTGGGCATCGGTTATGACGACGGCCGGATACTGTTAGCCAATCAGGTGTATCGAACCACCTACCCGAATGATGTGAAGACCGTGACCGGCACGCTGGAGTACCCCTACGGCGAAGAGCCGGTTGCGCTAGGAGAGACGGCCGTGTTGGCCCTGGGTCTGCGTGATACCAGCAGCGCACTGACCCTGATTGCCGGCTTTGCCGATGGTCGCCTCGCCGTACAAACCTTCAGCAAACGCACCAACTTTATGACGGGCGCGGTGAGTTTGCGTCCTGCCGCCGCTCTGCAATGGCAAGGCAATGGCCATGTGCCTCAAGGCATCTGGATTGATGCCGATGCCCGGTTTGCTTTTGTGCTCTACACCGAAGGTCTGATTTACGCCTACGATCTGGAAAGCCCGACCAAAGTACCCCAAGAGGCCTTGTTGCCCAGTGGTCGCACCATTACCGCGAGCAGTATGTTATTGGGCGGCATTTCGTTATTGGTCGGTGATTCGTCCGGCAGCATCAGCCAGTGGTTCATGGTGCGCGATGGCGATAACCGTTACCGATTGAGCCGTATCCGTAAATTGAAACTCGATTCGGCAGCCATCGTGGCGATTCGTCCGGAACAGCGTCGCAAGGGGTTTGTCGCGACGGATGCGGCGGGCAATTTGGCCTTGTTCAATACGACCGTCGAGCGCGTAGCGCTCAAACAGGCGATGGGCGAGGGCGTTATCCAGAATATCGCCATTTCACCGCGAGGCGACGGTCTGTTCTGGCAGGGGGCCAATGGCGAGTTGTCGTTTGCCGAAGTGCATAACGAGCACGGCGATGTGTCGTGGTCGGCTTTGTGGGACAAGGTCTGGTACGAAAACTACGACGGCCCGCAATACATTTGGCAGTCATCGGCATCGAGTAATGATTTCGAGCCCAAATACAGCTTGATGCCGTTGTCGTTCGGCACATTGAAGGCCGCATTTTATGCCATGTTGCTGGCCACGCCGCTGGCGATTTGCGGCGCTATTTTCACCGCCTATTTTATGGCGCCCGCATTGCGGACGTTCATCAAGCCCACCATCGAATTAATGGAAGCATTGCCCACGGTTATCCTGGGTTTTCTGGCCGGCCTTTGGCTGGCACCACTGATTGAAACGACGCTGCCGGGGATCTTCAGTGTGCTGTTGGTGACGCCGGTCTGCATTGTGGCGGCGGCCTACGCGTGGTCGCGCTTGCCGCGACGTATTCGGCATCGGGTGCCCGACGGTTGGGAACCGCTTTTGTTGGTGCCGGTGATTGTGCTGGCCGTGATGGTGCCACTGTCATTGTCGGGTTGGATGGAAATCACGTTCTTCGGTGGCGATGTCCGTTTGTGGCTGGATCAGGAAATGGGCATTCCCTTCGACCAGCGCAATGCGTTGGTGGTGGGGTTTGCCATGGGCTTTGCGGTGATTCCGACTATTTTCTCGATCGCCGAGGATGCCTTGTTCGCAGTGCCCAAGCATTTGACGTTCGGGTCACTGGCACTCGGTGCTACGCCGTGGCAGACCTTGATGCGGGTTGTGTTGCCAACTGCAAGCCCGGGTATTTTCTCTGCGGTGATGATCGGCTTTGGCCGTGCCGTGGGCGAGACCATGATTGTGTTAATGGCGACCGGCAATACGCCGATCATGAGCGGCAATATTTTTGAAGGCTTGCGTACATTGTCAGCCAACATTGCGGTTGAACTGGCCGAGTCTGAAGTGGCCAGCACGCACTTCCGGATCCTGTTTTTAGCCGCGTTGGTACTGTTCTTATTCACCTTTGTTTTTAACACGACGGCGGAGCTGATACGGCACCGGCTGCGTCGTAAATACGGGTCATTGTGATGATTGCCAGCAAGCAAAAAAGTGTCTTGCAGTGGGTGCGTGATGGGTCGCCCTGGGTATGGCTCAATGCCGGTGCGGTGACGATCAGCATGCTCATGGTGTTGGGTTTGCTTATCTACATCATGGGCAAAGGCATGGTGCATTTTTGGCCGCACGACATTGTCGATTTCGAGTATCGTCAGGATGACGGTGCGGTGGTTCGCATGATCGGTGAAGTGCATGACCATGAAGAAGTCACGGCCGCACGCTTGCGGGATTTGGGTGAAACACCGCCAGCAGGCGTCGATGTGGTGGGGCGCCATTTGATTAAAACCGGTAACCGGGATGTGGCCGGTCTCGACTTTACCTGGGTGCTGGATTACCGGATGGGCGAATGGCATACGCCGCATGATCTGGTTTTGTTGGAGCGTCGGGAGTGGGGTAATTTTTATGGCCGTGTTATCGCCATCACCGAAGACGGCCACAAAATAGCCGAAGGCGAAGCCGCATGGAGTGAATTGCAAGCACGATTGCAGCGATCGGGTGAGTTGTTTTCGCGTATTCGTGATATCGAGCGTGGTGATATTGGCGCGATTAACTACGAGCTGGAGCGTTTGCGTCTCAAGCAAAAGCGACTGGAAATTGACGGCGAACTGGATGATGCCGCCAAGCAATTGCTGGATGCCGAACGCAGCAGCCTGGATGCCCAATACCAGATATTGATTGTTCAATTGGAGTCGCTGTATGCGCAATTGAACCGCGATTCGGTAGTGATGCAAACCGCAAGTGGCGAGGAGCGCAGCATTGCATTGGGGCGCATCGTCATGGCCGCACGCCCGAACGCGTTATCGTTACCTGAAAAACTGGTTTTTTATGCCAAAAAATTGTGGGAGTTCGTTAGCGATGAGCCGCGCGAAGCCAATACCGAAGGCGGTATTTTCCCGGCTATTTTTGGCACGGTTGCGATGGTGTTTTTGATGACCTTGCTGGTCACGCCGTTAGGCGTGATTGCCGCGGTGTATTTGCGCGAGTACGCCAGCCAGGGGTTTGTGACACGCTTGGTGCGGATCTCGGTGAATAACCTGGCCGGGGTGCCGTCGATTGTGTATGGCGTGTTTGGCTTGGGTTTCTTTGTGTACTTTTTGGGTGGCTCGATTGATGAATTGTTTTATCCGGAATCGGCGCCCGCCCCGATGTTCGGCAGTCCCGGCTTATTGTGGGCATCGTTGACGCTGGCCTTGTTGACCTTGCCGGTTGTGATTGTGGCAACCGAAGAAGGGTTGACGCGCATTCCCAAGGCGTTGCGTGAAGGCAGTCTGGCGCTGGGTGCCACCAAGGCCGAAACGCTGTGGCGGGTGGTATTGCCCATGAGCAGCCCGGCCATCATGACGGGCATTATTCTGGCGATTGCACGCGCAGCCGGCGAGGTTGCGCCGTTGATGCTGGTGGGAGTTGTCAAATTAGCGCCTACCTTGCCGCTGGATGCCAATTACCCTTTCATGCATCTGGAGCGTAAGTTCATGCACATGGGATTCCATATTTATGACGTGGGCTTCCAGTCGCCGAACGTTGAGGCGGCCCGTCCGCTGGTGTATGCCACTTCGTTTCTTTTGGTGTTGGTGATTGGGTTGTTGAACCTGGCCGCTATTTATATTCGTAACCGGCTTCGTGAAAATACGAAAGCCCTGGAGCATTGATAGATGATCGATGAATCAACGCAATCGGAATCGCGGGTCGTTCCTGCTCATGCAGTGAACATGGCCGCCTTGGGTCGTACGCCGCAAGAAAGGCACATAGAGAACGAAGATATTTGCCTGCGCACCGAAGACCTCAAGTTGTTTTATGGCGAAAAACAGGCGCTGCATGGCATCAACATGAAGATTGCGAAAAAACGCGTGACGGCGTTTATCGGTCCTTCCGGTTGCGGCAAGTCAACCTTGTTGCGCTGCTTTAACCGCATGAACGATCTGGTGGATGGTTGCCGCATGGAAGGCAAGATATTGCTGGATGACGATAATATTTTTGATCGCGCGGTGGACGTGGCCGATTTGCGCCGCCGCGTGGGCATGGTCTTTCAAAAGCCCAATCCGTTTCCAAAAACCATTTATGAAAACGTGGCTTATGGGTTGCGTATTCAGGGTGTCAAGCGCAAGCGCATTCTGGATGAAGTTGTCGAAAAATCATTGCGCCGTGCCGCGCTGTGGGAAGAAGTCAAAGACCGTTTGCATGACAGCGCGCTGGGACTGTCCGGCGGCCAGCAGCAGCGTTTGGTGATTGCGCGCTCGGTTGCGGTTGAGCCGGAAGTGTTGCTGCTCGACGAGCCGGCCTCGGCGCTGGATCCGTTATCGACGCTCAAGATCGAAGAGTTGATCTATGAGTTGAAAGACAAATACACCATTGTGATTGTGACGCACAACATGCAGCAGGCCGCTCGCGTGTCGGATTATACGGCGTTTATGTACATGGGTAATCTGGTGGAGTACGGCGATACCGACACCATGTTCACCAATCCATCAGCAAAACAAACCGAAGATTACATTACTGGCCGTTACGGCTGATTGCGAGGTCCATCATGGAAAAGGATGCACATACCCACCATATTTCCCAGCAGTTCAATGACGAGCTTGAACGGGTTCGATCGCATTTGCTGGAAATGGGCGGCATGGTTGAAAGTCAGGTTTCCGATGCGGTTCATTCATTGATCGAGGCCGATAGTGCGCGCGCCGAGGCCGTGCGCGCTAACGACAAGCGCATCAATTCGATGGAGCTGAGCATTGACGAAGAGTGCATTCGCATTCTGGCGCGTCGCCAGCCTGCGGCCAGCGACTTGCGATTGGTGATTGCGGTGACCAAAGGCATTACCGATTTGGAGCGCATCGGTGATGAGGCGCGAAAAATTGCCGAACAAGCCATTCAATTATCGGAAGGTGGGCAGGCGCCTAAAGGGTATGTCGAGGTGCGTCACATTGGTCAGCTGGTGGTGCGCATGCTGCATGAAGCCCTGGATGCTTTTGCACGCCTTGACGTCAATTTAGCACTCAGCGTGATTGAGCAAGACAAGCGCGTGGATATTGAATACGCGAGCGCCATGCGTGAGCTGGTGACGGTCATGATGGAAGACCCGCGCAGCATTTCGCGGGTGCTGAATATCATGTGGTCATTGCGGTCGTTAGAACGGGTGGGCGATCATGCCCGCAATCTGGCGGAATACGTTATTTATCTGGTTAAGGGTGAAGACGTTCGCCACTTGGGTTTTCAAGAGATGAGCTCCCGCGTTAAAAGCGACAGATGAATCGATCGGGATCTTGCGTTTGTTACGGCCGGGTAATCGCCGGCCGTTTTTCTTTCTGTTATGGTGCCGCCACGCATCGGGGGCTTCATGACATCGCGCACCACCATACCGTCTTTATGGGTTCTGTTTCTGGCCTTGGTCACCATGGGCATGGGGCAGACCATTGTGTTTGCGGTGTTGCCGATGCTGGGGCGCACGCTGGGTTTTCGCGAATTGGAAATCAACGCCTTGGTGTCGGCCGCAGCCTTGATGTACTTTTTGATTAGCCCGCGCTGGGGCCGCTTGAGTGATCGCTGGGGTCGTAAGCCGATCATCATTATCGGGTTGGGCGGTTATGTGATTGGCACCGTGTGCTTTAACTTTTTCGCCGAGATGGGGCTCTCGGGGGTGATGACCGGCACGCTGTTGTTTTTATGCTTGATGGGCAGTCGCATGTTGTTGGCGGGCATCATGTCAGCGGCGCAGCCCGCGTCGATGGCCTACATGGCCGATGTCACCACCGCGCAGGCGCGCATCAAAGGGTTTAGTAAACTTTCGGCAGCCAGCAATATCGGCACCATGGCAGGGCCTTTGCTGGCGCAGTTTGCGGTATTCGGTTTGCTGGCGCCGTTGTATTTGCACGCAGCCATCGCGTTGTTGGTGATGGGGCTGGTCTGGTGTTTTTTGCCGCCCAACCATACGCATGCACGCCCGGTCACCCAACGGCTCAGTTATTTTGATGCGCGCTATCGAAGCTATTTGTTCACCGGCCTGATCATGTTCACCATGTTTGGCGTGGTGCAACAAACCTTGGGCTACTACTTTCAAGACACCTTGCACCTGGATAGCCGAACCAGCGCCAGTACCCACGGTTTGGCGATGATGGCCTCATCGGCCGCCATGCTGTTCAGTCAATTGGTGCTGGTGCAACGCATGGGCTTTTCGCCGCAAACCCTGCTGCGCATCGGGCTGCCTTTGGCCGGTTTGGCGTTTGCCGGCCTGGCCGTGGCCGCGAGCTTTGCCTGGTTGGTCACGGCGATGACCTTGTTTGGTTTGGGCATGGGGCTGGCTGCTCCCGGCTATGCTGCAGGGGCCACCTTGCGGGTCGAAGCGCACGAGCAGGGCTCCATCGCCGGTTTGATCTCGGCCGCTCCCGGTTTGGGCTTTGTGATGGGCCCCTTGTTGGGTGCCTGGCTGTATGCGATTGGCCCGAGCTTCCCGTATTGGGCGGCCGCTTGCGTCTATGCCGTGCTGGTGATCTGGCTGTGGCGGCAAAAAGACGAGGTTTAAGGTCAACCGCCAGCCGCTTTCGGCGTTAAAGGCATAACAGGCAAACCGGTGAATTGCCCATGCTATGCTCGATGACAGTATTCCCTGATGAGACACCCGCTGCTGTGCATGCCCGGCACGATTCACTCAACCGCTTTTTAGGCTCGGTCGAACGCCGTGCCTTGCGCATGGCAGAGCTTGCGGTGCATTCGCGCGATGATGCGCTCGATATTGTGCAAGAGACCATGATCGCCTTGGCCAGCCGCTATGCCGACCGGCCGGAAGCCGAATGGACGCCGTTGTTTTACCGCATCCTGCAGACCCGCATCGCCAGCTGGCACCGCCAGCACAATCGCCGCCGCCGTTACTTGCCCTTGCTGGGTGATTTGTTTTCGCGCGCGGATGAAGGGGATGCCACCGACTACTGGGCCAGTGACAGCGGCTCGCCCGAACAGCAGCTTGCCGCCGAGCAATCGGGCGCGCGCATTGAAGCGGCCTTGCGCGCTTTGCCGCTGCGCCAGCAGCAGGTGTTTTTATTGCGTCACTGGGAGCAGCTGGATGTGAAAGCCACCGCCAAGATCATGGGCTGTTCCGAAGGCAGCGTGAAAACGCATTTGCACCGTGCCATGGCCCGCCTGCGTGAAGCACTGGGAGAGGGCGTGTTATGACAGACCGTATTCGCGATTACCTGGATGACAGCGTGGCCGCACAAGATGCCGCCACATTATCGCGCCTGAACCGTGCCCGTCATGAAGCACTGGCCCATGCTGGCCGCCAAAGCTGGTACCGCCTGCGTTGGCCGGCCATCGCCATGACCGCCTGCGCGCTACTGCTGGTGGCCGTGGTGCCATTGCTTCAACAGGTGAATTCACCGCAAGCGCTGACCGAAGTCCAGGCCGTGGAATTCCTGATCAGCATGCCCGATCAGGCAGTGGCCGATGAGCTGGATTTTTATTTGGCGTTGGGGGAGTAGGGGCTAGGGCCGCTTTACGCTGGCGCCAATGATTCTGGCCGCCGTCACTCCCGATTTCCAATCATCGTCATTCCCGCGTTTTATCTCCTTCCATTCCCGCGTCTTATCGCCGTCATTCCCGCGCAGGCGGGAATCCACCTGGCCGTTTTTCTTGCTAGGATGACCTCACGCACATCAACGGAGTATTGATCATGAACAAGAAGGAAACCGCGCAAGCGATTGCAACATTGAACACCATCATGGAAATCGAATTGGCCGGCGTGGTGCGTTACACGCATTACTCATTGATGGTGTATGGCTATAACCGTATCCCGATCACGTCCTGGCTGAAAAGCAATGCCGAAGAAGGGCTGGCCCATGCCCACAAAGCCGGTGAGCTGGTGACGCTGCTGGGCGGTCACCCGTCGCTGAAGATCGGCAAATTGCTGGAAACCGAGCAGCACGATATCGGCGATATCCTGCGCGAAAGCCTGGCGCATGAAACGGAGGCGATCGCCGCGTATTACAAGTTGCTGAAGCTGGTCGAAGGCAAATCCGTACTGCTGGAAGAGTACGCGCGCGAAATGATCGTCAGTGAAGAACTGCACCTGGATGAAGTGAACAAGATGCTGCGCAAGCCCGGCGAACTGGGGTCCTTTAACGATTGATAAAATCAATCAGTATCATAGGATTAATTTGTTTTACCGATGGATGACCGGCTCATACTATGAGCATTCAATCAAGCAGGAGGCTACTTATGAGTACTGAAATGAACAAAAACGCAGGTAAATGCCCGGTGATGCACGGGGGAAACACATCCGCAGGTATGTCAGAGATGGACTGGTGGCCCGAAGCCCTGAATCTGGACATCCTTCACCAGCACGACAGCAAAACCAACCCCTTGGGTGAGGACTTCGATTACGCCAGGGAATTCAAGAAACTCGATCTGCAAGCAGTCAAGAATGACCTTAAGGCCCTGATGACAGACAGCCAGGACTGGTGGCCTGCCGATTGGGGGCATTATGGCGGCCTGATGATCCGCATGGCCTGGCACTCGGCGGGCACGTACCGTATTGCCGATGGTCGTGGTGGTGGCGGCACAGGTAACCAGCGTTTTGCCCCCATTAACAGTTGGCCCGATAACGTCAATCTGGACAAAGCCCGCCGCCTGCTTTGGCCGATCAAGAAAAAGTACGGCAATAAAATCTCCTGGGCGGATTTGATGATTCTCGCCGGCACCATGGCCTATGAGTCCATGGGCCTGAAAACCTTCGGCTTTGCCGGTGGACGGGAAGATATCTGGCATCCGGAAAAAGATATTTCCTGGGGATCTGAAAAAGAGTGGCTGGCCAAAGCGGACGACAGGGCTGGCGGTGACGGCCATGAAATGCTGGACAACCCGTTGGCGGCGGTACAGATGGGGTTGATTTATGTGAACCCGGAAGGAGTCAATGGCAAGCCCGATCCGCTTCGCACGGCCAAGGATGTGCGGATGACCTTTGCGCGCATGGCCATGAATGACGAAGAGACGGTGGCACTCACCGCAGGCGGTCATACCGTGGGCAAGTGTCACGGCAACGGTGACGCGAGTGCCCTGGGGGCCAATCCGGAAGGTGCGGAGGTCGCCGAACAAGGGCTTGGTTGGCATAATCCCAACGGCAAGGGTTGCGGTCGCGACACCGTGAGCAGTGGTCTTGAAGGTGCATGGACCACTCACCCCACCCGATGGGATAACGGCTATTTTTACCTGTTATTCAATTACGACTGGGAATTGAAGAAAAGCCCGGCCGGTGCCTGGCAGTGGGAGCCGATTGATATCAAGGAAGAAGACAAGCCGGTTGATGTGGAAGACCCCTCTATCAAATACAACCCGATCATGACCGATGCGGACATGGCGATGGTCAAGGACCCGGAGTACAGGAAAATTTCCGAGCGTTTCTACAAAGACCCGGAGTATTTTTCCGAAGTCTTTGCGCGTGCCTGGTTCAAACTCACCCACAGGGACCTGGGGCCAAAGAGCCGTTACCTCGGTGCCGATGTGCCGGCAGAAGACTTGATCTGGCAAGACCCGGTGCCCACCGGCAATACCGGCTACGACGTGAATGGCGTGAAAAGCAAGATTGCTGCCAGCGGTTTGAGCATCAGTGACATGGTGAGCACGGCGTGGGACAGCGCGCGAACCTTCCGCAGCTCGGACTATCGCGGCGGTGCCAACGGTGCCCGCATTCGTCTGGCGCCACAGAAAGACTGGCAGGGCAATGAACCGGCGCGTCTGGCCAAAGTGCTCGGTGTGCTGGAAGGCATTGCCGCCGAAACCGGTGCCAGTGTGGCGGATGTGATTGTGCTCGCCGGTAATGTGGGTGTCGAGCAGGCGGCCAAAGCGGCCGGTGTTGATGTCACGGTGCCTTTCTCGCCCGGTCGCGGCGATGCCACGGAGGATATGACCGATGCGGATTCCTTCGCGGTACTCGAGCCCGTGCACGATGGCTACCGGAACTGGTTAAAGCATGACTACAGTGTGCCTGCCGAGAAGTTGATGCTGGATCGCACCCAGTTGATGGGCCTGACTGCTCCGGAAATGACGGTGCTGGTTGGTGGCATGCGCGTGCTGGGGACTAACCACGGTGGAGCAAAGCACGGTGTGTTCACCGATCACGAAGGCGCATTGACCAACGATTTCTTCGTCAACCTGACCGACATGAACAACAGCTGGAAGCCTGCCGGAGAGAACCTGTATGAAGTGCGCGATCGCAAGACGAATGCAGTGAAGTGGACCGCCACCCGGATTGACCTGGTGTTTGGTTCCAACTCCATTCTTCGCGCCTATGCAGAAGTCTATGCCCAGGACGATAACAAAGTGAAGTTTGTGCATGACTTTGTTAAGGCCTGGGTCAAGGTGATGAACGCGGATCGTTTTGATCTTTCCTGAAAATGGCGAGTACCGATAAAGCGGTGGGGTTATTCCCCGCCGCTTTATTATTTTGTGGCAGCGCGACCGGCACAACACCGTAACCAGACGTATTGCCATGGCATCACTGCTACTGCCATAGCGGGAAACTACCGGCATGAATTATTCACGCAAACGGATCAAGAAAAAATCCAGCTGAAGTGCTGGCTTAAGTGTGTGCGATATTGGCTATTACAGCCGGATATGTGGGAAAGTTGACGGGGAAGTTTATGGGTGTCCCTTATTTGTTTACGAATTTGCGGCTGGTTTGGAGCGCAGCGGAAAACCAGTCCGACAACATGCGCTTGTTAAATTTACGTACTTAACCATTCCACTAAATTTGTCAATGTATTCGGTTCTGGACAGGTAGTTTGCAATCCATTTGTATCAACTGAAGCTTTGAACTGGGCCCATGCTAACTCATCTTTGCTCGTTGTACCTATATGAGCCTCGATTGCGCCTTTAGTCCAAACCCAAATACATTGAGCTTTCAACCGATTATGAAGATTCTCAATATGTATTACAGCATCCGGTTCGTTGGCAAAAATTTCGAAAGCTCTAGCAGGTTTAACAACTCCGTTCTTCGGCAATCCATTGGTATGCAATGTGATTAGACCTTGCTGCTCTAACCGCTGAAGAATTAATTTAGATGCGTTGATGTCAGGATCGTTTGTTTGTAGGAATCCATCGGAAACCGCGCCTGTATAGGCGTAATCCAAATCTACAATAGCTTTAGCTGGGAGATCCATTGCACCAAGAATTTCTAATGACTTCTTTGTATCTCTAACTCCACTCTGTGCTACAAGGGCTAGTTTGTCTTGACCTAGTGTTTTGCCTGAGACGTGTTCAAAAATGTAAGGTAGTAGGCGTAGTTCAGTTTTACCTTCAGTTAAAATAACCTGTTCTGAAAATAACACTTGCGTGGAATGGGATAGACTAAAAAGCTGTTCCATCTGATGCGTAGAATCTGGAACAATCATCTGTATCGCATCAGACAGGCGAGTTCTTGCATACGTTCCTCGTTGGTTACACTTACGAATTAAAAGTGAGGATTTCGCTTGCTCTGAAGTAACCATCTGTGCGGAGTGTGTAGATAATACTACTTGGTAACCGTTTTTAGATAAAGCGAGTAAAGCTTGTCTTATTTGCTCAACAGCGAAAGGATGAAGGTGTAGTTCCGGTTCATCAATCAATAGCAGCGTAGTAGAGAGATTCGCTCCGGCGCCTCGCTTAACCTCAGCAAGATACTGAATGAGAGCCATTTGAATAGAGCGCTGTGCGCCATGCCCATATGAGGAAAAATCACGACCTTGATTTTGGTTCTCATAAACTTTAATCGACCCAGATTTAATCAATTCATCAAATGTTGGGGTATCAAAATGCAGCTTAAGACTCATTCCTGGAAATAAAGCATCGATTTTTTGATTAACGTTTTGATCGATTACAGCAAGCTCTCCAAACCTCATGTCACCATCGCTAGAGATTCTTCTGCTGACTTCACTAAGGTGGCCTGCCAGCTCAGTTCCATGAGCTGTTTTTACTGGCTCTAGAAATTCCGACAACAGTTTCCCTATCGTTGTCGTACTCTTAGCTTTGGAGGCATCCTCTGCAGCATTTTCCATCGCTCCAATTCTAATTGGCTCAGGTAAAAGGATTTTCAGCGCATTATCAATTCCATTTGGGTTAGGAACCCAATCCTGCGCGGCCTCATTCCAAACAGAAATATTAATCGCTGCAACTTTGGCATTAGGCGTCGTTTGAACTCTTCGAATTCTTAACTTTTCATCGGTAATATAGTTTTCTATTGATGAACGATGGTTTTCCGCCATTTGATCTAGAATATCTTGTGATATGCCCTCAATGATACCTTCGACCTCAACAGAAGAATCAGGATTAAAAAAATCCTTTGTATCGAGGCTTGTTTTTCTCAAAAGCCACTGGATTGCAGTTAATGCGTTTGACTTTCCAGCATTGTTATATCCAATCAAAGGAGTATATCCAGAAAGTTTCAACTCAGTATCAATGCATGACCTAAAATTTTTTATTCTTACTTCTGATAATTTATGGGACAAAAAATCTCTCCTTGATTTCGATTCAGGCTATGGAAATTTAACAGTTAATTCAACGACAGCTGTCGTTGTTACAGTTTTTTCTTGTATCGCTATAATAAGTTATACCGACACTCCTGATTGCCTTGAAAGTATCCTTCCATCAAACGGTTATGCGCAAGTGTAACCTTAGAATGTCTGGCTTATGGTTTTTACTCATCCCGCAACGCATCAATCGGCGACAGCCTGGCCGCTTTAACCGCCGGATGAATGCCGGCTGCAATACCAATTGCCGCCGACAGCCCCAAACCTGCAATCAAAAACACCGGCTTCAAGGTCACGGGCAGTTGCGGTGCGGCAATGGCCAGCAGCACGATCAGTGCTGCCAATATCAATAAACCGGCCAGCCCGCCCAGGCAGGCAATGGCAATGGCTTCAAACAAAAACAGTTTTCGAATCAGCGCAGGGGTGGCGCCGAGTGCGCGCAGCAGGCCAATCTCGCTGATGCGTTCTTGCAGGCCAATGCTCATGATGGTCAACACACCCACGCCGCCGACCAGCAATGAAATGCCGCCCAAGGCACCAATGCCGATGCGCAGCATGGTGAGAATGCGGTCAAGGCTGGCAAGCATGTCTTCTTGCGTGAACAAGGTGAAATCCTCGCGGCCGTGGCGCTCGCTCAGTACGGTGCGAATGCCTTCGCCAATCATGGCGCTGCTGCCTTGTTCGCTGAACATGACATCCACTTCCATCAGGCCTTCGCGGTTGAACACTTGCATGGCGCGGGCCGCAGGAATGTACACGGCGTCATCCAGGTCAATGCCCAGTAACTGGCCCTTGGATTCCATCACCCCGATGATGCGAAAGCGGTAACCGCCAATGCGAATGGTTGCGCCCAGCGGGTTGGCATTGCCGAATAACTCGTCACGCACTTTATGGCCGAGCACGGCATACGGCCGCGATTGGCCGGCCTCGCTGCGCGGTAAAAACTTGCCGAAGGCGACATCAAACTGCCAGGCTTCGGCCGCATCGGCGCCCACACCATGCACATCGGTATGCCGTGCGCGCCCGTGCGTGGCCCGCACTTCAGCGGTACCGCTTAATACCGGCACCACGGCGGTAACATGCGGTAAGCGTTCCAGTGCGCGGGCATCGGCAAGGCTTAACGGCCGCACAGAATTGAAAATACCGGGCATGCCCTGTGTGCTGGTTTTGCCGGGAGTCACCGCCACAATGCGGGTGCCGAACTGGGTAAAGCTGGCCAACAGGTAACCGCGAATGCCTTCGCCCACGGCCGTTAAACCGGTGACGGCCATAATGCCGACGGCAATGCCAAGGCCGGTCAGCAGCAGGCGGGTGCGGTTGCTGAGCAGCGATTTAATCACCCAGGCCAGGATATCAACGGCTCTCATTGCCGGCTCCGCATGGCATCCACCGGGGCCAGTGAGCCGGCTTGCCAGGCCGGCCAGAATGAAAACCCGAGCCCTGCAACCAGCGCCACGCCAATGGCGGCGAGACTGGCCCACAGCGGCGTTTGAAAGGGAATCGACGGCCACAGCCAGCAGGCCAATAGCACCAGCACATAGCCTGCGCCGTAACCGATGATCGCACCGGTGACCGCAGTCAAGGCCGCCTCGGTCAGAAACACTACCTGCACGGTGCGTGATGAGGCGCCCAAGGCTTTGAGCAGGCCGATCTCCTGCGTGCGCTGGCGCACGTTGATCAAGGTCACGTTCATCACCAGAATGCCGGCCACCAACAGGCTGATGCCGGCAATGGCGGCCACGCCCAAGGTGAGCACATTGAGAATGTCGCCGAGTGTGGCGAGCATCGCATCGGGCGTGACCAAAGTAATATCGGGTTTGCCGTGATGGCGTTTGGTCATGGCCGTCATGACGGCGTCTTCGACGGCCTCACGATCGGCATTGGCGCGCACCTTGATGATGATGCGAAACAAACCGTTCACATTAAACAGACTTTGCGCGCTGGCGACCGGCACGATCAGGGTTTCGCTTAAATCCATGCCGAAGGAATCGCCGCTGCCTTCCAATTCGCCGACAATCACAAAGCGACGGTCGGCCACTTGCAGGCGTTCACCAATGGCCGAGCGATTACCGAACAAGGCTTGCCGCAACGTGCTGCCAATCACCGCATAGGGCAGGGGATGCTCAAGATCACCGGCCGGCAGCGCCTGACCTTGTGCAATGCCCAATTGGCGAATGCTGAAAAACGCATGGCTGCTGCCAATGACCATGCTGTCGCGACTCAAATTGCCGTAACGAATGCTGGCGCTGCCCAAGACCAAAGGTGCCACGTCTTCAATGTCGCGAATGTGCGAATGCAGGTACAGCGCGTCTGCCAAGGTTAAGTCGCGCGCGGTGCTGCCGGTCAGTGGCGGCAGGCCGCCGGTGGTTTCCTTGCGGCCGGGCAACACGATGACAGTATCTTTACCTAGAAATGAAAACTCGCCTTCCACAAATTGCCGGGCGCCTTCGCCAATGGCGGTCAATACGGTGACCGAGGCCACACCAATGGCAATGGCGGCTAACAACATCACCGCGCGAAAGCGTTGTCGTAACAGGCTGCCGCCGGCAAAGCCGATGTAATCACGCGCGCGCATGCGCGCTCCGGATGTCTTCGCTGATCGCGCCATCCAACATGCGCAAGCGGCGGTGGGCGCGTGCGCCCATGTCGGTATCGTGGGTGACCACCAGCAAGGTCAGGCCGCTGGCATTAAGCGATTCGAGTACTTTCACCACTTCCTGGCCGGAGTGGCTATCGAGGTTGCCGGTGGGTTCATCGGCCAGCAGCAATACCGGTTCGGTGATGATAGCCCGGCCAATGGCCACGCGTTGGCGCTGGCCGCCGGACAACTGATTGGGCAAATGATGCGCGCGATCGGCCAGCCCCATTTGCTCGATGATGGCGTCGCTGCGCGTTTTGCGTTCTGCTGAAGGCATGCCGCTTAACACCAGCGGCAGCTCAATGTTTTCGCGCGCGGTTAAACGCGGAATCAAATGATAGGCCTGAAAGATAAAGCCGATGGATTGCTGACGCAGCGCGGCCAGCTCGCGTTCATTGAGTGCACCGGTGTCCTGATCGTTCAGAAAGTATTTGCCGCTATCGGGCGGGTCGAGCAGGCCAAGAATGTTCAGCAGGGTGGATTTGCCGGAGCCCGACGGCCCCATCACCGAAATGTATTCGCCGGGGCGAATTTGCAGCGATACGTTGTCCAGTCCGGTGACGGTTTGGTCGCCCACTTGAAAGCGGCGAGTGATGTGTTGCAGTTCAATCATGGCGCGGGCGTGACCCGTGCGCCGGCTTCAACCCCTTGCTGGCCGAGTGAGGTCACCACGCGATCGCCTTCGGCCAGGCCCTCGGTCACTTCGGTGTAGCTCCAGTTGGCCAAGCCGGTTTGGATGGTTTGCTGTTCCAGCCGGTCGCCGTTTAAACGCAACACCTGATTGCCTTCAAAAATAGCCACCGACGGAATGCGCAAGGCGTTATCGCGGGTGTCGAGCATGATTTCGACATCGGCGCTGTAGCCAACCAGCAAGGGGGCGCCTTCCGGGATGCTGTCAATATAGACATCGACATCCACTGTGCGCGCCTGTTTTTCAACTTCCAGCACGTAGGGTGCAATGCGGATGAGCTTGCCGGTGAGTACGCGGTCGCCGAAGGCATCGAGCGTGATGCGCGCGGTTTGGCCGGGTTGCAATTGCGCGGCATCGATTTCATCAATGGGGGCGGTCACGTACAGGCAGCCGGTATTGATCAGATCAATCGCCGGTGGCGTGGGCACACCAGGTGGCGATGGCGTGATGAATTCGCCAATCTCGCCGTTGATCTCGCCAACCACGCCATCAAACGGTGCGCGCAGGATGGTTTGTTCGAGTTGGGCTTCGCTCAAGGTCAGTTCCGATTGCGCGATAGCGACTTGATCGTGTGCGGCATCGCAGGCCAGTTGGCTGGTCAGGGCCGCTGTTTCGGCTGCTTCGGCATTTTCTTCCGAGGCCAGATTGCGTTGCTTGAGCGATTGGATGCGTTTGTATTCTCGTTTGGCTTGTGCGGCACTCAGGCAGCTTTGCTCTTGCGCATGTCGGGCTGACTGGGCGGCAGCCGCTGCGCGGGCTTGATAGGCTTTGCGGTCTTTGTTCCAGAGCGTCAGTAAAATCTGGTCGGTTTTGACGTGGTCGCCTTCGTGCACCAACAGTTGATCGACAACGCCGCCAATCGGCATCGACAGGCGTGAGCGCTGGCAGGCTTTGATGGTGCCGGTGCGGGTGTTGGCGACAATCGATTCAACAAGCCCGGGGCGGGCTGTTTCAAGGTGTACCGCGACAGGCTGCTCGCGACCAAACCACCAGAGGCTGCCTGCAATCAATAGGCTGATGCACAGTGCTGCGATAATCCTTTTCATGCTAATGCCTCGGCTGAAAACACGACGTATGCTTTATGCCATTATAGGCAGCTCAATCCCGATAGTGATGATGGTGCTCAAGGTTTATGAACGCGACACGTCCTGCAATTTTGCTGACAGGTGCCTCGGGGTATATCGGATCTGCCGTGTTGCGTCGTTTGCTGGCAGCCGGCGAGCGCGTGATTTGCGTGTCGCATCGGCAGGCTTTGCCGGCAGATTGCGCAGCGCATCCGGCTTGTGAATCGATCACGGTCGACCTGACCGATGCGCGCAGTGCAACAGCATTGAAGGACAAGCATTTTGATCGCGTGATTCATCTGGCCGGTTTGTCGCGCGCCCATCCAGCGCAGATGCAGGCCATTAATGTGCAGGGCACGGAGCAATTACTGGCCGCGGCGTCGGTGGCGGTGACGCATTTTTTATACGTCTCCACGCAAGATGCGGCCAGCGACACGCAGACGGTCTACGGCGATAGCAAGCGGCAAGCCGAACGCCTGATCGAAGCCAGTGGCGTGCCGTACTCGATAGCGCGCCCGGGATTGGTGTACGGGGACGGAGGCGGTGCGTTGCGATCGGTCGCCGGGTTTGCACGCCGATGGCATCTGTATCCGCGTCCCGGCAGTGGTCAGCAATGTTGGCAGCCGGTGCACGTCGGGGATTTGGCCGACTGGCTCGTGCAGGCCATTGCATTGCCGCCGATGGGTACGGTTGCTTTGGCCGGGTCCCGCGCGGTATCGCAGCAGGTTATTTTTTCGATGACGCTGCAGGCGGCGGGCGTGAGGGCGTGGCCTGTTCCGCTGCCGATGGCTTTGCTCCGGTTGATGCGGGTCGTGCTGGGATTCCATCCCTTGGCAAAAGAGATGCTGGGCAAGTTGATTTTAAATGCCGGTGACCGGTTGTTACCGGCCGATGGCAGGGCACTGCCGAGGGGATTTCCGGACGAGGCGTGATGACCCAATAAAAAAGCCACCCTGAGGTGGCTTTTTTATTGGGTGCTGTCAGCGTTTGTCGATGGACACGTAATCGCGTTTGGTGGAGCCCGTGTACAGCTGGCGCGGGCGGCCAATGCGGTAATCGCCGCTGATCATTTCGTTCCAGTGCGCAATCCAGCCGATGGTGCGGCCGGTGGCAAAGATCACCGTGAACATATTGCTGGGGATGCCGATGGCTTTCAGGATGATGCCTGAATAGAAATCGACATTCGGGTAGAGCTTGCGGCTGATGAAGTAGTCGTCTTCCAAGGCGATTTTCTCCAGGCGCTTGGCGATGCGGAATAAAGGATCGTTCTCAAGGCCCAGTTCGCTCAGCACTTCGTCACAGGTTTCTTTCATGACCTTGGCGCGCGGGTCGAAATTCTTATAGACGCGGTGACCAAAGCCCATCAGGCGGAAAGGATCGTCCTTGTCTTTGGCGCGAGCAATGAACTTGTCGATGTTCTTTTCATCGCCAATTTCATTGAGCATGGTCAGTACCGCTTCGTTAGCACCGCCGTGGGCAGGGCCCCAGAGCGCGGCGATACCGGCAGCGATGCAGGCAAACGGATTGGCACCCGATGAGCCGGCCAAGCGGACCGTGGAGGTGGACGCGTTCTGCTCGTGATCGGCGTGCAGCAGGAAGACGCGATCCATGGCGCGGGCCAGCACCGGGTTGACGTTGGTGGGCTCGCAAGGCGTATCGAACATCATGTGCAGGAAGTTGGCTGCATAATCCAGACGGTTGTCCGGGTAGATGAATGGCTGGCCAATCGAGTATTTGTAACACATGGCCGCCAATGTCGGCATTTTGGCAATCAGGCGGAATGCCGCGATTTCGCGGTGGCGTTCGTCATTGATATCCAATGAATCGTGGTAGAAGGCCGACAGGGCGCCGACCACACCGCACATGACGGCCATCGGGTGGGCGTCACGGCGGAAGCCGCGGAAGAAGAAGCTGATCTGCTCGTGCACCATGGTGTGTTTTTTAATGGTGGTCACGAAGATTTCTTTTTGTGCGGGTGTCGGCAGTTCGCCGTACAGCAGCAAGTAACAGGTTTCCAGATGGTCGGATTGCTCGGCAAGTTGCTCGATCGGGTAGCCGCGGTGCAGCAGCATGCCCTGGTCGCCATCAATGAAAGTGATTTTGGATTCGCAGGCAGCAGTGGCTACAAAGCCCGGGTCGTAGGTGAAGACGCCGTGACCGGTCAGGCTGCGAACGTCGATAACGTCGGGGCCCAGCGTTCCCTTGTATTGCGGGAGCTCAATGGCATCCGCGATGCCGTTCACCTGCAGGCGTGATTTTGAGTCGCTCATGGCGGATTCCTGTGTTCGAAAAGGCTGGAAATAATCAGGGAGCCAACTATAGAGGCCTGCCTGTAATTGTCAATTACAAGACGCATAGAAACAGCACGTTTGTTGAGTGAACGCGTGTATTTGCACCGTGTTGGGGCAATCGAGCGTGCGCGCGGGAGGTTTGTGTTTCATGCCCCATGGCAATATAATTCGCGCGCTATTTTACCGGTCGGGCTGCACCAGGCAGCATCCTGCTGCCCTCCATGCCGAGTTCGGGTGTGTCCGGTTTTTATCATGCGCTGTCCTTTCCGGGGCAGGGCCTAGCAGGCGAGTCATTTATGGCCGTACAAGACAAGCGTCCAGTTAATCTCGATATCGGTTCCATCCGGTTGCCCATTACCGCCTACGTTTCTATTCTTCATCGCATTTCAGGTGCCGTTTCGTTTGCGGGTGCTGCGGTGTTGCTGTGGATGCTGTATGCCTCACTGGCCTCGGAAGCAAGCTTTCTCCAGCTGCAAGAGTGCTTGACCTCATTCTGGGCCAAGCTCGTTCTGTTTGGTGTGTTGTCGGCTTTGGCCTATCACACCGCAGCGGGCATCAAGCACCTGATTATGGATATGGGCATCGGTGAAAGTCTGGCAGGCGGTGTGTTGGCGGCCCGGATCACGCTGGTCGCAGCAGCGGGTCTGATTGTTCTGGCGGGAGCGTGGATATGGCTATAACAGCAGTAAGCAGCTTGGGTCGGAACGGTCTTTCCGATTGGTTGATTCAGCGTATCAGTGCCGTCATTTTGCTGGCCTATACGGTATTCATTGTCGGTTATCTGGTGTGCCATCCGGACGTGACCTATGCCGAGTGGAAAGAACTGTTTTCGTTGACGTGTGTCCGCATTTTCTCGCTAGCGGCCGTGATGTCATTGGTGGCGCACGGGTGGGTTGGTATGTGGGGTATTGCAACCGATTACCTGACTGACCGCTTGATGGGTCCGAAAGGCAGTGTGTTGCGCTGGTTGTTTTTGTTGGCTTGTGCCGCGTTTTGCTTTGTTTATCTTTTCTGGGGCATCCAGATCCTGTGGGGAAACTGATCCATGGCTAATATTCCAACATTGACGTTTGACGCCGTGATTGTCGGTGGCGGCGGTGCGGGCATGCGTGCCTCGCTGCAGCTGGCCGAAGCCGGTTTGAAAGTGGCCGTATTGACCAAGGTGTTCCCGACGCGCTCGCATACCGTGGCCGCACAAGGCGGTATTGGTGCTTCGCTGGGTAATATGAAGCCGGATAATTGGCATTACCACTTCTTTGACACCATTAAAGGTTCCGACTGGCTGGGCGACCAAGATGCCATCGAGTTCATGTGCCGTGAAGCGCCGAAGGTGGTCTATGAGCTGGAGCACATGGGCATGCCGTTTGACCGCAATCCGGATGGTACGATTTATCAGCGTCCTTTCGGCGGGCATTCCAGCAACTATGGCGAAGAGCCTGTGCAGCGCGCCTGTGCCGCAGCAGACCGTACCGGGCATGCGTTGTTGCATACCTTGTATCAGAACAATCTGCGCTTGGGCACCCAGTTTTTTGTTGAGTGGATTGCGCTGGATCTGATTCGTGATGACAGCGGTGATGTGCTGGGCGTGATTGGCCTTGATCTTGAAACCGGTGATATTGCGGTGTTTCAGGCCAAGGCAACCTTGTTTGCCACGGGCGGTGCCGGGCGCATCTATGCAGCATCCACCAATGCGTACATCAATACCGGCGACGGCTTGGGCATGGCGGCGCGCGCCGGCATACCATTGCAGGATATGGAGTTCTGGCAGTTTCACCCGACCGGCGTGGCCGGCGCGGGCGTGCTGTTAACCGAGGGTTGTCGTGGCGAAGGTGCCGTGTTGCGCAATAGCAATGGCGAGCGCTTTATGGAGCGTTATGCGCCGGTCATGAAAGATCTGGCACCGCGTGACTTTGTGTCCCGTTCCATGGACCAGGAAATTAAAGAAGGCCGTGGTTGTGGCCCGAATGCCGATTACATCCTGCTGGATATGACGCATTTGAAGCCTGAAGAAATCATGAAGCGGCTGCCGTCCGTGCATGAAATCGGCATTAACTTTGCCAATGTGGACTGCACGATGGAAGCCATTCCGGTGGTGCCCACGATTCATTATCAAATGGGCGGCATTCCGACCAATATTCACGGTCAGGTGGTGGCTCCCAAAGATGGCGATCCGAATGCTGTGGTTAACGGGTTTTATGCCATTGGCGAATGCTCGTGCGTGAGTGTGCACGGTGCCAACCGACTGGGTACCAACTCGTTGCTGGATCTCATTGTGTTTGGCAAAGCCGCGGGTGAGCATATTGTCGAGCACATTCGCAAAGAGCCTGCTTCGCACCGTTCTTTGCCGGCCGGTGTGCTGGATAAAACCATGGCGCGTATTAACCGCTTGGATAATACGCAGTCGGGTGAATACGCCGGTGATGTGGCGAATGATATTCGTCAGGCGATGCAGAAGCATGCAGGCGTGTTCCGTACCCAAAAATTAATGGACGAAGGCGTGGCAAAAATTGCCGAAATCGAGAAGCGCGTGGGTCATACGCATCTTCGCGATAAGTCCAAAGTGTTTAACACGGCTCGTATCGAGGCCTTGGAGCTCGATAACCTGATTGAAGTCGCTAAAGCCACGATGATTTCGGCTGCCGCGCGTCAGGAGTCACGCGGCGCACATGCCCACAACGATTGCCCCGAGCGTGACGATGAGAATTGGATGAAGCACACGCTGTGGTTTAAAGAGGGTAATCGACTGGATTACAAGCCAGTGAAGATGACGCCATTGACCGTGGACAGCATTCCTCCCAAGAAGAGAACATTCTAAGGCGCTTTGCCGCATTCAGGATTCAAGAGGTTCATCATGACTGATGTACGCACTATTGAAGTTTACCGCTACGATCCGGCCAAGGATGAAGCGCCGTATATGCAGACATACACACTGGAGCTGGATGGCTCGGAGCGTATGTTGCTGGATGCGTTGATCAAGCTGAAAAAGCAAGATGAAACGCTGAGCTTCCGTCGTTCTTGCCGTGAAGGCATTTGCGGGTCGGATGGTATGAATGTGAACGGTACCAACGGACTTGCCTGTCTGTTGAACCTGAATGCCTTGCCGAAAAAGATTGTCGTGCGACCACTGCCGGGTTTGCCGGTGATTCGTGATCTGGTTGTCGACATGTCGATGTTCTACAAGCAATACGAAAAAGTGAAGCCGTATCTGGTCAACGATACGCCGGCGCCAGCTAAAGAGCGTTTGCAATCGCCGGAAGAGCGCGAAAAGCTCGACGGTCTCTACGAATGCATCCTGTGTGCCTGCTGCTCGACGGCATGCCCGTCATTCTGGTGGAATCCGGATCGTTTTATCGGCCCATCGGGCTTGTTGCAGGCGTACCGGTTCTTGATCGACAGCCGCGATCAGGTCACAGAAGAGCGTTTGGCCGCACTGGATGATCCGTTCAGTGTATTCCGTTGTCACGGCATTCAGAATTGCGTGGCGGTGTGTCCGAAAGGCCTTAATCCGACCAAGGCGATTGGCCATATCCGTAATATGTTGCTGC
This sequence comes from Pseudomonadales bacterium, assembly GCA_036568505.1. Lineage (GTDB taxonomy): Bacteria > Pseudomonadota > Gammaproteobacteria > Pseudomonadales > M0112 > M0112. The sequence goes on along the minus strand of DATCSK010000004.1, from coordinate 32,436 downwards.
GCCGCGCAACTTAAGCCGTGTATTCGGAGTTAATTGATGGGGCAGCCTTACAAGCTGCCCCATTGCGTTTATAATGCCAGCATCGATATTTACTGAGTGTTTTGATTGTGTCTGAACAATCGATGGATCAGTTATGGCGGAGCTCGCTGATTTCCGGCGGCAACGCGGCTTACGTTGAAGACCTCTATGAGTCGTACCTGACCGATCCGAATGCGGTGCCGCAAGATTGGCGCGACTACTTTGACAAACTCCCTCGCGTGAACGGCCAGATTCGGGCCGATATTCCACATTCTACGGTGGTCGAACACTTTCAGTTGTTGGGTCGTGCGCGCCGCAGGCCCGATGCAGTCCCTCATGAAATGGGCTCCACGGCCAGCGAGTACGAACGCAAGCAAGTGCGCGTTGTGCAGATGATCATGGCGTATCGCCAGCGCGGTCATCAGAAAGCAACATTGGATCCCTTGGGTTTGGTTGAGCGCGCGCCGGTGCCGGATCTGGATTTGCATTTTCATCAGCTCACCGGTGCCGATAAAGACACGGTATTTCAGACCGGCAATCTGCACATGGGGCGTGTTGAGGCGCCGCTGCGAGATATTCTGGACACGCTCGAAAAAACCTACTGCCGCACCATCGGGGCAGAGTTTATGCACATTGTGGCGACCGAAGAGCGGTTGTGGATTATGCAGCGCATGGAGTCGGTGCGCTCGGCGCCGGATTACAGCGACAGCGTGCGGTTGCATTTGTTAGAGCGCTTGAGTGCTGCAGAAGGATTGGAAAACTTGCTGGCGTCGCGTTACCCGGGAACCAAGCGCTTTGGTCTGGAGGGCGGAGAAAGCCTGATACCGATGATGGATGAATTAATCCAGCGTGCAGGCAGTTATGGCGTGAAAGAAGTCGTCATTGGTATGGCGCATCGCGGTCGATTGAATGTACTGGTGAATATTTTCGGTAAAAATCCGGCCGAGTTGTTTGATGAATTTGAAGAAAAGAAAGCGCCGGGGCAGGGCTCGGGTGATGTGAAATACCACCAGGGTTTTTCATCCAATGTGATTACTCCCGGCGGTGAGGTGCATCTGGCGTTGGCGTTTAATCCATCGCATCTTGAGGTGGTCTCGCCTGTCGTTGAAGGCTCGGTGCGTGCCCGACAAGATCGCCGCAAGGACATTGAGCACAGCCAGGTGGTGCCGATCATCCTGCACGGCGATGCGGCATTTGCCGGGCAAGGCGTGGTCATGGAAACCTTTCAGATGTCGCAGACCCGCGGTTATCGCACCGGTGGCACCATCCATATTGTGATCAATAACCAGGTCGGTTTTACCACCAGTCGCCAAGACGATGCGCGTTCGACCGAGTATTGCACCGACGTCGCCAAAATGGTGCAAGCGCCCATTTTTCATGTTAATGGCGATGACCCTGAAGCCGTGTTGTTCGTGACCCAAATGGCGATGGATTACCGTCAGACTTTCCACAAAGATGTGGTCATTGATCTGGTGTGTTATCGCCGCAGGGGGCATAACGAAGCAGACGAGCCCTCGGTCACGCAGCCGTTGATGTATGAAAAAATTCGCGCGCATGCCGGCGTGCGAGAAGTTTACAGTCAGCGTTTGGTGGAAAGCGGTGTATTGACCGTGGCAGCAGCGAATGCCATGAGTGAAGACTATCGCGCGGCACTCGATAGCGGCCAGCATGTGGTCAAAAGTCTTGCCAGCAAACCCAATCCGGCGCTTTTTGTTGATTGGACGCCGTATCTGGGTCATCAATGGGACATGCCTTATGACACGAGTCTGCCCATCAAGGTCTTGCAAGAGATCGGTCAGCGGGCGAATACGGTACCGCAGGGTTTTGTGGTGCAGCGTCAGGTCGAAAAAATCATGCAGGATCGCCGTGTGATGGTGGCCGGTGGGCAGCCCATTAACTGGGGCTGTGCGGAAGTGTTGGCCTATGCCTCTTTATTGCATCAGGGGTATCCGGTGCGTTTGACCGGCCAGGATGTCGGTCGCGGTACGTTCTCGCACCGGCATGCCGTACTGCATCACCAGAAGGATGGCAGTGTCTGGAATCCACTGGTGCATTTGAGTGACGACCAACCGACTTTCGATATCTTTGACTCCTTGTTATCGGAAATGGCGGTGCTGGCCTTTGAATACGGTTATGCGACAACCGCGCCGAATGTGTTGGTGATTTGGGAGGCGCAGTTTGGTGATTTCGCGAATAACGCCCAGGTCGTGATAGATCAGTTCATCAGCAGCGGCGAATCCAAATGGGGCCGTCTCTGTGGTTTGACCATGTTGTTGCCGCACGGCTATGAAGGGCAGGGGCCGGAACATTCCTCGGCGCGGCTTGAGCGTTATCTGCAGATGAGTGCTGAGCACAATATGCAGATTTGTGTTCCCAGCACGCCGGCGCAGGTCTATCACATGCTGCGTCGTCAGGCGATCCGGCCGATGCGCAAGCCCTTGATTGCGTTTACACCGAAGAGTTTGTTGCGCCATAAAGAAGCGGTATCTTCTTTGGAAGAGCTTGCAGAAGGTAGTTTTCAGGTCGTCATTTCAGATACGGCCAACTTGAAATCGAAAGCCGTGAAGCGGCTGGTGTTGTGCAGCGGCAAGGTTTATTACGATCTGGCGGCAGAGCGTGAAGCGCAAGGCCTGTCGGATACGGCGATTGTGCGCATTGAGCAGCTGTACCCCTTCCCTGAGGCAAGGCTCATGGAAGTCCTTCACGAGTACGATGCGTTAGAGGATGTGGTCTGGTGTCAGGAAGAGCCCATGAATCAGGGTGCCTGGTACAGCTCCCAGCATCATATGCGGCACGCATTGCAGATGGTTAAACCCGCGTTGTATTTGCGCTATGCCGGTCGGGAATTGGCGGCAGCGCCGGCGGCCGGTTATATGGCTTTGCATGTGTCTCAGCAGAAGGCCTTGGTGGCCGATGCGTTGGGACTTGTATCAGCATCATCAAGCAGGAAAGGATCATGAGTATCGAAATCAAGGCACCGGCATTTCCCGAATCGATCGCGGAAGGCACCGTCGCGGCTTGGCATAAGCAGCCCGGTGAGGCCTGTAAGCGCGATGATGTGTTGGTGGATATCGAGACCGATAAGGTGGTCTTGGAGGTGGTTGCCCCAGCCGACGGCACGGTCGAGAGCATTCGTAAGGCGGTGGGTGATGTGGTGCAGGGTCAGGAAGTATTGGGCCTGTTTAAAGAAGGCGGCGGAAAAGGCGCTGCGCCAGCCAAGCCGGTGGTTGCCGAGCCAAAGCCTGCGGCTGCGGCGGAAGCCTTATTGAATCCGTCGGCGCGTCAGTTGGTTGATGAGCATCAATTGGATCCCTCCGTTATCAAAGGCACGGGTCGCGGCGGGCGCATCACCAAGGAAGACGTGCTCAGGCACGTGAGCGAGCAGCCGGCTGCGGCGCCCGTGAGCCCTGCCGGCAATAAAGCCGAGGCCATTGCACCCCTTCAGGAGGGGCAGCGTCCAGAGCGGCGTGTGCCTATGACGCGGTTGCGGACTCGCGTGGCCGAGCGCCTGCTGGAGGCCACACAAAGCACTGCCATGTTGACGACATTCAATGAAGTTAATATGAAGCCAATCATGGAGTTGCGTTCAAAATATAAAGAAGAGTTCATGAAGCGTCACAACGGCACCCGCTTGGGATTCATGTCGTTTTTTGTGCGGGCTTCCATCGAGGCGCTCAAGCGATACCCGATTGTGAACGCGTCTATTGATGGTGGCGATATTGTGTATCACGGTTATCAGGATATTGGCGTGGCGGTCTCCAGCGAACGTGGATTGGTGGTGCCTATTTTGCGTAATGCCGATTTCATGAGTCTGGCCGATATGGAGCGCACGATTGCCGAGCTGGGCGAAAAGGCTCGCGATAATCGCTTGGGTATTGAAGACATTACGGGCGGTACCTTCACGATTACCAATGGCGGTGTATTCGGTTCCTTGTTATCCACACCGATCTTGAATCCGCCGCAAACGGCCATTCTGGGGATGCATAAGATTCAGGATCGCCCCATGGCCGTGAACGGCGAGGTGAAAATCCTGCCCATGATGTATCTGGCCTTATCGTACGATCACCGTTTGATCGACGGCAAAGATGCTGTTAGCTTTTTATTGGAAATCAAAGAGTTACTGGAAGAACCTGCAAGAATTCTGCTGGATCTTTAAGTGCTTGCCTACTTTTGTCAGGGTGTGAGTCATGAGTGATAAATACGATGTGATTGTGATCGGTGCGGGTCCCGGCGGCTATGTGGCCGCTATCCGTTGTGCCCAGCTCGGTCTGAAGACGGCATGCATTGAGAAGTGGGTCAATGATGCGGGCAAGCCGGTGCTGGGCGGTGTCTGTCTGAATGTGGGCTGCATCCCTTCCAAGGCGCTGCTGGATTCCACGTGGCGCTACCACGAAGCCCAAGACAGCCTGGGTGTTCATGGCATCCAGACGAAAGGCGTCACCCTGGATGTGGGCGCGATGATTGATCGCAAAGCCAAAGTGGTGTCGCAGCTTACCGGGGGCATTGCGCAATTATTCAAGGCCAATGGCGTAACCCTGTTGTCCGGTAGCGGCAAAGTACTGGCCGGTAAACGGGTGCAGCTGACGGCAGCCGATGGCGCCGAGTCTACGCTGGATGCCGACAATATCATTATCGCAACCGGTTCACGGCCGGTGGCCATTCCGCCGGCCCCCCTCAGTGAGGGCGTGGTGGTGGATTCTACCGGTGCGCTGGAGTTTCGCGATGTCCCCAAGCGCCTGGGTATTATTGGAGCGGGGGTGATTGGCCTGGAGTTGGGCAGTGTCTGGTCGCGCGCCGGCTCGGACGTGGTGGTGCTGGAGGCGCTCGACACTTTTTTGGGTGCGGTGGACCAGCAGATTGCCAAAGAGGCCGCCAAGACCTTCAAGCAGCAAGGCCTTGATGTCCGTTTGGGTGCGCGCGTGACAGCGACCGAGCTCAAGAAAGGCAAAAAACCATCGGTCAGCGTGAAATACACCGACAAAGACGGTGAGCACACCGAAGTGTTTGATCGATTGATCGTGGCGGTGGGGCGCAGGCCGAACACCGAGAACGTATTGGCAGCGGATTCGGGCGTGACACTGGACGAGCGCGGCTTCGTTTTTGTGAATGATTACTGTCAGACAGAGGCGCCGGGCGTGTACGCCATTGGCGACATCGTCCGCGGCCCGATGTTGGCGCATAAAGCGTCTGAAGAAGGTGTCATGGTGGCTGAGCGCATTGCGGGCCGTAAGCCGCAACTGAGCTACGATTTGATCCCCGGCGTCATTTATACGCACCCGGAGATTGCCTGGGTTGGCAAGACCGAAGAGCAGCTGAAGGCCGCCGGCGTGCAATACAACAGTGGAGTATTCCCATTCGCGGCCAGTGGGCGCGCGCTGGCTGCAAACGATGCTGGCGGGATGGTCAAATTACTGGCCGATGCCGAAACGGACCGGGTATTGGGTTGTCACATCATTGGCCCCAGCGCAGCCGATATTCTGCAACAAGCGGTCGTGGCCATGGAGTTTGGCAGCAGTGCCGAAGACTTGGCGATGACGGTATTCGCGCACCCGACATTGTCTGAAGCGCTGCATGAGGCGGCTTTGGCCGTGGGTGGTCACGCGATACACATTGCTAACCGCAAGAAGCGTTAAATCGGGGGCGTAAATAAAGTTGCCGCGAGGGTCCGTTTTCTGGACAATGGGCGCCGCGTCGGCGCCCCCTTGAGTCGATTCAGGCTCTTTTCGGTGAAAGTCGCACCAACCCCTTCCTGTAATCAGTGACGGAAGTACACAATGAATCTTCATGAATATCAGGGCAAATTGCTCTTTAAAGACTATGGCTTACCGGTTTCTATCGGGTTTGCTGTTGATACCCCCGAGGCAGCTGCTGAAGCGACTGCCAAAATTGGCGGTGACAAATGGGTCGTCAAAGCGCAGGTGCATGCCGGTGGTCGTGGTAAGGCCGGTGGTGTCAAGCTGGTGGATTCAGCCGCCGAAGCAAAAGCCTTTGCTGAGAAATGGTTGGGCAAGAACCTGGTGACCTATCAGACCGATGAAAACGGCCAGCCCGTGAGTAAAATTCTGGTTGAAGCCTGCACTGATATTGCGCAGGAGCTGTATCTGGGTGCGGTCGTTGATCGTTCATCGCGCCGTATCGTGTTTATGGCATCCACGGAAGGTGGTGTCGAGATTGAAAAAGTCGCTCACGAAACACCGGAAAAAATCCTCAAGGCCACGATTGATCCGTTGGTGGGCGCACAGCCATTCCAGGGGCGTGAATTGGGCTTCAAGCTGGGCTTGAATGCCGAGCAAATCAAACAGTTCACCAAGATTTTCTTAGGCTTGGCCAAGTTGTTTGAAGAGAAAGATTTGGCGTTGCTGGAAATCAATCCACTGGTCATCAAGACCGACGGCAATCTGCATTGTCTGGATGCCAAGATCAACTTGGACGGCAATGCCCTGTACCGTCATAAAGACTTGCAGGCGATGCACGACCCATCACAAGACGATGCCCGTGAAGCGCAGGCAGCCAAGCACGAACTCAACTATGTGGCGCTCGATGGCAATATCGGCTGCATGGTGAATGGTGCGGGCCTTGCCATGGGCACCATGGATATCGTGAATTTGCACGGTGGTTCACCCGCGAATTTCCTGGATGTCGGCGGTGGCGCTACCAAAGAGCGTGTTTCTGAGGCGTTTAAAATTATCCTCTCGGATAAAAACGTGAAGGCCGTGTTGGTGAATATTTTTGGCGGTATTGTGCGTTGCGACCTGATCGCTGAAGGCATCATCGGTGCTGTTGAGCAAGTGGGCGTAAAAATACCGGTGGTTGTTCGCCTTGAGGGTAACAACGCTGAACTGGGTTCAAAAATTCTGGCTGAAAGTGGTCTGAACATTATTGCAGCCACCAGTCTGACGCACGCGGCGCAATCCGTTGTGAAAGCCGCTGGAGGTGCAGCATGAGCGTTCTGATTAACAAAAACACCAAAGTGATTTGTCAGGGCTTTACCGGCTCGCAGGGTACATTCCATTCTGAGCAGGCGATTGCCTACGGTACCAAGATGGTCGGCGGTGTGACGCCGGGCAAAGGCGGTCAAACGCATCTGGGTCTGCCGGTGTTTAATACGGTGCGTGAAGCCGTTGATGCCACCGGCGCAGAAGCCTCGGTGATTTATGTGCCGGCAGCATTCTGCAAAGACTCTATTCTTGAAGCAGCCTTTGGCGGTATCAAGTTGATCGTGTGCATTACAGAAGGCATCCCGACACTGGACATGCTTGATTGCAAAGTAAAATGCGATGAGCTGGGAGTGCGCTTGATTGGCCCGAACTGCCCGGGCGTGATTACTCCGGGTGAGTGCAAGATCGGCATTATGCCGGGTCATATTCACCTGCCGGGTAAAGTCGGTATCGTATCGCGTTCAGGCACGCTGACATACGAAGCCGTCAAGCAGACCACGGATGCCGGATTTGGTCAGTCTACTTGCGTGGGCATTGGTGGCGACCCGATTCCGGGTTCCAACTTTATCGATATCCTGCAGTTGTTCCAGAATGATCCGCAAACCGAAGCGATTGTCATGATCGGTGAAATTGGCGGTTCAGCCGAAGAAGAGGCTGCGGCCTTTATCAAGGCGAACGTGACCAAACCGGTTGTGTCTTATATTGCCGGTGTGACGGCGCCTGCCGGTAAGCGCATGGGTCATGCGGGTGCCATTATTTCAGGTGGTAAAGGTACGGCGGATGAAAAATTTGCCGCATTGGAAGCTGCCGGTGTCAAAACCGTGCGCAGTCTGGCGGATATCGGAAAAGCGCTTTCTGAAATCACCGGCTGGAAGTTGGCATCCTGAGTGTGAGTTGAAATAAAAAAGGCGGTCTATGACCGCCTTTTTATCGGCCATCGTTTCGCATTATGCGACTGCGTTACAATGCCCGTGTTGGCATGATGTTAATTCGGGAATATTCGCGTTGAGAGCTTTTTTCGACAATATAGCGCACCTGCTATTGGTGATGGTGCTGAGCTTGCTGGGGCTATTGCCTTTGGCGTGGGCTCAGGCTTTGGGTGCGTTTTTGGGTGAGTGCGCGTATCGGGTGGGGCGAAAGCGTGTGCACGCTGCGCGTTGCAATATCGCGGTCTGCTATCCCGATATGCCGGCCGCCGAGCGCGAAGCGATGGTAAAAGCCAGTTTTCGTGAAGCGGGTAAGTGGTTTACTGAATTTGGTGTCGCTTGGCTGTGGTCTTCGGAGCGCGTGAATGCATTGATCAGTGTGCGCAACCAACATCTATTTGATGAGGCGCTTGCCGAAGGGCGGGGTGTTGTACTGATTGTGCCGCATCTGGGTAACTGGGAAGTCATGAACACGTGGCTGGCAGCGCGTGTACCGCTCGCTGCGCTGTACAAGCCCATCCGCTCCAGCTGGTTCGAGTGTTTCGTGAAGTGGCGGCGCAGCCGCCAAAATGCCGTTATGGCACCGGCGAGCTCTCAAGGTGTGCGTCAAGTCATGAAGCGCTTGAAGGAGGGGTCTGTCACGGCGGTGCTGGCAGACCATCTGCCTTCAAATAAGGCCGGGGTGTTTGCTCCGTTCTTTGGGCGTATGGCACTGACCGGAAAACTGACCGCATCCTTGGCGCGAGTCAATCATTCGGTGGTGCTGTCGGCAGTCTTGTTAAGAAAGCCTAATGGCCAGGGTTTTGAGCTGGTATTCCAGTCGGTGGAGGGCGCAGCCAGCTCGGACGATCAGCAAGCGGCCAGGGCACTGAACCAGGCGGTTGAGCAATGCATTCAATTGGCGCCCGAACAGCATCAGTGGATGTACAAGCGCTTCGCAAGGCGTTTGCCAAGCACGCCGGACGCGTACACTAAAGTGCCTTAGGTTTTCGGTGCCAGGCCAGCATGATCCCGCTGCTAATGACCAGACCCATGCCCGCCAGAGTGAATGTATCCGGCTCATGTTGCCAGAACCACCAGTCCAGCAAACCTGCAAACAAGACACTGGTATAAGCGATGGGGGAAACCTGTTGTGCCGATGCCAGGCTGTAGGCATGCGTGAACAGGCGTAATGAGCCAAACAGGCATACCCCAATCGCGCCTAGCCACAGCAGACTGCTGGCAGCAATGGGTTGCCACTCCCACGCGGCCCAAGGCAGGGCAAAGGCCAGTGAAATCAAAAAGTACATCATCAGAATGCGCGGTTGCGGTTCTCGCAGCACCAATTCGCGCGTTGCCAGCATGGCAACACCGAAAGCCAGGCCCGACAGGCAGCCAATCACGTGCCAATGGCTGATGCCGTCTTGGCCGGGCTTCATCATGAGTGCGATGCCGATCAAGCCCAATACAATGGGCGGCACCGTGCGCCAATCAATGCGAATGCCAATGCCCAGCCCTAGCAGCGGCACCCACAGGGGGGCGGCATTGCGCAGCAGCACACTGTCGGCCAAGGGGATGTGCTGCAGAGCGGTATAGAACAGTAAAAAGCAGAAGAAGCCGGCTGCGCCGCGAATGATGTGCCAGCCCCAGATCGTGCGGGGCAGTTGCCATTGCGCATGACGGGCATACGAGGGCGCCAGCAGCAAGGCGCTGATCAGGTATTGTGACGCGATCAGGGTGGCGATGCCGGTAACCGGGGCAATGTGCTTGCTGGCGGCTGCTCCCAAGCAGCCCAGCAGGGCGCTGACCAGTGCCAGGCAGATCGCGCGTTGCAGGGGTGTCATGGTCGCTCCTGATCAAGGCGCGCATTTTACGCCAGCCCTTGAAAAATCATAGTCTGCCCTCAGTAATAAGCCATTGTCCTATCACTGACAGGAGGCGGTTGTGAGTAACGCTACCCCGCAAGAAACATCGAATAAAGAAACCTTGGGCTTTCAGACGGAAGCCCGGCAATTACTGCAGCTGATGATCCATTCGCTGTACAGCAATCGTGAGATATTCCTGCGTGAGCTGATATCCAATGCATCGGATGCCTGCGACAAACTGCGTTTCGAGGCGTTGGACCATGCCGATTGGCTGGCCGACGATGCGGACCTGGCCATTACGATTGATGTGGACAGTGAGGCCAAAACCATCGCCATCAGTGATAACGGTATCGGCATGAACCGTGATGAAGTGATCAGTCATTTGGGCACCATCGCACGCTCGGGCACGGCCGAGTTCATGAAAAACTTGAGCGGTGATAGCAAGAAAGACTCGCAGTTGATCGGTCAGTTCGGTGTGGGTTTCTATTCCGGATTTATTGTGGCCGACCGCATTGAGGTGATCACTCGCCGTGCGGGTCTGGCGGCTTCCGATGCAGTGCATTGGGAATCCGATGCCAGCGCCGAGTTCACCGTAGAGCGCTGTGAGAAAGCCAGTCGAGGCACGCAAGTGATCCTGCATTTGAAAGATGATGCCGGCGAGTTTGCTAATGATTTCCGCGTGCGATCCATTGTTAAAAAATATTCGGATCATATTGCCGTGCCGGTCAAGATGAAGTCGCCTGCCAAAGACGATGGGGCAGCCGGTTATGAGCCGGTGAACCAGGCGAAAGCATTATGGACGCGCGCCAAGCAAGACATCAGTGATGAGGAGTACCAAGAATTTTATAAGCACGTCAGTCACGACTACGAAGCGCCCTTAAGCTGGTCGCATAATCGCGTGGAAGGCAAGCACGAATACACCAGCTTGTTGTATGTGCCATCGCATGCCCCGTTTGACCTGTATCATCGTGATGTCGCGCGCGGCTTGAAGTTGTATGTACAACGTACCTTTATTCTGGATGATGCCGAGCAATTTTTACCGTTGTACCTGCGTTTTATCAAAGGGGTTGTTGATTCCAATGATTTGCCACTGAATGTGAGCCGGGAATTGTTGCAAGAAAGCCCCGTCATTGGCAGCATGCGTTCGGCGATGACCAAACGTGTGCTGGACATGCTGGAGAATCTGGCCAGTGATTCCACGGAGAATTACCAGCGCTTCTGGAATGAATTCGGGCCGGTCCTGAAAGAAGGCATGGCAGAAGATCATGCCAACCGTGAGCGCATTGCCGGTCTTTTACGCTTTGCGAGCACACATTTGGATTTGCCGGCACAAGACCAGTCATTGGCTGACTATGTCGGTCGTATGAAAGAGAATCAATCCGTCATTTATTACGTGACAGCCTCTCAATTTAATGCGGCTAAAAACAGCCCGCATTTGGAGGTGTTTCGCAAGCACGGCATTGAAGTGTTGTTGTTGTCTGACCGTATCGACGAGTGGCTTGTGAGTTACCTGACCGAGTTCGACGGCAAGGCCTTGCAGGATGTGGGTCGTGGTGATTTGGATATTTCAGCTTGGGCCGGTGAACCAGAGAAGCCATCGGACGATGCGGACGATGATCGGGCCGATGTGTTGAAAAAAATACGTGTCGCGTTGGGTGATCGTGTGTCGGATGTAAAAACCACGCGCCGATTGACCGGCTCGGCCGCTTGTCTGGTGCTGGGTGATCAGGATATGGGATTGCAAATGCGGCAGATGCTGAAGGCGGCAGGACAAGACGTGCCGGAATCGCGTCCGATTCTTGAAATCAATATGGACCATGCATTGCTTGCACGTCTGCAAGCCGCGAATGATCCGGTGGTGTTCGATGACCTTGCGGTGTTGTTGTTTGAACAGGCGGCGCTGTCGGGCGGTGTAGGGCTTGAGGATCCGGCCGGGTTTGTCCAGCGGACTAACCGGTTGTTATTGGGTAGTGCTTGAGGCCTATCCGGTCGGGCTGGCATGTTAGAATACGGCCAGCCTTGATAGGAGTCTGTGCATGACAGCGTCTGTGCGTGTTGCCGTAATTGGTGGCGGTAGCTTTGGAACGGCGATAGCCAACATTGTGGCTGAAAATGGTCACGAAGCGTGGTTGTGGATGCGCAATGCCGATCGCGCCACTGAAATCAATACGCACCACAGTAACAACGAATACCTGCCCGGCTATGCATTGTCGCCGCAGTTGCGTGCCACGCTCGATCTGGCCGAGGCCGTGTCCGGCAGCGATGTCATTTTTATGGCCGTACCAAGCAGCTCCTGCCGTGATGTTGCAAAGCAGGTCGCACAGTATATTGATGACAATGTATTGGTCGTGAGCCTGACCAAAGGTATTGAACCATCCGGCTTTCGCCTGATGAGTGAAATTATTGAAGAAGAAATGCCCGGCGTTCGCCTGGGTGTTTTAAGCGGCCCGAATCTTGCGCGTGAAATAGCCTCTCGCCAGTTAACCGGTAGCGTGATTGCCAGTGCCGATGTCGAGTTATGCAATGCGATTCAAACATTGCTGCATTGTGCGTACTTTCGTGTCTATGACAGTACCGATCGTTACGGCGTTGAGTTGGGTGGCGCATTGAAAAATATTTACGCCATGATGGCGGGCATGGGTGCTGCATTGGGCTTGGGTCAAAATACGCAAGCGATGCTAATGACGCGAAGCCTGGCTGAAATGAGCCGGTTTGCCGTTCGTCTGGGCGCTAATCCATTAACGTTTTTAGGCTTGGCGGGCGTCGGTGATTTAATTGTGACCTGTATGTCGCCACTCAGTCGCAACTATCGTGTGGGTTACGCGTTAGGAGAAGGCAAGCCATTGGATGATGTGTTGGCTGACATGGATCAAGTGGCCGAGGGCATCAATACCCTGAAGCTGGTGCGTGACAAGGCAGCCGAGTTGGATGTGTACATGCCACTGGCCGACGGTTTGTATGAAATTCTCTATAACCATCGTGCGATTGCTGATGTTGTGGGTGATCTGATGGGCAGCGAGCAGAATATTGATGTGGAGTTTGTCCTGCCGGGCGGTCTGCAGTGAAACTGGGGTTGTTGCGTCATGGCGAAGCAGGCCATGCTTCCCGTGATGCCTTGCGCGAATTAACACCGCGCGGCTGGCTGGATGCTCGTCGCATCGGTGATTTAATTCATGCCCGGCAAACGCTGCCCGACCTGGTTTGGGTGAGTCCTTTGTTGCGTGCGCAACAAACGGCCGAGGCAGTCTTCCATGCCTGCGGTCAGCCTGTGCATCTCAAAGAACAACCTTTATTGATTCCTGAAGCGGATATGTCGGCGCTAATGCAGGCACTCGAATCGGTGAGTGGTGATATTTTATTGGTAGGCCATAACCCGGTGCTCAGTGAACTGTTATCGCTGTTGACCGGTCAGCGTACGCCCATGCTGGGCACGGCGAATTTGGCGTGGCTTGACGGCGATAGGGCAGCGGCCGGCTGTATGCGATTGTTGCAAATTGATTCGGCTGCTGACGCATGAGTGCTGCGCGCGAGCATGCGCTGTCGGTCAATGGTCTGGCGTACAGCCTGCAAAGCTGGGGCGACGATGCCGGTACCCGGGTATTGGCACTTCACGGCTGGCTGGATAACAGCGAAAGTTTTGCACCGCTGGCGAAGCATTGGCAGGGTGTGCATATCGTGGCGCCCGATTTAGCCGGTCATGGCCGCAGCGCGCATCGCCCACTCAGTGGCAGCTATAACATTTGGGATGATTTGCGCGAGCTATTACAGATAGCCGATGCTTTGGGTTGGCAGCGTTTTTCGCTATTGGGCCATTCGCGAGGTGCAATGATTGCCATGCTATTGGCCGCCAGCATGCCCGATCGTATCGAGAAAGCTGCTTTCATCGATGGCTTCTGGCCACTGCCGCAATCACCGGAAGCCGCGCCTGAGCAATTAGGCCGGCATTTGCATGACTTTAATCGAGTGCGTTCGGAGGCTCCGCTTTTTGCTTGCGTGGCCGATGCAGTGAAGGCGCGTCAGGGTGATACCCGCTTGCCTGCTGATTTATTGGAGCCGATGGTCAGGCGCAATTTACAGGCAGCGGGCGATGGATGGCGTTGGTCAACGGATGCCCGCCTGCGGTATGCCTCGGCTTTTAAACTCAGCGATGCGCATAATCGGGCTTTTGCGAAAGCGGTGCAGTGCCCGAATCTGATTGTGCTGGCAGAAAAAGGCATGGCCGAATATCGCGACATGGTGACGGCCATTCAAGCGCTGCCGAATTTACGCATGCAGACGATGCCGGGCGATCATCACCTGCACATGACATCGCCGGCTGCAGTGGTCGAATGTTTAGAGCCGTTTTTTTAGGGTTTTTATCAGGCGTTTCGAATCAGGGTCAGGAATTCTTTACGGGTGGTATCGTTCTTGCGAAATTGACCCAGCATGGAAGACGTTTTCATTGACGAGTTCTGTTTTTCAACGCCGCGCATCATCATGCACATGTGTTTGGCTTCAACAATCACGCCGACGCCGGCGGCACCGGTGACATCCAGAATGGTCTGCGCAATTTCGTGAGTCAGGTTTTCCTGTATTTGCAGGCGGCGTGCGTACATGTCGACAATGCGGGCCACTTTAGACAGGCCCAATACTTTGCCCTGCGGGATATAACCCACATGGCATTTGCCAATGAAGGGCAGCATGTGGTGTTCGCACAGAGAGTACAGCTCGATGTTGCTGACCACGATCATGTCGTTATTGTCTGAGGGAAACAGCGCGCCGTTCACAACGTCATCAACCGTTTGCTTGTAACCGCGGGTTAAGAACTCAAAGGCCTTGGCAGCGCGATCCGGGGTGTCCAGCAGGCCGGGGCGGCTAAGGTCTTCACCGACGTGGCGAATGATGGTTTCAAAAGCGTCTTTCATGGTGTCGTTCCCTGTGTACGGCAGGCGATGGTAGCAGAGGATGCGGATGCCGCCAAACACCGATTAATGGTTCATAATACGCAGGGATTGATGTGATGGATCATCAGGAGATTATCGTGCAGCCAGCCACCGTGGGAGCCTTGCTTGATGAGGTGCATGCCGCCATGCAATCGGCTGATCTGTATTTCGGTCATGGCAGTGATAACCCTTGGGATGAAAGTGTCTTTCTGGTGTTTTCGGCGGCGGGCCTGCCCTTGGATAGTAGCGACGAGGTGCTGAGCCGGCCCGTGCATGCCGCGGTCATTGAAAAAGCCCGGGATTGGTTGCTGCGTCGCATCGCGCAGCGCGAACCCTTGCCGTATATCACCGGTGAAGCGTGGTTCTGTGGTTTGCCGTTTGAGGTGAATCCGTCGGTATTGATTCCCCGTTCGCCGATGGCGGAATTAATCGAATACGGTTTTTCGCCGTGGCTGCAACAAGAGCCCGCTGCCATTCTGGATCTTTGCACGGGCAGTGGTTGTATCGGTATTGCCTGTGCGCATGCGTTTGAAGAAGCGGATGTGGACGTGGCCGATTTATCGCCGGAGGCCTTGGCCATTGCATCGCGTAATATTGCGCGCTTTGATCTCGGGCATCGGGTGCATGCCTATCAGTCCGATTTGTTCAATCAATTACCGGCCAGGCGCTATGACCTGATTGTCACCAACCCGCCGTATGTCGATGCGCCGGATATGGCATCGTTGCCAAAGGAGTTTCATCACGAGCCGGTGTTGGGCTTGGAGGCTGGTACCGATGGCCTGGATTTCGTGCGCCGCATTCTGCACGATGCACCGCATTATTTGACCGATAACGGCATCCTGGTGTGTGAGGTGGGCAATAGCCAGCCCGCACTGGAAGCCGCATTCCCCGAGTTGCCGTTTGTCTGGATTGAATTTGAGCACGGCGGTGAAGGGGTGTTTGTGATCGGTGCGCAGGATTTACTCAATCAATAATATTTAGTCAGTGGTGGCTGGCACGGCCTTGCGGTAATCATAAATGCCGAGATCTTTGGCATCCTTCAAAATACCGGCGGCGCGTGGTTTGTCCCACCACAGTAAATGCGCAGGGTCTCCGGTTTCGGTGAATTGCTGAATCGAAAGCGAGCGATCATGATGATTTTGCCGCAACAGTGGTATGCAACTCACATAACTGTGGATAGAAAGCCCCGCTGCAATCACCATGGCAATCACCGGCAGCCATGGACGCGTGCTCCTGCGGTGCATGTGCATAGCGAATAAGCTATAGACAGTGACCGCGGTTAATACGGAGAACATGCTGTAGCGTGATACAGCCGTTGCTTCGCGTCCGCCGGCGGCCATCAGGGCTAATGCACCCAGATAGATCAGCAGTAACTTCAAGCCATCCGCGCCTTGGGTTTTCATGGCACCGTACAGGCCCAGTACCATTAACAGTAAACCCATGCCGCAGTACACGCCGGTGAGTGCTGACAGATCGTATTGGCCGGTACTGATCAGGTTGCCAATAAACACCAGTGCGTTGCTGATGAGTGTGAGCATATCGGGCGTACCCATGCTGGTTTGGCGCGCAATCGGCGACCACTGCAAATACAGGGGGAGTACGATTGCCGACGGCAGGGCAAACGCAGCGAGAGAGAGCCAACGCCGACGGTACAGCAAGTAAAGCAGCGCAATCGGGTATAGCGCGAGCGCGCTGCCGGATAAAAACAATGCCAGCATGGCACTGATGGCTGCCAGAAAACCGTGTCGCTTTTCCAGTGCGAGCAATGTGAGCAAGGCCAGAAAACAACCGCCCCAGTACATTTGCCATGCGGTCAGCGTGAAGTCCATCGCTTCCCAGTGCGTAATGCCGGCCATCAGCAGTGGAATGGGTGCCAGCCACCGCCAGCCGACGCCGTGCTGTTTTTTTAAATAGGCGCAAAGCAGGAGGCCGGTGGCAATCCAGCCGATATTGGCGGCAATCAATAAATGCGTAAAGTGGATGCCGCCAAACCATTGTATTTCGCCCAGCATGATCAGGCGCGTGACAACGGGTAAATGACCGGACGGATGCGGAATCAGCAGAAAATACATCTGCTCATGCAGTGTGTTGCGTTGCAAAATGCTATTCACGCTTTCCAGGAGTCGCGGATAATCATCCCAAAACGGCGCATTCACCGAAAACCAAGCCACGCAGGCGAGATACGCCACGAAGGGCATAATCAAGAAAGAAGCCATCAATATCGTTTGCAAGCGCTTCATGATGCTGCTCGTGAGCGAAGTATGAGCGCAGGGCTGCCTGCGGCAATGGTGCCGGCAGGTATGTCACGCGTGACCACGCTGCCCATGCCGATAATACAGCCATCGCCAATCGTCACGCCATCGACAATCGATACGTTGGCGCCAATCCAGACATCGCACCCGATACGGATGCCGCGTGAGCTGACCGGTTGTTCGCGGATCAATCGCTCAGCCGCCATGCCGTGATTGAACGCAAACAGCGTGCAATGACAGGCAATGCGGGTGTTGTCACCTACGGTAATGCCGGCTGAACCGCCGTCCATCGACACCGCGTGATTGATGCTGACATGATTCCCCAAGCGAATCGGGCCATGCAGGAAGGTGTCAGCGGCAATCTGGCTGTTATCGCCAATGCGTATCGTGCGGCCGGGTTCGGCAAAAAGATGCGCCGTCGGCGCAATAAAACAATGCTGGCCGATGATCACGGTTTCCAAGGCACACAAATCGTGTTGAATGTCGGCCTGCCATGCTGCAGCCCAGGCCCGATGAGCAGGCTTGAGGCTGCTGTAGAGCCACGGCATGTAGGCGAGGCGCTGCTTGTGTTGCTCGCGGTAGCTATCGTCATCCATGGGCTTGGTTCATAATCGGGTATGGGTTGAACATTGTAATCGCGAGGCGAAGGGATGAGCTATCCAGTAAGGGCCGTATTGTTGGCGGCAGGGTTGGGCATGGTGTTAATCGCCTGCGGCGGCAAGCAGATCATTATTGATGAAGCGCAGTCGGACATGACGAACTATCCGCACGATCTGGCCGAGTGTGAATCGTATGCCGATCAGGTCTCGGTAGCCGGTGATGCCGGCAAGGGCGCGGTGGTCGGTGCCGTGGTCGGTGGCTTGGTGGGAGCGGCAGTGGGCAATAGCCGCACCGTGCAGCAAGGGGCCGGTGCCGGTGCGGTGGTCGGTGGTGCCAAGGGTGCCGGCAGTGGCAATCGCGAGAAGCAGCAGGTGGTTAAAAATTGCCTGCGCAATCGGGGCTACAAGGTGCTCAATTAATGTCTGCGCGTGGCACAGCAACCAGAGAATGCGTAGAATAGTGCCCGCAAGCGGTTGATTTACTATTGTTTTTTGGAAAGGGATTCGCGGCATGGCCGGCAACACGATAGGGCAGTTATTTTCAGTCACCACCTTTGGCGAAAGCCACGGGCAGGCACTCGGCTGCATCATTGATGGCTGCCCGCCGGGTTTGGCGCTGACCGAAGCCGACATCCAGCAAGACCTTGATCGCCGCAAGCCGGGCACCTCGCGTTACACCACCCAGCGTCGTGAAGACGATGCCGTGAAAATTCTCTCCGGCGTGTTCGAAGGCAAAACCACTGGTACGCCGATTGGGCTGTTGATCGAGAATACCGATCAACGCTCGAAGGATTACGGCAATATCCAAGATACCTTTCGGCCCAACCATGCCGATTACACCTACACGCACAAATACGGCTTTCGCGATTACCGTGGCGGCGGGCGTTCCTCGGCTCGCGAAACGGCCATGCGCGTGGCCGCCGGTGCGATTGCGCGCAAATTTTTAGCCGAGCGTGGCATTAACGTGCGCGGCTACTTAAGCCAATTAGGCCCGATTGCGATCAATACGGTGGATCTCGCCGAGATTGATAACAACCCGTTTTTTTGCCCGGATGCCAGCAAGGTGCCTGAGATGGAAGCCTACATGCAGGCGCTCAATAAAGACGGCGACTCGATTGGTGCCGTGATCACGGTCACCGCCACGGGCATGCCGGTGGGTTTGGGTGAGCCGGTGTTCGATCGTCTGGACGCCGACTTGGCGCATGCGCTGATGAGCATCAATGCGGTGAAGGGCGTTGAAATTGGCGACGGCTTTGCGGCAGCGGCGCAAAAGGGCAGCGAACACCGCGATGAAATGACGCCACAGGGTTTTCTGTCGAATCACGCCGGCGGCATCGTCGGTGGCATCAGCAGCGGGCAAGACATTATTGCGCGCATTGTGTTGAAGCCTACTTCCAGTATTCGCCTGCCCGGCAAAAGCATCAACCGTGCCGGTGAAGCGGTTGAAGTGGCCACGCACGGCCGTCACGATCCGTGCGTGGGTATTCGTGCCACGCCCATTGCCGAGGCGATGATGGCGATCGTGCTGATGGATCACTTCATGCGTCACCGCGCCCAGAATGCCGATGTGCGCTGCGCAACGCCGGTGATTCCTGCCTCGCCCGATTTGGGCTAGGGGTTCGCATGCAACAGGTGCCTTACTGGCGGCTGTCCGGTTTTTACTTCTTCTATTTTGCAGTGCTGGGCGGCTTGGTGCCGTTCTGGAATCTGTACCTCAAACACCTCGAATTCAGCGCGCCGGAAATCGGCTACCTTTCGGCCATTATTATGGCCACCAAGATTGTGGCGCCCAACTTGTGGGGTTGGTTGGCCGATCACACCGGTCAACGCTTGCGCATTATTCGTCTGGGCGCGGCGTTTGCGGCCGTATTTTTTGCAGGCGTGTTTTTTGATCATTCGTTTGCGTGGTTTGCACTGGTTATCGCGTTGTTCAGTTTTTTCTGGAATGCGGTGTTGCCGCAATACGAAGTGCTCACGCTCTCGCATCTGGAAGGGCGCTACCACCATTACAGCTTGATTCGACTGTGGGGATCGGTCGGTTTTATTGCCGCAGTCCTTGTGCTGGGGGCGACGTTTGAATACCTGCCGATTGATTATTTACCGCACGCATTGATGATCATGCTGCTCGGTATCTGGCTGTGCAGCCTGGCGCTGGATGGCCGCGAAAAGAAACACCCGCCGCGTATCGTGGGCGAGTTTTTGCGCATGGCTAAAAAGCCACCCATCCTCATATTTTTTGTGTGCTGCTTTTTAATGCAGGTCGGCCACGGCCCGTATTACGCGTTTTTCAGTATTTATCTGCAAGAGCACGGCATCGATCCGATGATGACCGGCGTGCTGTGGGCGTTGGGTGTTGGCTCTGAAGTGGTGCTGTTTATGTTCATGCACCGCTTGTTGCCGCGCTTTGGCATTGCCAATATTTTAATCACCAGTTTATTCTTGGCAGCCGTTCGCTGGTTGATGATTGCTTTTGGTGTCGATAGCTGGCCGGTGTTGCTGATTGCCCAATTGCTGCACGCCGCCACATTCGGCAGCTTTCATGCAGCGGCTATTGAATACGTTCGTCAACAGTTCGATGGCGGTTATCAAGGCCAGGGGCAGGCTTTGTACAGTGCCGTCAGTTTTGGTGCCGGCGGCGCCGTGGGGGCAGCCGCCAGCGGCCTGCTGTGGGATATCAATCCGGTCTGGGCGTTTGTGATGGCGTCCGTTGCCGCAGCCGTGGCGTTTGTATTGGCAGGTTTGTTTTTAAAGAATATGGAGAAGGTCGCAGCATGAGTTTTAAAAACCACTTCAAACGTTACCGCACGCTGGTCTTGGGCTTGGTCGCACTGTTTGTCTTTGTGTATGGCGCAATCACGGTGTTTGGTGTTGATCCGTGGGTGATGGCCGAAATTGCCGGCGCGTGTGTGGCATTGGTGGTGGTGATGGCCGTGTTGGGGCTTTTGGTGGGGTGGGTGTGGCAGAAATTAAGAGGTAAAGGCTAGAGGCTTATTAAAAAATAAATAGGTCAATGGTGGAAAAATTTGACGCGCGTGATATTTTCGACCGGGGTGAGTTTTTCTAAAGTCTCTGCGATTTTCTCAAGATTTTCATAGCCATACAATCGCAATGTTTCTTCTTTGTGAGTTTTCAGAATGATGGATGAAATTATCCCGGACCGGTATTGAAGCCGTAAGTTTTGTATTTGGGATATATCAGCAGTAGCTGACTCGGCATCATGTGATGCTTTGATTGTTTTGGCCGTTTCATTGATTTCAATAACAGGATAACAATTTTCGCCTGCGCGAATATTTGGGCATGCACGGAATATAGGGTGGGGCAATAACAGTATTGCCAATACGGGCCATAAGATGCCTTCGAGGTTTTTGGCCGTTATCAGTTGATAGGCAGCAGAAAGGAAAAGTGCTGAAAGCACTAAGATAAAGGCAAATTCATGCCGTTGCTGCTGGCGAATGTATTTCCGGGTAATTCGGTAAATCATGGTGATGCCTCTGGGTGATAGTGTTTAATCTTCCAGAGCAATCTCCACACCCAATCGTTCCCCAATCGCATCCAGCGTTTCTTCCAGCGCAATGCGGTCTTCGCTGTCGGGTAATCGCAAGGTGGCGGTGGCGGTAAACAGTGCTTCGGCTGTCATCGGGGCGCTCACCACATCGGTTTCCATGTCATCGACATTGATTTGCCGGGCGTGCAGGGCTTGCGAGACTTCGCGCACAATGCCGGGCCGGTCGGGGCCAATAATGCTCAGGGTGAGTTTTCGAGCGGGTGCGTCGGCAATGTCGTGGCCGGTTTCGACGGTGACCACCAAGCCATCGCTGTGCAGGGCGCGCAACGCGGCAATCAGCGCCTCGGCTTGTGCGGCGGGTACGCTGATACGGGTCACGCCGGCAAACTTGCCAGCCAACCGGCTCATGCGGCTCTCAAGCCAATTACCGCCGTGCTGGGTGACAGTGTTCGATAATTGCCCAACCAGGCCGGGGCGGTCGTTGCCAATAAAGGTGAGTACCAGGTGCATTTGCATGAGGGAGCCTGCTGATGGTCTGAAGTCGGTTTTAATGCACTCAGTTTACTTTAAGATAGCAGCAGCCGAAACGGAGCCGTGAACCCCCATGATACGCATTGCGCCCAGTGATTTATCGCCCGATACGCTGCAAGGCCTGCTGGAGTCGTATGTGCTGCGTGAAGGCACCGATTACGGCGCGGTCGAGTTATCGTTGCCGCAAAAGGTCGAGCGGCTGCGTCGGCAAATCGATCGGGGCCGCGCGGTCATCGTGTATGATGAAGTGCTTGAAAGCGTGACCATTTTGCCTGCCGAAGAGCTCGACCCGAAAATCCCATGAGCCAGACCGCCACCGAACACACTCTCGATGCCACGGGGCTTTTATGCCCCGAGCCGGTGATGCTGTTGCACCGTAAAATTCGCGAGATGGCCAGTGGCGATGTGTTGGCGGTGATAGCGACCGACCCTTCCACTGAACGTGACATCCCCAAGTTCTGCACGTTTTTAGGCCACGAGTTGTTGCTGGCTGAAGCGCACGATGACGGTCAGTACGTCTACCGCATCCGCAAAGCGTAAGCCATCAGTGTTGCAGGCTTTCGGCCAGCGCGTTGAATGCCTCGTCACCGCCGTCCATGAGTTGCTGCACCACCGATTCGTGCAAAAAATAACGGAATTCCGGGTTGCCCGGCAACGCCAGAATGGCATCGGGCTGGTTATCATCGGCATACAGCTCGCCCAATAAAATGCCGTGTTCATCCAGCAGCCAGCGGGCCACCGGTTCGAGCTTCAATTTGTGTCGGTCGGCATCGTACAGCAGTGCCCAGGTGCCGGAGGTATCGGGCAGGGCTTGCGGGCAAATATGGCCATCGGTTTCGGTGAGCCCAAAATAGGCCGCAGCCGATTCGAGCTCTTGCACCTTGAACGAGGGCGGTTCTTCCAGAATCAATTCGGCACCCGGCAGGTAATAGCCTTCCCAGTGCCCGCAGAGCGGGTCATCAATGCGGCGCGCAAAATGCAGCCGGTTCATCCACGGCACCAAGGCATCGACGCTGCCATCGCTCATCAATGCCCAGCCGATAATATCGAGCGCATAGAGTTTGTTATGATGCCGGCTGTTGCGGTAGAGGATCTGAAAGGTATCGAGTTCGGGTGCTAATCGCAGAGGGAGAGGGGCTTTCTTGGCGTGTTCGCAGCGCCAACGATCGAGTGAGATGACATGCCCGGCATCAGGTGTGCGCAAGGGCTGCTCGCTTGGGTGAACGGTTGAGTGTTGCCATCGCAGCGAATCCTCCACTTCAATCCCTGTCTTGAGTATAGGGTCGCTAATCGAGTAATGCCAAGCCATGACAGCGTTTTATTTTGCCTACGGCTCCAATATGAACCCCGCGCGCATGGCCGCTCGCGGTCTGGTCTGGCACGAGCAGCAGCCGGCCGTGCTACCGCGCCACGGCCTGCGCTTTAACAAGCGTGCCAGCGACCGGCCCTGCTGCGCGTATGCCAATGTGGTGCATGCGCCGGCCGAGTCGGTCGAAGGCGTGCTGTACCGGCTGCAAGACAGCGCTGAAATCAGCAAACTCGACGAATTTGAAGGCGCGCCCCGGTTGTACAGCCGCGAGGTATTTTTGCTGCAGGCGGCCGGGCGGGTGATTCCGGCCTGGGTGTATATCGCCAATCCTGCGGTGATTGCCGCTGACTTGCTGCCCGAGGCCTGGTACATGCAGCACCTGTTGGCAGGGCGCGATTATTTGAGCGCGCCGTATTATCAGCGCCTGCAAGTGCAGGCCGCGCACCCCGTGCACGAGGCGCCGTGGTAGATTGAAAGCACATAACATAAAAACCCTAACAGGCTGTTTTCATTGAAAATTATTGCTGACTCTGCACTGGCCGGTGTAACCGCTGCCTTCGCCCGATTCGGCGACGTGCGGGTATTGCCGGGCCGCGCGATTGATGCCGCCGCCGTTGCCGATGCCAATGTTTTACTGGTGCGTTCAATCACGCCGGTAACCGCAAGCCTGATCGCTGGCAGCCGGCTTCAATTTGTCGCCACCGCCACCAGTGGTTTTGATCACCTTGATACGGCAGCGCTCGAAGCAGCCGGCATTCATTGGGCGCATGCGCCCGGCTGCAATGCCGTGGCCGTGGCCGAGTACGTGGCCGGTGCCTTGCTGCAGTTGTCCCAACGCACGGGGCAATCATTGGCCGGCAAAGGCATCGGTGTGATGGGTTTGGGGCAAACCGGGCGGCGGGTCGCATCCATCGCCAGCCTGTTGGGCATGGAGGTGCGCTGGTTTGACCCGTTGGTCGCATCGGCCGATCCGCGCTGGCAGCGCTTGGCGCATGCCGACGATCTGTTGCATGAGCCCGTGATTAGCTTGCATGTGCCATTGGTCGCCAGTGGCGAACACGCCACACAGCATTGGTTGAACGCCCGGCGCCTGAGCTGCCTAAAGCCCGATGCATGGCTCATCAACGCCTGTCGCGGTGCGGTGGTCGATAACCGTGCCTTGCTCGCGCATTTGAATCAGCAGCCTGCCATGCACGCCGTACTCGATGTGTGGGAGGGCGAGCCCAAGCCCAATGGCGAGTTGCTCGCGAAAGTCGCCATCGGCACACCGCACATTGCCGGTTACAGCCAAGCCGGCAAGCAGCGCGGCTTGCAGATGATTTACGAAGCATTCTGTGAGTGGCAAGGCGTGAAACCGATATGGCAGCCACCGGTATTGCCGCAGGCCGGTACATTGCACTGTGTGTCAGTCGCGGATGCGATTGCGCAGGCCAGCGATATCACGGTTCTGGATGCGCAGTTTCGTGCCGCCATGCAAGGGCCGGATATTGCACAAGCCTTTGATGCCTGCCGGCAACGCGCCGCAGCACGGCCGGAGTTCTCGGCCTGGTCAATGCCGTGCGCCGACGCAGCACTCGCCAGCGCATTGAAAGCCGCAGGCTTTGCCGTATGTTGAAAGCCGGTCTCATCATCAACCCCTATGCCGGCATTGGCGGGCCGGTAGCGTTAAAGGGCAGTGATGGCGCGGCGATTCGTGAACAAGCCTTGGCGTCGGGCAGTGTGCCGCGTGCCGGTGAGCGCGCCGCTCGTGCCTTGGCCGCCTGCGATGCCGCCGTTGCATGGTTAACGTGTGCAGCCGATATGGGCGCGCGGATTTGTGAACAAACCGGCACAAACGCCCGCAGTGTGTATGCGGCGGCCAATACGCCCAGTGAAGCCAGTGATACCCGCAATGCAGCACAAGCCTTGTGCGAGGCCGGTGTTGAACTGTTGGTGTTTGCCGGTGGTGACGGTACGGCGCGCGATGTGCTCGATGCCGTCGGTGGCCGCGTGCCGGTGATTGGTATTCCGGCCGGTGTGAAAATGCATTCCGGCGTGTTTGCCGTCTCGCCGGAAGCCGCCGGTGAGATGATCGCGCAATTGGCCGCCGGCGGGGTGGTGGGTTTACGCGCCGCCGAGATTCGCGATATCGATGAAGCCGCATTGCGCGAAGGGCGCATCCGCTCGCGCTTTTACGGCGAATTGTTAGTGCCGGTGGAAGCGCAGTATTTGCAACACGTCAAAGAAAGCGGCCGCGAAAGCGAGCCGCTAGTGCAGTACGAGATTGCCAGCTGGCTGGCCGAGCAATTAACGCCTAATACTCTATGTTTGGTGGGGCCCGGCACCACCGCCTGCGCGTTACTCGATTACTTAAACCTGCCGCACAGCGTGATGGGGGTTGATGTGTTGCACCACGGTGCCGTCATCGCCGCCGATGCCAACGAAGCCCGCTTGCTGCAATTGCTGGATGCCCACACGGGACCCGTGAAACTGGTGCTCGGCATTACCGGCGGGCAGGGCTTTGTGCTGGGGCGCGGCAATCAAATGTTATCGGCTGCCGTGATTCGAAAAATCGGTCGCGCGAATATCGTGCTGGTATCGGCTAAAAGTAAATTGAGTGCGTTAAATGGCAGGGCGTTGCAAGTGGATACCGGTGATATTGAACTGGACAAATCGCTGGCGGGGTTGTGGCCGGTGGTGAGTGGTTATGATGAGCGGGTGCTGTATCGGGTGGGTTAGGTGAGTGATCTGCGCAGAGTAGGCGGAATGCACGGAGCGTTATGTTGGGTTGATGTGTTTTAAAAGATGTAACGCCGCGCTATGCGGCAAATTTGGAGCGCAGCGGAAAAATTGTCCGAGTGCAGCGCTTTGTTAGAGCATTCACTCATAACCTGACTGCCGATCAAGGACAAGTGTTGTAAATCCTGAAACATCCATAAGCCAGCTTTGTTGCTCGGCTGAATATGTGTTGTGTAACCCGCGCGGAAGAACCAGTTGCAGTTTCTTTGATTGCATTTCGTCTGTTTGGTTTTTGCTTATAGCTGCTTCAAGAGTGAGCAAATGCTTCTTTTCTATACGGTCTGCCTCAGCGAGAACCTGCCTCCATCTATCTTTACAAGAAGATTTAACACCCAGCATCGTAAGGCGCAATGAGTCAAATGATCTGTCGCGGTATTCCTGTTCTCCAGGAAAAATAAAATCAGGCTTTGACTTATGCTCGGTAACAGGAGTTCTGGAGTATCGAATTCCGCACTCTTGAAAAAGAATTTCAAGATGATTTTCAAATGCAAGACCCGCACGGCTCTTTCTTCTGTTTTGCACGGAGAGAGAAATAGAAATAAAACCGTCTACGTCACCATCAAAGCCCTGTACCAATCTCTCACCAATAATGTGTTTTTCAAGAGTTCTAAATAGTATTTCTTCCCTTTCCATCCATGCCATGAGAACCTCATCATGGCCATCTTGAGGGTGAATATCAGGGAGCGTTTTTCTGGCATAAGCAGAAAACTCCTTGGTCGTTGGAAATCGTCCAGAGAACCTCTCTATCATTTCATCAAGATAGGTGTCTTCAGAAACTTCAATAGCAATTCCTCATCTTCGACAAAGTCAATCCGTTAATAAACTCGCTAATATCTCTATTCAAACTATCGTTAGATAGCTCTGATGTTCCTTTGACAGAAAAATATTCATGCCATCCATGATCCAAATCATTATCAGGGAAATCGAAACGCAAGGATGGAAGAAAAACATCCTCAGCAACAAAGAACTCGCCATCAATCAGTGCATTTTTCACGTCCTCGTGTAATGTGGCCAACTCAATATTTAAGTGGTTTGAGAAGATAACATTTCCCCATAATTTATTATTACCAGCATCCCGGTATAGATAATCCAGCAATATATTCATAAGCTACCCTTGAAAAATGTTATCCCTATGATAGGCGAGAAACTCCTGAAGCGGCGCAAACTTTTCTGGTGAAGCAATTGGCTTTTTATCATAGCTTTTAATAGCAGACTGATAGAACTGATCGCTCTTAGAATCTCTAACATTTGACACTCGAATTGTCATGTCATTATTTATAGTGATAATACCAAGATCAAAAGCCTTATCATGCAGCACAGAGAGTGATAATCCATTTCTTGGATTTAGTCTATTTGATGGATCTGAACGCCAAGGGATAATATGACTAGCAACCAACAGCTTTGGCAGAGAAAGACCAGTTATGCAGCATTTGTAGTTATATGCACTTAATACAGAGCGCCTAAAAAAACTCTGCCCTATGCGTACTTTAGTTTTAATTTCCTTGTCGAAACCTGTGTGATCATCTTCATCTTTTTCATCAGGTTCGGAAGTGTCATTCCGATCTTCACTTTTTGTAATCTTGATCATTGCGGAGTCTGATTCAAGGGCGAAGGTTTCCCAATTTTTTTGCATTTCTTCCCACATTTTCTTATCCGCAGAAGAAGCCCCAGAAAGTCCCTTTCGGCCTGTAGAAATTATTGCAGGGTCAAGGCTAGCAATGTTGGTCAATTTCATTGCTAATGCAGAAGGTGTTCTGTTTATTAGCTCTGCATATTTAACTATTTCAGGGTTGCGCGAATGCATTTTCCCAAACGGCATCTG
Source organism: Pseudomonadales bacterium (assembly GCA_036568505.1). Lineage (GTDB taxonomy): Bacteria > Pseudomonadota > Gammaproteobacteria > Pseudomonadales > M0112 > M0112. Next base: position 4,992 of record DATCSK010000004.1, on the reverse strand, counting down.
ACAATAAAGACCAAACGCAATAAGCAACTGTTGTCTCGTCCATCCCTTAGTGGTCATGCGAGGCTCCTGAAAATAATGATAATTGTTTTATATTTTCACGCTCTTCATCACACAATATTTGAATATGAGGAACCACTATTCTCGCCACCTCTTTGATAACAGGCATAACCACACTATTGCCAAATTGCCTGTAAGCTTGAGTATCACTGACAGGGATTTTGAAAGTGTCTGGAAATCCCATTAACCTCGCACACTCTCGTGGCGTTAACCGGCGCGGTCGCTTTCTGCTTCCTTGATCTACAAGTATTTCAGAGCCATCTTTGTAGTATCTTGGTGGCAACATTCTCGCTATAGCATCGCCATCTACAAGCCCAAAACCAAACCCGTTCCCGGCCTTTCGATGCTTTTCCGCATAATCCTGTAGATATTTCCAAAGTTTGGGAGTTAACGTGTATTTGCTGTTTACCTTGGCATTTTCTCCGGTTGTGTACGGCTCTTCTGCGGCTTCGCTACCATTCTGAGGATGGAGAATAGAAGAAAGTCTTACGGAGCCTTTGGCAGGAAGTTTCAAGTCATCCCATGAAAAATCTGTTTTACCATCAAATCCAACGATCAAAATTCGTTCGCGGTGTTGCGGTACAAAATGTTGGCCATCAATTACCTTATAGTGAACCTCGTAGCCAAGCTCATCCCGAAGGGTTTGCAGGATAACCTTGAAAGTATTTCCTTTGTCGTGAGAAAGCAGATTTTTAACGTTCTCCAGTAAAAATGCCTTTGGCCTTTTTTTTGCGATTATTCTTGCGACATCAAAAAAGAGTGTTCCCTGGGTCGTACACTCAAAGCCATGAGGTCTACCCAAAGCATTTTTCTTCGATACACCGGCTATGCTGAAAGGTTGACAGGGAAACCCGGCCAACAGGACTTCATGGTCGGGTACATCGCTTTCATCAACTTGTGTAATATCACCAACGAATGTATGGCTGGATGTTTCCGGGAAGTTGGCCAGATAAGTTTGTTGTGAGAATTTGTTCCACTCGCTGGTAAGAACACATTGGCCACCATGCGCCTCAAAGCCAAGGCGTATCCCGCCAACACCCGCAAACAAGTCGATAAATCGAAAGGCGGTACTGTCATTGGCAACGTCGTTTACCAATGGAAGGATTCTTTGTCTGATTGCATCAGAGAGATAAGCGGGAGGCTCGTTTTCTCGAACTTCCCAGCGTCTGACGGTCCTTACATCAACTTCAAGAATTTCAGCTAGTTGTTTCTGTGTATACCTTGCTCTTGCGCTACGAAGCAGGTTCAGCGGGTCAAGCTGTTGCATATGCGGAATCTCTATCTAGGAATTATTTCGGACATTATGTCCGCTTTTATTCCCGCTTGCAACCGAGAGCTGTATATTTGTTCAGTATTGCTCTAACAGTGAACTCTACGACAGTGCCTAGATATATCCATTAATGCCTATATCTAGGCATGTCTATATTTAGGCATTAATGGACAAATCTATACCTTTTTGTTGGCGCCAGCCAGTCCGCCTGTCGATTTTTGAATCCGGACTCAGGATTTTTCCAGATTGTCCAGCGACGATTTTTTATTCCAGTACAGCGTCATCATGGCCGGTGCAATCAACAGGTTGGCGAGCAGGGCAATCAAAATCGACAGGCTCAATAAAAAGCCGAACTGCTTGTTGATCGACAGCATGCCGGTGATGTGCACGATAAAACCGCCGATCAGCACAATCGAGGTGAACACAATGGCGCGGCCGCAGGTGTCGAGCGAGCGTTTGACGATTTCGCGCGGATCGTGGATGTCGTTGGCGTATTTTCGGAAGTGATGCATGAAGTGAATGGTGTCATCCACCGAGATGCCAATCACGATGCAACCGAGCAGGCTGGTGAAAATGTTGATGGGAATGCCCATCCAGCCCATCAGCCCCAGTGTGATCAAAATGGGCGTGATGTTGGGGGAGAACGCCAGCAGGCCGCGACGCACATCACCCATTAAAGGAATCATCAGCAAGGCCACCAGCACAAATGCCAACAGGTAGCTGTAAACCGTGCCTTGCAGCATGGCGTAGGTTGTGCGGGCAAAAATGGGCAGCAGGCCGGTAAAAGCGAATTGGGCATCGGTCATGCCGTGTTTTGCAATGGTGTTTTGTACGGCAGCTTCCAGACCGCTCAGGTAATCGCGGTAATCGAGAATGTTGCCCCAGGGCGCGATGACGTTGATTCGGGCGGTGCTGAAGGTGGAGTCTGAATAATCGAGTATGTCATCCGATTCGCTGTTTTCGAACAACAGCAATTCTTGCGCAACCGTGGGCTGATCGTCGGGAATGATGAAGTATCCCGGGTCGTTCTGGTTCAGTGATTGGTGGGTTTCTTTCACCACGCTGAGTAATGAAATCACTTCGGTTGCTTGGGTGTTTTTGAACCGGTACTGCTTGATGGTGGTTTCGATGTCTTCGATGCAGCGCAGCACGGCCGGGTCTTGCAGGGCATTCTCTTTATTGAAATACACCACCAATTGGTAATTGATAGTGCCGTCCATCATGCTGTCTTGAAGCGCAAAGCCTTGACGGAAATCCGATTCGAGCGGGTACCAGCTGACGGGGTCATGATCAAAGCGGATCTTGCTGATGCCGGTCAATGACACTATCGCAATCACGGAGGTCACAACAATAATGCCTTTTGCATGACGAACGGAAAAATCGCCGAGAAAACGGATTAACGCATCAATCTTATCGAGCAAGACACTGGCGCGTTCCTGACCGTTGTGTGCTTTTCGCTTGATGGGCAGGATGGCCAATATGCAGGGCACAAACGAGAGTGTGTAGAACAGGGCGAACATCACGCCAATGGCGCCGAAGATGCCGATGGTCTTGATGGGGATCATTTCCGACGACAGGAAAGACAATAAACCGGCCGCGGTGGTGATGGATGTCATCAGCACGGCAATGGCGGTCTTTTTCATCGACAGCACAATGGCTTCGTGTTTGTCCATGCCGTTGTCGTAATAGCGGTAAAAAATGCTGAGGATGTGCACGGCATCGGCAATGCCCACGGCCAGAATAAACGTCGGGATGATCTGGGTGTTGGCATTAAAGGCGTAACCCAGGGTTGGCCATAAGGCCAATGTGATCAGCAGCGACAGGATCACGACCAGCAAGGGGATCAATACGCCGGAGAGTCGGCGAAACAGCACGGCCAGCAACACGATGATGATGCCAAAGCCCATCAGGCTGGTTTTGGTGGTAACCTCCTGGATGTCCTGACTCAACTGGAGGTTCATGGTCGGGCCGCCCACATCGTAGAGGGTGTAGTGATCCGAGCGATGCCGCTCACCGACCGCCATGATGCTTTTGGCAAAATCCACTTCGTCTTTTGGCGAAAACAACGCCATGCTGTCCTGATTGCCTTCGCCGATGACGTTGTCATCAAACCCGGCAAACAGTTCATCAATGTCTTCGGTGCCGGGAGTGACGTCGCCTTGGGCAAAGACCTGCGGGTTGACCACGATATTGACCATGCTGCCATCAGCAGAAATCAGCTTGCCGATGTAATTGGGGTTACTTAACACCAGTTCGCGAAACGCGGGAATGTCGGCTTCAGTGGTTGGCCACAGCTCATGCAGCTCATCGATGCGCAGGTAGTCGCCATCGCCACGGGAGTAGCGCACGTTATACAAGCTGGTGACGTCCTTGACGTGAAGAACGTTCTCTTCGAGGTCTTTGTGGATGGCGCGCAGGGTCTCGAGATTTTTCAGCGTGAAGGCGCCGTCTTTGAAATGGATGGCGATGGTGGAGCCTGGTGTGGTGTTAAAGCTGCGGCGGAAATCGTCGTACCGCACAATGACCGGGTCGTCCTTGGGCAGGAACGATTCCACCGAAACATCCAGCCAACCGTTTTTGATCAGTGGTGCGGTGGCGATTGTAAACAACAGGGTAATGAGCAGAACCGGCCAGCGGTGGCTGACCACGATTTCACTCCAGCGCTCGAACGCATTTTCAACCGCAAGCTTGATGTTCAAGATTCAGTATCCAGTCAACAGTGGTATTAAGAGGAGAATTAGAAGCTGTACTTCACTTCCGCAAACACACGGTCGTTGTCTTCAATGTGGGTAAACGGCGGTCTCTCGCCGTATTGATAGGTCACCACACCGGCTTTCATGTTTAACCCGTCCATCCATTCGTAATCGGCTTCCAGACGAATGAGCGAGCCGTATTGCGCGCGCTCACCGAATGCAGTGCCAACGGCAGTGAGGTTGAGGCGGTCGTGCCACAGGCTGCGCGTGGCGCGTACGGCGGTTTCCATCATGTCGCGGTATTCGTAAAACGGCGACATGTTGTCGCTGAAATTGCGGATATGACGATTGGCGATTTCAACCGACAAGGTGGTGTCGGCAATGCCGAAGTAATCAACACCGGCCAGAATATCAACGCGTGAGGTTTCGGTGGTGTCGGTAGGAAAGGGCACCGTCGTGGGACCCAGTGTCGGTAGCGTGATGGTCAGTGGCGATGCGGTGGTGTAATCAATGCCATCAATGTAGGCGGCTTCCCATTTGTACAGCCAGGCGCCGTGCGTCAGGTTGCCACCGGCACCGAGCAACGTGATGCGGCTGTGCTTGAAGGTCGATTGCAGCAAGGTGCTGGTCGGGTTGCCGTTGTAAGGGGCGGGTGCCACATAAGGTTGATCGCGCCATGTGCGGGCAGCGTTAAACGAAATATCCCAGCCCGAGAAAATACCGGTCACGCTGGCCGCCCAACTGGTGTCGGCAAAATCTTCGGGCTCGTCGTCTTCCACCAACAGGGCCTGGCCGGAGAGGGATGAAAACGCGGTGTAAAAATCGTTACCGATGGGCGGGTTTTTGCTGAAGCGTATTTCAGGAATGGCGATCAGCGAGGTTGTCCATGCGCCGTCATAGATATCGGTTTTGATCATGGTCACCGGCAGGCGAATGTCTTCAATGTCGGCCAAGCCCGGCTCGCGGTTATCC
>DATCSK010000003.1:0-77302 GCA_036568505.1 Pseudomonadales bacterium | reverse complement strand
AGGTCAGCCCCGGGTTTCTTGCCTTGCTTGAGCAGGCGAACGGCTTCGATCTTGAATTCGCGGGTGTAGGTCTTGCGGGTCATGAATCACTCCTTTTGGGGAATTGTCCCCTATCTGGAGTGTCCGTTAAACGTGGGGAAGCCCAGAGTCACATTCCCACCCTGCCCCTCAATCAAACTCCCCATCCCTCGCCGCCCGCTCCCGCTCCTGACGTTCGCCTTCTTCGGCTTTGGCATCTTCAATAATGCGCATCATGGTCGCAATATCGGCCGCGACATTGCTGTGCTCGAATTCGCCAGTGAGTTTCACGTCAGGATGTAAATTGCCGTGCTCGAATAAATGCCAGATCTCTTCGGCGTAATGGGTGAGCAGCAGGCTTTTATCGAACTGACCGAAATAGGCGGTCATGTTATTCACGTCACGCGCGAGCATCATTTGCGCGTTGTTGTTGCCGGCGGCATTCACCGCCTGCGGCAGGTCAATCACCACCGGGCCGTCGGCATCGATCAACACGTTGAATTCCGATAAATCGCCATGCACTAAGCCTGCGCAGAGCATGCGCACGATTTCCATCATCATTTGGTGGTGGTAGTCGCGCGCGGTCTCGGCATCAAAATCGACTTCATCGAGCCGCGGGGCCGGGTCACCGTGTTCATCGGTGATCAGATCCATCAATAACACGCCATCGACAAAACCGTGCGGCGTGGGCACGCGCACACCGGCGCGGGCGCAGCGGTACAGCGCGTCAACCTCGGCATTCAGCCAGGCGCTTTCTTGCTCTTTTTGGCCGTAGCGGGTGCGCTTGGACATGGCACGCGCCCGGCGCGAGTTGCGCACGGTGCGGCCTTCCTGGTATTGCACGGCTTGTTTGAAACTGCGTTTGTTGGCTTCTTTATAGACTTTGGCACAACGGATGTCGCTGCCACAGCGCACCACAAACACCTGCGCTTCCTTGCCGCTCATTAACTGAAACAACACCTCGTCAATCAGGCCGTCATCGAGCAGGGGTTGTAATCGCTTCGGGGTTTTCATCGGCTCTCGGGCAGCAGTCTCTTGTGATGCATAGTAACACCGCCAGCGATTCAACCGGCGAAGACTTTAAGCCATCGGCGGCCGGAATCGCTCGGGCACGTGAGGCAAATCCGCTGGCCGGTCAATATCGTGTTTGGGCGCAAGCCGCGTGTAGCGCACGCCCTGCGCCGTCAGTCGCTCGCAGGTTTGTTGCAGCACCGAATCACTACCCCAAGGCATGCCCTTGAACACCGGGATATCGGGCGTGGTGGTGCCGATCAATACATAACCGCCATCGTGAGCCGGGCCAATGACCGCAGGCGTCGCATCAAGGGCTGCGATCGCAGCCGTAAGATAATCCGCATCCATGCCCGGGCAATCGCTGCCCACCAAAATGACTTTTTTATAACGCTGCAAGCCGTCATGCAGGGCATGCTGCATGCGTTCGCCGAGCTCAGCGCCCTGCTGCACTGCCAACGGCACACCCTGTTGCGCGGCCAGCTCATGCAGCCACGGGTGATCGTCACTGCCCCACAACTCAACGGTGGCTTGTTCACAGGCGACCAACACAGACAAGGTGTGCTGCACCAAGGCTTTGTGCAATTGAAGGGACTGCTCTGCAGTCAAAAGCTGGATTACTCGATCCTGATGCTCTCGCTCTTCGGGCCAGCCTTCGGCTGTTCTGCGCTTCGCTTGTCCCGCCTGCGCGGGAATGCCGGAAGATTCCTGCAGGCGCGTTTTCACAGCGCCCAACACCGGCGCTTTGGCAAACTGAATAATCAAGCATTCATGAACCACGGTACTGCCTTGCCAGCTTGTACGGCGACACGCCGAATGCGTACTGCAATCGCAGCCACCACATCAACAACACCGTGCGCACCATGCCGTGCTGCTCCCAACGGCGGCTGGATGTGACCACTGGCGATTCAATGCGAAACGGCGGGTGCTTCCAGCGCAGGCGTTTGGCGAGATGAATATCTTCCATTAACGGAATGTCGGCAAAACCGCCAATAAAGCGAAACACATCGGCACGCACAAACTGCATTTGATCACCGGTGGGCATGCGCGTGATGCGCGAACGCGCATTCATGCACCACTCGACAACACGCAACGGCTTTGCATTGCCGGATAAACGCACCGTGCAATAACCCCATGCCGGGTCTTTATCCGTCAACAAACCAAGCCATTGCGCAATATTGGCAGGCAACTCGGTATCGGCATGCAGGAATAACAAAAACCGGCCCTGTGCCTGGGCGGCACCGGCATTCATTTGTGCGCCGCGCCCGGGCATGGCGGTAATCACCTGATCGGCCAGTGGCGTTGCCAGTGCCACGGTTTCATCGTGGCTGCCGCCATCGACCACAATCACTTCCACACCGGCGTCGCGCAATGCTTGCAGACGCATGAGGGCGGCATGAATGCGTTCATCTTCATTCAAAACCGGCATCACAATACTGAATAATGGTTTAGCCAAGCGCACCTCCGCAGCTGCTGCCCTGACCTGCCGTGCAGCCGTAACAATGCTCGCCAATCACAATCGCCTGCCCTTGCAGATTGCGATCCAGTAAATCGGCCAGCATCACATGCGGGCTCGCCAGTGGATCGTCTGCTCGCATCGGCCAGCCGAGCATTTGATTGAAGTCGCAGTCGTAGACGCGGCCCTGCCAATCCACGCTGACGAGACTGCGGCACATCACACCCGGCAGGTTCGTGGCATGGTAATTGTCTTTCAGCAATTGCATATAACGCTCGTAATCGTTGTGCGCGAGCAACACACTGCCAAAACGGCTGATCGGCATATTGGTGATGGTGAGCAGACGATCAAATTGCACGCCGTGTTCATCGCCCAGTTTGCGTTTGTAGTCGGCTTCCAATGCGGCTTGCGCGGGCGGCAGGTGCGCGCCCACCGGGTTGTATACCAAATCCAGTTGCAGGCCATTACCTTGCCCGTAACCCAAGGCATTCAAACGCTGCAACACCGCAATGCTTTGCGCGAACACGCCTTTGCCGCGCTGCTGCTCGACATTGCCTGATGAATAACACGGCAATGAGGCCACCACATGCACGCCGTGTTCTGCTAAAAATTGCGCCATCTCTTCAAAGCCGGGCTCTAGCAAAATGGTGAGATTGCAACGGTCGATCACCTCAACGCCTAATGCACGCGCTGCGATCACCAATTCACGAAACTGCGGGTGCATCTCGGGTGCGCCGCCGGTGACATCCAGGGTTTTGATGTTCGAGGCTTCTAAAAAAGCGATCACCGTGGCAACGGTTTCAGGCGTCATCATCTCGGTGCGCGCGGGGCCTGCGTTCACATGGCAATGCACACAACTTAAATTGCAGCGATAACCCAGATTCACCTGCACGGTATCGAGCACGCCGCGCGTGACTGCGGGAAAATCGGTTTGGGCCAATAACGGCGTGGTATCAAGCATTGGGTATTCCTGCCTCACTGCCTTTTATAGTGTCTGCTTTGGGCGAAAAGTTCACCTGCTCTTTCACCGGCCTGCAAATTTGGCCACAATAGCCGCGCCATTCTTCCGGAGATCACCATGCCACGCGAGTACTGCATCAGCTGGGACGAGTTACACCGCAATACCCGCGCATTGGCCAAACAGCTGCTGGCCGAGGGCCGCGAGTACCATGGCATTGTCGGCATTGCCCGTGGTGGCTTGATACCGGCCACTCTGCTGGCACGCGAAATGGGCATTCGGCTGATAGACACCCTGTGCATTGCCAGTTACGAGCACACCGCCCAAGGCGAGGCGAGCGTTCTCAAGGGCATGCCCGGCGAAGACGGCAACGGCTGGCTGCTGGTGGATGATTTGGTGGATACCGGCAACACCGCCAACATTGCCCGCGCGCTATTGCCTAAAGCGTATTTCGTGGCGATTTATGCCAAACCGCAGGGCAAGCCGCTGGCCGATGCCTTCGTAAAAGAAGTGGACCAAGACCTGTGGCTGCACTTTCCGTGGGATACCGATGGTACGGCCTATATCAAGCCGCTGGCGGAATAACCAACCCCGGCTCTCACAACCCTCGCATCAAGCAGACACATAAAAAAGCCGGCACCATGAGACGCCGGCTTTTCATACAACCCTTGAAAAGCTGCTTGCTGGATCAGCGATTCAACACATCATTGCGCGTACTTTCAGCAATTTTAGCCACTTCGGCGATATCACTGTCGGCAACGCCCAATTCTTTTAGCGTGGCCCCCAGGTTTTCAACCACGGCATCAAAATGCTCGTCGGTTATTCCCAGATGGGCATGCCCCTGACGCATATCGAGACCGGTGTAGTTATGCGGTCCACCAAAAGCCATGGTGAGAAATTTCTTTTGCTTGTTGGCCTGCGCCACCATGTCGAGATTCTCAAAAAAATCTTTGATGCGATCATCAGCCAATACCTTTTCATAAAACACATCCACTGCGGCATCAACTGCATTCTCACCACCGATACGCTCAAACAACGTTGTCATAACTGCTCCTCTGGACTTAACATGCATATTGTATGCATGTTTTAGAAAATGCATAATATACGCATCTTTTTGGTCTGTAAACCGCTTGAGTCGATTTTCATGCAGCTAACCAAGCAAACCGATTTTGCGTTTCGCACGTTGTTGTATTTGGCACACCAACCCGCCGATCAATTGGTGCACATTCAGCAGCTGTGTGATTACTACCAGATTTCACCCAATCACTTGTCGAAGATTGTGGTCAAACTGGGGCACTTGGGTTACATCCACACCGTGCGCGGCAAAGGCGGTGGTATCGCACTCAATAAAGCTGCACTCAAAGCACCGCTGGCAGACATCGTGCGCGCCTTCGAGACCACGCTCGACCCGGTCAATTGCGAAGCTTCCCCTTGCCGATTGTTGCCGAACTGCCGCCTGAAGCATGTACTCAATGATGCCATGCACGCTTTTATGGGCGTACTGGGGCAATACACGCTACAGGATTTACTCGATAACGACATTCAGGTCATTCGCAAACCGAAGAGAAATAAATCTTGAAGCACTGGGCTCGCATCATTGGCTGGCAACCTCGGGCAACCACGGTGGAAAAACTCGTCTCTTCCCTGGGGGCCGGACTCGGCATCTTGTTGATTTTTTATATCAGCTATCGAATAACCGATTATCAAGGGGCATTGGCCATTCTGCCGTCCATGGGGGCTGCCGCCGTATTGCTGTTTGCCGTGCCGCACGGCCCTCTATCACAACCGTGGGCACTGTTTGCCGGCAACCTATTGGGTGCCGCCTCGGGTGTCACGGCTGCCTTGCTGATAAGCAATCCGTTTATCGCCTCGGCAATGGCCGTCGGATTATCCGTTCTCATGATGCATCTGGCACGTTGCCTGCACCCGCCCGGTGGTGCGACCGCACTGGCTGCCGTTGTGGGCGGCGAAGCCATTCAACAACTCGGCTATTGGTATGTACTGGTACCCACCCTGCTCAATTGTTTGGTGATCTTTGCGGTCGCCATGCTGTTTAACAACTGCTTTGCGTGGCGGCGCTACCCGTTGGCACTCATGCATTACGAGCGTGCCGGTGCGGTCAACAACCCGGACACCCGGCGTATCCGCGAACACCACATCAGCCGCGCTATCAGCGAAATGGATCTCGTGCTGGATGCGGATGTGGCTCAACTCAAACGCGTTATCGACAAAGCGGATGAACTGATGCGCAAAGAAAAAGTGGCTGATTTTGATCTTGAGGCCGGTGCGTTCTACACCAACGGGCAAGCCGGAATGCGCTGGTCAGTCAGGCAGGTTATCGACACCCACCCACACGATGACCCCGCGCGCTATTCCATTATTTACCGCACCGTCGCCGGCATCAACAAAGGCCATACCGGCAGCGCATCGCTGGAGGATTTTGCAGCTTGGGCGAAGGAAAAAATGCAGCCCACACGCAAGGTCGGTTGATACGCATGCGACACCCATCGGATAAAAGCGCATTCGCAGCACCACCATAACCCGTCACAACCTCAAAACTAGCCTCCCCTGCCAATCCCCCGTAAAATGCCCGCCTCATGCGCCTGTAGCTCAGTGGATAGAGCATCCGCCTCCTAAGCGGAGGGTCGCAGGTTCGACTCCTGCCAGGCGTACCAGTCGCGGCCTGCTTGCCGCGCTACTGACGGGTGCCATCCTCATGATGCATGCGTTCTGTTATTCACTGCTGGCCTTGGCGCGGGCGGATACCACAACATCACTCCCACCAGTCACTCGCCACCCAATGGATTGATTCTGGCATATGGCAACGGCTTTTTTTCTGACGCTCCTTGGACTGATCGTCCTCAGCATCATCGCTATCCAGCGGCGCAGCGGGTTACGCCGCATGGGCCGCGTCTTGCTGGCAGTCGTCTTCATAGTTCTGTTGTTGGCGACCATCGCCCTTGTGGTTGGCAGTATCGTGCTTCATGCACAAGGCGGAGGGGTATTGATACTGTTTGCCTTACCATTCGCTGTCATCACATGGATCGCGGGAACCTTCTTTTTCACCAGCCTTGAGCACAATGATTACTACGCCCTATCGACGGCAGAAAAAATCCGGAAAAACACCGACAGCCTGAACACTACCATCACCGAACTGCGTGAAAGCATTGCTCGTAAAAGGGCTGAAAAAAACAAGTTTCTGACCAGCCCGCGACGCAGACAACAACTGAGCCAGGAAATCGCCCATGAAACCATGATGCTGGCCATGCTGCCTGCATTCGAAGAAGGCCTGAAAAAACCGGAAGCTTATGCCAAGGATGAGCCTTGACCTTGCGATGTACGGCCTTCTTCGCAACCCCTGACACTGCCGCTATTGCCGAGCATGACCACGCACCCAACGCCTCACTGGTCACCCCCGTCAATCCCCCGTAAAATGCCCGCCTCATGCGCCTGTAGCTCAGCGGAGAGAGCATCCGCCTCCCAAACGGAGGATCGCAGGTTCGACTCCTGTCAGGCGTACCAGTCGCGGCCTGCTTGCCGCGCTACTTACGGGTGCCATCCTCATGATGCATGCGTTCTGTTATTCACTGCTGGCCTTGGCGCTGGCTGCCATTCTGTTTGAAGAACACCTTCATTTAAGCAAAGCCAAGGCCACCTTGTTTTTAGGCACCTTGGCCTGGATTACTTTGTGGATATTCCCCGAGGGCTTTGGTGGGCGCGAGCATGTGCGCATCCGTTTTGAAGAGGAGTTGCTCGGCATCTCCAGCTTGTGGCTGTTTTTGGTGGCCACCATGACCTTTGTGGCCTACTTGAACAAACAGGGTTTTATTGAAGCCTTGATCTACCGCTGGCTGCCTCGGCAGATCAGTTTGCGCAAGCTGATGCTGTTTGTCGGCTTGTTCGCGTTTGCGTTTTCATCGCTGGCGGACAACATCACCGCCACGCTGGTGTGCTTGTCGTTGATACTGACCTTGCCCGTTGATAACACGCCCAAACTGCGCTGCGCGGTGCTGGCGGTGTTTGCGATCAACTCCGGCGGTGTGGCGTTGATTACCGGCGATGTCACCACGCTGATGATTTTTTTGGCCGGCAAGTTGCCGGTGCTCGATATCATGCTGCTCTCACTGCCTGCGCTGGGCGGCGTGCTGATTTTGTTTGCGCTGTTGCAACACGGCATGGACCAGAGCATTGCACTCACGCCACGCGCCATTGTATTACGCGGTCGCGACTGGGCTGTGGCCGGTATTTTTTTGCTCACGCTCATCTGCACCATCAGCGGCAGCCTGCTGTTCTCGTTGCCGCCTTTGCTGGTGTTTTTGTGCGGCCTGTCGGTGATGTTCATTGCCGGTTGGTGGCTGGGCATTGGCGACGAAGGCGATTGGCTCGATTACGTGCGCGTGATCGAGTTTGAAACCCTGTTCTTCTTTTTGGGTGTGTTGCTGCTGGTGGGGCTGGCGCTGGAATTGGGCGCGCTGGACATCATCCCCACCCTGTATGCCGAATACCCCACCGCATGGGCCAATTATCTGATGGGGTTGATGTCGGCCCTGATCGATAACGTGCCGATGACCGCAGCCCTGTTGAAATCGGGTGTGCACATGGATCACAACGGCTGGCTTGGGCTGACCTATGCCATTGGCGTGGGCGGTTCATTATTGGTGATCGGTTCGGCTGCCGGCATTGTGGCCATGAGCAAAATGCGGGAATTGAGCTTTTCGGCCTATTTGCGCTACAGCCCGCTCATTTTGATCGCCTACAGCGGCGGCTATGGGCTGGCCTGTCTGGTCGGGATGCTACTGATCTGAGCGCAAGGCCGATTTTCTGATTGATTTTTAGACAGTCGCTTTTACAATCAGCGGGTCGCTTTTTTACCTCGCCGGCTCACCGTCAAGGATCGGATTATGTTCAGCGCCCTCACCCTATTTGTTGCGATCTATCTATTAGTGACTGTCGGCATTGGCCTGCTGGCCTCCGGCAAGGTTCACAGTTCACGCGACTACGTGGTGGCTGGCCGCAGCTTGCCACTGTTCGTGGTGGCCGCCACGGTGTTTGCGACCTGGTTTGGCTCGGAGACGGTACTCGGTATCCCCGGCCGGTTCATGGAAGAAGGTCTGGGCGGCATTGTCGAAGACCCGTTCGGCGCCGCGTTCTGTTTGATCTTTGTGGGCGTGTTTTTTGCAGCCCACCTCTACCGTAAAAACCTGCTCACCATCGGTGATTATTACCGCGACCGCTACAACCACACCGTCGAATTTTTGACCTCGGTTGCCATCATCATTTCGTACCTCGGTTGGGTATCGGCGCAGCTCACCGCCATGGGACTGGTATTCAATGTGGTGACCGGCGGCGAAGTCAGCGTCGTTGCCGGCATCTTGCTGGGCTCATCGATCGTGCTGGTCTATACCTTGTTCGGTGGCATGTTCTCGGTTGCATGGACCAGCGCCTTCCAGATGGTGGTGATTGTATTCGGCCTGTTCTATCTGGCCTGGTATTTGGGCGACAAAGCCGGCGGCGTGGGTACCGTGATTGAGTATGTGGATACCGCAGGCAAGCTGGAATTCTGGCCCGAACCTACCCTGCCCGACATGCTGGCGTTTATTGGCGCTGCCGTCACCTTGATGCTGGGTTCGATTCCGCAACAGGACGTGTTTCAGCGCGTCACCTCGGCCAAAGACGAGCGCACGGCAGTGTGGGGCTCTATCCTCGGCGGCAGCTTTTATTTGGTGTTTGCGTTTATACCGATCTTTCTGGTGTCGTCAGCATTCTTGATTGACCCTGCCATGGTCGAAGCCACCATGGCCGAAGATGCCCAACACGTGTTGCCCACACTGATCATGAATGACACACCGCTGTTCGCGCAGATTATTTTCTTCGGCGCACTGCTGTCGGCCATTATGTCGACCGCTGCCGGCACCTTGTTGGCACCGTCCGTGACTTTCACCGAGAACATCCTGAAAGGGTATTTGAATAAAGATATTTCAGACGAAAAATTCCTGCTCACCATTCGCATCACCGTGGTGATCTTCACCTGCTGCGTCACCGCCTTTGCATTAAACAGCGAATCGAGCATTTACGAGATGGTGGGCAATGCCTATTGCGTGACGCTGGTGTCCGCTTTTGTGCCGTTGGCCTTTGGTGTGTACTGGAAGCGCGCCACCACGCAAGGTGCGCTGTTCGCTATTGCAGCGGGCTTGTCGGTATGGATTGGCATGGATTTCATTACCCCCATGATCAACCCCGATTTTGAAACCATTTGGCCGGGGCAATTGGCCGGCCTGCTCGCATCCATCACCGGCATGATCGTGGGCTCATTGATACCCCAGATGATTGCCAAAGGAGATCAGGCGGCCGCTTAACAGCACACGCTGACCATTATGAAACGCCCCGTCTGGTTGTTCAGTCTTGATTCCGAGCACTTTCACGCAGCCCCCACCGCCACCGGTGGGTTGATTGCCTGGTATCGCGTGTACGGCCAAACGCCGGAGGCAATCGACTTCCGGCAAATTCATTTTCGCGATCGCGAGCAAGTGCCCGAATGGATTGAACGCCATCTCGCAACACTCATTGACGAAGCCCATGCCGCCATTGCAGAAGGCTTGCAACCGATCGTCGGCATCAGCTTTTACACCTGGAATGCCGCCGAATTTCTGGATTTGACCCGCACCCTGCGCCGCGCCTGCCCGGGGCTTACCATCATTGCCGGCGGCCCGCACGTGCAACAGGCCGAAACCTATTTGGGCGTTGACCCGATTGATGTCATTGCCTTGGGCGAGGCCGAAGCCAGCTTTCAGGAATTGCTCGACACCCCCATGCACCAATGGGCCGAGGTGGCCGGCATTGCGTTTTTAAAAGACGGCGCCATTGTGAAAACCGCCAAGCGCGAGCGTCAGCTGGACCTGGCAAAAATTCCGTCGCCCTTTGATGTATTGGAACTGACCGATGCCAACGGAAAGCCGCTGTACGATGCCGTGGCTTATGAAACCAGTCGCGGCTGCCCGTACAAGTGCTCGTTCTGCGAATGGGGCACCGGCGCGATTGGCACCAAGATGGTGTCCTTTCCGATTGAACGCTTAAAACACGACTGGGAAAAAATCGCCCAAGCCGGCATACCGAATATCTGGCTGGCCGACTCCAACTTCGGTGCCTTAAAAACCGATATTGAAAAAGCCCGCATTATTTGCGATTTGAAAGAGCGCTATGACCTGCCGCGCACCTTTGCGACCTCGTGGTCTAAAAAGCACAACCCGCGCGTGCAAGAAATTGTATTGATGCTGCACGACCATGGCTTATTGCCGCATTATCAATTGGCACTGCAAACACTCACGCCCTTGGCACTCGAGCTGTGCCACCGTGAGAACATGGCCGCCAACGAGTACGAACCGATTGCACGCCGCATGGCCGAGTCGGGCATTCCGATTTCAGCCGAACTGATTTGGGGTTTACCCGGCGACAACTTGCAAAGCTTTGAAACCAATCTCGACAAACTGCTGGCGACATTTCCCAGCATCAATATTTTCGGTTACACCCTGCTGCCGGGCACCGAGTTTTACGACAAGCGCGATGAATACAATATCCAGACGATTCCGGTGGCCGGTTACGGCAAAGCCAAAGGCGAATACGTGGTGGGCTGTCACACGTTTGATAGCACCGAAGGCGGCGAAGGGTATTTTTTGATTACTTCACACCTGATGCTGATTCACGGCCATATGCTCTCGCGCACCGCGCGTTATTTGGCTCTCGAAGGCAGCGTGCCGGTGGGCAGCATGTTGCGCGCCGTCACCGATGCGCTGGTGCATGCCTTTGCTGACGAATTGCCCGGCATTGATCCTGATAATCGCATGCAAGTGTACGAAGAGCGCGCACAGGCCTACCTGACCATTCTGAAAGACCGTGAGCGTTGTTACGACATTATTCATGACACGATCATGGCGTGGCTTGAGCAGCATCACGCCCGGCAGCTGATGCCGCAGATCACCCGCACCATTGTGCTCGATAGCTTGTTCTGCCCGCGTTACGGCAGCCGTCAGCAATTTGAATACACCGTCGACTTTGATGCGCGTGCGGTATTAAGCAGCTTGCGCAACATGAACCTGCCCGACGATCTGCTGTTTGAGGCGGCACCTCAGACATTGCACTTGCAAAGCCCCGGCGGCGTAGGCGATGTGCTAAAAAATCCCGATGGCGGCAACTGGCTCAAAAGCCAATTACTCGATGACACCACGCCATCGGTGATTGCCTGGCAGCCAGCCAGTGCCGATGACAAGCGGATTACCACCACGCAGTAAACGGTCTATCGGCGAAATAACGCCAAGGCTTCGATATGCGCGGTTTGCGGAAACATATCGACCAGCGCCAAACGATCTAGCGTGTAGCCCTTTTCAGCGAGCGCTTTGGCATCGCGCGCCAAGGTTCCGGGATTGCAACTCACGTACAGCACGCGCTTTATTTTTTTCTTGGCTATCGCTTTGACCAAATCCAGAGCGCCGGTGCGCGGCGGGTCGAGCACGACCGCATCCCAGTGACCTGTCGGCAAGCGAACATCTTCAGCCTGCAAATCGCAAACAGCGAATTCGACATTGGCGACCGCATTGCCGAGCGCATTGGCATGGGCTTGAGCAACCATGCCCGCCGCCACTTCCAAACCCAACACGTGCGCGCCCAACCGCGCCATCGGCAGACTGAAATTACCCAAACCGGAAAATGCATCGAGCATATGCTCGCCGGATTTGGGTGCCAACCATTCCATCACGGTCTTCACCAACGCACGATTCACCACGCGATTCGCTTGCACGAAATCACCGCCGGAATACCCCAGACGCAATTTGAACTCGGGCAAACAATAACCGGGCGCTTCCTGTATCGGGGCATGCAAACACTCGAAACCATCGGTCGTGTCCTGCAAGAAAACGTAGGCTGCTTGCTCAATCGCCAGTGATGTCCAGATCGCCCGATCCGCCTCGGGCACCTCGGCCACGCTGCGCAACAACACAACCGGTGAATCGCGATGGTCGGTCGATTCCGATAAAGACAATTCGATATGGCCCAAGGCTTGCGGATAACTTAATTGCGCGACGGCCTTCGTTAACGCCGCAGGCAATGACGACAGCGCCGGCTCCAGCACCGGGCAGTGATCCACCGCCACCACTTTGTTGCCACGCCGCTCACGAAACCCGAGCACGGCTTTGCCGCCCTGACGCGGCACCCACACCGCCAAGCGGGCTCGACGCCGGTAGCCGAACATGGCCGAGTTTAATGGCAACTCAATGCAATCGGGCTCCATGCCGGCCTGCCGAAACAACTGCTCCAGCAAACTCAATTGTTTATGGGCAATCTGGCCACCCGCATCCAGATGCTGCAAATCGCAACCGCCGCACTGCTCGTACAACGCACAAGGCGGTGTGACGCGATCGGCCGATGCCTCCAACACCGTGACGGTGTCGTACTCCTCAAGCCGGGCTTTGCGATGAACCAGCCGTGCTTCGACCGTCTCCCCGGGCAAAGCCCCCGTCACGAAACAGGTTTTGCCGTGATGGCGCGCAATGCCGCGGCCTTCATGACTCAGGCTTTCAATGGTCAGGCGAATCAACGACATCAGCGGTACCCGTTAGTAAAACGCTATTTTCGCACAGCGTGCCGGCGGCCAGCATTTAATGCTCACTTCCTGTACAATGGTCGACCGCCCTTCACACTTAAAGGCTGCGTCATGGCTGTCCAACTCAAGACCAGAAGTGCAAAAAAGGCACCGGCTGCCAAAGAAACCTCCGAGTCCATCGAGTCCCAAACCGAGGCTTTTTTAAAAGCCGGCGGTAAAATTCAGTACATTGATCAAGGCGTTAGCGGCCAACAGCAATTTCAGGGCCATAAAAAATCATCGGATGCGGCCAAAAGCAAAAGCTGATGACTCCATTCGCGTTATTCGCCCGGTACAATCCATTCCCACATCTTTCGCCAACTGCGTGATGCCGCCGTTTCCGGGCACGAATCAATCGTGGCCTGTAGCGCATCGTCCAGATGACCGCCTTTATAGCCGAGCGCTTTCTGCGACGGTGCGGGGTCGTACCATATCTGCTGAGTGAGCAATTTCACCAGCTGACCGGTGTCCAGCCCCGATTGAATGCCAAACAACTTTTTAAAAAATGCCCCGGCACGCGTCAAATCACGGAACACCGGCGATGAGATTTCGGTGATGCGCTGATCGGGCCGACCGACGCGCTCACACAGGCGCTGCAGTAAATCACGCCAACTCAAGTTTTCATCACCGATCGGGTAAATCGCCGTCCGCGTGGGACGCTCCACCGCGCCGACAATGGCATCGGCCACCGACTGCACTGACATCACATTGGCGCCACCGGCCGTCACCATCATCATCACCGGGGTGCGCACATAGGCAATCAACGGCCCCCATAACGGCGTCTGGCCACTGCGGGCAGGGCCAAACACATACGGCAGTTGCAAAATACTGAGCACGGTCTTTTGACAGGCCGTCAATGCACATTCTTCTTGCTGGATGCGACTGCGGATATACGGGTGCACCTCGGTCAACTTCAGTTCCGGCTTTTCGCGATGCAACCACGCAAAAATAGAGGTGACCACTACCGCGCGCTTCACGCCCGCCGCCTCAGCACCGCGCAACACGGCACGCGTAGGAAGGACATTGGCCTGATAAAAGAAGTCTTCGGGCTTGCCTTTGGGGGTGGCACGCTCATCAACACCGGCGGCAAACACCACCGCATCAAAACCGGCCAGCATCAATGCCCAGTCATCGGCATCCAGTGCATTCAAATCACCGCCGACCGCCGACACATGGCCTGCAAACAAAATACCGGCAGTCTCTGCTTGACGCGACAACACCGTCACCAAATGGCCGCGCGCCAATAATGCGCGAACCGCATGGAAGCCGATAAACCCGGTACCGCCGATCACAAAAACCCGCAACGGGTCTGTCTGTTTTTTATTGGTCATCCGATCCCTGCGTTTGCAGCATTATTTTGTACGGCCTTCGTAAAAACCTTCAAAGAAGGCGCGTGCATTCTGACCCAAGGTCCGCGTCCGGTAACCGCCTTCTTGTACGACCAGAATGGGGCAAGGCATTTTTGCAATCAAGCGGGCATTTTCCCTGAAATGTTCAGCCGTCAAACTCCAGGTACCCGTGGGATCGCTCTTGGCAGTATCAAAGCCGAGTGCCAGCACGAAATATTCAGGCGAAAAATCGCGTATGACCTTCAAGGCTTTTTTAAGTGATTGCTGGTACTTTTCAGGGGTGATGCGTTCAGGCAAAGGAATGTTCAGGTTATAACCCACGCCGTCGCCGTCGCCGGTTTCATCCGCAAAACCACTGAAAAACGGATACGCATGCACCGGATCGCCATGAATAGACGCCGTAAACACATCATTGCGCCGATAAAAAATATCCTGCGTGCCATTGCCATGATGGAAGTCGACATCCAATACGGCCACGCGCCCATAGCGGCTCAAGTAATGCGCGGCAATCGCTGACGAGTTGAAATAACAGAATCCGCCAAACGCGCGACGCTCGGCATGATGGCCCGGCGGACGCACCAATGCATACGCCATGCTGTAATGATCGATGACGGCATTGGCGGCGGTTAAGGTGCAATCGACCGCAGCGCGCGCGGCACGGTAGGCATTGCCATTCAATGGCGTGAAGGTGTCCATGCAGTAGTACCCTGCCTGCATGGCCAGATCTTTCGGCGGGCGCGTTGCATTTCGAATCGGAAAGACTGCCGGATAAATGGATTGATTCTCAGGCAGCGTTTTGCAGATTTTCTTCAAATAATTCACGTACGCGGCATCGTGCACGGCCGTGATATGACTGTCTTCGGTCGATTCCGCCGGCAACTCTTTGAATAAACCGGTTTTGTTAAGCTCATCCCTGATGCGGGCAATGCGCACCGGAGCCTCGACATAACCCCGGTCACGCACGTGGTGTATTTCATGCTGGTCATTCACCACGATGGCATAAGGCGATTGGCTCTCAGCGGACACCACGGCTTTGACTGCGGCGGTTTTTCGCAGATACCGTGGCGCACGCAATTGAATCGGGTCATCCACAAACCCTTGCGCAACGCGCTGCCCCACCGGCAATGGGCATTCTTTGGGATATTTGTAGGCCAGAAACACCGGGATATAAGCTTGCGCTTTAGCGCGCGATAAGCCCTCACCGCTGCCCAGATCGTCATACATCATGAACGCACCCAGCGGATCGCTTGGCTTGCCCGGATTTTCATAGCCGGTATTGATCATCGGGTACACGCCAAAGTGCTCGTAAAAACGCAGGCGCTGGCGATTCTCTTTCAGGATCTGTGCGTCGGTGATGGCATCATCATCCGGCAAACATTCAAACAACAATCCGGTGCAGCCTAACTGACGACACTCTTCACGCAGCCGTTCATACAACATGCCACCCAAGCCACTGCCCGCACGCGAAGGCGATGCTGAAATAAATTCCAGATGTGCCAACTGCAACGGCTGGTAGAGAAATACACTGGCAAACGCCAGCAAACGACCGTTGAAATCTTCGGCAACCAACACCAGCGGCCAAAAAGCCTCGGCCATTGGCCGGCGCAAGCGCTCGGCCACTTTTAATGTTTCGGCTTGGGTGGCCAGTGGAAACTGCTGGGTGATCATCTCGCGCATTTGAGACAAGGTGGCCGCGTTGGCGGCGGAGTGATCATCACGCAAAACCCGAATACGCCACATCGCACACACCTCCTGACAGGGCATTCAGTATACGGCAGCCTCGACAGGGTTATGATGGCATTTTGATGGAGGCTGACTGATGACCCGCGCACCCACCGCCCTACCGCTATCGCTGTTGTGTCTGGTGCTGTTGGCACTGGCCGCCTCTGGCATCCATCCTTACGACCGCATGACCTGGTGGATGGAGGTTGCACCGGTCCTGATAGTGATCCCGATCCTGCTCGCCAGCTGGAAATCCTTCCCGCTAACCCCGTTACTGTATTGGCTGATTGCCCTTCATTGCCTGATCCTTATTCTCGGCGGTCATTACACCTATGCCCGGGTACCGGCAGGATTCTGGCTGCAAGATGCTCTCGATCTGTCGCGCAATCACTACGACCGCCTGGGGCATTTTGCCCAGGGCTTTGTGCCTGCCATGGCAGCCCGCGAGGTGTTACTGCGTCGCGCCATCGTGTCATCTCGCTCATGGCTGTTCGTCTTTGTCACCTGCATTTGTCTGGCATTCAGCGCCTTTTACGAAATGATTGAGTGGTGGTCGGCACTCATTGCCGGCGACGGTGCTACCGAGTTTCTGGGCACTCAGGGGGATCCGTGGGACACTCAGTGGGACATGTTTCTGGCCCTCACCGGCGCCATCACCGCCCAGCTATTGCTGGGCCCTTGGCACGACCGCCAGATGGCTTAGCCAGACCCGGCAGATAGGGTAAAATCCACGATCCCATAATAAGAGCGTCCGGTATGGAGCCTATTGAGTATCAGCGCATGGCCGAGCTGGAAGCCGACTTCTGGTGGTATCGGGCCTTGCATCGCTGCAGCAGTGACTGGCTGACCGGTTTGCAGCTGCCTGCCGGAGCCGCCGTACTCGATGCCGGCTGTGGCACGGGCGGACTGCTTCAGAAACTTCTGACAGAACACCCGTTACTCGATTTTCATGCCCTGGAGTTCAATCCGGATGCCGCCACGATCGCAGGCGAAAAAACCGGCCTGCCCATTCAGGTCGGGCGCATTGAAGCCATGCCCTACAGCAACAACCGATTTGATGCCATCATCAGCAATGATGTGCTCTACCATGCCAATGTGGATGAACCGGCGGCCATTGCCGAACTGCATCGCTGCCTGAAGCCCGGCGGGCATCTGTTAGTCAATGTGCCCGCGTATGAATGGCTGCGTTCCAGCCACGACCGCCACGTGCACTCCAAGCGCCGCTATACCGCCAGCCGGTTACGCACCGCGCTGACCAAGGCAGGTTTTGATTTGCGCTACTGCAGTTATCGCAATGGCTTGTTATTACCATTGATGGCGCTGCATCGACTCACTGCCGGCAGCAACAAAGACACCAGCGATGTCGAGCCGGTGGCACCCTGGTTGAACCGATTGCTTTACACGGTAACGCGTATTGAGCAAGCGCTGAACAACCATAAACTGCACCTGCCCTTTGGTGGGTCTGCTAAAGCTTGGGCAATCAAACCATGAACACACCTGCATACGCGCTATCAATTGTGGTTCCGGTATACAACGGTGCGGCCAGCGTCCCCACCTTGGTCAAAGCCCTGTCACAGCTCGACGTGCCGGGCGGCATGGAAATCATTCTGGTTAATGATCATAGCCCCGACCATTCATTAGCCGTGTGTCAGCAATTGTGCTCGGAATACAAAACACCCATCACCGTCATCAACCTGTCACGCAACTTTGGCGAGCACAACGCCGTCATGGCCGGCCTGTCGCAAGCGCGCGGCGAATACATCATCACCATGGATGATGATCTGCAAAACCCCCCCGAAGAAGTTATCAAACTTTGGCAACATGCATTAAACGGCCAGTTCGATGTCGTTTATTCGCGCTACAGTCACAGGGAATACAATGCCTGGCGCAATTGGGGGAGCTCTATTGCCAATCGCTGTGCCGATTTATTGATCGACAAACCGAAAGGGCTGTACCTCAGCAGCTTTCGTTGCCTGAGCGCTTTTGCCGTGCAAAGCATCCTGACTCACACCGGTCCCTTTCCTTACATCGACGGGTTGCTGATGCAGGTCACGCACAATATCGACAGCATTGAGGTTCAGCACTTGCCTCGCTACGAAGGCCAGAGCAATTACACCCTGCGCCGTCTGATAGGCCTCGCTCTATCCATGTTTTTAAACTTTTCAATTATTCCGTTGCACATCGCCACCACCATGGGTCTGATCATGGGCGCCTTGGGCATGCTGGGCGTGATAGCCGTCATTCTTGAGTGGCTGATCAGTGGCACCGGTGTCGCGGGTTGGGCATCATTAATGGCCGGCATGTTGCTCATCGCAGGCGTGCAGCTCACCATGCTGGGTGTGATTGGCGAGTATCTGGGGCGATTATTTCTGACCACCAATGGCAAACCGCAGTTTGTGATTCGCGATATCCAGCGCAATACCGACTAAACGGCTTGCGGTGAATACATATCAAAGCGAACCGCTTTGCCCAATTTTTGCCCCGCCGGTTTTATGCCTGCTAAAAACGGGGCTTTTAACGGCCGCTTTACCACTACCCGTTGACGCGCCACACGCAAAGCCTGCTCCAGCAATGCCGCACCGTCATCCCCCTCGCCCAATAGTGCTTGCAAATAAACCATCGGTTTTTTCACCGCCGCCGATTTGCTGCGCTCAGGAAACATCGGATCCAGGTACACCGCATCAAACGTTTGGGCATGCAACACCTCACGGGCATCCGCCGCAATCAACTGCAAGCGCTGCAAGGCCGCACGGAGCCCGGCATCGCACTGGGCGCGCTCATAGGCGTCACGCTGCAGGGCATGCACAACGGGATGTCGCTCGCACGCGGTCACTTTGAAACCGGCCAGAGACAAGATCACGCTGTCGGTAGCAAAACCGGAGGTCGCATCCAGAATGGACGCACCTTTCGCCAAGTTGCCGAAGGCTTTTACCAACAACTCGGCACCACTTTGTCGGCGGCGATAATCCATCGCGCCACCAGTCCAATCCAGGACAATACCTTTCCGATCATCGTGCCGGCACAACACCAGCCCCGCATCGGTACATTCCAGCCAAAAATCGGCATCGTCCTGCTCAAGGCACGGCAAACCCAATAGACGGGCTACTGCCTGCGAACGCTCATAAAAAAGGTTGCTGCCCTGACGGACAGCAACCTTGGCAGGTGAATGCATCACCAATTACATCGGCTTCAGTACAATTTCAACACGGCGATTTTGTGCGCGGCCTTCGGCAGTACTGTTATCGGCAATAGGATCGCTATACGAGGCACCGTGCATGTGTAAACGCGATACCGCAACCCCCTGACTCGACAGATACGCACCGACACTGTCAGCACGTTCTTCGCTAAGCTGCTGATTCATTTCATAGCTGCCCTGATTGTCGGTATAACCGGTGATATACACACTGGTTTTGTCGTATTCCTTCAATACGGTGGCCACCGAGGTCAGCACCGGATAAAAATCGCTGCGAATCGCACCATTACCACTTTGGAAAGTGATATTACCCGGCATGATCAGGCGAATCGTGTTGTTGGCTTTATCTTGTACAACACGAACGCCGGTCTGCTCTAACGAGGCGCGCAGCTTGGCATTTTGATCATCCATGTAACGACCCACGCCGCCGCCGATCAGGCCGCCTGCCAAGGCGCCAATCAACGCTCCTTCACTGCCATCGGCCGCAGCACCAATCGCAGCCCCCAGCAATGCGCCACCGCCCGCACCCTTGGCCGTATCGCTGGTTTCTTCTTCACCGGTATAGGGGTTAAGCGTTGTACAGGCCGTTAACGCCACAACCGATATCGCCATGACTAGTTTTTTCATAAAAACACTCCTCTGATGACTCTGGATAAAAAAATCGCGGCCCTCTTCAGGCCGCGATTTTTATCAGTGCATTGCTATTACATAGGACGCAGTTCAATCTCGACCCTGCGATTTTGCTCACGCCCGGCGGCGGTATTATTGTCCGCGATGGGCTGGCTGTATGCCGCGCCGCGCGTATGAATGCGCGAACTCGCCACACCACGACTGGTCAGGTAACTGCCCACACTGGCTGCACGCTCTTCACTCAGGCGCTGGTTCATCTCGTAACTGCCCTGGTTATCGGTATGGCCTGTCACATAAACCGCGGTCTTGTTGTACTCTTTCAATACCAATGCCACCGAAT
Organism: Pseudomonadales bacterium; assembly: GCA_036568505.1. GTDB lineage: Bacteria > Pseudomonadota > Gammaproteobacteria > Pseudomonadales > M0112 > M0112. The sequence goes on along the minus strand of DATCSK010000003.1, from coordinate 56,994 downwards.
CCAGCACCGAGTAGAAATCGCTGCGAATCGCACCGCTGCCACTCTGGAAGGTGATATTGCCCGGCATGATCAGGCGAATCGTGTTGTTGGTTTTATCCCGCACCACACGCACACCGGTTTGCTCCAATTGCGCACGCAGCTTGGCATCCTGCTGATCCATGTAATAACCAACACCGCCACCGATTGCACCACCGGCTACCGCACCGATCGCAGCGCCTTTACCACGGTCTTTACTGCTCGATGTTGCAGCCCCCAATACGGCACCGGCCAAGGCACCTCCGACGGCACCTTTGGTCGTATTGTTGGTCTGCTGCTCACCGGTGTATGGGTCTGGCGACGTACAACCCACCAAGGCAACCACCGACATGGCTATCAATCCTTTTTTCACAATGCACCCCTTGTCACACACGGTGACTAGTTATTTTGCAGACGGGTATCGCCTGACTCCAACGCTTTACGAATACGATCCCGGTTGGCATCAATCGCTTCCATATACGGGTTACGACCACCAAAGTGATACTCGACGAAACGATAACAGCCGCCAAATGTTCCTTCAAGACGGTCTTCCAGCGTTTTCGACATAAACCCCGGTGTTTTTTTCAGCAAGTCCTCACCCGAACTGTACAGCACTTGCTTTTCGCCTTCCGACGTAAGCGCAACCGTTGCACCACCCAACTCAAACTCTTTAAACAATTCGTCACGGCATTTTTCGAGATAATCGTCACTGGCCATCTGCGCCATAATATCGGCCGTCCCGATCAATGCTCCCAAGCGCTTGAGCCGATGATCCTGCAACGGAATATCGTCCGGCGCGACCTCATAACCCGTGTAATGCACCAGCCAATGCCCGATATTGGCATATTCATCAAAACCCACCAACGGCAGCAAACCCGACAAAAAATCAGCGCCGCGTGACACGTGGGTTTTGGTCAGTTGCGCGCCATGAAAATGCTTCCGGTCCTCACGATGACGGATATAGCCAACATCGTGAAACAACGCCACCAAAATACCCACGCGCATCAAGTCGGCACCCAGGCGCTCCTTGGGGGAGTCACGGTAAATCATTTCATGACCATGCAGCAGACGCGCTGCCGCCAAGGTGACATCCAACACATGGCGCTTGTCGTGATAGCCCGTTTCACAGGCGTGATAATCCGGGTGGCGGCCTTCATAAATGCGATCATGCAATACAAACGCCGTGCGTAACGAAGCCGTACTGACGTCCGGGTACACCAACTGCACAATCCGGCTCACGGCATCGCACACGGCCACGCCATCGGTCACCGGAATCTTGCCGGTGACGTCCCACTTGAGTATTGCATCGGCCACGGCGCTTTATCCTCGCCAACGCCGTGAAAGCGGCGAAGCGGAACGATCCACCGCGGCCACAGGGCCCGGCGGCACCGGCGAACCCAACAACATGGAATCCCGATGCGCACTCTGGATGTGGATCATCAGGTTATACACTTCGCGTGTACGACCGTGTTTATCGGTGACCACAAAACGCCGGATGGACTCGCCGCCAATCGCGCCGGTTTCACCGCTTAAAAAGCACCACAATTGCTGGATGGCTTCACCCGCCAATTCCAGGCCTTCGAGATTACGAAAGCTTTTCCGTACGCGATCCACCAGACGTTCCGTATCCACTTCCACCATGTACGCATCATCACTGGCACTGGTGGGTATCCGCGTATGGAAATCCCCCAGCAGTATTTGCCCGGGTGCTGCCGAATCGACCATTCGCGCCAACTCAATGGTGAGATCGCCAACGATGTAACTCGACAACGTCGGGCTCATGCCTTCGGACTGATAAAACTCGTAATGACTGCCGATATGAAACCCGGTACGAATGACCGGCACCGTATTGCCACGCGCCTTCCGCTTGGCAATGGCATTATCGGCAACCACCATCACCATAAACCGGAAAAGATTGACGTTGGCCATGGGGCCGGTATCGCGATTCCAGATATAGAAACCGTCCCCCGTCGTCGTCCGCGCAAAATCGATTTCAATATTGCGGCTTTTCATTTTGTTGTACGCCGAATTCAACGAGTACGACAAACTGTTGATTTGGCTGGTCTGTTCGAACGGCGTGAATATCGAGAAATCCGCAATATCAAATAGCAACGCAGCGCGGCTTTCGACATAGCTGATGCTGTAACGTCTGACGAGCGATTCGACAGCATCAAAGTCGGTGGCCGATAACACATCGCCTTTAGCCAGGTACACACGATCAACCGTCAGGGAAAACCGGCGCGCCGTGCCCTCGATATCTTCATCCGACATTTGCCGGCGGCCGGAAATCAATTTGCGGAGGAAGCTGCCATTGAGCGCTTCCATGCGGTCTTCGGGGCGGCCGTCATTCATGGAGGCGGTGAAGTTACCCAGAAAGTAATGCGGTGCCCACAGCACCTTCAAACCATCGGCCACCGGCGCCCAGCTGAGCAGGATGCGCTCACCCAGACCCCATTGGCGATGCAATGCCTCGCCCAATTGCTGCAAACGCGACTGCGCCTTGCTGCGTACCGAACCTGGCTGCTGATCAGGGGGTGTCACGGTCATGGGCCATCCGTATTAGCAGGGCGTGTTATCACCGGAGTGTAGCACTCCGCCCGTGCCTTTGCCGACACAAGTTGCTGTTTTCAAAGGAACATCAGCCCCACGGTGCCATCCGGCTGCACATGCACCACGCGCATGGCCACCGGCTCGCTGTTGATGGCACCGGCATGACGCTTGATTTTGACTTGAAGCACGGTACCCATGGGCGGCACCACATGACGCCCCATGGCAACGGCCATGCCGCCATCGGACAAATTGATGGCTTGCACCAACATCACACCAATACCCGGATGGCTCATTTCCACCATGGTATCCAGGTGCCTGCGAGGGTATGCCCGGTTATCCATAACGGGTATTGCCTATATCAACGGTCGGGATTCATTCTAACGCAGCCCGATGCCATCCTCCATGCAAACGCCATGATTCAGCCGCCAAGCTCTGCTAGAATCTGCGCTCTGCTTTTACCGGATCACTTCATGGAGGGCTGCGCGTGAGCAAGTCGGTTTTCATCATTCAAAATCAGCATCAACAATACCTTGATACTGACGATCAGTGGTCCAACACCGACAGCGATCAGACCGCCTTTTTCAGCCCCCACAGGGACGTTGCACTCAACAAACTGTTTGAAATGACACTCGCAGACCCTTTGCTGCGCGGCACCGTGACATCGTGTCCGGCGGATGAACGTGGCAAACCCTTGTTGGACAGGCAATCGGTCGATGTTCCCGCAGACGGCAATACCGAGGCCGCAGCAATCAGTGACAGCCCACCTGATTGTGTTGCTGACACCATTGCTCAGTAAGCGGTGAATAGCGAACCGAGCGATAATCCCCGGTGTCGCGTTGCCAATCGGTTAACCGCTGCCGCATCGACTCCAGCACCCCGTTCAATGCCGGGTCGGTCGCCCGATTGATTTGCTGATCCGGGTCTGTCGATAACGCATACAGCTCTTCTTCTGGCCAGAGCGCGGGAAAACACCGATGGGTCAAGGGTGCATCCATCCACACAGCATTCGCGTGCACGAGGGATTGCGCACTGGGATTACCGCTATCATTGCCAAGGCAGTTATCGGCAATCACATCATAATTCCGGATATACAAATAATCCGCCGTTCGCACCGAACGCGCATCGGCTGGATAAATGCCGCGCCAATTGCGCTCGGCAAACACGGCATCGCGGTGCGCAGACTGCCGCCCTGCCAACAATCCGGCAAACGACTCACCCTGCATGGCATTCGATGGGGACAAACCCAGGAGTTCCAGCACGGTGGGTGCAATATCAACACTGCTGACCAATGCCGCGCTGGCATTGGCTTTCAAGCCTTCAGGCCAATGCACGATCAACGGGGTTTTCAAACCGGCATCGTACAGATAACTTTTCGCCCAAGGGAACGATCGCCCGTTATCACCAACCACAATAACCAGCGTATTTTGCAGCACACCCTGTCGTTCCAATAACCGCAACACCAGGCCTATGTCCATGTCGGCACGATGAATCATGGCGTAATACTCGGCCAGATCATTCCTTGTCGCGTCATTATCGATTAAACCTGCCGGCACCAACACCGCCTCCGGCGAGTGGCCATGCAATGTAATGGGCGCATCGAACGGCCGATGCGCATCGTAGGTCGCCAGCCAAAGAAAAAAGGGCTTATTCCGCGGTCGCTCGTGCACAAGCCGTAGCCAATCCTGATGCTGTTCTGGGCGCGACGATTCCATTACACGATCAAACTGCCTGCGAGCATAATCCCCCATATGCCACTTGCCCGCAGACGCAGTGAAATACCCTGCATCACGCAGATGGGCACTCAATAAGGTTTGTCCGGCAGGCAAGGGTTCGTGCAGATTCCGCGCGCCGGTGGAATGCGGGTAGCGTCCAGTCAACAGGCTGATGCGTGATGGGCTGCAAATGCTCACACTTAAAAAGGCATTATCAAATCGCCAGCCTTCGGCGGCCAAACGATCCATGACGGGCGTCCGGATACCAGCATTACCGTAAGCGCCAATGTCTTCGGCCGACACATCGTCCAACACAAACACCACGACATTCAGCGGTAACGCTGACGCAGCGACTGCGGCACTGCTGCCCAATACCAGCAGCGAGAGCCCGACCAGCCTTTGCAACATGCGCATCTAGTCGAAACTCACGCCCAGCCTGCGGCCCACTGTTTCGTACGATTCAATGACGTTACCCAGGTCTTGCCGGAATCGGTCTTTATCGAGCTTTTCGCGTGTTTTCGCATCCCAGATGCGGCAACCGTCTGGCGTGAACTCATCGCCCAATAACAGCTCGCCATCACACATGCCAAATTCCAGCTTATAGTCCACCAGCAACATGCCCGCATCAGCAAACAACTGCTTGAGCACGTCATTGACCTGGTACGTTAATTCACGTGCACGCGCCACCTGCTCGGGCGTTGCCCAACCGAATGAAGCCACGTGCGATTCATTAATCATCGGATCGCCCAAGGCGTCATTTTTCAGGAATAATTCAAAGGTCGGCGGTACCAGATCAACGCCTTCCTGCACGCCCAGACGACGGCAAATACTACCGGCTGCAATATTGCGAACAACACACTCAATCGGCAGCATATCCAGCCGCTTGACCAGACAATCGCGGTCATTGAGCACCTTCACCACATGCGTCTTGATGCCTGCTGCTTCCAGCTTGGCCATAATGAATGCATTAAAGCGGTTATTCACCATGCCCTTGCGTTCCAGCTTGGCCAGTTTTTTACCATCAAAGGCCGAGGTATCATCCCGGAAATGCATAATGAAAAGATCCGGGTCATCGGTGCGATACACCGTTTTGGCTTTGCCGATATAAAGCTGTTCGAGCTGTTCCATAAACGAGATCCCCTTCAACGATAACGCCTTGCCAGTGCCAGAGGCGCCAGCTTAGCCGATTTTAAGCCAATCGCAACCGACATCCTGGTCGGCCCAATGGACGCGCTGTGGCTGTTGAACCAGTGAATCCAAAGCCTGCTGTGCATGCGCCAGACTGTTATTGGTTTCACTGATGTGCGCCACCACCAAATGTTGCAAACGCTCGATCGGCAGGTCCGCCAACAATCGTGCTGCCTGACGATTACTCAAATGCCCCCAATCACCCGCAACCCGCCGTTTGACACTGAGCGGATACGGACCTTCGTCGAGCAATTGCTCGTCGTGATTGAATTCCAGCACCAGTGCATCGCAGCGGCTGTACGCCGCTTGCACATGCGCGGTCACACTGCCCAAATCGGTCAAGACGCCCACGCAGGAGCTACCGGCAGCAACCAAGAACTGGCAGGGCTCTACCGTATCGTGCGGCACAGCCACCGGGGTAATCTCCAACGCACCAATGCTGAAGACTTCATGGGCGCTAATGCAATGCAGGGCCTCGATGTCATCGCGACGATACCCCCGCCACGTGCCGGCTGTCATGTACACCGGAATGTGATAACGACGACTGAGCACGCCCACACCCCGGATATGATCGCCGTGTTCGTGCGTGACTAAAATAGCCGACAGTTGCTCCGGGCTGCGACCCTGCCGAGCCAGTCGGGACTCGGTTTCTGCCAGTGAAAAGCCGCAGTCCACCAGAATGCAGGTATCGTCCTGCTCGATCAGCGTGCCGTTACCGCGACTGCCGCTACCGATCGAGCAAAATTGCACTAGCGCAGATTTCCCTTGATGAGTGCCAGATAGCGCAGCTGCTCGGCAACGCTCAAGCCTTCGGCCGTATCAATACGAATGGCCACGCGTGCATCGCCCACGCGGGTTACCGTCAACTGCATATCGACAATGTCCGGCATCTCGGCGCCCCACAAGCGCGCCCACCAGCCGGGCTCTTCAACATGCGCCGGACGAATCATATAGGTGCCGGCACTGTAGTCTTGATCGAGTGCTTCAAAACCGGACGGTGCCAAGGCATTGCCAATCGATGCCCAGCCTCGCGCATAAGGCAGCTCCAGCAACAGATACGGACGACCGTTTTCTTGCTGCAATGTCACTTTGCTTGCCGCACGAATGCCTTGCGCCAGCAACGACACCGACGGATCGCCGGCGTGCGACGCCAGATAAGTCGACAACTGATAGAGGAATTTGTATTCGCGCTCATAACTATTGGAGCGCTGCGGCCAGGCTGCGCTCACATCGCCACCGACGTCACGCTGACGCACATGAATTTCACTGGTGCCGACTTGCACACCGCTATCCACACGAATCAGATACTGCTCGCGCGGCAATGCCCCTTCAGGCTGCAACCAGTCCGTGACCAGCAAACCTTGCGTGCCGTTTTCAATCAGCAGCGGAATGCGATTCGACTCCAGAAAGACCGTCAATAACGGCCAGGTTTCATCGGGCGCAAAATTCACCAAGGCCCACTGCTCATCCCCCAGCTTTTGAATGCGCACGGCTTGATCATTGGCATCGCCGATCAAAGGCTCCGGACGCGGCACTTCAAATTCCTGTTCGGGCAGCATGACTTCGCGCGCAGGAGGAATGACATAGAACGAATGGATACGCTGACCGTCCAGGCCTTTGGGAATAACCAGCGGCGGCAACTCGCGCGCACTGCGGTAATCCACGCTGTTATCGCGAAACCAACCACAACCCGCAGTCAGCACAATCACCGATACAACGAGGGCCCGGAAAAAACGTTCAAGCACGCGACAACACTCCTGCTTTTTGCAAGGCCGCCTCGACGATGGGGCGAGCCTCCACGGATAACGGTGTCAGCGGCAGGCGAATACCTGCCGTCATCATGCCCATGGCATGCAATGCCCATTTCACGGGAATCGGATTCGACTCGACAAACAACACTTGATGCAACTCGGCCAACACGGCATTCAATGCACGCGCCTCGTCGGCTTTGCCGGCCAATGCCAATGCACACATGCGATGCAACGCCTCCGGTGCAACATTGGCTGTCACTGAAATATTGCCTTTGCCGCCGAGCAATATCAGCTCGACTGCCGTTGCATCATCACCCGAATACACGGCAAAACCGGCAGGGCAACGATCAATCAACTCCTGCGCCCGCACCAGGTCACCCGTGGCTTCTTTAATGCCAACGATATTGGGCACACTGGCCAGTCGCAACACCGTATCGGGCTTTAAATCGCAGGCCGTACGACCGGGTACGTTGTAGAGAATTTGCGGAATGGCAACCGCCTCGGCGACGGCCTTGAAATGCAGATACAAACCTTCCTGTGTCGGCTTGTTGTAATACGGCGTGACCAATAAGCAGGCATCGGCACCGGCAGTGGCCGCGGCACGCGTCAACTCAATCGCCTCGCGGGTTGAATTCGCACCCGTACCTGCAATGACCGGCACGCGACCGGCCGATAGCGCGACAATGCGCTCAATGACCTGACAGTGCTCATCGACATCCAGCGTGGCCGACTCCCCTGTCGTGCCCACGGCAACAATGGCATCGCTGCCTTGCTCGATATGCCACTGCACCAGCCGCTCAAGGGCCGGCCAGTCAATGGCACCGTCGGTCTGCATGGGCGTCACTAACGCCACCATGCTGCCTGTAATCATATGAGGACTCCGGCCTGGAAATCAGGAGCGCTAATGGTACGGGATGTACTCCCGTGACCTCAAGGAAAACACAGCCCTACGGCCAAAAAACGGCTTTATAATGCACGATAACGACCCACGGAGCCTCGCACATGCCATTACGCACCCTGTTACCGCTGATCCTTCTGTTCTGCAGCCCGGTCATGGCACAGGCCTTCAAGCCCGCTGTCGATCCTTTTGTGAGCAGCGAAAGCAGCGAACAACAGCGCATCAGCCCGCTGGATACGGGCGATGAAAACAAACTGGCACTGCAGCGCCAGAGGATTGTGGATCTGGCTAGCGAGATTGGCCGCCACCTCAACAACGACCGTGACAACGATTTGGCGGTTCTGCAGTTATTGCTGGATCAGCGCCTGGTCACGGCCAGCGACAGCTATCTGCTGCAAGCCATGGGCGTCGTGCTCGGCGACATCTATGCCCGCGAATTTCAACTGTCCTGGGTGATTTATCGCGACAAAGCGGGCAAAAGCCGAGCCCTGCAACTGGGCAACAGCAACGAGGTTTTATTTCCGGTGACCATGATCTCTCGCCGGGCAGAAACCGGCATGCACGTTGATGTGCGCGCAGTCTATGAGCAAGGCGCTGAAGTGATTCGCGAAAGCCGTAGCAGCGCCTATTGACCCGGCTGGCTGGCTGCTTGCCGCAATGCCCGCACCCAGCTGTTGCCATGCCCAACCAAGGGCCGCAAACGTCCCTGGTCCAGCGCCTCACGCAAGGCGCCTTCGTCCAGCATGTCGCCACGAACCCCCAGTCGGTTCACAAACAGATAACGGCGTGGCGCAGGGCTTGCCCACACCAGCAACCATAAACGCGGGGTGGGCTGCTCGCGCTCTTCTACCGCGAACCACAAACCAAACCCCTGCCCCGGCAAACCGGCCAACGGACCTGCACCGGATGATTTTCTGCCATGTGCCAGAACAGCGGCCTGCGCTTGCTTGCCTGACAAGCCCTCCAACCCCTGCCAACGCTGCAAGGCCTGCTGCACAGCATCCACCAGTGCCTGCACGGCAGCCGCATGCCCTCCCGCCGTCATTAAATCGTGACTGACGTCCGCAAGCCCTTGCTGCGGTGGCGTATCGCCCTTCGGCAATGCCTTTGCCATGATGGCACCGGTGGCAGCCAGCGCTTTTTCACCCGACTCGGACTGATACCGCAACAACAACCCCGAAAGAAACTCCGTCAATGGCAATTGCATGCTGTCACGAATCACGGCCGGCAGCGCCTCGTCCGACAGCATCGTGGCCGCCTGCTCGGCGGCAAATGTCTGTGCGGAACCGACCTTGGCCATGCCGCGTTCGGCTTCAACCGTGCGATTGAGCGTTAAATTGGCGCGCTGCCCTATGCGTGCAGCGAATGCTTCAAGCTCATCAAACACCGCCTCAACCACGGCAATGTCATCGATATAATCCCGCGTGAGGCATTCGGCCGCACGATGCAATTGCGGGTACGTTGTGCGATCGCCCTGTGCTGCAGACACCCAAAATTCTGCCAGCTCACAGAACACACCGAACAAACGCCGACCCACGTGATGCGGGTCAGTCCAGAACCGTCCGTCCAGCATGCCGAGTTTCAACATAGGCAAATACAAATGGCCGATCAGATCACGCTGCTCGGCCCCCAGATAATGATCCTCGAGTAGCGCATTAAAAATACCGCCCATCCGCGAAAAGCTTTCTGCCATTAAGCGCTTCATGCGTCGTCTGCCGGTATGCTCGCCGGACTTCAGCAGCTGCTCGAGCACTTGCAATTCCAGCTCCGCAATCGGCGGCACAGGCCGGTACACCCGTCCGCGCGGTACCGGGTAACGCGTGGTCAGGGCGACAATGGCAAACGTAATGTCAATTTCGGTAAAGGTATCAGCACCGCCGCGCCCTTCGGTATCCATGCGACCGAACGGCGTCCCCAGTGCGGTGTGCCGGAGCGCCGACTCCCGCGCATTCACCTGTGTGCGAATCATCGCGTCCAAGTGAATCTGCGATTCACGCTCCGAGGCTGCCGCCGAGGTCAATGCATCCACATCAAATGCGCTGGAAGGACCAGCGGCAGAACCGGCATTGTTTTCGATCAGGTAATAACGCAAATGCGGGAACACTCCCGCTTCAACCAGCTGTCGATTGGCATCGTCATACTGCACCGCCAGACGATCCGGCAAATGCTTTTCAATCAAACGAAACAACAACAGTTGCAGACGGGCCGATGCCGACTGCTTGCCCAATTCAGCGCACAGCGCACCGCAGAACTGGGCAGGACTCATGGGATTGCTGTAATCGGCCGTCTTGCTGCCACCACGCAGCAACGCCAAGCGCATATTCAGGTGCCAAAGCGATTCGGCCACGTGATTGGTCAGACAATCCACGGTGCGCGTAATTTCTTTTGACAGCTCTTCAGGCTGTGCATTGAGCGTCTCTTTCTCGGACAACTCCTCACCGGCCATGAATTGCACGAACTTGTTCGCGATGCGCTTGCCAAAAGCGATCGGCAGGCTTTTCTGAACGGCTTGCAACGTTTGAATGTCTTGCCGATAGCGTGCCTGCTCGGGACCTGCCGCTTTACGCGCCAAGTCGTCCAGCAAGGTGCCTGCCTGCGTCAATAAGCGACTGCTGACATCCGTGGCAAATGCCACGAACGGCCGGTTCACCTGTTGGTATATATGTGAGAAATCCTGCATCCGGCAGCCTGATATCGCCTGTTGGCAAACCCTTTTATTATCGTGCCACTTTAGGCTTATCGCGGTCAGCCGGCAACTGGCACCACCCAATACAACAACAAAGGCAGCATCAAAAAGACCAACACCGTGGACCAAGCCACGATCGCCGTGACGCTTTCCAGATGCCGGCCAAACCGCGCCGCCAGCAAATAATTGAAGATCGCTGAAGGCATCAGGGTTTCCAGAACCAAGACCCCTCGCACGACGCCCTCGGGCTGAAAGACCCAGACAATCACGGCAGCCGCGATGCCGCCCACCAGCAAACGCTCCAATCCGACATCCACCCGGCTGAGCAAGTCACGCCATGGCAGACGAGCCAGGGACACGCCCAGCGTAAACAACATCAGTGGAATCGTTGGCTGACCGAGCAATTTCAAACTGCTGATCAGCCAATCGGGCATATTGATATCGGCCGTCATTAAAGCCACACCCAATAAAGTCGCCCACACCAGCGGCGTTTTCAGCCCCGTACGCCAGGCATTCGCCTCTTCTGCGATCAATGACACGCCCAGCGTAAAGTGCACCAGTGATGTCACGGTGTAGTACACCGTAGCGTACAACAGACCTTGCTCGCCAAACGCCAGCAAGCACAGTGGCATGCCCATGTTCGCTGTATTGGGAAACACCAACGCAACCCAATGCATCATCGGATCAGCATGACGACGCGCCAACACAGCCGCCACCAAGCCCATCATCACCAACGCGGCAATGACTTGCACCGCAAAACCGGCGAATCGATCGAGCGACAAATCCGAACTGGCCAGCAATGCAAGCACCAGGGCCGGCGCGCACAGATCAATCACCAATCGCGTGATAAACGGCTGATCGAACGGCAGCCTGCGGCGCTGCCAGATGAACCCGGCCATCACCAGCAAAAACACCGGCGCAATAATGCCCAGCAGCCCTGTTATCATGCACACTCCGAAGAAGGATTTATCAATGAACTATCGCTCGGCCTGTTTATTCAGCCTGATCATGATACTGCACGCCACCGGCGCATTCGCGAGCGGCGCATTCGACCAGAGCCGTGATGGCTACGTCAATAACGACACTTGCCTTGGCTGCCACGCCCGGCAGGCCCTGGACTGGCGCGGTTCCGACCATGCCCGCGCCATGCAGCCGATGACGCCGCAAACCGTGCTCGGCGATTTCAATAACCGCTCATTCGAAGACGATGGGCTGAAGGCTTTGTTTCACCGCGATGGCAGCCGCTATCTCATCACACTGAGCGAAGGTGGCAACACCGATACTTTCCATGCGGTCTGGACCTTTGGCGTAGACCCGTTGCAACAGTATCTGGTGGAATTTCCAAACGGCCAGTTACAAGCCTTCCCGATTGCATGGGACGTCGCCCAGAAACGCTGGTTTTACCTGCAAGCCGTTGACGGCATCACCCCTGCCGATCCATTGCACTGGCGCAAACGTTTTTATACCGCCAACTCGTTTTGTATCGAGTGCCACACCACCGGATTCAAACTGAACTACTCAGCCGACACGCAGCAATACCACAGCAGCGCCGCTGGTCATAACGTCAATTGCCAGGCTTGCCATGGCCCCGGCGAAGCGCACATCAACTGGACCCGCTCGCCCACATCCGCCGGCAATAAAGGCTGGACTGATCGACCGCTGGCCGATGCCACACGCAGCACCGAGGTGTGTGCCACCTGCCATGCACGCCGGCACGCACTCGCCCCGCAACGCACGTGGGCCGCACCACTGCTGGATGACATGATGCCCAGCTTGCTGCACGAAAACCTGTACCACCCGGACGGCCAAATTCAGGAAGAGGTTTTCGAGTACGGCTCGTTTGTACAAAGCCGCATGCACGAAGCCGGTGTCAGCTGCATCGATTGCCACAACCCGCACACGCTTAAACCGCGCGCCGAAGGCAATGCCCTGTGCGTGAGCTGTCATGAGGTGGGCAACCCACGCTTCCCCACCTTGAAGGCCGGCCAGTACAACACGCCGGCTCACCATCACCATCCAAACGGCAGTGTCGGCAGCCAATGCGTGAGCTGCCATATGCCTGCCACCACGTACATGAAAGTCGACCCGCGTCGCGACCACCGTTTCGCCACCCCGCGCCCTGACCTGTCGATCACACTGGGCACGCCCAACGCTTGTAACCAGTGCCATGAAAAACAAACACCGCAATGGGCGCTCAATGCATTGCAACAATGGTTCCCGAATGGCCGCCAAACGCGCACCGACCGTGCGACCACCATTGCCGCGGCACGCAATACCAACCCGGAGGCCATCGATGAATTAAAAGCCATGGCCCGCGATCCACAACAACCGGCCATTTGGCGAGCCACGGCGATTGATTTGCTCGCTTATTACGGGCCTGCACTGCTCAACGGCATCACGCCGGCATTACAGGACCCGTCGGCGCTGGTGCGGGCAACGGCCGCCAAAGCCTTTGAGATACAGCCTAACGATGCCCGCCAGAAATACCTGCCGCCGCTCTTGCATGACCCCTCGCGCGCTGTCCGTTTGGAGGCTGCTCGCTTACTCGCCGGCATCGACCCCAAAACATTAAGCGAGGCCGATCGCAGTGCGTTGGCGCAGGCGCTCAAAGAATATCAAACCGCGCAAACCGCACTGCCCGATCAGCCCGAAGGCTATAACAACCTCGGACAACTGGCCTATCACCAAGGCAACAGCTACGAAGCCATTCGCCGCATGAAGCAGGCCATTGCGATTGATCCGCATTTTATTCCTGCCTATCAATCATTGGCCGTGCTCTATAGCCAGATTGGCGCCAACGATCGTGCCGTTGATATTTTGCAGCAGGCATTGACGCATGCTTTGCCGGAGCAACGAGGGGATCTGTATTACACGCTGGGCTTGGCTTACGCCGAACGCGCACAAATGAAAGAAGCACGTGCTGCACTGGAACAGGCCGTAACACACAACCCGGAATACGCCGCAGCACACTACAATCTGGGTCTGGTGTTGCAGCAATTAAACGAGCCCGATGCGGCCATCAAACAATTGCAACGGGCTCTGGCCATCAATACCGACGATGACCGCATCCGCTATGCGTTACTGCAATTGCTGATGCAGCAAAAACAATACGGCCAAGCGCAGGGACTATTGAATGTCTTGATCCGGCGTTACCCGAACGAGCCGGCCTTGCAGCAAATGTTGGTGGAGATTATTCAACAGCAACCGCGTTAAAAGGCATCGGGCCGTAACATGGCGTCATGACCGCCATCCACAAACAAGACGGAACCGCAGATAAACGCAGCCTGCGGTGACAGCAAAAAACACACCGCGTGGGCGATATCTTCGGGCTGCCCCACGCGCCCAACCGGCACGGTTGCGGCAAACGCTTTCATGGCCTCGCCCAGCTCCGCATCTTCGGTCGCTTTGATGGTCAACGGCGTTTGCGTAATGCCCGGTGCCACCGCATTCAAGCGCACACCCTCGGCTGCCCACGCAGCACTGTGACGGCGCATCCAGCAGGTCAATGCGTATTTGCCCCCGGCATACGCATTGTGGCCATCCAGCGTATCGATGTGCGCACACGCCCCGACTTCATCACCGGCTTTAAGCAGCTCCAGATAACGCGCATCCAACCCCGGCATAGAGGCTGAATTCGACGAGATCAAGACCACCGCACCACCGCGTTGCACCAACGCATCACGCAAACCTTCCACCGTGGCCAAAGCACCGAAGTAATTAATTCGCGTCACTAACGAGTGCGGTTTGACGTGCGGCCCCACACCGGCACACGGCACCAATCCATCAAGCCCGTCGGGTGCCAGTGCACGAATACCCGCAACGGCTTGTGCACGGCCCTCGGCCGTTGATAGATCGGCCACCACATCGGCATGCTGAATATCGACCACGATGACCCGATGCCCGTCAGCGATCAGCTGTTGCCGAATCGCCGCGCCAATACCCGTTGCCCCGCCCGTCATTGCTACCACGCCCATCGCAGACTCCCGAATGAGTAATATAAAAAAACACATCTTGCCCGAACTGTCGGGTCAGGCATAATCATACCGATGAACACAGCCCTTCATTACGATGCCGCCAAACTGCAATGCCCGAGCTGCCAACAGCCCGCCTTGCAAGCACAAGACGCGTTATTGCGTTGCACGCAATGCGGCCAACGATTTCCGGTGCAAGCCGGCATTCCGCATTTACTGAGCACCGACAGCCCCACCACACGCCTCACCGATATCGATTATGACGATCACCACAACATTGATGAAGGCGCGCGCGAATCCGTTGGTTTGAATTGGGCAACCGTACTACCCGACGCATTGGGCGATGTACTGGAAGTCGGTGCCGGCACCGGTCAATTGAGCTGGAATCTCGCACACCGCTTCAACAGCCGTTCAGTGCATGTCACTGACATCGCGCCCGAGTTTGTTGAAAGCACGCAACAGCTGATTGGCCAGACGGCCATGCCTGTCTTTTATTACGCTTGCGATGCCAACCATTTACCTTTCAGCAATAACAGTTTTGATACCGTGCTGGGCAACAGCGTGCTGCATCACTTCCTGGATTATCCGGACATGCTGAAACGCATTCACGGCCTGCTGCGCCCCGGTGGCCGTGCCATTTTTTACGAGCCGGTGCTGCAAGGCAAAATCATGATTGCCTTTTTAACCAGCCTGATCCTGAAAATCGAGACCAAAACACAACTCGGCGGCTTCGATGAACACGACATTGCCGCGCTGGAAAAACTGGTGCATCACCTCACCAAAGCCCAGCACGTCGGAGATGACCGCGAACGATTAGCGGCCATGGAAGACAAGTATATTTTTGATATTCACGCGATTGAAAAACTGGGCCTGTCGCTCGGCTATCAATCGGTACGCCATCAAAACAGCCGATTGGCCGACGGCCAGTTTCGCATCAATCTGCGCCAACACCTGCTATTGGCCGGACTGTCGGACGACAAAATCAAAGCGTACCGATTTATGCTGAACACCTACAAAGATATCCTGATCGACCTGATACCCAACGATCAAATCACCCCGATGGGCTTCTTCACCTTTACCCGCTAATACTCAGATATTGCGCTTCTTGAGTGCATATTCGCTGGTCGGAATCACATTCATGCGATCGAAATCGATAAACTTCATACAGCTTTCAATCATCGCCTGCTGATTCTTCCGGAACTTTTCCTCGTCATCCTTGGCATTAAAAAACGCCATCGGATTGGTCATCGCTTCGGCCGGAAAACATTCTTCGACAATCGCATCCCACGCTGGCGCTGCACAAGTGAGCGCACGCACGATCACGTTTTGCACATAGCGGAAATTCGATTGGGTTTCGATCGCGACTTTGGTGTGCTGCTTTAGCCAGTAATCCAGCCAGCCTTCGTAGGTCATGCGATGGGGTTTTTGCAAAAACACGACCTGACTGTAACCGGGAGTACGCTGACCGGGTTCGCTGATGTGCTTGGTGTTGGCAATCGGCTCGGACTCCGTGACCAGATAGCCGGCAAGCCCGCGCGAAGCCTCCAGCAGAATGCGCTCCAAGCGCGGCGACTCAATGGCCGAGCGCACCCAGATAAACGCCATGGCATCGGCCGCCGGCGTGCTGTTCACTTGCCGTGTTTTATCGGCAGGACGCACCGCATCATCCACCACGTTGATCTGTACACCCAAGGCACCGGCATCCATCAGACGCTGCGTGACGGCACCGGTCAGCCGCTGACGAAACATGGTTTCAGCCACGCCCTCGGGCCGCCAAAGAATATACGCCAGCTTTTCCATGCATTGCCCCCTACGCGAAGGCGACAGTATAGCGGCAAAAAAAAAGCCGGGACGAGCCCGGCACAAGGGGAATTTCTGGATGGGGAGGTGAATCCTTGTTCATAAGACAGCGCGAGCCGATGAATAGTTCCCGTCGCGTCTTAACAAGGGATACGGCAAAAGCTCCGCATTGGATCATTCGCCGGCAAATAAAACCGATTTTTTAATTAAAACAATGGCTTATAAGTCCACCTTGCCACGCAAGGCCTTGGTGCGGCCGCGCAGGACCTTGCTGTCGGTACGCTTTTTTCGAGCCGATTTCGACGGCACCGATGGCCTTCTGGATTTGCGCACCAGCAACGCCCCGCGCACCAATTCAGCCAGTCGCGCACAAGCGTCCTCGCGGTTTTTCATCTGACTGCGAAATTGCTGCGCTTTGATAACGATCACGCCGTCATCGCGAATACGGCTATCGGCCATCGCCAACAATCGCGTTTTGCACGCCTCCGGCAATGACGAGGCGCGAATATCGAATCGCAAATGCACTGCACTCGACACCTTGTTGACGTTTTGCCCTCCCGCGCCTTGCGCGCGCATGGCATGCCATTCCACTTCATGCTCGGGAATGCCAATGCCGGGAGCCACCTCAATCATGGTGTTTGATCCATGCCGCTATGGGTCGCCACGCCCCGATAGTTATAACCGACAAAACGCGGCGTTTCGGGCATATAGTCAGCTTCAAGCACCGCGATCGTAAACCCGGCTTGCTGCAAACCCTCGGTGATGGGTCGGTTCAGATTGCAGCCGCCGCACAGTACTTTCCACAGCGGATTGATGCGATGCTGCCACCGCTGCACCGATGCATCCGGAGCCAAGCCATGCTCACAAAACAGCAATTGCCCATCGGGTTTCAGCACGCGTCGCATTTGCTGCAAGGCAGCAGCCCAGTCCGGAATCGTGCATAAGGTAAACGTGAGCAACACGGTATCCACCGAGTGATCGTCTAACGGAATGCTCTCGCCCGGCAACTCCAGCCAACGCACATCCAACGATGATGCCGCCAGATGTTTTTGTGCTTGTCGACGCATGCCTGCAGAGGGCTCCAGCCCCCACACCCACTCCACCGCATCGCGATTATAAAACGGCAAATTCAGCGCCGAGCCCATACCGACTTCCAACACACGCCCGCGCGCCAGCGGCACAATTTTTTGCCGCTGCGCATTAATCACCGCAGTACCGCAGGCGCAATTGATGCAGGCCGGCAAAACGCGCTCGCTATAAAAACCCACATCAACCTCCTTTGCGCTTGATGACCCAGCCATGCGGCTTGAGCGCCTGCTCGATCTTGTCGCGCTGATCGCCTTGCAATTCAATGATGCCGTCTTTAACGGCACCCCCCACACAGCAACGCTGTTTTAACGACTTGGCCAGCGCCGTCAATGCATCACCGGCCAACGGCACACCGCTGATCAAGGTAACACCGGCACCTTTACGGCCCTTGGTTTCACAGCTGAGGTACACCGGCCCGGTACCGGCCTGCGCCACCGGTGGCCGACAGGCACAATCGGCTTTCGCCTTGCCGCAATCCGGGCACATACGGCCATTGTCAGTAGAATACACAACACCGGTTCTGGAAGATTTCATGGCATCCTGTCCTGCATCAAACACCTGTCTCAATAGCCAACTAGAATAACTGAAAGTCACCGTGAGGAATAAACGCATGGACGATGGTATTCGCATCAGCTGGAACAACACCCGTGATGATTTTGACAGCAAAACCTACACCCGCAATCACCACTGGCAGTTCAGCAACGGCGTGGACGTGCCGGTATCCGCTGCGGTGAAATACGCGGGCGATCCCGCCTGCATCAACCCCGAACAAGGCCTGGTCGCCAGCGTCGCCAGCTGCCACATGTTGACCTTTCTGGCGCTGACCGCGAAAGCCGGCTTTGTATTGACCGCGTACGACGACACCCCTTACGGGGTACTCGCCAAAAATGATGCCGGCCGCATCGCCGTCACGCACATCACTTTACGACCACGCACTCGGTTTGCAGGCAAAGCACCGAGCGCCTGCGAACTGAATGAGCTGCACGATGCGGCGCACCGCAATTGTTTTGTCGCTAACAGCTTGAACAGCCTTGTCGCGGTCAAACCCGTGATGCCGATGGATGATGCACGCAAACTGGCCGACTGCAAAAGCGACACCCCAAAAACGTAAAAGCCGCCCGAAGGCGGCTTTTACATCACCAGGGTTCAAGCAATATCCGATGTGCAATGCGGGCAACGCGTTGCTTTTAATGCCACCGAGGAATAACAGCGCGGACAATCTTTTGTCGTCACTTCAGCCGGCTTTTCTGCTTCCTGTTTTTTCAGGCGATTAATACTTTTCACTAGCAAGAAAACTGCAAAAGCGACAATCACAAAGCTGATGACATTATTCAGGAACAATCCGTAATTAATGGTGACCGCGCCGGCGCTGGCGGCTTCTGCCACGGTATTGAAACTGCCATCGCCCTTGAGCACGAGGAATAATTCAGAAAAGTCCACGCCGCCCAATAACAATCCGATAGGCGGCATGAGCACATCGGAGACCAGACTCTTTACAATGGTACCGAACGCACCGCCAATAATGATGCCCACGGCCATATCAACGACGTTACCTTTGACCGCAAATTCTTTAAATTCCTTCAGCATTGCATGCTCCTTGCTTCTTTTTTATTGAAAACCGATCGGGCCAGTTTACCCAAGCAAACCGTGTTATAGCAACGGCATGGCCGGCTCTTGCAAGGCCGATAACTGCTCCCGCAATTCCAGAATATGGTCACCCCAATAACGGGCTGAATAAAACCAGGGGAAGGCCCGCGGAAAGGCCGGATCTTCACGGCGACGTGCCAGCCACGCGCTGTAATGCATCATGCGCAGCGTGCGCAATGACTCGATCAACTGCAATTCACGCGGATTAAAATCGGCAAATTCGTTATACCCTGCGATGATTTCCGACAGCTGTAATGTTTGTTCCGCGCGGTCGCCCGATAACAGCATCCAGATATCCTGCACTGCCGGCGCCATGCGCGCGTCATCCAGATCGACAAAATGCGGCGCATGGTTTCGCCACAGCATATTGCCGGCATGGCAATCGCCGTGCACACGAATGAATGGAATACCCTCGCCGTGCTGCAAAAACACATCATCAATGCGCTTTAATAAATCATCGGTGAGTGATCGATACGCGGCATCCAGCTCTTGTGGCATACAGTGCTCGCGAATATACGCTACGCTCTCGTGGCCAAAGTTCGCACTATTGAGTGTTGGACGATACTGGAAGTCACTGGCCGCGCCGACTTGATGCATGCGTCCCAACGCACGGCCCAACACCAACAGCACATCCGGGTTACTTAACTCAGGCGCATGGCCACCTTGCCGCGGGAATAACGCAAAATGAAAACCGTGCCAATCAAACAGGCTTTGCCCGTCACGGCACAGCGGTGCCACGACGGGTAACTCATGCTCCAGCAATTCAATTGAAAAACGATGCTCTTCGATGATTTGTGCTTCGCTCCAGCGATCGGGGCGATAAAATTTGGCAATCAACGGCTCGGCATCTTCAATGCCCACTTGATAGACGCGGTTTTCATAGCTATTCAACGCGAAAATGCGCCCGTCACAGACATAGCCCAAGGACTCGATGGCATCCATCACGAAGCTCGGTGTCAGGGTCTCAAAGGGGTGCTGTGTGTTTTTCATGAGCACACTGTAACCGGTTTAACGCACGAAATGGCAAAAGAAATGGGCCCCGCAGGGCCCATCGATACAACGTTCACGCCATCAAGCGGATTTCGGCGTAATACTGGCTGCGTTATCAATCATCAATTCAGCACCGGTAATGAAACTGGATTCATCGGATGCTAAAAACAACACCAGATTCGCAATATCTTGCGTATCGGCCATCGGGTAATCCGGTGAGTCCAACGCGTCGATATCGGCTTGTGTGGCCGTGTCTTTTCCGGTGGCCACTTTGACGATCATCGGTGTTTTCACGCCATCCGGGTGCAAGGAGTTGCAACGGATATTATTTTTCTTGACCTTGCAATACACCGCCACGTGCTTGGTCAAGCCGCGTACCGCGCCTTTGCTGGCACTGTAGGCCGCAATAAACGGCATGCCCTGCATGGCTGAAATCGATGACATATTGATAATGGAACCACCACCGGATTTTTCCATCGCCGGGATGGCATGCTTGCAACCCAAGAACACACCATCGCTGTTCACGCGATTGATGAATTGCCAGTCTTCTAGGGTGGTGTCTTCAATGGTGCCGATTTTCATCACTCCGGCATTGTTCACCAGGATATCGAGCCTGCCGAAGGCTTTTAAGGTGGCCTCGATGACTGCCTGCCATTCAGCCTCATTACTGACATCGTGACGCATGAATTGTGCGGCATCGCCAATCTCGGCGGCCACCGCCTTCCCTGCGGCTTCGTTCAAATCGGTGATCATCACTTTCGCGCCTTCGCGCGCCAAGGTGATGGCATCGGCCTTACCCATACCACTGGCACCGCCGGTCACAATGGCCACTTTGCCGCTGACACGTCCCATACATCCCCCCTGTTTTTGCTGATTGGAAAGAGCCCTACTCTACACCAGCAAGCTTGCCGGCCGTCATGAAATATTCATAAAAGCGTTACGGATGATTCATCTGCCCATCGCACCATGGCGGCATGAAAAGAACCTTGCAATGGCTACAGCCGCTACACCGCATCGACACCCGATTGTTCCTCTGGCTGAACCGCGTCATGACTGATCGCCGGTCACTCCATTATCTGGCGCTGGCCTTGTCGCACAGTGGCTCAGGCGTTCCCTATGCCGTGATTGGCCTGTTGTGCCTGTGGCTGGAACCACTGCACGGACAGGCCTTTGCCACCACACTGGCTTGCGGTTATGCCATAGAGCGCAGCCTGTACTGGCTGCTGAAAAACAGCATTCGCCGTCGTCGCCCGGGCGAGGCGATTGCGGGCTGGCAAATGCGTATTGTGCCGTCGGATCGTTTCAGTTTTCCGTCAGGGCACACCTCGGGAGCCTTCCTGTTTCTCTACGCGATTGGCCTGCATTACCCCGCCCTGTATCCGTGGTTGATGCCCCGGGCCATTGCCGTGGGTTGTTCACGGGTACTGCTGGGTGTGCATTTTCCCGGTGATATTGTGGCTGGCAGTGTGATGGGCACCGTATGTGCCTGGCTCGCCTGCCTGTGGGTTAGCTGATGCGCATCCTCTACGGCGTGCAAGGCACCGGTAACGGTCATGTCACGCGCGCACGCACCATGCAGCGCGCCTTCAAGACTCGCAATATCACTGTCGACTACCTGTTCAGCGGCCGCGACCCGGATGCCTTTTTCGACATGGCTTGTTTTGGTGATTACCGCCATCGTGCAGGGCTGACCTTTATCGTCAACAGGGGCCGTGTTGATATTCTGGACACCGCACGGCATTTACGGCCAATGCAGTTCCTGCGTGATGTACGGGAACTGGATCTGGCGCCTTATGACGTCATCCTGACCGACTTTGAACCGGTCACCGCATGGGCCGGTAAACGCGCCCAAAAAACCGTGATTGGCGCTGGTCACCAATACGCGTTTCACTACGACATTCCCAAAGCCGGCAACAACCCGCTTGCCAGCAGCATCATGCGCTATTTTGCCCCCGTGGATATTGCACTGGGCTTTCATTGGCACCATTTTAACCAGCCCATACTGCCACCGCTGTTTGAGCCGCATCAGCCCACGGCATCCAACCACACCATCGTGGTGTATTTACCGTTTGAGGACACCCGCACCGTCTGCGAACTGTTCAGCCAGTTTCCGGCGCAGCGTTTTGCCGTGTTCTCGCCAGAACCGATCACCAGCGAGTGGAGCCATATTGAGGTAAACCCGCTATCGCGTGATTATTTCCAGTCACAACTGGCTGCCTGCGACGGAGTGATCTGCAATACCGGCTTTGAATTGATCAGTGAAGCCTTGCAGCTGGGCAAGAAAATCCTCAGCAAACCCCTGCACGGCCAGATGGAGCAACTCTCGAATGCCTGCGCACTGGATGAACTGGATTTGGCCACCATCATGCCAACACTGGATCGCAACACCCTGACCCCGTGGCTAGCGCAGCCTCCCGGCGCTCGCCTGCACTACCCTGATGTCGCCAGCGCGGTTGCCGACTGGTTGCTGGCAGGCAATTGGCACGACCCCGGCACCCTGTCAGAAGCGCTCTGGTCAAAAACCGGCTTTGGCGTACCGCTTTTATCGCAACCCCTTACGCATACTGCCTGAGCCACCACCAAGACCCGAGCCACGTTACAATAGCGCCTGTCTCATTATCTGGAGCCTGGCGTGAAAATTGGCGATACCTGGCACCGCTCCGTGCGCTTTGATGCAGCCGAAGCCTGCATTCACATCCTTGATCAAACCGTGCTGCCCCATCGGCTGCAATGGATCAGCCTATCCACACCCGAGGATGTCGCCGAAGCCATTGTCACCATGCGCGTGCGTGGCGCACCACTCATTGGCGCCGTGGCCGCTTACGGTTTTGCGCTGGCCATTCGCCACGACCCCTCAACCGCTGCCATCGAAACCGCGTTCTCGCAACTGCTTGAAACACGCCCCACCGCGGTCAACCTGCGCTGGGCGCTGGAACGCCTACACGATGCCATCAGTGCCATGCCAGAGACTGAACGCTACGGTGCAGCCCTAAAAGAGGCCGACGCCATTGCCGATGAAGACGTACGCACCTGCGAACTGATCGGCGAATACGGCTTGCAGTTATTGCGCCAGCACTGGGAACAACGCAAAACCGGACAGGCCCGACTCAATATTCTCACGCACTGCAATGCAGGCTGGTTTGCCACCGTTGACTGGGGCACCGCACTCGCCCCCATTTATAAAGCCCACGATGCCGGTATCCCCGTGCATGTATGGGTTGATGAAACACGCCCGCGCAATCAAGGGGCGATTACTGCGATGGAGCTCGCCCTGCACGGCGTACCGCATACCGTCATTACCGACAATGCCGGTGGTTTGTTAATGCAGCGCGGCGAAGTAGACATCTGCATTGTCGGCACCGATCGCACCACCGCACACGGCGATGTGTGCAACAAAATTGGCACTTATCTGAAAGCGCTGGCCGCGCACGACAACGGCATTCCGTTTTTTGTGGGCCTGCCCACCAGCACCATCGACTGGCGCATTGAACGCGGCAGCGACATTCCCATTGAAGATCGCGCTGCCACTGAAATCACGCACATCAACGGCATCGCCCAAGGTCAGCCGCATAGTGTTGCTATTTATCCGGCGGATACCGCCGTGGCAAATCCAGCCTTTGATGTCACTCCGAATTATTTAGTGACAGGCCTGATTACCGAGTGGGGTGTGTATGCTGCATCCGAGGATGGGCTGAAAAAATTACAGCAGGATATGCTGCCATGAACGAAAACCGCTTACGCGCACACCTGCTACGCACCGCACGCGCTCTCAACAGCAGCGGCCTCAACCACGGCAAAGCCGGCAACGTCAGCGTACGCTGCGGTGACGGTTTTTTAATTACGCCCAGCGGGATTGCTTATGAAAAACTCACCACCAAGCAATTAGTGCGGGTTGACGCCAACGATCAATGGGCCGATGGCCTGATGCCATCCACCGAATGGAGCATGCATCGCGGTGTTTATGCTGCTCACGCAGAGATTCAGGCACTGGTGCACGCACACCCACGCCATGCCACCGCGCTAGCCTGCACACGGCAAGGCATTCCGGCCTTTCATTACATGGTTGCCGTGGCCGGCGGGCACGACATCCCTTGCTGCGCGTACGAAACCTTCGGCACCGACGCACTGGCCCATGCCGTGACGAAGGCACTCAGCAATCGCAAAGCTTGCCTCATGGCCAACCACGGCCTCATGGCCACCGGCGCCGACTTGGACAGCGCATTGAGCTTGGCGACTGAAGTTGAAAATCTGGCGGCACAATACCTGCTTGCCAAGCAAGCCGGCAACATGGTGCTGCTCACGCAGACCGAAATGGACGCCGTCATGGAGCAATTTCGTAGCCATTACGGCCAGTCGCGGCTTGATTGAGCGCATGAAGTATTTCCTGACCGTCATCGCATTGCTTCTCGCGTTCAATGCACAAACGGAACCCACGCTGGAACAAATTGTTGTGATTGGCTCACGCAGCCCGGAGCCATTGCAATCGCTACCGCAATCGATTGGCGTGGTGGATCATGATGCGCTGAATACCATCAGCGCCGTGCATCCCAGCGAAGCCTTGTTTCGCATTCCCGGCGTTTGGATCAGTCGCGGCAATGGTCAGGAAAGCCTGACCGCCATTCGATCACCCGTGTTTACCGGTGCCGGCGCCTGCGGTGAATTTTTGTATGCCGAAAACAATGTGCCTCTGCGTGCCAGTGGCTTTTGCAACGTGAATGAATTGTTCGACGCACACAGTGAGCTGGCCGAACGCATTGAAGTGCAACGCGGGCCGGGCAGCGTGGTATTTGGCGCTAACGCCTTGCACGGCATGGTCAATATCGTCACACCACCTCCACCGATGCAAACGCCTCTGCTGCAAGGTCAACTGGAATCCGGGCCGCACGACTACGAGCGCATTTCTCTCCAAGCCGGCCATCACGACTTTTTAGTGCAATTTACCGGCAGCCACGATGGCGGCTTTAAAGAGGATTCGGGTTACGACCAACAAAAACTCACGCTCATCCATCACGCCGATCACGACAACTTGAGCATTGACAGCTGGCTGACCGCCACCAACTTGAATCAGGAAACAGCCGGTTTTGTTGAATACCCGGACGCTTACAAATACCGATCACTAAAAAAAGTAAATCCTGATCCCGATGCTTACCGCGATGCCAGCGCATTACGCATTGCCAGTCGCCTGCAATGGACAATGGATGAAAACACCTCGCTGATTGTCACGCCTTATGGGCGCCATAATCGCATGCAATTTCTGCAACACTTTGTGCCCTGGTTACCCACCGAAAAAAACGGTCATGACAGCCTGGGCGTGCAAACAGCCCTGCAACACCAATACGGCAACCTGACATGGCTGGCCGGCATAGACCTTGAATACTCCAGCGGCTTTCTGAAGGAATATCAGGATCAGCCCTTTTCGCCGAGCATTCCAGCCGGCTATCACTATGACTACGATGTGGATATCACAACCTTTGCACGTTACTTGCAACTGCAGTGGGCGATTGACCCTATCTGGACTGCCACCTTTGGCGCACGCAATGAATTTATTCGCTACGACTACGACAACCATCTCGGTGGCGGCAGCGCCTGTGCGGCGGCCGTTATTAATTGCCGTTTTTATCGACCGGCCGACAGCACCGACGATTTCAACACGGTATCGCCATCCATGGGCATCGTCGGCCAACTGACCGACACGCTGCATGTGTTTGCACAAGCTGCACAAGGTTACCGCCCACCGCAAACTGCCGAACTCTACCGCCTGCAAGGTCAGCAGGCCTTTACCGACATCGACCCGACTACGCTCAACAGTCTGGAGTTTGGCTGGTCGCAAGAACTGATCAATGCACAATACACCGTGACATTATTTACCATGCGCAAAGACAATGTGATTTACCAAGACAGCTTGCGCTGGAATGTCGACGGCGCCAAAACGCGCCACGACGGCGTCGAGCTTAGCCTCAACTGGGACATGACCGACACGCTCAGCTTGGGCGTGGACGCCAGCTATGCCCGCCACCAATACGACAGCAACGAATCGCTGGCCGGCCTTGTCACATCCATCAATGGCAATGACATCGACACCGCACCGCGAGAAATTGGCAGCGCTCGCCTGGATTGGCACCCGAATGAGCGCATCAATACCGAACTCGAATGGATATCGGTCGGCTCGTACTACACCGACCCTGAAAACTGGCATCAATACGAAGGCCATGATCTGTTGAATTTACGCGTGGGCTTTAAAGTGACTCCGCGCTGGCAACTGTGGGTACGGGTGCACAACCTGACCGACGAAGACTATGCCGACCGTGCCGACTACGCATTTGGCAATGAGCGGTATTTTATTGGTGAACCCCGATCGGTGTATTTTGCAATTGAAGGAAACCTGTTTTAATGGATTTTTATACCTTCGATCAGCCGCTTACCGCATGAAAAGCTCACCCAGCACAAGCACCCCACGCTCTCGACCAATAACCAAGGAAATACAATGAAAAGCCTGCTTTCTAAAATCATACTGGCCGCCGCTGCTTTGGCCGCAAGCATTGGCACAACACAGGCCACCGAATGGGAGGCCATTGAAAGTGCAGCCGATGTCACGGTATACATTGACCCGGCCAGCATACGCCAGCGTGATCATCGTGCTGAAATGTGGGCTTTGATTGATTATAAAAATCCGCAAATGGACAAAACCGGCAAACAGGTGCTGTCCGATAAACTGCTCTACCAGTTCGACTGCCAAGCCAAAACCCTGGCTGTTGTCGGCTCATCCGCGCACGCAGGGCCCATGGCCAGCGGCGAAATCATCAACATCAACCCCGACCCACCACAATTAACACCCATTGAAGCCGGCACACTGGCTTACAGCATGTGGAAGCGCGCTTGCGGAGCCCTGACTGCCCCGAAAAAATAAGCCGCCCCATCCATGTCAGCCCGGACGCTTGTTGACCGGTGCGCTAACGGCAATAAAAAAGCCGGCTCTATAGCCGGCTTTTTTATTGCGTGGGGATTAACGCTCGACCGGATGACTCATCAACACAATGGCGCCGCTTACAATCATGGCAACCAATACGCCCATCAAGTTACCGGCGGCCAAGCCTTCGGCTGACAGGCCATCGGGCGTCACACTGAAGAACAGGTCAAACTTGGCCATGTAGATGTACAAGTGTCCTGCCAAAAATGCCAGGGGGTAGATCATCAGCAGTTTGTCGCGCGGTACCGCCGGGCGCTTCCACGCGAACAGGAACACCAACGCGGCAGCGCTAAAGGTCAGCACATGCACAAACGCCGCAACTTTTAACATGCCGTTATAGGCAAAAATATTGTAGGGAACAAACAGCAGACCACCCACAAGGCAGGTCGTAAACGGAATAGTCAGCAGGCCCAGATTAATCTGCAACGCACTTTTCTTCTCGCGCACCCAATCCCAGCAAACTTTGCGGGCAATCAGCGCGAACGAACCGGTGAACAAAAAGAACCAGTGGTAGCTGGTCAACGGCACGCTGTTCACGTACGGCCATGTGGTCGGATCGGTGCGGTCCCAAATCCACCAACCGAGCATGGGTCCCAGATTATCGAACACCATATAAGTCAGGCCACCGAAAAAACCGACGCTGATCGCTTCGGTCAATGGGCGAAACTCGTAACGGCGAATGGTCATGACCGCGTGATACATAAACGCAGGATAGAAGCAGGCAATGTACAAGGGCAGCTTATTGAACAGAAACATCACCGAAAACTCGCCGTGCCAGAAATTCTCCACGGTGTAGTACGAGATAATGTCCATAAACAGGCCGTAGATAAAACAACCTAACAAGGTCATCCACGCTGACGGCGAACCGGTACGCCGGGTGTATTTGATCGCATGCACAATGGCCAGAATCACACCGATAATGGTCATCCATTCGATGGCCAGAAAGCTCCAGTCATTCAAACTCGCGGGTGCATTGAAATACACCAGCGACTCGGTCGCCTCAACATTTCGCATGGCGTAAGAAATATGCTCGCTCATAGCGGCCTCGCCTGTGGTTTATCGCATTCTGGTTTATTTTGAGTAATCGATACGCGGGCCAATGGCCTTGTCGCCTAAAGCGGCCGGGTCGCGCACCGTGCCCTTGCCACCGGTGAACGTTTCTTCATTGTAGTGGTGGCCTTCACGACGCACGGTATCAAATATCTTGTCGTACAGGCTACAGGTAAAACCAAAGTTTACATGGAAGTACTTGTGATGATCGTCGTGAAACCGGTTCGAGCCGTGCAGCGGCAGTTCAAACGGCAGTTTGATACCGCAGTGATCCCAGTAGCCTGCAATAAAGGTAATTGCCACCACCGTCATGTAGAGACCAATGTGCATCGGGAATATAAACGCCGGCAGCACAATGTAGCTGGCATGAAGAATCCACTCCAGCGGATGCATGGCCGAGATCGTCCAGAAAGTCGGCGCACTGTAGCGGTGATGAATGTAATGCAGGTTTTTGTAAAACCACGGTATGTGACCGCCGGCATGCAAAAAGAAGGCGGCCGTTTCAATGAACAACCAGCACAGGAACACGCTTAACGCAGCCCAGCCGTAACTGTAATCGTTGATATCGTAATAAATCCGCGACCAGCCCTGCTCCAACACCCCCCAAGCAATCACACCAAAACTGGCCGAGGCAATGTTGTAGTTAAACAAACCCAGCCACATGGCCTCGCGCGCCAAGCGCGGTGATAAGAACTTATCCGACTGCAACTTCCATTCGGCTGCCTTATCGCGGTTTTTCACGTAATACCAGTAATGCACCCCTCCGCCGACACCCACAAACAGCAGGTTGCCGATACCTAAAAACATGGCCAGATACATCCAGATACTCATGACAACCTCCAGCAAGACGACCGTATTAATTTACACTACTGTTAATTATGCACGGGCTTTATTAACATGCAAGTAAATTTTGCTGCATACTAGTCATTAATAGACCGGAGACCGCATGAGCACCGCCCAAGCCAAGCCCCGCAAAGCCCGCAAGCCCGCCCGCGCCGGCCGCCCACCCGGCAGCAGCAAGGAAGACACCCTTGCCCGCATCTTGCCGGTCGCCCGCCGTCATTTCGCTGAAAAAGGCTTTGCTCAAGCCACCTTCAAAGAGATTGGCGCTGAAATCGGCGTGACCCATGCAGCACTCTATGCCTACTTTCCCTCCAAGCAGGCCTTGTATTTGGCGACGTTCACCAACACCCAGAGCCTGTTGCTGCCCCGCTACCTTGAAGCCATTGCCCGTGCCACCACCCTGCGCGAACGCATTACCGGCATTTTGATGGCCTCGGCCGAAGAGCACGATAAAGACAGCTCGGTCACCGGCTTTCTGGCTGCTGTGCCGATTGAAATGCGCCGCCACCCGGAACTGCACGATGCATTGATGAGTAACAACAACGACGTACTGGTTGCACTGGAAGGTATTTTTACCGAAGCCCAAGCCAAGGGCGAGATTCGTAGCGACATTGCTGCGGCCGATTTAGTGTCGGCACTGTTTGGCGGTGGCGTGGGTGTGGCGTTATTTCAGTACGGTTTGCAGGCACCGCTGACCGATTCGATGAAGGTATTTGTGGCATTGATTGAGGCGAGTTTGTTTCAATAAAGTCCTGCTGAACCTTACTACAACAAATCAGAATGACTCGTTCCTGTATTTACCATGCGATACGTGGCCAGATTCATCAACAGCCGATGCCCAGAATTCAATCGTAATTCGCGCAATCAAAAACCCATCAAGCCCGAGATAACCTTCTTTATATAAAACGGCTCGCTCTATGATTTTCTCACTTTCACTTTCTGGTAATGGACTATCAGTCATCACCTTTATTCGATACGCATTAAATTCTTCAGCGATATGACATACCACATCATCAGGACAAATCAGCCTGACCGCCGCATTAATCCTGCTTGGATTCTGAATATAATGATTATTTGAAAAGCCAGCAAACATCATATTGCCAACTTGAAAAAAGAAGGTATTAAACAGTAAAACAAAAAAGAACACCGCGAAAACAATGCCTTTATGTTGTACCTTGCAAACATGCAGCGGAACATAAGCAATAGCCAGCAAAATAAAAAATACCGCGCCAATATAAATAAGCCATTGCATAAGTTCCTTAACCCAACGCCCCTATCCCCACCGCTGCCCTGACTGCCTTCAACAACGGCACACTCTCCTGGCGCGCTTTGGCAGCACCGGCTTGCAACGCTTCTTCCACCTGCGCAGGGTTCGCCATTAACTGTTCATACCGCTCACGCGCGTCACCAATCTGCTCATTGATCAGTGCAAACAATTGCTTTTTGGCATCACCCCAGCCGATACCGCCGGCAAAGGCTTCACGCATCGATACGGTTTGCTCGGCATTGGCGAATGCGCGGTAGATCTGGAACACGGTGGAGGCATCGGGGTCTTTCGGCTCGCCCGGTTCTTGCAAGTTGGTGACAATTTTGTTGATGGCTTTTTGTAATTTCTTTTCAGGCAAAAACAACGGAATGGTGTTGTCGTAGCTTTTGCTCATCTTGCGGCCATCGAGCCCTTGCAGCACGTCGCTGGTATCATCGACCACCGCTTCGGGCAGCACGAAATGCTCACCGTAGTGATGATTAAAACGCTGGGCAACGTCGCGGGCCATTTCAACGTGCTGGATTTGATCGCGCCCGACCGGAATTTTATTGGCGCGGAACATCAAAATATCGGCGGCCATTAAAATCGGGTAGCTGTATAAGCCCATGGTCACGCCCTTATCCGGGTCGTTACCGGCAGTTTCATTCTCTTGCACGGCAGCCTTGTAGGCATGTGCGCGGTTCATCAGGCCTTTGGCCGTCCAGCAGGTCAAAATCCAGGTGAGCTCCATAATCTCGGGCACGTCGGATTGCCGATAGAAGGTCACTTTGGCCGGGTCCAATCCACAGGCTAACCAGGTGGCGGCAATCTCGAGGCTGGACTGGTGAATACGCGCGGCTTCCTGACATTTAATCAGTGCGTGGTAATCGGCCAGAAACAAAAACGATTCGGTCTGCGCATCACGGCTGGCGGCGATGGCCGGGCGAATAGCACCGACATAGTTGCCCAAGTGCGGGGTGCCGGTGGTGGTGATGCCGGTTAAAACACGCTGCTTCATGACTCTATCCGTAGGCTGATTCAGTGCCTATGATACTGTGTCGCGCGTCTGGATGCGCCCCCAAAAGCCCCCCTCAGGAGCCGGTATGATTCACCCACACACCCAACTGCGCTTTATCAGCCCTGCGATGGGCTATGGCATATTCGCCACGCAGGATATTGCGGCCGGCACCATTACCTACGTGCGCGACCCGTTTGAAATCACCTTTACCCAAGCCGAATTTGCCGCGATTGAAGAGCCGTATAAATCGGTGGTCGATCGCTACTGCTACACCGACCGCCACGGCACCCTGATCATGGGTTGGGATACCTCGAAGTACGTCAACCACCATTGCCATGCCAACACCCTGCTCACCGCGTTTGGTTTTGATATTGCCGTGCGGGATATTGCCGCCGGTGAAGAAATCACCGATGACTATGGATTATTCAATGTGCAGGAAACGCTCGAAATTGCCTGCGGCTGCGAGAATTGCCGCGGCTGGCTGAAACCCGATGATCTGGAGCGTTATCACGCGACCTGGGATGCCAAAATACAACCGGCGCTGGCACAGGCTGCAACCGTAGAACAAGCGCTGCTGCCGTTCATGGATGCAGACACCCGCGCACGGCTACAGCGTTTTCAATCAGGGCTTGCTGTTTACCCGTCGGTGATGGAGCTGAAGTGGCCCGGACCCGGCGCCCACTGAAGATTTCTTGATGGGCGATTGAATCTTGCCTTCCAATTCAAGCACCGCATCCGCGTCTTTCGACAGTTCGTCGATGTGCTTCACCCAGGTCAGCTTGTCGTTATCAATGCGAAACACATCGGCCGATTGATACCCACCACTGCCCGCTGAGCGCACGGTGACCACCACTTCTTGCGTATCGTCGTTATCAAACTCGGCAAAACGCACGCTTTCCACCGTGCCATCGCGCGGACGCACGATGCCGGCCTGAAAGTCGTCGGTGGGAGCCTTGGCATTCGCCCCGCCGTACAAGCGAATGCTGTAACTGCCCACCGAGCGCGGCTCTTGCTCGCCTTCGGCCACAATGACCGTGGCGCTGCTATCGGGCACTGCCACGGCTTGCAAAAAACGGGGAGCATCGGCCAGCGCGCAGACACTCACACCACCAAGGCTCAGCGCCAGAAACAGCTTTTTCATTTCGGCTCCTTAATTTTTCAATGCAAAACGGCCTGCGCCTAAAAAGGCAATCGCCAATGCCGTGAACAAATAGAATGCCTGCAGTTCAATTGCCCAACCGCCGTGACTGCCCAACGACAATATCTGGCCGCTGTGCGCCAAAAAC
This sequence comes from Pseudomonadales bacterium, assembly GCA_036568505.1. GTDB lineage: Bacteria > Pseudomonadota > Gammaproteobacteria > Pseudomonadales > M0112 > M0112. Next base: position 24,287 of record DATCSK010000003.1, on the reverse strand, counting down.
AACGCAAACAACATATTGATGACCATCAGCCCGGCACCGACGCGCGTATACAGGCCGATGATGACCATGATGGGCGCTGCAATCTCGCCAACAAACACGCCGTAGGCCAAAAACTCGGGCAGATCGTGACGCGACAGGCTATCGCCAATCCAGCCCATACCATGATTCAATTTGGCAATGCCATGCAGCAGCATCATACCGCCCAGACTTAACCGTAAAATGAGTTTGCCAATATCCGGATGCATAGACTTCTCCTTATCGATGGTGTGCAAGGTAATTGACCAGCACGATCAGGCCGCTTAACAACAACAGCATATAGATCACACCGGCCACAAAAAACTGCCAGCCTTTACCGCGCCGGAAATCGCGTTCACGCCGTGCGCGCGTGGAGACCCCAAAAGCCGTCCAAAGAACGCTGCCCATCACCTCGAGAAAGGTGAGCGGCTTTTCAGGCTCGTGGTGATGTTGGTCCGGCATGGCCATCTCGCACATAAGAACCCATAGCATACCCTCCTTGCTATGCGCATTCACCCTGCACGGTGTTCGGGCACCCATTGCTCCGTTACACTATGGTCTTTAGACGGCCCTCTCAAGGACTCTCCATGAGCACCTACCAAACGCTACAGCTTGATATCGTAAACTCCATTGCCACCATCACCTTGAACCGCCCCGATCAGGCCAATGGTATTGATATGGCGATGGGACGTGAATTGATGATGGCCGCCATTGCCTGCGACGAAAACCCTGCTGTGCGCGCTGTCATTTTGACGGCACAGGGCAAGTTTTTCAGTGCCGGCGGCGACTTGAAATCGTTTGCCGAGATGGGCGATCAAATCAGTGCCGGCATCAAAGAACTCACCACCTATTTGCATGCGGCCGTATCACGACTGGCACGCATGAATGCGCCGGTGATTGTGGCGGTCAACGGCGTGGCCGCCGGTGCCGGCATGAGCCTGGCCCTTTGTGGTGACGTGGTACTGGCCGCACGCTCGGCCAAATTCAGCATGGCCTATACCGCCGCCGGTTTATCGCCCGACGGCGGCGCCACGTGGCTGCTGCCGCGTGTGGTGGGCTTGCAACGCAGTCGCGAATTAATGCTGCTCAACCGCCGCCTAAGCGCTGACGAAGCGGCTGACTGGGGCATGGTGACCCGCGTCATCGATGATGAACAACTCTTGAACGAAGCCCATGCCATGGCGGCACAATTAGCGGCCGGCCCAACCGGGGCATTGGGTAAAGTGAAAGGCTTGCTGGCCGCTTCATTTGAAAACGGACTGGAAGCGCAAATGGAATTGGAAGCCCGTGCGATTGCCGCGTTAAGTCAATCAGCCGACGGACAAGAAGGCATTCAATCGTTCCTGAATAAACGCAAGCCCGTCTTTAAAGGCTAGGCCGGCAACTCGCCACGGAAGGCATACAAGGCGCCCAGCACCGTCGTTAACGACAAGGCATCGGCGGTACCCGCCAATTCGCGAATCGAGTGCATCCCCAGTGTGGGCACGCCGACATCCAGTGTGCGCACGCCCAGTCGCGCCGAGGTCATGGGGCCAATCGTGCTACCGCAGCCCATGTCCGTACGCACCACAAAATCTTGCACCGGCACCGACACCTCGCCGCACAGCCAACGAAAATACGCAGCCACATCGGCCGCGGTGGCATACCGCTGGCGCGCATTGAATTTAATCACCGGGCCGCGATTAATACGCGGCGCATGCTGGGGTTCGTGTTTTTCGGCATAGTTCGGGTGAATGGCGTGTGCGTTATCGGTCGAAATCATCAGGCTTTGTGCCATTTGTTGCGCGCGTTCGGCGGCATCAGGGAATAAGCGCATCAGCACCGATTCCAGAAAATTACCGTCGGCACCGGTGACCGATGTGCTGCCCACTTCTTCATGGTCATTGCACACCAGCAACTGCAACCCATCGGCCGGGTCGGCCTGCATCAATGCCTGCAAGCCGGTATAACAGCTGAGCAGATTATCGAGCCGTGCCGAGCGAATAAACTCGCCGTTCACGCCGGTGATCGTGGCCGGCTGGGTATCGTAAGCAAACACGTCAAAATCAAGCACTTGTTCAGCGGCAACGCCATCGCCCTTCAAATGCGCTAACAAATAGGCACGGAAGTCATCGGGATTATTAATATCCTGCCCCAGGACCAACGGCAGGTGGTCCTGTTGATTGATGCTGCGCTTGTCATTGGCCTCGCGATCCAGATGAATCGCCAGGCTTGGCACCGTCGCGATGGGTTCGCGCAAATCAACCAAAGCATTGCACAAGCGCCCCAGGTCATCGAGATAAGTCACTCGCCCGGCCAAGGACAAATCACGATCAAACCAGGTGTTCAGCAAGACGCCGCCATACACCTCGACACCCAATTGCCAGCAGCCGTGGCGCACAACATCGGGCCGGGGTTTGATTTTCAGGCACGGGCTATCGGTGTGAGCTCCCACGATGCGCAAGCCACGGGGCGCGGCTTCGGGCCAGTTAAACGCGATGATGGAGCTACCGCCGCGCACCACCGCATAACGCCCGCCGGGCTGAATGCGCCAGTCCGCGGCTTCATCGAGCACCGTGAACCCGGCATCCGCCAACATCGATAGCATTTCAGCCGTGGCATGAAACGGTGTCGGTGAGGCATCCAGAAATGCCAACAAGCCTTCGTTGAAATCAGTCATGGCGTTACTCATACAAAACATACCAGTATCAAGGCGCCCAACAGGATGCGGTAAATCACAAAAGGCATAAGCCCTATCCGCTCGAGCCAGCGCAAGAAGAAATGAATGGTCAACACTGCGATTACAGCTGAAATAGTCGCCGCCAGCAACAAAGGCACCCACTGCACCGGCTCAGCACTGCCGGCCAGCTTCAACGACTCCAGTGCACCGGCCGCCATAATGGTCGGAATCGATAATAAAAATGAAAATCGCGCTGCCGCTTCACGCCCCAAGCCACCGAATAAACCCGCCGTTAAGGTAATACCGGAACGCGATGTGCCCGGAATCAACGCCAAGACCTGGGCAAGCCCAATCAGCAAGGCATCACGCCAGGTTAATTGCGCCATCGTGCGTTGATGACGCCCAAACCGGTCGGCCAGACCCAGTACCACGCCGAATACCACGGTCGCCCAGGCCATGATCACGGTTTGCTGCAAAACGGAGGCAATCCAGTCGTGCGCCAGCAACCCCACCACGCACACCGGCACCGTTGCGACACACAACAACCCGAACAAACGTCGATCGGCAACATAGTCGGCATTATTCAAGCAGACCATGGAGCGTGCCATGGCCCAACATTCACGCCGAAAATAGGCCAGCACCGCCATCAAGGTGCCCAGATGAACGGCCACTTCCATGACCAACCCTTGCCCTGCCATGCCAAACGCTTGCTCGGCCAATAACAAATGCCCGGAACTGGAGATCGGCAAAAATTCGGTAAAACCCTGCAATATGGCCAACAGCACCCATGCCAGCATCTCGCTCATAATACGGCCCCATCCGCGCGTTCTTGTGTTGTTAACGCCACCCGGTCACGCACATACAATGGCACGGCAAGCGCTGCCGGAACCGCCTGGCCTTCAGCCAAGGCCTGCAACGCCAACACTGCAAACGCATCGGCATTGGGTTGTTGTACCGATGACAACACACGATACGCACCGGCCGCTGCCCGCATGGACTCGGGTAACTCGCTCACCCCCGCCCCGCACCAAACGGTTGATGAGGCCGCTTCGTCGCTCAGGCATTGATCGGGCGGTGTGACTCGCGCCGCACCGGCTGCTTGCAACCCATCCTCAGTGACATCAAATGCTTGCCAGTAACACTCCCCCATTCGGGCATCCAACACGGCGATCACTTGCTCGCCCGTGCGGCACGCACCTTGCTCCCATGCCGCTTGCGCCAAAATGGACAGGCTCGAGATGGCCAGAACCGGAATATCCAGGGCATAGGCAATGCCCTGAGCCGCGGCGCAGCCAATGCGCAAGCCGGTAAAGGAGCCCGGACCCGCATCAAAAGCCACCGCATCAAGATCCGAGCGTTGCAAACCGTTTTCCGTCAGCAACGCATCCACCCAAGGCAATAGGCAGCGTGCATGCTCCCGCGGCTCACTCGATGCACGCACGGCCAAAACGCCACGATCATTGGCCAGCGCCACGATCAATACATCGGTCGCGGTATCGAGTAGCAGCATGGTAGGCATACGATTTCCTGCAGCGGTGTGCGCCATCCTAGCGGATTCGGTGTTCACAAAAAAGAAAAGCCCCGCAAGCGGGGCTTTTCAGGTGTTGCGACACGCACTTACTTCTTACGACGTGCTGTCTTACGGCGTGGGGCTGCCTTACGGGCCGTGGCCTTTTTGGCTTTCTTGGCTTTACGCGGTGCCTTAGCGGCTGGATCTGCTGCAACAGCGGCCTTCTTCGCCTTACGACGCTTGGGCTTGCCGGCCAGCTTGCGCTCGGCTTGCTTGGCTATTTTAGCGGCCTGTTGCAACGCCTTACGTGCTGTTGACTTGGCAACACGCTCGGCCTTTTTCTCTGCCTTTTTCACTTTCTTGGCAATGATTTTGGCCTGCTTTTCTACCCACTTCGAACGGAATGCTTCTACCGCTGCGTGCAGGTTTTCTTCCATTTTGGCTTGCAGGTTTTTCTCAACCGCAGCGGCCTTCTCTGCCACACGAGCATGAGCGGCAGCGGCTTTCGCTTTGGCTTTCAGCTCTTGCAGGCGAGTGCGCGCTTTGGCCAGACGCTCACGAACCACTTTGCCTTTGGCAGCGGTGCGCTTGGCAGCAGCGGCCAAACGCTTGGCGGCATTACGATCTGCAGCCAACTTGGTGCGTGCGGCTTTTTTACGGGCAGCAGCAGACTTCTTACGCAAAGCCGCGCCTTCTTTGCGCAGCGCAACAGCTTGCTTGTTGGCTTTATCAAAGGCTTCTTGTGCTTTGGTGAGTGCGGGTGATGCAGCAACCGATTTGACGGCTACTTTTTTGGCGGCGGCTTTACGCGCCGGTGCTTTACGTTTTGCGGTAGTGCGTTTGGTTTTTGCTTTAGTGCTTACAGCTTTCTTTTTTGCTTTTTTTGCTCGAGCCATTGCGTTATCTCCATCGCAGTTTGGGGTACCCGCGATGAAAGTAACACATAAAAGTCATTGCTTACAAATTATACAGAATGTTTTTTGTGCATTAATGGCGGGGCAATTTACTGGCTGCCGACAATGCAATCGATCGCATCATCCGTATATGCGATGCATTGTCGTTCAAACACGGTATCAAACGCAGGCGCTCGCCACCGGCCTGACGAAACACTTCGGCACACTCCACGGTTATTTCTTCAAGCGTTTCGAGGCAATCGGCCGAAAAAGACGGGCACACGACATCGACTGTTTTGACACCTTCCGCCGCCCATTGCTTCAACACATCGAGTGTATAAGGCTTAATCCATTCGGCCTTACCAAAACGAGATTGAAAACTGGCCGCATAACGATTTTCGTCCAGCGCCAACGCTTGAGCCAGGCTTTTGGCCGTATACAGACACTGCTGCTGATAAGGATCCCCTTTTCGAATATAACGCTCCGGCACGCCATGAAAGGACATCAGCAAACGCTCGGCCTGGCCTTGCTGCTGCCAAAAAGCATTCACCGACTCCGCCAGCGCCTGCTGATAATCCGGGTCGTCCACGTAGTCATGAATCAATGCCAACTGCATCTCCGGCCATCGCGGCCTGTGGCGCTCGAGTTGATCCATCACACTGCCGGTCGTTGTCCAGGAGAACTGCGGGTATAACGGCAATACCACCACGCGACGGATACCCGCCGAAAACCATTGCTCCAGCACGCGCGCCAAGGATGGCTGGCCGTAGGTAAAGGCATGAGCCACCGCATAATCACCCGGCAAGTCGGCATCCAGCTGTTGCTGCAATGCCGCCGCCTGGCGCTGCGTGATCAATCGCAACGGTGAGTCGCCCCAATGCGCCCACATCGGCGCATAGTTTTCGGCCACCTTGGCGGGCCGGCGGCGCAAAATAATGCCGTGCAAAATCGGTAACCACAGAAGCCGCGGCAAATCGATGACGCGTTTATCGGAAAGGAATTCTGCCAAAAAGGCACGCACCGCATCGGCCGTGGGTGCTTCGGGCGTGCCCAGATTCATCAACAAGATGCCGGTTTGTGTTGGGTGATTGGCTGTCATAGTGACTCCTGCGCCGCCGATAAAAAAGCCCCGCAAGCGGGGCTTTTTAGATCAGGCCGATTAACGGTTACGGCCTTTCGTGGTTTTGCGCGCCGGCTTTTTAGCAGCTGCTTTTTTAGGCGCTGCCTTTTTAACCGCTTTGGGGGCGACGGCTTTTTTCTTCATCACCTGTTTGGCTGCTTTCTTGACGGCCTTTTTGGCAACGGTCTTCCGGGCTGGCTTTTTGGGCGCTGCTTTTTTGGCGTTGGCCTTCGGCTTGGCCGGCTTGCTCTTTGTGGCTGTCTTCTTGGCGACTTTCTTGCCAGCCGTTTTCTTGCTGACTGCTTGCTTGGCTGGCGATTTCTTCACGGCTTTTTTGACCGTCTTTTTAGCTGCCGGCTTGGCGGCTTTCTTGACCGGCTTTTTAGCAACGGCTTTCTTCGCTGCTTTCTTCACGGCTTTTTTAGCGGCGGGCTTTTTCGTACCGGCCTTCTTGGCTTTCGCTTTTTTAGGTTTGGCGACTGCCTTTTTTACATCGGCTGCTTTAGCAACTGCTTTTTTAGCCGCCGGCTTCTTGGCCACCGGCTTTTTCTTTGCGGCCTTTTTGACTGGCTTGGCTTGAACGGTCAATGCGGCAATCGCCTTATCACGAATCGCCTCGACACTGCCGACACCGGCAATACGGACGTAACGCGGTGCAGTAGCGCCTTTCAGCCCACTATAAAACCCGACCAGCGGTTTGGTTTGGTCGTGATAGACCGCCAGACGTGTGCGAACCGTGGCTTCACTGTCATCGGGACGCTGAATCAACGGTTCGCCCGTCACGTCATCGAAGCCTTCGCGCTGAGGCTTGTTAAACTCGATATGGTAGGTACGGCCCGATGCCGAATGCACCCGGCGACCACTCATCCGGCGTACGATTTCTTCATCGGCAACGTCGATTTCCAACACACAATCAATGACGACACCGGCATCGATCATGGCTTGTGCCTGGGGAATCGTGCGCGGGAAGCCATCAAACAAAAAGCCTTTGGCACAATCGGGCTGGGTAATGCGTTCTTTGACCAAGGCAATAATGATGTCATCGGACACCAAGGCGCCGGAATCCATCACCGCTTGCACTTTTTTACCGAGCTCGCTGCCGGCCTTGACCGCCGCACGCAACATATCGCCGGTAGAGATCTGGGGAATGCCGAAATGCTGGGTAATGAACTGAGCCTGGGTACCTTTACCAGCGCCGGGGGCGCCAAGAAGAATCAATCGCATGAAGGTGATCTCCCGATCGTAATGTCGTCACAAACAGATGACTGCCGGAGGGCAGCGCATATTATACATCGGCAGCATCCGACTCAAACCCTGAGCGCTCCCGTGACTTGGCGGCTTCCCACAAGGCGTCACGCTCACCGGCTTGCAGGGTTGCCAATTCACGGCCTTGTGCTGCGGCGTGCTGTTCCATATCGCGAAAGCGCTGCTCAAACCGACGCGCCGTATCCCGAAGCAAGGCTTCGCTATCGAATTTCAGATGCCGCGCCAGGTTCACGGCCGTGAACAGCACGTCACCCAATTCACGCGCTTGATCCGCCCGATCGCCAGCCGCCAAGGCGTGCTTTAATTCGGCGCATTCTTCATCCAGTTTGTCGAGCACGCCTGCCGCATCGGCCCAATCGAATGCCGCCAACGATGCCCGCTTTTGCAACTTTTGGGCACGACTCAGGGCCGGCAAGGCAACCGGCACATCATCCATCAAACTGGCATGATCACGCCCTGCCCGCTCATCCTGTTTGATGGACTCCCAGCGCGCATGCAAACCGCCCTCGTCCACCGGCTGGCCGGCATCGCGCTGACTGCGCAAATGCCCGTCAGGGAATACGTGCGGATGCCGGCGCACCAATTTATCGGTCAGTCCTGTCGCAATATCGGCAAAATCAAACCAGCCGCGTTCCTCGCCCATGCGGGCATAGAACACCACCTGAAACAGCAAATCGCCCAACTCTTCCCGGATATGCGCTGCATCATGGTCGGCAATGGCTTGCACGAGCTCGTAGGCTTCTTCCAACGTTGACGGCGCAATCGTCGAGAAGTCCTGCTTTAAGTCCCAGGGGCAACCCGATTGCGGGTCACGCAGGCGCGCCATCAAATACAGCAAATCATCCATGCCGTATGCCGAGGCCATGACTAGCGGGTCCTGCGGCGTGCCACACGCACGATATTCGGCAAGTTGCTGATTTTGGCCAGCAACACGCCCAAGGATTCCAGATCGTTCACTTCCAGCGTTAACTGCAAGGTCGCTATATTGTGCTCACGGTCTGACCAGGTGTTGGTGCCCAGCAAATTAACCCGCTCATTGGCCAGCAAGGTGGTGATATCACGCAGCAGGCCCGAGCGATCAAAGGCTTCAATTTCCACTTCCACCGGATACGTCGCGCGCGCCTGACTGCCCCAATCCACTTCGATAATGCGCTCCGGCTCATTGGCTTGCAGCTGCAATAAATTCGGACAGTCCTGTCGATGCACGCTAACCCCGCGACCGACCGTGATGTAACCGCGCACCGGATCACCCGGCAACGGCATACAACACTGAGCGGTCTGTGCCAATAAATTACCGACACCACTGAACAAAAAGCCCGATTCAATCGGTGATGGCAATTGCACATCGGCCGACAACGTTAATTCAAACTGCTCCGACCCCGGTATGTCGGTCATGCTGTGTGCCGCATGCACCACCGGCCCGACACGCTGATCACCGGCACCCACCGCAGCGAACATATCGTCCACCGCCTGATACTTCAATTTGGATGCCAGCGTTTTGTAATCCAGGCTGGTCAACGACAGACGACTGAATTCTTTTTCAAGGATGGTACGGCCTATGGCAATGTGTTGATCGCGATCTTGCTGGCGAAACCAGTGCCGAACCTTGGCCTTCGCGCGCGATGTTTTTAGGTAGCCGAGGCTATTGCGCAACCAGTCGCGGCTGGGGCGACTCTCTTTGCCGGTCACAATTTCAATCTGGTCACCCGTCTGCAACGGCGTCGTGAGCACGACCATGCGGCCGTTGACTTTGGCGCCCCGGCAACGGTGCCCCACATCGGTGTGCACGGCGTATGCAAAATCCAGGGGCGTTGCACCGGCGGCCAAATCCACCACATGCCCTTCGGGCGTGAATACGTACAGGCGTTCGTGCGTGGCCTCGCTACCGAACTCATTGGTCCAGTCTTCTACGCCACCCATTTCCTCGTGCCATTCCAGCACTTGCCGCAACCAGGACACTTTCTTTTCATAAAAAGCGTTGCGCTCGTTCGCATCCACGCCTTTGTATTGCCAATGCGCACAAACGCCGTACTCGGCCTCTTCGTGCATGGCTCCGGTACGGATTTGCACTTCCAGTACCTTGCCTTCAGGCCCGTACACCGCGGTATGCAAAGAGCGATAGCCATTGTCTTTAGGATTGGCAATGTAATCGTCAAATTCGTGCGGAATGTTTGGCCACAGCGAGTGCACAATACCCAATGCGCCATAACAGCTTTTGATGTCGCTGACCAACACGCGCACCGCACGGATGTCATACACCTCTGAAAAGCGGATATTCTTGCGGCGCATTTTTCGCCAGATACTGTAGATGTGTTTGGCGCGGCCAAAAACTTCGGCTTCAATGTGCTCTGCGGCCAATGCGTTGCGCAATTGCGCGGTGACTTCCGTAATAAACCGGTCACGATCACGCCGTTTTTCATCAAGCAAGCTGGCAATTTTTTTATACGCATCCGGCTGCAGGTAGCGAAACGATAAATCTTCCAGTTCCCACTTGATATGGCCAATCCCCAACCGGTGCGCCAACGGGGCATACACATTGGCCACTTCACGCGCCACGCGCTCGCGTTTGGCGGGGTTGTCTTTCACCGCACGAATCGCACAAGTCCGTTCGGCCAATTTAATGAGTGCAACACGCACGTCATCAATCAAGGTGACCAACATTTTTCGTATTTGATCCGATTGCGTTTGCGCACGCCCGAACACCGGCTCGCCGGCATCGGCTGCGGCCATGCTGATGGCCGCCATGCGCAAAACACCGTCGATCAGGTTACCGACGACCTCACCGAACTGTTCGCGCACGGCGACCAGCGGCAGTTTTTCTTCACGCACCGCGCGATACAAAATGGCCGCAATCAGCGAGTCCTGATCCATGCGCAAATCGACCAGAATCTCGGCCATCTCAAGGCCGGTCAAAAAACTGCTGGTGTGCTCTGACCAGATTTTGTCCGACACAATGGCAACGGCTTCTGCTGCCTGACTTAAATGACAGGCCCGCTGCACCGTGGTGCGATCGGTAATGGCATGGCGCGCGCACAGATCATCGAGCCAACGATCGATATCGACCTGGCCGGTTTCGGTACGCGGATAATCAGATCGGACCTGTACCATGACGCATCACCGGCTCGTAGGCAGCTGCCTAACCGAACACTCCGGTTGAAAGATAACGATCACCACGATCGCAAATAATAGCCACGACGACGGCATTCTCGACCGCACGCGCCACCTGCAAGGCGCCGGCTACCGCGCCGCCCGATGACACCCCGCAGAAAATGCCTTCCCGGCTGGCCAATGCCCGCATGGTGTCTTCGGCATCTTGCTGCTCAATGTCGATCACACGATCCACACGGCTTGCTTCAAAGATAGTCGGCAAATAGGCCTCTGGCCACCGGCGAATACCGGGAATATTGGCGCCGTCGGCCGGCTGCAGCCCCACCACTTCAATCGCGGCATTCTGGCCTTTCAAATAACGGGAAACGCCCATAATGGTGCCGGTCGTGCCCATGGCGCTGACAAAATGGGTGATGCGGCCACCGGTTTGCTGCCAGATCTCCGGCCCGGTGGTTTCAAAATGCGCGAGGGGATTATCGGGGTTACCAAACTGGTTCAGTACTGTGCCGCGACCTTCGGCCTGCATTGACAGCGCCAGATCACGCGCCCCTTCCATGCCGGCCTCGCGACTGACTTCAATCAGCTCGGCACCGTAGGCCGCCATCGCCAGCTTGCGCTCGGCACTCATGTGCGCGGGCATGATCAACACCATACGGTAGCCGCGAATGGCCGCCGCCATCGCCAGCGCAATGCCGGTATTGCCGCTGGTGGCCTCAATCAGGGTGTCGCCGGGAGTAATGTCACCGCGTGCTTCCGCGTGCGCAATCATGCTGATCGCAGCACGATCCTTGACCGAACCCGCCGGGTTATTGCCCTCAAGCTTTACCAGTACTGTGCTGGACATAGCACCGGGCAATCGTTGCAGACGCACCAGCGGGGTGTGGCCAATACAAGCCTCAATGGTGGGATAATCCATAAAATGCAAGCCAAATCAGTTGGTTATACAATACTGACCGCTTACGGGCCGGCATCCTGGCCGCTCGCAAGCCCCTCTGCTTCCGGCGAGGGCAGCGGGGAGTTTACACTAAGCCCCCGGCCCCGGCATAAAGCCGACATAAGAATAAGCCGCAGGAGCCTGCTTTGAGCGCATCATCCATCCGTCAGCGTGCCTTGATTGTTGGCATCCTGCCCAGCTTGTTGACCGCTGTGGTACTGGGCGGCTACCTGCTTTGGCAACATTTGGTCACGCTGGAGCAAAGCCTGCTCGACAACGGCCAACGCGCCGCTCACGAAATGGCCGCCCTCGCCAATCAAGGCAACCTGTTACCGGCTGCCGTGCTTGAAAACACCGCCCGCGATTTGTTGGGCGTCGCGGCCATTCGCGCCGTGCGCATCCGCGATGCACAAGGCCACGATGTATTGCTGGCAGGCCCTGCGCGACCGGCCGCTCCGACGCCCGATCATCAACACCCGAAACGTCTGGATGACAGCAACTACCTGATCAGCACCGCGCTCGATGATGGCGGCTGGGTTGAAATCGAGCTCTACGGCGATCATGTCACCGCACGCCGCTATCGCGATATTCTCGCCACCCTGGGGATATTGTTGCTGCTGATGTCGCTCAGCGTTTGGTATGCCCTGCGCATCGGCCGACACTATTTGAAGGCCGTGCGATCGATTCAGGCCGGCATGAATGCCTTGAGTGAACGCAACTTTCAAACCACGGTGGAGGTGCATCATGCCGGCGACCTGGATGCACTCGCCGACACACTCAACAACATGGCAAAAACGTTACAGCGCAGCTACGAAGACATTCAAGAACACGCCGAGCAGGCCACCCACGATTTGCGTGAAACGCTGGAGACCATCGAAATCCAGAACATCGAACTGGATCTCGCCCGCAAACAAGCCCTTGAAGCCAGCCGCATCAAATCGGAATTTCTGGCCAACACCAGCCACGAGATCCGCACCCCGCTCAATGGCATTATCGGATTCACCCAGCTGTTACTGAAAACCAATCCCAGCGCATTGCAGGCCGATTACCTGCGTATTATTCGTGACTCGTCCACCAGCCTGCTGCAAATTATCAATGACATTCTGGATTTTTCGAAAATCGAAGCCGGCAAACTCACGCTGGATTCCGTGCCGTTTTCGTTACCCGAACTGGTCGACGACACGCTGGCCATTACGGCCACCGCGGCCATGGATAAATCACTGGAACTGGTGCTGGATACCGAGCCCAATTTGCCACAACGGTTACTGGGCGACCCGTTACGCATCAAACAGATTCTGACCAATCTGCTCAGCAATGCCATCAAGTTCACCGAACAAGGCGAGGTGGTGCTCAAGCTGAATATCGATGAAATCGATGATCGCCACATCACCTTATTGATCAGTGTCAGCGACACCGGCATTGGTTTATCGGCTGAACAGCAAGATCGCATTTTTGCCTCGTTCAGTCAGGCCGATGCATCCACCTCGCGCCAATACGGCGGCACCGGGCTGGGTTTATCCATCACCCGTTTTCTGGTGGAAGCCATGCACGGCAGCATCGGACTTCGCAGTGAACCCGGCAAAGGTTCGACCTTTTGGGTCAGCCTGCCCCTGCCGCTGGCCGACAAGCATGTCGAACCGTCGATGCCCACCTTGGCCGGCCAGACACTGACGATTTTTGAACCACACCCTGCCACACAGCTGGCATGGCGGCACATTCTGGAGCCCCGTGGCCTGAACATTGAATGGCTGGACGATTCAGCCGCCCTGGCGAATTATCTTGGCACGCCGCATGCCCACACCCTGCTGGTCGGCCTGCCCTTTGATACCAAAGCCATGGACAGCATCCTCGGCGTTTTGCGCCAAGCCCGTCATCCGCAAACGATTTTACTGGCCGCGCCGCCCTCGACGCTGTCCATGCTCGGTGAGCTCGCGCAACGCACGCACCTGCTGTTCAAACCCTTATCGGCCAAGCGACTGCACCGGCAACTGGGGTTGTCTGCACCCGTCATCACGGCCACCAACCCGCTACCGTCATGGAAAGGCACGCGTGCGTTGGCGGTCGATGACAACCCGGCCAACCTGCAATTGATCCATGCCCTGCTCAGCGACATGGACGTGCAGGTCTATACCGCCAACAGCGGCAAAGCCGCTGTCGCAATCGCCAGCCAACAACCGCTGGATATTATTTTTATGGATATCCAGATGCCCGAAGTCGATGGGCGCATGGCTGCCCAGCAAATTCGTGCACTGCCGGAGCACGCACACACCCCCATCATTGCACTGACCGCGCATGCACTGCCGGAAGAAAAACGCGAATTACTGGATAACGGTTTTCAGGCGCATCTCGCCAAACCGGTCAGCGAAGCACAGCTGCATGAAACGCTAGCCCAGCATCTGGAACAACCCGGCACCGCAGTCAGCGCGCCGGTGGATATCGCCCTGTGCCTGGAACGCGCCAATGGCAAGCCGCTCTTGGCTCGCGACATGCTGGTCAGTTTGCTGTCGATTTTGCCCGCCGAACGAGCCGATATTGCACGCTACGGGCAATCCCGTGATCACAACGCGCTCCTGGAAACCGTACACCGCCTGCACGGCGGCTGCTGTTACACCGGCGTGCCCGGGCTAAAAGCAGCCAGCGAGGCGCTTGAAAGCGCACTCAAACAACATCCGGGTGCCGACCACCCAAAGGCCATCACCGCCGTACTGCAGGCCATGGACCACCTGCAGAGCTGGGCCGAAGGCCACGATATCGACGTGTTGTTTTCTAACGATTGATCTATAACGAGGCGGGCGACTCAAACAAGGCGCGACTGGCCAAGGGCTTGTCACCCAGTAGCGGCGCCAACAACAAACGGGTCAACCGTTTTGCGGATCGCCGCACGGCCGGGTCATCAAATTCACGCCGCGCCATCGCCAACAACACGCCACCCGACAGACCGGGATCGCCTGCCATCACGGTGACAAAACCGCTTTCGGGCAGATACCGATAATGCTCGTGCTGCTGCAATGCCGCACCGCTGAATGCATCACTCGTAAAATCGGGGCATAGGCCCAACGCATCGAGCAAGTCCAGTTCAAACGCACGCAGCACCGGTTCCAGCGCATCGTGACCGACGGCACTCAACCGTTCCAGAAGGCGTGCATACATTGCCAGCAAACCCGGTACCGGCTCACCCGGATACAACACACGCGACAGCAATTCATTCACATACAACCCGCAATACAACGCCGTGCCGTGCAATGCATTCACCATGCCATCGACTTCCAGCTGGCGCACCGTGCCCAATTCATGCCGACCGGACCAACTGCCTTGCAACGGCACAAACGGCTGCACCACGCCGCGCCATTGACGCGCGCGCTTGCCATCGCCGCGCACGCCACGCATCACGCAACGCACACGGCCTTCTTCTTCTGACAGGAGATCCAGCAGGACGCTGGTTTCACGATACGGGCGACTGTGCAATACCCAGCAAGACTGCAAGACTGCGCGCGACATGCCCCGGCTCCCGTGACGTCAGCTACGGCTGTCGTATCCGAGCGAGCGTAAAATACGCTCGTCGTCTGACCAGCCCGTACGCACTTTGACCCACAAACCCAACATCACGCGACCATCGAGCAAGCGCTCGATATCGGCACGGGCATCCTCACCGATTTGCTTGAGGCGTTGCCCCTTATCACCGATCACAATCGCCTTCTGACCACTGCGTTCAACATAAATGGTGGCATCGATATGCGTGATAGCGCCTTCTTGCATAAAGCGGTCAATACCCACTGCAATGCGGTACGGAATTTCTTCGCCCAATTGGCGCATGATTTTTTCGCGCACGATTTCAGCCACTAAAAACCGTTCGCTGCGGTCCGTGATCTGGTCTTCCGGATACCAAAAATCGCTTTCGGGCAACAACGGCGTGATGCATTCCAGTAACCGGTCGAGCTGCGTCGCTTTCAAGGCAGAAATCGGCACAATATCGCGGAAGGCATGCTTGGCCTGCACGCTGGCAATAAACGGTAACAGCTGGTTCTTAGCGGCCAGTTGGTCAATTTTATTCATCACCAAAATCACCGGCCGATCGGCATGACGCACGGCATTCAATACATTCTCGTCGTCTTCGGTCCATTTCGGTGCTTCAACCACCATCAACACCACATCGACACCGTCGAGAGCCGCCAAGGCCTCGCGGTTCATATAACGGTTAATAGCGCGCCCTTCGGCCTTGTGCAGGCCCGGCGTATCCACAAACACCATTTGCGTGTCTGCCGTGGTGTGAATGCCAATCACACGATCGCGCGTGGTTTGTGGTTTGCGCGAAGTAATGCTGAGCTTTTGCCCAATCAGGTAATTCAATAAGGTGGACTTGCCCACATTCGGCCGCCCGACAATCGCCACAAAACCGCAACGTCGACTCATGATGCTGATCCATCCAGTTGTTTCAAAACGACCGCAGCGGCGGCCTGCTCGGCAATACGACGACTTTTCCCGTCACCCATGCCGGGCTTCTTCAGACAATTGACTGTACAGCTCACGCGAAATTGCCGGGCGTGCGCTTTGCCGGTCATGGATTCCACGGCATACACGGGCAGTTCATACCCGTGTGCTTGCACGTATTCTTGCAAACGTGTTTTGGCATCGCGCGTATCGGGCGGTGCATCGCCCATGCGTGCCAATCGTTCACCCAACAACGCATCGACTTGCTGCTCGGCAACCGATAAACCGCCATCGATAAAAAAAGCGCCCACCAATGCTTCGACCGCATCGGCCAATATCGAATCGCGGCAACTGCCACCGGAAGAACGCTCCCCCTGACCCAGCTTGAGCATCTCGCCCAGCGATAATTCGCGGGCCACGGCAGCCAGGGTTTCTTTACGCACCAGACGTGCCCGCAGTCGGCTTAAGTCGCCTTCGGGTGCCTCAGGGAACTGATCGTACAAGCGTTGAGAAATAACCAGCTCAAGAACCGCATCCCCCAAAAACTCGAGCCGCTCATTATGGAGCGGCCCGGCACTGCGATGGGTTAATGCTTGCTGAAGAATTGCCGGTGTTTTAAAGCGATAACCCAGCACTTTTTCCAGCAGATGTGGCGATCGGGTCATTAGCGATCAAAAACCACTGCCGCCCGGAATCATGACGCTATTGGATTCAAATTTAACCACCAGATCAATGTTCGCAAAAAATGGCATGCGCGCTTCATAGTCTGCGGTAATTTGACGACCGCCTTTGACGGTTTTGATCTCAACATCGTCTTTCACACTGATATGCTCAATGCGATTGACTTCAAACTTCTTTTCAATGAAGTCACGAATCTGCTTGGAGGACATATTTCGCGCGTTATTGTCTTTGGCCAATGATTCGAGCACTTCAATCACCGTCCAGTTATCCAGAACCGCCATACCGACTTTAAAAGAAAACAAACCCGAAAAACCCAGCATCAATACAAAAACAATCATGGTATAGGTGCTCATGCCGCGCTGACTGTGTTGCATACTATTCCCCTTGTAGTGAACCAAAACCCTGCGTATCAGTATCAGCGAATCATCCCGACTCTGTCAAAACGGGGCAGTGAGAGCAGACTTTCCCAGTGCATCCAGACAGCAAAGGCCCGCCCCACAATATTGGTTTCAGGCACCGTACCCCAAACCCGACTGTCCGAACTGTTATCCCGGTTGTCGCCCATCATGAAATAGTGGCCTTCCGGCACGTTCCAGATACCATCGTCATACGGCCGCGATGGATAGGTGCGAATGGTGTGGCTGACATCGCCTAAATGCTCGGTCATCAGAACTTCCGTCGGCAATGCCATCTGCAAGTCCTGGGGTGCGATTTCGCCATTGATGTACAACACCTTGTGGCGGTACTCAACCTGATCGCCCGGCAAGCCAATCACCCGCTTAATGAAATAACGGCTGTCATTGGGCGGAAAGAACACCATCACATCCCCGCGCTGCGGCTCACCGACTTCCCAGACTTTAGTGCCCAGCACTGGCAGGCGAACACCGTAAGTGAACTTGTTCACCAGAATATAGTCGCCCACTTCCAGCGTTGGCTCCATCGACGACGACGGAATTTGAAACGGCTCCACCAAAAATGACCGCAACACCAACACAATCAACAAGACCGGCAAAAACGACTTGGCCGTTTCAATCACGGCCGGTTCACGCAAGGCCGTTTCAGCGGCCTGCTGATACGCTTGCGCATCGGCACTGCCGGGCACGTTGTACGCCGGATAACGCGCCATCAATGCCGCATGGCGTGCGCGACGGCCTTTCGCCAAAAACACCGCATCAAACAACCAGATCAAAGCGCCAGCCAAACACAGCAACACCAGAACCAGCGCAAAATCGATATTCAGGCCAAACATGCTCAATCCACCTTCAACACAGCTAAAAATGCCGATTGTGGAATTTCCACATTACCGACCTGCTTCATGCGCTTCTTGCCGGCCTTTTGCTTTTCCAGCAGTTTCTTTTTACGCGTGATATCACCGCCATAGCATTTGGCGATCACGTTCTTGCGCAAGGCCTTCACCGTTTGCCGCGCAATAATGTGCGAGCCGATTGCAGCCTGAATGGCCACATCAAACATTTGCCGCGGGATCAGTTCTTTCATTTTTTCAGTCAACACACGACCGCGCGATTGCGCTTGATCCCGATGCACAATCACCGCCAGCGCATCGACTTTTTCACCATTGATCAACACATCGAGCTTCACCAGATTGGCCGGATCAAAACGAATGAATTGATAATCCAGCGAGGCATAACCGCGACTGACCGATTTCAGGCGATCGAAGAAATCGAGCACCACTTCGTTCATCGGCAATTCCCAGCGCAGCGACACCTGCCGGCCCATAAACTGCATGTCTTTTTGCACGCCACGGCGCTCAACGCACAGGGTAATCACACTGCCCAGGTATTCCTGAGGCACCAGGATATTGACTTGCACAATGGGTTCGCGCATTTCATCCAGCAAACTGGCATCGGGCAGTTTGGAGGGGTTATCGACCCGTATCACTTCGCCTTTTGACGTGGTGACTTCATAGACCACCGTCGGTGCGGTGGTAATCAAATCGAGATTGTATTCACGCTCCAGCCGCTCCTGAATAATCTCCATGTGCAGCATGCCGAGAAAACCGCAACGAAAACCAAACCCCAGCGCGTCGGAGTTTTCCGGCTCGAAATACAAGGACGCATCGTTCAAGGACAATTTAGCCAAAGCCTCGCGAAAGGCTTCGTAATCATCGGCACTGATTGGAAACATGCCGGCATACACTTGTGGCTTCACCCGTTTAAAGCCGGGCAATGCTTTGGTGTCGGGGTGTTGCGCGCTGATCAGCGTATCGCCCACCGGCGCGCCGTGAATGTCTTTAATGCCGGCAATCATAAAACCGACTTCACCGGCCGCCAGCTCCGGCAATTCTTGGCGCTTGGGATTAAACACCCCAACCGAATCGACGTGCTGCACCTTGCCCACCGACACGGCCATGATGCGGTCTTTCGGACGCATCACGCCCTGCTTGACGCGCACCAAGGACACCACACCCAAATAATTGTCAAACCAGGAGTCGATAATCAGCGCTTGCAGCGGCGCCTCGCGATCACCGACCGGTGGCGGAATTTTCTGGATCAAATCTTCCAGCAACGCTTCAACGCCCAAGCCGGTTTTGGCGCTGACCGGGCAGGCGGTTTGGGCATCAATACCAATAATGTCTTCGATTTCTTGCTTGACGCGATCGGGCTCCGATTGCGGCAAATCCATCTTGTTCAACACCGGCACCACTTCAAGCCCTTGCTCGATGGCGGTGTAACAGTTGGCCACCGATTGCGCCTCGACACCTTGCGCGGCATCGACCACCAACAACGCACCTTCACAGGCCGCTAGCGAACGCGACACTTCGTATGTGAAATCGACATGCCCCGGTGTATCAATGAAATTGAGCTGGTAATCGTTGCCGTCTTTGGCGACGTAATGCAGGGTCACGCTTTGCGCTTTGATGGTAATACCGCGCTCACGCTCGATATCCATGGAGTCGAGCACTTGCGAGGCCATCTCACGCTCGGTGAGCCCGCCGCAGATCTGGATAAAGCGATCGGCCAGCGTGGATTTGCCGTGATCAATGTGGGCAATAATGGAAAAATTACGAATACGAGAAAGATCGTGCACGCAGGGTCACTCAATCGCAGGTTGGGAAGAGCCGGAACCCCGGCAGCAAGGGCGGCATTCTACCGCATTGAGCCTGCCCCAACCACAACGCTTATTCGACGGAGATTGCCGGCACCGCCTGTGCTGCCGCACCGGGCAGTCGCCCTTTGATGGTCGGATACAAGGTGGTTTCGTGGGCAAAACGCTGCAACAACCAGCGCACACCGAACACGCCGGTCGCCAAACCGGCCACGCTCGACAGAATGACCCAGCCTTCGGCACCGTGAAAATACAATTGCCCCAGCAGCGCACCACCGATCAGGGTCAGTAGCGGCACCCCATACACCAGTGCCACGCCCTGCAGAATCGTGCTGTCCGGCACATTCAGCTCCACCCAGTCATCCACGCGATAGTGATCGGCACTGTCGTTGGCGGCCAGCAACGCGCGCACGTGCTGACGGCGCGCTGAAAACACCTTATTAATGGCCGATTGCCCACAGCCCTTTTGGGCTTTGCAGGCCTCGCAGGCGCTGGTCTGAATCACCTCGACCCATAAGCTGTCTGGCTCAATCGCCACCACACGGCCGGCTTCACTGAACATCGGAGTCTCCTGTCAAACGCACCGAGGCGGCCAGGCGGCGCGCCGCCAATACCGGAATTTCACCCACCACGGTCACCGCAAGCGGCTGATGATTGATCATCACGGTTTTTGAATACACCACCGTCGCGCCGTGCTGCATCAGCATTTCAGGCGCTTGATGCTGGATAGGCTCGACAAACACCGAGAACACCGCCAAACCGTCGGTATACATTTGCACGCCCGCCTGTTCCCCTAGCGAACGGTTCACATCGGACATCGCCATCGTAAATTCAGCCGGCACCCACTCCAACACCCAGGCTTGCGTTGTGCTGGCCGCTGCATCGTTCGTATGCGCCATATGATGCGGCACCGCGTGCCCGCCGGCCGAAGGCTGCAAAGCCGCCGCATCGACCGTGCCAATCGTTAATGCGGTGAACTGAAAACGCTCCAGCACTCGACCGGCCGCGTCCACAATTTCCGATCGCAGCAGCAACCCGGTTTCGCTATCGAGTACCAGCACGTGGCTGTAACGCCATTCGTCTTGTGCTTTTAATATTACGCTGACCGCGGCACGCCCGGCCACCCGCACCGGCTTGCCCATCTGCGGCTGATACGCCGCCAGCCCCTGCACCGGCTCGCCAAAAAAGCGCTGCGCAAACGGGCCGGCAGGCACCGCATGATCCAAGCGGACCTTTTCATCGCCCGGATGAATACAGCTGATTTCATGGCCTTTGCGAATCACTTCGCGCGGCTCGCCATCGAGACTGACCAGCCGCTCGCTCTCTAATCCATCCACCACCGCATGCGCAATGCGCAGGCTGTGCATTGCCGCACCCTGCTCGTAGACAAAAACGCCTTCGTAACTGACTTCGCGTTGGGCGTGCGACATGCGATCGAGCCACGCATGCGCTTCACTGTGTTCGGCCTGCGCAGACGCCACAACACCCACACTGCCAAACAGTGTGAGCAGGCCTGCTATCAGGGTTTTATTCACCACGCTGAAAGCTCGCTACCCGTGCAAACGGCATCAAACCGCTGTTGCTGTTAAACGATGCGTATTCCGCATGACGCTGCACATACGATTCAAATCGATCCAGATCGGCCGTTGTTGCCACCGCAGCCACCGCTGCCGGGGCTGTCTGAACCGCCTGACGCTGTGCCGGCGCGGTACTCACCGTGCGCGTCAAACCGCTGTTGCCCACCACCGCAAACGACGGTGCGGCAGCGTGCGTCTCGGGCACGCCCTCACTGGAACCGGGCAAATACGCCGCCCCCATCACCACCACCACGGCCACACTGGCGGCAATGGCGACATTGGCGACGGGCCGCCACGCACGCTGCCACAGCGAGGGCGCAAATGGCGCTGCCGTGACTGCCTCACGCACGCGCAATGAAATATCGCAACCGGCCCACGCGGCACTTTCGGCATGCATCGCGGCCCGCGTGCGGTTCAAGTTGTCGTATTGCGACCGCAACGCCGGGTCGCTGTCTAACTGTTTCAACAGGCGACGCAATTCCAGTTCGGTGCATTCACCATCGAGCAAGGCCGACAAGCTCTCGTGCTGACTGTGTTGATGCTGGCTCATAGTGTGCTCCTGATCACTCGGCTTCCACCAAGTGCGCAATGCCCTTGGCGATGTGTTCACGCGCCCTGAATATCCGTGAGCGGACGGTACCGACCGGGCTGTCCATCACCTCGGCAATCTCTTCATAACTCAGACCATCAAATTCGCGCAACGTTACCGCAGTGCGCAAATCTTCTGGCAGCGCCATCATCGCCTCGTGCACGGCCTCGGCCATTTGTTGGCCGCTCAAGGCGTTTTCGGGGTTTTCGATATCGCGCAGGCCATCGGTGTCATCAAAGGTGGCCGCATCATCAATGTCGATATCCGAACCCGGTGGCCGGCGTTTTTTCGCCACCAGATGGTTTTTGGCGGTGTTCACCGCAATCCGGTACACCCAGGTATAAAACTGGCTGTCGCCGCGAAAATTGGGCATCGCCTTCCAGGCGCGGATAAAGGTGTCTTGCGTGACATCCAGCACTTCATCGCGATCGCTAATAAACCGCGAGATCACCGCCATGATGCGGTGCTGATAGCGCAACACCAGCAGATCGAAGGCACGCGAGTCCCCCTGCTGTACCCGCTTGAGCAGCTGCTCGTCGGTACTGTCTGCGCTCACATGCTTCCCCGTTGATGGGGCCGTGGACGGCCCTGCTAGTGGCATTCTGACCCGGTGGCCGTGCAAAAGTTCCATTCGCGCACGGCAAGGCCCAAGTCGTGGAATAATATAGGCCCTCTACCGGCGCGGGCAATGTTAACTGATGGCCATTCACAATACTCACGATGTGCTGGTCATCGGCAGCGGTGCTGCCGGCCTCACCCTTGCCCTGCAACTGGCTGACACCGCCAGCGTGGCAGTGATCTGCAAGAATGCCGCCACCGATGGCGCCACCTATTACGCCCAGGGCGGCATTGCCGCCGTGCTCGACAGCCACGACAGCGTCGATTCACACGTGGCCGACACCCTGGAAGCCGGCGCCGGCCTGTGCAACGAGCCGGTGGTGCGCCATGTGGTCTCCGAGAGCCGCAACGCCATTGAATGGCTGGTGTCACTGGGCGTGGACTTCACCCGCAACGGTGATGATGCGCAGTTTCACTTAACGCAAGAAGGCGGCCACAGCCAGCGGCGCATTATTCACGCGGCTGACGCCACCGGCCGCGCGGTATCGAACACCCTGCTCGGCAAAGCGCTGGCCCACCCCAACATCACCGTGTACGAGCACCGCGTAGCGGTCGATTTAATCCGCGATAAAAGCGCCAGCGTGCCGGTGTGTGCCGGCGCCTATGTGCTAAACCGCGAAACCGACCACATTGATACCTTTCTCGCCCGTTGCACCGTGATCGCCAGCGGCGGTGCCAGCAAGGCCTACCTCTACACCAGCAACCCCGACGGCAACACCGGTGACGGCATTGCCATGGCCTGGCGTGCCGGCTGCCGTGTGGCGAACCTGGAATTCAACCAGTTTCACCCGACTTGCCTGTACCACCCGAAAGCGAAATCATTCCTGGTCACTGAAGCCATTCGCGGTGAAGGCGGCATACTCACCCTGCCCGATGGCGAGCGTTTCATGCCGCGCTTCGATGCCCGTGGTGAATTAGCCCCGCGCGATATCGTCGCGCGTGCGATTGACCATGAGATGAAGCGGCTGGGTCTCGATTGCGTGTACCTGGACATCAGCCACAAGCCCGCCGACTTCATCACCAGCCACTTCCCCACCATTCATGCCCGTTGCCTGGAATTGGGTATTGATATCACCCGCGAGCCGATCCCGGTGGTACCGGCTGCGCATTACACCTGCGGCGGCGTGGTGGTCGACATTCGCGGCCGCACCGATTTGCCGAATTTGTATGCGATTGGCGAAACCACCTGCACCGGCCTGCACGGTGCTAACCGCATGGCGAGCAACTCATTACTCGAATGTCTGGTGTATGCCCGCTCGGCAGCCCTGGATATTGCCGAGCGCATTCACGCCGCCGCCATGCCCACCCCGAAACCGGATTGGGATGAATCATTGGTCACCGACTCGGATGAAGACGTAGTCATCAGCCACAACTGGGATGAGCTGCGCCGCTTTATGTGGGATTACGTGGGCATTGTGCGCACCAACAAACGCCTGCAACGCGCCCTGCATCGCGCCGAACTGCTGCAACAGGAAATCGGCGAGTACTACAGCAATTACAAGATCAGCAACGACCTGATCGAGTTACGTAATCTTGCCATGGTTGCCGAGCTGATCATTCGTTCCGCCCTACGCCGCAAGGAATCGCGCGGCCTGCATTACACGCTGGATTATCCTGAGACTTTACCTGCTGCCAAAGATACCGTACTCACACCGATGAATTATCCCGGTGCGCCGCATAAGGTGGTGGAGTGGTAGTTAACAATAACCAAAGCGCGCCAAAACGGCGCATTTAATTCAAATGATAAAATTAGTGCCCGAAAAAGAGCTCCCTATGAAGGATGCAATTGACCTCCTTCTAGACTTGGCTATTCATAGCAACTA
>DATCSK010000002.1:0-82003 GCA_036568505.1 Pseudomonadales bacterium | reverse complement strand
ACCACCGCCAAAAAGCGCGTAGCCAAGAAAGCACCGGCCAAGCGCAAAGCCAAAAAGGCACCTGCCAAGAAAAAGGCGCCTGCCAAGAAAAAAGCCGCTAAGAAAGTAGCCAAGAAAAAGCCAGCCAAGCGTAAGACTGCTGCCAAAAAGGCTCCAGCCAAGCGTAAAGCTGCCAAGAAAAAAGCTGCCAAAAAGGCACCTGCCAAGCGCAAGGCCGCCAAGAAAGTAGCCAAGAAAAAGCCAGCCAAGCGTAAAGCGGCTGCCAAAAAGGCGCCTGCCAAGCGTAAAGCTGCCAAACGCAAAACCGCCAAGAAAGGGGTCAAGAAATGAAAAAGGCTGCTAAAAAGAAGCCCGCCAAAAAGGCACCAGCCAAGAAAGTAGCCAAGAAGGCCACTAAGAAACCAGCAGCTCGCAAGGCTTCCGCCAAGAAAGCTGCACCGGCTGCCAAGAAAGCCGGCGCGCCTGTGAAGGCTCGCTACTCCAAGTCCCAGATCGTCAATGAAATTGCTACAAACACGGATCTGGGCAAGAAGCAGGTAAACGACGTGCTGGAGGAATTGACCAGCCTGATCGAGCGTCACATCACGAGCCGCGGCTGCGGTGAGTTTGTGCTGCCAGGCCTGCTGAAGGTAACTACCCGTAAAGTGCCTGCACGGAAAGCCAAGAAGGGTATCAACCCGTTCACCAAGGAGCCGATGATGATCAAAGCACGTCCGGCTTCAGTGAAGGTAACCGCGCGACCACTGAAGAAGCTGAAGGAAATGGCTAACTGATTCGTCGGTTAACATCCTTCAGAGAAAGGCCAGTCCTAGGACTGGCCTTTCTTTTTTAAGCCTGCCGCTATAAATCCAATGCCTGCTTGAGCGACTCAACCCGCTCCATTGCCGCAGCGTCGTCGTACGCTCGCACGGGCACCTTCCCCCAGACCGGGGCAGGCCACGCCGGATCCGTTTCAAAGCGTGCAATATGATGCAGGTGCAACTGCGGCACCATATTACCGAGCGCTGCCACGTTCATTTTGACTGGCCGGAACAACTGTTCCATGGCCACGGACAACCGACAGGACTCCTCCATCAATAACTGGCGATCGACAACGGACAAATGATGGATGTCACGCACCCCTTCCCGTCTGGGCACCAAAATGCACCATGGGTACTGGGCATCGTTCATCAGCAATACGCTCGACAGAGCCCAGTCGCCGACTATCAGGCAATCGGCGGCAAGGCGTGGGTGCATTAAAAATGCCATGGCTGCTTCCTTCTGTTTGTTTGTCCGGGTCCGCACCCGTAAAATGCGCAAGACGCTTATTTTGCCATCTTAACCTCAGGACTGATCATGCGCGCCTCCCGCCTCTTGTTACCGACCTTACGCGAAACCCCGGCCGATGCCGAAGTCATCAGCCATCAATTGATGTTGCGCGCAGGCTTGATTCGCAAGCTGGCATCAGGGCTTTATACCTGGCTGCCGTTGGGTGTCAAAGTGTTGCGCAAGGTCGAACGCATCATTCGTGAAGAAATGGACCAAGCCGGCGCCCAAGAAGTGCTGATGCCCGTAGTGCAGCCGGCTGAGCTCTGGGAAGAATCCGGTCGCTGGGGCGCATACGGCCCCGAACTGTTGCGCATGAACGATCGCCATCATCGCAGCTTTTGCCTTGGCCCCACCCACGAAGAAGTGATCACGGATCTGGTTCGTCAAGATATCCAGAGCTATAAAAGCCTGCCTGCCAACCTCTACCAGATACAAACCAAATTTCGCGATGAGATTCGCCCCCGCTTTGGCGTGATGCGCTCACGCGAGTTCATCATGAAAGACGCCTATTCATTCCATATGGATACCGAATGCCTGCAGGCAACTTATGAGCGCATGTACCAAGCCTACAGCCGGATATTCACCCGACTGGGGCTCGATTTTCGCCCGGTGATTGCCGATACCGGCAGCATCGGCGGCAATGCGTCGCACGAGTTCCATGTGCTCGCGGACTCCGGTGAAGACGATATCGCCTTCAGCGACGGCAGTGATTACGCCGCCAATGTCGAACTCGCCGAAGCACTGGCACCCGCCGGTACACGCGAAGCCCCCGCACTCACCATGACGCGCGTTGCCACGCCCAATCAACACAGCATTGCCGAGGTATCGGCGGCGTTATCGATTCCGCCCCGGCAGTTGATCAAAACGCTCATCGTCGAGGGCACAACCGATGCCCACGGCAACGCCACCCTGGTGGCACTGGTATTACGCGGCGATCATGAGCTCAACGAAATCAAAGCGGAAAAACTGGATCAGGTGGCATCCCCATTGCAGATGGCAACGGACGAAGCCATCCGTGCGGCATTGCATTGCAGCGTCGGCTCCATCGGTCCTGTCGGCCTTGCAATACCTGTCATTGTCGATCGCAGCGCGGCCTTGCTGGCCGACTTTGCCTGTGGCGCCAATGAAGACGGCTATCACCTGACCGGCGTGAACTGGGAGCGCGACTTACCGCTGCCTACCGTGGCGGATTTACGCAATGTGCAAGCCGGCGACCCCAGCCCGGACGGCAAAGGCACACTGCACATCCGTCGCGGCATTGAGGTTGGCCACATCTTCCAGCTCGGCACCAAATACAGTGACGCCCTGAATGCCCGTGTATTGGATGAGCAAGGCAAAAGCCGCGTCGTCACCATGGGTTGCTACGGCATCGGCGTCACGCGCGTGGTCGCTGCCGCCATCGAACAGAATCACGATGAACGCGGCATTTGCTGGCCTGCGACCATCGCACCGTTTCAGGTCGCGATTGTTGCCATCAACTACGCCAAATCCGATGCGGTGCGCGAGGCCTGCGATGCGCTCTATCAGCAGCTGACCAATGCCGGCATGGATGTTTTATTGGATGACCGCAACGAGCGACCCGGTGTAAAGTTTGCCGATATGGAACTGATCGGCATCCCGCATCGGGTGGTGGTTGGTGACAAAGGCCTTGCCGAAGGCCTCTACGAATACAAAGGCCGCCGCGATACCGACAACCAACACTTGGGTATTGATGCTCTCATGAAACAGCTGAACGCCACATGCACACCCGGCACACACTGCTAAGCCTGCTGCTCGCATTGAGCAGCCTGTTCACCGGGACTGCTCTGGCCGAGCCGGTCAATAAGCCCTCCATCTCGGACAGCGAAACCCGGGAGCTTGCCGACTTCCTGCGCGCCACCATCCATCAGTCATCCAGCTTTGATGACCGGTTTGAGGCAGAAGTCTGGTTTCTCGACATGGGCACCCGACTGACAACCTACATGCCGGACCCACAAGAACGGCTGAATTTTCTCAAATCAGTGCATCGCGAGGCCACTCAGGCAGGCCTCAAGCCCGATTTGGTGCTGGCCGTGATCGAGGTCGAGAGCCGCTTTGACCGCTACGCCGTCTCCCGCGTGGGCGCGCAGGGTTTGATGCAGGTGATGCCGTTCTGGAAGCATGAGATTGGCCGGCCCGATGACAATCTTGTGGATATGGACACCAACCTGCGCTATGGCTGCCATATCCTTCAGTATTACCTGAAAAAAGAAAACGGCCACCTGGCCAGAGCACTGGCCCGCTACAACGGCAGTTTGGGCAAAACGTGGTATTCCGAGCGCGTCATGGTCGCTTGGAAAGACCACTGGTTCACCAGCGACCTCTAAGCCCCCCCCTTGTGACAGCGTCACCCATTTGCGCTAGTCTGATAATGCGCCACCAATGCGATTGGGATACCGGTCGACGTTTTTGGGCTATAACCATAATAATGACAGGCTAGGGCAACCCGCCAAGGTCAGTGTATGCACCCGACGAAACGTTTTTTTCAAACGCTTGCCGCCACATGGTTCGGTATCGCCGTACTCAGCAGCAGCGTACAGGCTGCCGATTTACGCATGAATGGCGTTGGCATCCATTATGCGGTCACCGAAGAAATCTATATTGGCGCGCTGTTTCTGGAGGCCCCGGCCAGCACGGCAGAGCAGGCCATCAACATGCCCGGTGCTAAACGCATGGAAATGCGCATACTGGCGGAATCCTGGCGTCCACGCTCTTTTGCGACTGCCTGGCTGCAATTGCTCAATATCAATAACCCGCCAGATGAAGTGAATGCCATGGCCAGCGAAGTGCAGGCATTTTCTAATGTGTTAGAAGACAAGCTGGAGTTTGGCGATTCCCTCAGCATAGCGCTCAACCCCGGCAAAGGCATCACCATGGCCATTGATGACGTGGCCGTTGCACACATCGACAATGAAGCCTTTTTTAACCTGCTGTTGCGTTGCTGGCTCGGCAAGCGCTCCCCATCCAACGACTTTACGCGTGATTTGCTGCACCTCTCGAAAGACAATGCCGACACCGTCGATCGTTTTGATGTCACCCTGCCCGAACCGGGTCGTCGTGAAGCCATTGCGCAATGGGCTTCCGCAAAAGCCCTCGCACCGGCCGCTCCCAAAGCCGTGGTACAAGCCGCTCCCAAGCCCGCCGCCACGCCCAAACCAGTGGTTGCAGCGCCCAAACCAGTGGTTGCAGCGCCCAAACCAGTGGCTGCAGCGCCCAAGCCCGTTGCCAGCGCGCCCAAACCCGCCGTCAGCACACCGGCACCGGTTGTGGCCGCAGAGCCCGAGCCCGAAACGCTTATAGAACCGACTGTGGCTGCCGAACCGGTTGTCGCCGTCGAAAAACCAACTCCCGCTGCAGAACCGGTCACCGCCGCGGTGGCGACCACGGAGCCAACACCGACGGCGGAAGTGGATGTCGAAGCGCTGGAAAAAACCTATCGGGCATACATCCTGCGTGACACCTACAAGAAAGTTCGCTACCCCCAAAAAGCAGCCAGCCGCAATCAGGAAGGTGAGGTGGTGGTTGCTGTAACCGTCAAACGCGATGGCAGCCTGGTCCACATGGATATCAAGGAGAAATCCTATCCCGCCCTCAATAGCGCGGCCGAAGATGCCATCGAATCCGCCGCACCCTTCGCTGCCGCGCCCGACGAGCTGCCCGGCGATACCTTTACCTTCGATATTCCTATCCGGTTTAAAATTCCGCGATAGCGCCTCGGCACATCCTTGGCAGCCAGCAAAAACAACAAAGGGCCTTTTGGCCCTTTGTTGTTTTTGTTTTGCACATCGACAGTCTAATCGGCGCTATAACCCCAGCGTTGCAGCTGGCTTTCATTGGCTTTGGCAAATGCCAGCAATGCCGGATCCTGACGGTAAGCCGATGCCCTACGCTTACGGATCTGGCTCGACATCGCCGTCAGCTCGTCTTGCGTGAAACGGGCGCCACAAAATTCAGCCGCCTGCCCTAACAGCTCTTTCGGTCGATCCAGAACATCCTCATAACGCAACTTCATGCGCCGCGATTCCGGCACACGCAATAAATTTTCATTGGCGCGCTCCATGTAGGCTGACCACAAAGCAAAACCATCCTCCAGCGTTGAACAGCGGATCGTGTCAATGAAATGCGATTGCTTGGGGCGGAACCGGTATTTTTTCATGCGCCCGTCATGCCGACGGACTGCTTTATCGATTTGATGTTGATAGCGCGCCACCAAGCTGCTCGCGACATCGACACCGTGACGCTCGATATACAACACCTTGGCATCAGGAAACACATCCAGCCAACAGGGCAAGGTGTAGGTATTGCGCGGATCTTTCCAACCCCAGGCAAAATCCAGATTGAACAACGAGCGGTACTGGAGGTAACGTCTCAACCCCAGATAAAACACGGTCTGGGGAGAGGAAAGCCAACTCTCCAGAAACTCTGCTTGCAAACGCTGCAAGATATCAACCGCCAAAAAACGGTCGATGGTCTCCGGGTATTCCCAGGACCCCCCGCTGGTGTGCAGCATGCGCACATTCAGCTCATGAAAAAACAGGGCTTCATTGTGACTGCTGCTATCAGGCCCCATGTACACACCAAGCCGGGCTAGTGCCTCGGCCAATAAGGTGGTCCCCGAACGATGCATGCCAATCAAGATAACAGGAGGTGTACGCGCAGCCTTAACCATAAAACCGATCCCGATAAAGTGCGTGTATTCTAGCCTGCATTACGAGTGGATTCACCATGCGCATGCCGGTATTGGCCTGTTATTATATTCGACCAAACCCGCTGCGAGCCTGACCGTCATGCGCCGATTTCTGATCATACTGAGCATTGCGATTGCCTTGTTACTGCTGCTCGGCGTGCTTGCCCGCTGGACAGCCTTGCCGGCACCGATTGATCCCGCCAGTGCCAGTGCGCACTGGCTGCAACCCGGGCCTTACACCGTCGCCCAACAAAGCGTCACCTTGGTCGACCGCAGCCGCCAGACTGCTCGCAACAAAGATCACGCCGCCTTACCCAGCCGCACACTCAACACCAATGTGTGGTTCCCGTTGAATGCTGACGGCACCGGCGTGGCGGATGGACAGCACCCGCTGCTCATCCACAGTCACGGCTTTTCATCGAATCGCGACGAAGGGCGCTATCTGGCCGAGCATCTGGCCTCTCTCGGTTACATCGTGATGAGCCCTGATTTTCCACTCACCCATATGCAAACACCCGGGGGGCCCAAACTGATCGATGTCGTCAACCAACCGGGCGATGTCAGCTTTTTGATCAGCATGGCGCTGCAATGGCATAACGCGCAGGGCCATATGTTCTTCCAGCACATCGATGACCGTCGCATTGCTGCCACCGGCGTTTCTCTCGGCGGACTCACCACCACACTGACGGCCTTTCATCCCCGTTTGGCTGATCGCCGCCTCAAAGCAGCCATATCACTGGCCGGCCCGGCCAGCATGTTTGATGCCGCCTTTTTTTCCCAATCGTCGATACCCTTCATGATGATCGCCGGCGACATCGATGCCATCGTGCCCTACGAGCGTAATGCCGCCCCCCTGCTCGATCGCGCACCCGGCACCGTGCTGACCACGCTGAAGGGTGCCTCGCACACCGGCTTTGCCGATGCGTCTCGCTGGCTGCGCTGGATGAGCAATCCGGATGCGCTCGGCTGCGCTGTCGTCAAGCACCGCAAACCCGATGAAAGCCAAGGCAGCTTCTATCCCGAACTCAAACAAGGCAGCCGGGGCATTGTTGAAGACCGCCGCAACGATTTCTGCACGGTCGACCCGCTACCTCGCGCCATGAATGCGCTGCATCAACAGCAGCTGACATTGCTGGCCGTCACGGCATTCTTGCAAAGTCATTTGGCGAACACCGCTGACGAACAAGCCGCAGCCCGCACGTTCTTGCTGCAAACACTACCCACCGAACAACCCGACATGACCGTTGTCGAGATAGACCATTAATGGCTCACTTCAAACGGTTCATGCAGGCTCATCGCGCCATCTACGAATGGACCGGCGGGCGCCTTGGTGGCCATTTGCTCGGCATCGACATGGTGCTGATGTACACCGTTGGTCGTCAGTCCGGCCGCATTATCAGTACGCCGGTAGCCTGTTACCGGCTGGATGATCATGGCGTATGGGTGCATGCAACCAATCACGGTCAGGAAAAACCACCGGCTTGGTGGCTGAACCTGCAAGCACAGCCTGAAATTGACATCCGGCTTGGGCGCGAACGCTACCGGATACGTGCCGAAGAATCGAGCCAGGAACACTACGAACACATTTGGCAACAATTGGTTGAGCGCCAACCGCGCATTGCCCATTACCGCGCACAAACCAGCCGCGTGATTCCGCTGGTTTTTTTACGGTTTATCCAGCGTTATTCGTAACCATCAAGCGCCGCGCTGCGCAATGAGTGCAGCCAAGGCAACCGTGCGCCGCGCATCTTCAACGTGCAGGGCTTCGACCAAACGACCGTCGATCACCATCACACCTTGCTGACCGCCACCGGCATCCCATGCACTGACCATGCGCTGCGCCGCGTCTACTGCGGCCGCTGAAGGTGCAAACACCTGATTGGCTGCCTCCAGCTGCTTGGGATGAATCAGGGTCTTTCCATCGAAGCCCAGCACCAGACCTTGCTCACAGGCATGACGCAAACCCTGATCGTCATTCAAGTGGATGTGCACACCATCCAGAATATCCAGCCCATGGCAGCGTGCCGCCAGGACACAACGCGATAACGCATATTGAAAGCCTTCCCGGGCAGCGGTTTGCGGCACCCGCATCGCCTTAGCCAAATCATTGGTTCCCATCACCAGAACCGCCAGATTGCCATTGGCGGCAGCAATAGCATCAATCTGCATCACACCGCGCGGGGTTTCGATCATGGCCCACAAGGCGGCTTTGCTGCCCTGCTCGTGCATCAGATGTTGTGCATGCCAAAGCGTGTCCGCGCTTTCGACCTTCGGCAACAACAGCGCCGCTATTTTTTTGTGTGCTGCCAAAGCATGCAGATCGGCCTGACCGATGTCACTGCGCACATCGTTAATGCGCACCACCAATTCGCGAACGCCGTAATCATGGCGATTCAAGGCTTCGAGAACGCCCTCGCGCGCTACCGATTTATCGATGGGCGCCACCGCATCTTCTAAATCCAGAATGAGCACATCGGCGGCTAAGGTTGCGGCTTTTTCCAGTGCCCGTGCATTGTTGCCTGGAATGTACAGCGCAGATCGACGCAATTGCATTATGTTGCCTCCGCTAAAAAATCGAGTACCGCCAACGCGACGGCATCGGGTGCTTCGCGATGCGGGAAGTGTCCTACCTGCGGCAATCGCAAACAACGCGCCCCGCCCGTGTAAGCGCGTGCCACATCATCAAATTGATCAATGCCGACCGAACCGTCGACTTCACCACACACCACCAAAGTCGGCACCGTGGTCGGGCGATTAAGCAACGCCCGCTGCTCCCGCGTTGAACCCCGCACCATGGCACGGTAATAACCCAATGCCGCGCTCAACACCCCTGGCATGCCCAAGGCTTTTTTCACCGCACCGGTATGCCATTGCCGTGCATCCCAATTCGGTGACCAGGCCGCGTACAGACGATCAATAAAGGAAAAATTATCCAACGGCACGCGCCATTCCGGAAAACCCGGTAATTGAAAAAACAGGACATACCACGATTTGCGTAATTGCGCGCCCGTCATCGCGCTGTGCAACATGTGCGGCGCCGATGACACCACCATGCGCGCAATCGCAGCAGGCTCCAGATTGGCGGCTGCAATCGCCGCCATACCACCCCAATCATGACCCAACACGTAGGCGGGAGAATCGCCGCGAAATGCATCGATCAAAGCCAGCACATCACGCCCCACGGCCAGCATGGAGTAATCACCGCGATCGGACAGGGTCGTTGGATAATACCCGCGCATGAACGGCATCACGACCCGGTAACCGGCGTCGGCGAACGCCGGTGCGATATCTAAAAAGGTCTCTGCCGTATCCGGAAAGCCATGCAAGCACAGCAGCAACGGGCCTTGGCCTTGCTCGTAATAGGCAAAGTCGATGCCATTCACATGAACAGTTTGCAACAATGCAGCGTTCGTCATTCTCTGCGCCATCACCACCACCACGGGCCTTGTATAATACCTGCACCACCACCGAATTCGTATAAGGAAAGCACCATGAGCTTGTTGGATCGTTTCAGCCTGAAAAACAAAGTGGCTCTGGTTACCGGTGGCAGTCGCGGCATTGGCTTGGCCATTGCTCAAGGGTTTGCGGATGCCGGCGCTCGCCTCATTATTGCCGCACGCGATGCCGAAACACTCGCCAAAGCCGAGGCGCAACTGCTGTCACGCGGTGCTGAGGTGCTAGCCGTGTCCTGCAATGTCAGCCGTGAAAACGAGCTGCAAGCGCTGATTGAACAAGCCATCGCCCAGTTTGGCCAAATCGATATCCTGGTCAACAATGCCGGCGGCGCTTACCCCAACGACATGGCAAAAACCACCACCGAACAGTTTGAAAAAGATTTTCATTTCAATGTGGGCAGCGCTTTTGCGCTGTCCCGGCTGTGCTTGCCTCAACTCAAGCAACACAAAGGCTGCATCATCAACATCACCTCCGCCGCCGCCCGTTACAGCCAGAAAGGCTTTACCTCTTACGGCACCTCGAAAGCGGCACTCACGCACCTGACTGCATTGATGGCGGCTGATTTTGCACCCGATATTCGCGTCAATGGCATTGCACCGGGCAGCATCATGACCGATGCCCTGGCCCAATTCATCCACGGCGAAGCCGAAGAAAAAATGATTGCCCTCACCCCCATGAACGCCTTGGGTTACCCCGATGACATTGCTGCTGCTGCATTGTATTTGGCATCACCGGCGGCTCAGTGGGTGACAGGCAAGATTCTGGAAGTCGATGGCGGTGCCGCCGTCAGCACGTGGCCGTTCTGAAAACCTACGTGTCATGCAACAGGGCTACCACCAGCGCACATTGCACCAGTAATAGAATCACCACGCAGCGCTTCCAGAACATCAGCGGGTCTTTATCAATGTGTGCCCGCTGAAACGGCCGATGGTATTTCGGGTTCGGATGCGTCATGTCGTATATAAATTCGGACACCTCCTGATAACGCGCCGCCGGGTCCAGCCGTAAGCATCGCCGAATCGGCCCGTCCATCCAGACCGGCACCAACGGATTGATTTCGTAACTGGGCGTATAGCGCAAAGCCAGATACTGTTCACGATGCCGACACTGCTCTAACTTGCCGTCAAAAGGCAACTGGCCGGTGAGCATCTGATAGGCCATCACGGCCAATGAAAACACATCCGATGCCGGCGTTCCGGGAAGGCGTAATGTGTATTCCGGCGCAGAGTACGTCACCGTTCCCAGCGCCACATCGCGCTGAAACGGCGTGACAATTTCGGCAGCACCGGCAACATGGCACGATCCGAAATCAACGATTTTTGCCTCACCATCGCGCGTCAGCATGATGTTGGCCGGCTTGATATCCTGATGCAATATTTCGCGACGATGCAGCGCTCGCAGACCCTGGGCGATTTGATCGGTGATGTAGATGACCTGATCCAGCGAAGCACGCGGATTTTCGCGCATCCATTGCTCAAGCGTTGGCCCATTCACGTATTCGGTTAAATAGTACAGAAACGTTCTCGGCCGCGACGGTTCAATCACTTTGGCCACATGCGCATTGTGCACGCGACGACCGATCCAGCCTTCCATGATGAATCGCTCGATGTACGCAGGATCATCATCAAAGTTGGCTGACGGAGTCTTCATGCAATAGCGTTTGCCATCGGTTTCGTCTTCCACCACATACAGCTGACTGCGCGCACTGGCATGGATTTCACGCAGCACACGATAGCCGTCAACGCTCAGCCCTGCTTTCAGTGGTGGTGGAAACGGCAACTCGGTGAGTTTTCGATAAAAGTCATCGGCATGCTCGGCCGGCAGCTGATCGATTCGCACCAACTGACAACTGATGTTGTCGGTGCTGCCGGCCTGCAATGCTTGATTGACCAGCGATTGACACATCACTCCTTCATCACCGCCCTGTTGCAACACAGCGCTGATCTCGACATCACTTAATACATCGTGCAAACCGTCACTGCTCAAGAAGAAAACATCACCCACGCACAAATCCACCGTGCTGCAATCAATCTCCAGACGAACATCCAGACCCATGGCGCGCGTCAAATAGGTCTGGCTTTCGGAAATGCGCGTTGCGTGATCTCGCGTCAACGGCTCAAGAACACCATCGCGGTAGCGATAAATACGCGTATCGCCCACATGGAAGAGATACGCCGTGTGCGACTTAAAAATCGCCACACTCAAGGTGCTGACGTAGCCTCGCTCCGCCTGGGCAAAATGCGATCCTTGCGCATACAACCATCGATTCAATGCCGCGAGCACCTGCTGCACCGACTTACGGACACTCCAGGAATCCGGGGTTGAAAAATAATCATTCAAGACACTGTGCACACACGTCTCGCTGGCCTCCTTGCCGGCTTCAGCGGCGGACACGCCATCGGCGATGACGGCCGCAGCCCCTTTGCTAACAGCCATGCCACCCGAAGGAATGCGGATGCCGATGGCATCTTCATTCACCGGTTTCACACCAGCGATAGACGCCTGCCCCACACGCAGGCCCATATTGTCGGGCAAGTGATTCATGGCCGATCCGTTAGCGCACTTCGATCAATTGGACTGTGCCATCCGGGAGCACCTCCGCCATGTGGCCTTCCGGCTCATCCAAAAACTGCACCAACAGCAGACAAACCAACGCAAACACGGCAATCACCAAGAAAAATTGCGCATTACTCACGAACGACAATACGGTCAAAAACACCACGCCCCCCACGTTACCGTAGGCACCGGTCATGCCCGCAATTTGCCCGGTCATGCGCCGCCGCACCAGCGGCACCATCGCGAATACCGCACCTTCACCTGCCTGCACGAAGAACGAACATGCCATCGTGGCCACCACGGCAGCCGGCAACCACCACTGACTGGTGATTTGGCTCAGGATAAAATAACCGACCGACAAGCCCATGATCAGGATGCTCAAGGTTTTGCGTCGACCAAATTTATCCGAGATCCAGCCACCGCCCGGGCGCGCCACCAGATTCATGAACGCGAACCCCGACGCCAGCAAACCCGCATACACTGCATTCAGACTGAATGTTTCAACAAAAAATAGCGGCAGCATTGAAACAACCGCCAACTCCGAACCGAATGTGACGAAGTAGGCCCAACACAAAATCGCGACCTGCTTGAACTTGTATTGTTGCAAGGCCGGAATCGGTTCTTTGAGGTGATCGCTGTTCACGTGCAAGATCTGATGCGTCTGCACTGCAAACAGCAGCCCGAGCACCGCATAGAAAGCATACGCGGCCATATCGCTCAGCAAGCCCAGATTACCCGGCGATAGTTTCCACACCAGCACGGCCAGAGCCAGATACATCGGCACATTCATGGCCAGATAAAAATAGAGATCGCGCTGACTGGTGACTTCCAAGCCCCGGCTGCGCTTTGGCTTGAAATAGGTCGAGCCTTTTGGGGTATTTCGCACATGGCGATAAAACACCATGCTGTACAAAAATGCGACAACCCCGGTACTGGCAATCGCATAACGCCAGCCATTATCACCGCCAAACAACAACGCCAGCGTCGGCAAGGTCATGGCCGCGGCGGCCGATCCAAAATTACCCCAGCCCCCGTAAATGCCTTCGGCCAAACCCACCTGACGCGCCGGAAACCATTCACCCACCAAGCGGATACCAATCACAAAGCCGGCACCCGCGAAGCCCATTAAAAACCGGAACAAGGCCAGCTGCTCATAACTGGTCGACAACGCAAAACACCAACAAAGCACGCCGGAAACGGCCAGCAGCAGACTGTAAATCAATCGCGGCCCGAATTTGTCGACCAACATCCCCACCACAATGCGGCAAGGAATCGTCATCGCGACGTTCAAAATCAACAAGGCCTTGATTTGCTGGGTACTCAAATCAAACGCTTCCTTTATATGCATCAGCAACGGAGCATGGCTAAACCAAAGTGCAAAACTCAGGAAAAAAGCGAACCATGCAAAATGCAGGGTTCGGATGGAGGGGTCTTTCAGGTGGGTAATGGGCAGAATCGGTGTGCTCATCGCAGGCCTCTCAGGAGTGGGTCAACAGACTGAGTAACCCAATGCAATCCCCGTGCCACGCTAAATCGTGCTGTTTTTTAATCGAGACCCCATAAATACGCACTGCCATTGTGCGCACTGCATGCGCCCGCACCAATTTAGCCACGCACCGCCATGCAATACGCACCACATCCCCACAAACTGCGCACAAAAATGGCTGGCACAGTAATTGCAGTTAACGAGTGAGGTCATTTGTTAACGCAGACAATGGGAATGCCACCATGAGTAAAAAACTGGTTGTTATCGGTAACGGCCCGGTCGGCCATCGTTTTATCGAACAACTGATCGCCAGCGAGCGCCGGAATGATTTTGATGTCACCGTTTTTTGCGAAGAACCCCGGCTGGCTTACGACCGCGTACACCTGACCGCCTGGTTTGAGACCCGCGAT
Organism: Pseudomonadales bacterium; assembly: GCA_036568505.1. Taxonomy (GTDB): domain Bacteria; phylum Pseudomonadota; class Gammaproteobacteria; order Pseudomonadales; family M0112; genus M0112. The sequence continues at coordinate 68,082 of DATCSK010000002.1, read as the reverse complement.
GCCGCCAGCATCAGCATGACCGATGCGACGTTTTATCAAACGCACGGCATTCATACCCATGTCGGTGACAAGGCGGCCTCGATTGATCGTGACAACAAAGTCGTGCACTCCGCCGCCGGCATTGAGGTGCCGTACGACATTTTGGTGCTCGCCACCGGCTCTTACCCTTTTGTGCCGCCAGTCCCCGGCCATGACCGCCCCAACACCTTTGTCTACCGCACCATTGAAGACCTCGAGGCCATTACCGCCTGCGCGGCCAACAGCACCACCGGCGTGGTCGTCGGCGGCGGCCTGCTCGGGTTGGAAGCGGCCAAAGCGGTCAAGGATCTGGGTCTGGAGACCCATGTCGTGGAATTCGCCCCGCGTTTAATGGCCGTGCAAGTGGATGCCGGCGGCGGCGCCCTGCTACGCAAGAAAATCGAAACGCTCGGTGTGCACGTGCACACCGAAAAGAACACCCAACGCATTATCGATGGCGACAGCAAAACCCACAAAATGTGTTTTGCCGATGGCGCCGAGCTCGAAACCGACATGATTATTTTCTCCGCCGGTATTCGCCCTCGCGATGAACTCGCACGCCATAGCGGCCTGACGGTGGGCGAGCGTGGTGGCATTACCGTGAACGATCACTGCCAAACATCCGACCCGGCTATTTATGCCATTGGTGAGGTTGCGCTATGGGGTGGCCGCATTTTTGGCCTGATTGCGCCTGGCAACCAAATGGCTCAAGTGGCCGCCGACCACATCACCGCAAACGGTGAGCATACGTTTACCGGCGCAGACATGAGCACCAAGTTGAAACTGATGGGGGTCGATGTGGCGTCGATCGGTGATGCGCATGGCAACACCGCCGGCTCACTGAACTACACCTACATCAATGACCCGGACGGCGTGTACAAAAAGATTGTCGTCAGCGCAGACCGTAAAACTTTATTGGGCGCTGTCTTGGTCGGTGATGCCGAGGAATACGGCAACTTATTGCAACTCGCGTTGAATGCCATTCCATTGCCCGACAAACCCGAAAGGCTCATCATGCCGGCCGGTGATGGCACCCAACCCCTGCTGGGTGTCGGCGCATTACCGAACACCGCCACCATTTGCTCGTGCAATAACGTGAGCAAAGGCGACTTGATTGCCGCCATGGATAGTGGCGTGACCACTGTCGGTGAGCTGAAAAGCTGCACCAAGGCCGCCACCAGTTGCGGCGGTTGCGCCCCGTTGGTCGCTCAAGTCTTGAACCATGAATTAGAAAGCCGTGGGCTGGAGGTTAATCGCGATCTTTGCGAACACTTCCCCTACACCCGTCAGGAAATCTATCACTTGGTGCGGGTCGAGAACATCAGGAGCTTCCCCGAGCTGCTAGAACGTCACGGCAAAGGGCATGGCTGCGAAATTTGCAAACCGGCGGCCGCCTCGATTTTTGCTTCGTGCTGGAACGACCACATCTTGAATGAGGCGCATCATGGCCTGCAAGACACCAACGATTACTTCATGGCCAACCTACAAAAAGACGGCACCTACTCCGTGGTGCCGCGCGTCGCCGGCGGCGAAATCACACCCGACAAACTCATTGTGATTGGCCAAGTCGCCAAAGCATTCGATCTGTACACCAAAATTACCGGCGGTCAGCGCATCGACTTGTTCGGTGCGCGCTCGGATCAACTGCCTCTGATCTGGAAACAACTGATCGATGCCGGCTTCGAATCAGGGCACGCCTACGGCAAAGCCTTGCGCACGGTGAAATCGTGCGTGGGCTCCAGCTGGTGCCGCTACGGTGTGCAAGATTCCGTTGGCATGGCCATTACCTTGGAGAATCGCTACAAAGGACTGCGCTCACCGCATAAATTGAAAATGGCCGTGTCCGGCTGCACCCGCGAATGCGCTGAAGCCCAATGCAAAGACCTTGGCGTGATCGCGACCGAGAAAGGCTGGAACATGTACGTCTGCGGTAACGGCGGCATGAAGCCACGCCATGCCGACTTGTTTGCCACCGATCTGGACGATGAGACCTTGATGCGTTACATCGACCGTTTCTTCATGTTCTACATTCGCACCGCCGATCGCCTCCAGCGCACCTCCACCTGGATGCAAAACCTCGAAGGCGGTCTGGATTACTTGCGTGACGTCATTATCAACGACTCGCTGGGCCTTGCTGCCGAGCTTGAAAGCGAGATGGCGCACATCGTGGGCACCTATCAGTGCGAATGGAAAACCACCATCGAAGACCCTGAAAAAATCAAACGCTTCAGCCATTTCGTCAACAGCCCCGAGGCCGACACCCAAGTCGTGTTTGTACGCGAGCGCGCACAAATCCGGCCGGCCAGCCGCGAAGAACGAAAAACCTTGCAAGAAGTCAGCTAAAGGAGCCTGCCATGAGCCAATGGATCACTGTCTGTCACCGCAACGATGTTGTTGCCAATGCCGGCCGCTGCGCCCTGATTGACGGCAAACAAGTCGCCCTGTTCCGTATTGTGCGCAACCATCAGGAAACCTGGTTTGCCGTGCAAAATTACGACCCGTACAGCGATGCCAATGTGCTGTCACGCGGCATCGTTGGCTGCACCAACAACACCTTGTTTGTGGCATCGCCTATTTACAAACAACGCTTTGCACTGGCCACCGGCCAATCGCTGGAGGATAGCGATATCACACTGGAAACATGGCCTGTCGAAATTCGCGACGATCGGGTGCAGGTCATGACTCACCAACAACAAGCGGCCTGACGCCGGAGACTGCCATGCTGTTTGGACGTCGGCATAAAAACCCGATCCTGATTGCCGACAAAGGCGTCGTCGAGTGGAAATACGCCACCTGCGGCTATTGCTCGGTCGGCTGCTCTATCGAAATCGGATTGGATGCCAGCGGGCATGCCGTGACAACACGCGGCGTCGGCGATGCTGACGTCAATCGTGGCAAGCTCTGCATTAAGGGTCTCACCGAAGCACAAACCTTCGTCGCATCCGGTCGCGGCACCGACCCATTAATACGCAACAGCATTCACGATCCGTGGCAGACCACCGACTGGGACAGCGCGTTGGATAAAACCGCCAGTGCATTCAAACGCATTCAAGAGAAATACGGTCGCGATGCCGTCGCCGTTATATCCACCGGTCAAATCATGACCGAAGAGTTCTACACACTCGGTAAATTAGTGCGCGGCGTCATTGGCACCAACAACTACGACGGCAACACCACCTTATGCATGGCATCTGCCGTATCCGGTTACAAACGTTCGTTCGGCTCCGATGGCCCACCCGGTTGCTACGATGATTTTGAACACACCGAATGCCTGATGGCCTTTGGCTCCAACTTGCCCGAACAACACCCCATCATTTACTGGCGTTTGAAAGAAGCATTGGAGAAACGCAAATTTCCTGTGATCGTGATTGACCCCAGGGTCACCATGTTTGCCCAGATGGCCGATATTCATTTGCCCATCACACCCGGCACCGATTTGGTCTTACTGAATGCACTCGCGCACGTCATTCTTGATGAAGGCCTGGAAGACGCCAACTACATTGCTCGCAGCTGCAACGGCTTTGACGATTTTGCCGCATTGGTCAAGCAATACGACCCCACCACGGCTGCCAAAATCTGCGGCATTGATGAAGACACCATTCGATGGGTAGCGCGCACCTATGCACGCGCCGGCAGTGCCATGAGCATCTGGACCATGGGCATTAATCAGAGCACGCACGGCACCGATGGCGTTTGCGGCATCAACAACCTGAATTTAATCACCGGCAACATTGGCAAACCCGGCGGCACCAGCTTGTCGATCACCGGCCAGTGCAATGCCATGGGCACCCGCGAATGGTCGTCGTGTTCCGGCTTACCCGGTTACCGCGCACTCGAGAACCCCGCGCACCGGGCCGAAGTCGCGCAATTCTGGGGCGTGGATGAAGCGTTCTTTCCGGCATCACGCGGCCTGGCTGAAACCGATATTTTCCCTGCCATTGAAGCCGGCCAAATCAAAGCACTGTGGATTGTCGCCACCAACCCGATGACATCCATGCCGAACTCCATGCGCATACGAAAAACACTGGAGAAGCTGGAACTCTGCGTGGTGCAAGACACCTATCAAGATGTCGAGTGCACGCAATACGCGCATATTTTCTTGCCCGGCGCGGTGTGGGCTGAAAAAGAAGGCTGCTTTACCAACACCGAGCGTCGCGTCAATATCACCCGGCCATCGCAGCCTTTGTATGCCAACGCCAAACCGGACTTGTGGATTTTCAATCAGCTGGCCAAGCGCTGGGACCAAGGCCTGCGCATGACATTCCCGGAAAAAGCCGCCGATGTGTTTGAAGAAATGAAACAACTCTCTCCCGGCACCGGTGCCAACGGCCACCCCCGCATGCTGGACATTTCAGGCATGAATTACGACCTGATTGAACAACAGCGCGGCATTCAATGGCCCATGCGTGCAGGCGATACCCAAGGCACTTCACGCCTCTACAGTGATGGCGTGTTCCAGTTTGCCGATGGCAAAGCCAAATTATTGGCCATGCCCTACATTGAGAACAATGAATTGCCGAGCAACGATTTTCCGTTTTGGCTCAACAGCGGTCGCGTCGTCGAGCATTTTCACACGCGCACCAAAACCGGCAAAATCGGCAACTGCAACAAATTCAGCCCAACCCCGTACATGGAAATGAATCCCGATGCCGCAATCGCGCTGGGCATTCAACACATGGAGTACGTGCGTCTCGTATCCAAGCGTGGTGATGCCATTGTCATGGTGCAACTCACGCAACGCGTACCCTACAACATGGTGTTCATTCCGTTCCATTACCACGATTGCATTAACCGCTTATCGCTCGGCTTATTGGATCCGTATTCTCGCCAGCCTGCCTTCAAGCAATCGGCTGTTCGCATCGAGAAAACCGACCAGCAGGAAGCCGGAAAAATGAATGTTCAAATGCGTCAATATTAAGGTTTGCCATGAGCGTTGAAATCTACGAGCCCATCATCCAGAAAAAGCCTTCGCTGTCGCTATTTCCCGTGCGCGATAACGAACCGGCGTATGCCAAGCTCAACGACGTCATCAGCCGGGAACACAATTGCCATGGCAACCCCATTCAGCTCATTGCCGAAGGCCCCGGCGACAGCCTGAACATCAATGGCGTCGATGAAATCGGCCCCAATCCAAACCGCAACAAACAGCATGCTTTTCATTTTACCGCCGACAACTGCATCGGCTGTCATGCCTGCGAATCGGCCTGCAGCGAAAAGAACGATTTACCGGCGCACATCAGCTTTCGATCCGTCGGTTATGTTGAAGGCGGCACCTACCCCAATTACCAGCGCGTGAATATCTCCATGGCCTGCAACCATTGCGATGATCCGGTGTGCCTGAAAGGATGCCCGACGCGCGCTTACACCAAACACCCGGAGTACGGTGCTGTCATTCAAGACCCCAACATCTGTTTTGGTTGCGGTTATTGCACGTGGGTCTGCCCGTATAACGCACCGCAACTCGACCCCATCAAAGGTCAGGTTGAAAAATGCAATATGTGCGTTGATCGCCTCGAAGTCGGCTTAAAACCGGCTTGCGTTTCAGCCTGCTTGGGTAACGCGCTGGATTTTGGCGTGACCGAAAACACACCCGAACAACGCGAGCGCAGCGACGTGCATATTCCAGGATTCCCCGATCCCTCCATTTCCAAGCCCAATATTCGCTTTCAGCTCACGCGCAGCTTGCCGCATGAAGTCACGCGCACCGACTCCATGCCCGTTAAATACCAGAAAGATGAACACTCCGGCCAGTTCCGTCCGGTCGTCGATCAGAAAGCCGGAAAGGCACGTTCGTGGAATATCCGCCGTTTGAGCTCACGCGAGAACCCGCTGGTGATCTTCACGCTGGGCACGCAGGCCGCCGTGGGTGCTTTTGTCTTGCTGCAAGCAGGGCTGTGGTCCGGTGCACGCTTGTTCACACAATTCACCGCGAGCCCTTTGTATTTACTCACCATGATGGCCGTGCTGGGACTGATCGCACTGGGCTTATTGATGTCCACCGTGCATCTGGGCAAACCGCTACGCTTTTATCGCGGCTTTAATAATTTGCGCCACTCCCCTGTCAGCCGTGAAGGCTTGGGCATCGTGGTGTTCATGGCGTGTGTCGGCCTGCATTGGCTCGCGTCATTGCCGGGCAATACCTGGCTGCAATCATTCACGGGTACGGCTCCCGCTGCCGTTCTGCATATCAGTGCACTGATTGCCAGCGGCTTCGCTGCGCTGGCCGTACCGGCCGGGTTGATCGCACTGTATTACATGTACCGCTGCTACTGCATCAAAGCGCGGCCGTTCTGGAATCACTGGCATACCGCAGCGAGCTTCGCCGGCACCATGCTGAACCTGGGGGGCTGGCTGGTGGGGCTGACCATGACGGCACAAGCCTTGATAGAAAGCACAGCCATAACACCGATCGTCACCGTGATGGCGCCCGTGATTGCCGCCGGGATGATGCTGGAAGGTATCGGTTTGTGGGCTCATGCCCGCGACATGAATGCCGCCGAACATGAAGGCGCGGCATCCCATTACATTCAATGCACCACCTTTGGTAACACCTATGCCTTACGCAACGGTTTGTTGGCATTGAACCTGATCGGCATGCTGATCGTGATCGCAACGGGCATCAGTGGATTGGGGTTGGGCTTGATGGCGGCGACATTACTGGCAAGCACTGCGGCGGCAGCACTGATGGGTCGCGCACTGTTCTATGTGCTGGTGATTCCAACCACCATGCCCGGCGCATTCTTCTGGAAAAACAAGGCTTTTGAAGAGCACGCACGCGACATTGGCCTGGCAAACATGCCGCAAGTCGGCGTGGTGCCGCTCAAACACTGACGAGGTTGTAAAAAAAACGGAGCCTTACGCGGCTCCGTCCAGAATTGATTTGAACCCGGATGGATCGTGACGGCCAAACACCACCGTCTCCAGAGTGCCGATGCCCTCTTCATCACCCATCCGTGCACGACACACTTGATGCACATGAATGTGCCGATAATCCAACGGGTCCAGCGTGGCCAAATCAAAGTCCTCGCGCGCCAACGCCGTCTCGCCTTTCCAGAAACCGTGCCCCCATTCGGGATGCTGATAACCCAAGGCATACATTTGCATGCGCAGTATGGGCTCCATCGTTAATGTATCGTCGCCGTGCTCGCGCGGAAAAATAATGGTCTCGCCTTTGGCCCAACGCGTGCCCTGCTGCCAATCCATGCGGTGATGGGCATGGTTGATCAACTCCAAACCCGGCTCTTCACCAATAGGGATTTTTTTCACGTCATCAAATACAGGAAGACGGGCCGCACCCACTTGACTGGGCGTGCCGTCCGGATTTTGAAAGGTGTTGTAGTGCATGCAAAAATTCTTGAAATGCACCGGCGTCCAATTCCAGTACACGCTGGGCTCTTTGTTGACCAAGCCCGGTGCGCCGCCTTCGGGCTCGCCCAAAGGACGCACCCCCCAGGATTTGTCGCGCGTGCCATAACAACTCTCGCTCGACACCATGACGCGCTGATTATCCACCGTGACCCAACCTTCCCAACGACCGAACTGGGTAAATCGGCACGTGTTCATCAGCAATCGATTATCTTCTCGCAGCACGTTCTGCGGCTCTTGGTGCGCTGCCGTGCGTGCATTGAAAATAAGCTCGCAGGCAATGCCCGTTTCGTTGTCGTTCACCGCCACGCGAATGCGATGCATCGGCTCTAACACGGTAATGGTCATGGGCCCCACCTGCATGTGCAGACGGTCGCGCGGCGCGCGGCAGGAGGCATGCAGGGCATACTGTTTGCCACCCAACACAATACTGAAGTGCGCATCCATCACCCGCCGGTTAGGGTACAAGCCAAATGCGGCCTCAAAAATAAAAGTGCCTGCCGTATCGAACCCGTTGAACCAATAGCGGTCATAGAAGTTACGGTCACTCTGCGAGGGCTGACTCACCGGTTCGGCGGTCTGGTGAATCAGATAATCATCCAGTGAGGTAATCATGTGTGCTTCCTGTCGGCGGTAAGAGGTCATAGGCAAGCACTAGAGTGCCACGAGCAAGCGCTTGCTGTAATTACAATCCTTTAATTCGCTATCCGATCATACAGTCAACGACGGGGCCGCTTGCCAGTGCGAACCGCCACTGACAGACTAAGCGCCCTAATCCGGAGGATGCCATGACGCGTACCCGAGCATTTCAGCGGTTTGCTTTAGTCGGCCTACTCGCCACCCTCACCGCCTGCGCGACCAGCCCAACCGGTCGCCACCAACTGATGCTCGTGTCCGAAGACAGCGCCATTGTGGCCTCACGCGAGGCTTACCTTGCCGAGGTCGGCAAGCTGGAACAAGCAGGCAAGATTTCCACCGACCAGGCGCTGACCCAGCGCGTGCAGCGCATCACCAACCGCCTGATTGCGCAAGCCAAAATCATGCGCCCCGCAACCGATCAGTGGGAATGGAGCGTGGTGGTGATTGATGATCCCGACACCGTGAATGCCTGGTGCATGGCCGGTGGACGGATGGCGATTTACACCGGTTTGATCGTCAAAATTCACCCCACCGATGACGAGCTCGCCCAAATCATGGGCCATGAAATTGCCCACGCGCTGTCGAATCACACCGCCGAACAGATGTCGATTGCGCTCGCGACACAGCTCGGCATCATGGCCGCCGGGATTGCCTCCGAACGCCCAGCCGTTGCCATGACCGGCACCGCCATGGCCGCCGCCCTTGCCGTGCAATTACCCAACAGCCGTACCGCCGAAAGCGAAGCCGACCGCATTGGCATTGAGCTTGCTGCCAAAGCCGGCTTTAACCCCAAGGCCGCCGTGACACTGTGGGAGAAAATGAATCAATTGAATGACAAACGGCCGCCGCAATTTTTAAGCACCCACCCGGACCCTGCCAACCGCATGAAAGAGCTTGCCGCGCTGGAAGCCGAGATGATGCCCTACTACCGCCAAGCCATCGAAAAACAGCATGAAACCCGGGCCCGATAAAACGGCACCGGAATAAAGGGCAATAAAAAAGGCGGGCTCAAAGCCCGCCTTTTTTATTGCCTGACACGACTTACTGTTGAGCCGGTGCAGATTCTTCTACCATCACTTCGACAACGTCTGCTTGTTCTGCAGCCATGTCTGCAGCAGCTTGCTCGTCGACAACTTCTTCAATCGCTTCATCAACAGCGGCTTCTTCGGCCATTTCTTCTACGGCCTCATCAACGGCTTCTTCTTGTGCAGCCGCTTCCACAGCCACTTCCACCGCCGGTGTATCCACCGTCACTTCCGTCACTTCGTCTTTGTTGCCACAAGCAACCAGCGCAGAAGCCAACATCGCAGCCATTACCCAATCACGCAATTTCATACCCTTCTCCTTGAGTCCTTGAACAGCACATCCCCACGCCCAGCTAACTGTTCACTGACTGAGCCGGCATTAATTTACAGGAAAGAGCCCTCCTGCACCAGATTTAACGCAGGCCACGCGCCGGTCACGATGGTTTGATAGTTCGCAAACCCCTCATTCGCGCCATCGGTCACCTTAATAATGCAGTCGCGAATCTGGTGTATGCGCTTGGCGGTCTCCACATCACTGCAATCACGAAGGTACTCACCATCCATGTGCATTTCGCCACGCCATTCACCGTGATGATGACCGTCCAGTCCAAAATAAAGCCCGGTACCCAAGTGAAAACCGGTATCCCCCATCACCTCCACGGTCACCGGACGCTCATGGCCATCGGCGGTAGTGAAATGCAGCACACCACCCAGCAGGCGGCGATTCTTGGGGTCAAACCGCAATTCCGGCACCATATCGGTCAGCAGCTCTTGCCTGCCGTCCGGGTATTCAATCGCACCATGAAAGACCTTTGGCACCCCCGGAATAGGAATTTCCAGATAGAAATGGTGAATGGTGTAAGGCCGGCCGGTTGCCTTATCCATCAAGCGCATCGGACTCCAGAGAAATTGCATCGGAAACTGACTGCTATCGATACCGGGCTGGATATCGGCAGGCTCCAGACCCACACCATAGCGCAACCCCCAGGAATGATCCCGCGTGCAGTACCAGTCTCGCGGACTCACTTCATACACCTTGCCTTCCACCTTGATCCAGCCTTCCGGCACACCGACCTGATGGTAACGGCAGAGATCGTTTTCAACCCGATACCCGCCCAACTGCCGGCGGAACTCGTGGTTTTCCATAAACGGAGGCATTTGCGTGCCATCAAAGACGATTTCGAACGCGATCGGCTGAATCGCGTTTTCTTCAAGAATAAAGCGCACTTTTTTGAACGGCTCAACAATGTGGTAACGCAACGGCCCGGTAATTGTGGTATCGGGCTCCGGCCAGAGCTGGCGACTGGCGCGCACCGTCCACTGCTCTTTGCCTCGCGACACCCCGCCGTAAGCGTCCATGACGTTGCGATTGATGTACTTACCCAAGCCAAAACCCACTTGCAACTTGCCGTCTTTACGGCCAATCGAGGCGCATATTTTCTCGGCCCAACTGCGGTCGGCCTGCGCGACACTGCCGAAGGTATCGGTAATCTGGTGGTGGAGGCCTTCATCGGTGGGTATCAATACGGAGTCGCGGCGTGACATAGTTCCCTCTTTGACGTGACCTGCTGGTGTATGATTTTCGGCGGTTGATTATCCCCTGCCTAGGCAAAGGACGCAAAAACCATCTATACCTATAACAAGCGACACCTAAAAGGACTTTTTTCATGACCTCTGTTTTTGACTTCCAATGCACCGCCATCAACGGCATGGATAAAAGTCTGGCTGATTTCAAAGGCCAGGTACTGCTGATTGTCAATACTGCCAGCAAGTGCGGCTTTACCCCTCAACTCAAAGGACTTGAAGCGCTTTTCGAGCGTCATAAGGATCAGGGCTTTAGCGTCCTGGGATTTCCGTGCAACCAGTTTGGCGGGCAAGACCCGGGTGAAGATCGTGAAATCGCCGAGTTCTGCACCCTCAATTACGGCGTGAACTTCCCCATGTTTGCCAAAATCGATGTCAATGGCGATGCCGCCGACCCGCTTTTCAAACATTTGAAAAAGGCCGCTCCCGGCGTACTCGGCAGCGAAAGCATCAAGTGGAATTTCACCAAATTTCTGGTCGACCGCAACGGCGTTGTGCGTGAGCGGTTTGCGCCAGCCACCACGCCCGAATCGGTAGAAAAAGCCGTGGAAGCCTTATTGAATAAAACGGAGTAACGCCAATAGCGTCCATAAAAAAGGCTGCCCTAAGGCAGCCTTTTTTGTGGACGCTTGTTACACGTACCGATTTAGATAGCCACTACGTTATTAGCGCATGGGCCTTTTTGGCCTTGGCCAACTTCATACTCAACGGCTTGGCCGTCATTCAGCGTTTTGAAGCCGCTACCGCTTTTGATTTCCGAGTGGTGTACAAACAGGTCTTTACCGCCATCTTCCGGCGTAATAAAACCAAAACCTTTATCTGCATTGAACCACTTCACTGTACCTTTACTCATAACATTCTCTTCTATATTAATGGTGAATCATCGTTGTTTTCCCACCTCGAATTCACCGTTCCGAAGCACGAATACCACACTACACACTCAACAGCTTTCTATACCGATGGCCCCAAATACTGGCAATCCCGCATTACTCCAACTGCCTTGCCACCTTATCGTACTCCCAATATGCCTTCAGGGACACAATTTTTCCTGCCTTATTGACCTGATAAACAATGACCAGATCAATCTCGATGGCCAGCTCCGGGCTGAATCGCTTGGTCAGGTGTGCCACGTTGGCGCAAGAATCGCCACAGGGGTGTGATTGCAGCAGCTCAAAGCCGATATCGCCGATCGCAATGGCCATATCCCAAAAGGCGCTAATGCCCTCGTGACCGTGATGGCCACGGCCTTCCGGGTCCAGTGGCGATGGCCCCACCGGGTCTTCAACCACGGCATCCTCGGCAAACAGGGCCAGCCAACCTTCTTTATTCTTGCTGGTGACATTTTTAATGGAATTCTGGCTCGCAATATACGCCGGATGATCGGCATGAATAACCTGCATGGCATGACTCCTGTGATTAAACGGTTAGGCCGGCATCAAAGCCGCTGCGCACGGCACCATCGATATAACCCAATTGGTGCCCGTCACCCGCTTCGATCACCCGCACACCCGTCGCACTCAGGCGCTTGGCCAGCGAATGATCTTCACGGGCACCGCGGGCAATAATCACGGTATCGGCCGATACCGTCTGCGGCACATCGCCACCCGTGCTGTAAATGACGTGATCCGGCTCGATCGATTTCACCTCGGCGTGCTTGACGAGCATCACGCCGGCGGCTTTCAACTCATGAAGAATGCGCCAACGACGCACCACCGCAAGCTCGGGGCCAAAGCTCACTCCCTCCTCAAGCACCACCACGTCACGGCCACGCTCGGCTAAAAACTCAGCCAACTCCAGGCCGACCAAGCCACCGCCAATAATGGCGACCTGACGCTTAACGGGCATCCAGATACGACTGTAGCGATGCACACGATCGGCGGTACGCGTCAACCCGAACACACTGCCCAGCCACATCATGAACCGCTGGAAGCCGCGCAATTTGGCTTTCGCCACGCGCGCGTCTTCACCGGTCATTAATTGACGCAGCTGATCTCCATCCAAGACGTGCGTGCGATTTCCGCCCCGAATCGCCGGCGCATCGCGCAACGCACCCGTCGCCACGATCACCGCATCCGGTTTGAAGGCATCAACCCACTCCGGTGTGACTTCCGTGTTCAAACGCACATCAATATTGAGTTGTTGCACCTGATGCATCTGGTTGGCAATCAACTTGCCATTGGGCGGGTACACAATGGATGAAAAAAACACCGTGCCGCCCAAACGCTGGCCGCGCTCGACCAAAGTGACCGCATGACCACGCATAGCCGCCACACGAGCCGCCTCCAGACCGGCCGGCCCACCACCCACCACCAATACCTTGCCCGGCTGCGGTGCCGGTGTAATAACGCGCTCGGCCTCATGACCGGTGCGCGGATTCACCGCGCAATGCAGTGGCTGATTGATAAAAATCTGGCTGACGCAGGTGTAGCAGTAAATGCAGGGGCGAATGTCCGCCACCTGATTCGCGGCCAACTTGTTCGGCAACTCCGGGTCGGCCAACAACTTGCGACCCATGGCGACAAAATCAAAAATGCCGCCTTCAATTAATTGATTGGCTCGCCCGGGTTCAATGCGCCCCACGGCGATCACCGGCACATTCACCGCGTCTTTGACGGCCTGCGCGAATGCCACGAAGCCTTCTTTCTGGTGAACCAGTGGCGCCTCGGTAAAAGCAACACCCACCGAGGAGTCGGCATAGGCACTGACATGAATTGCGTCGGCACCGGCCTGCTGCGCCAACTGCGCGGCGGCCACCGCATCATTAATACGAATGCCTTTTTCAATACGGTATTCATGCGCATCCAAGCGACACCACACCGGAAATGCATCACCCACGCGCGCCTTAACGGCGGCAATCACCTCAACCAGCAAACGGGCACGATTGCCCAGCGAGCCGCCGTATGCATCGGTGCGCTGATTGGTATTGGGCGAAAGAAAGCTGGAGATAATGTAGCCGTGCCCTGCGTGAATTTCGACGCCATCGAACCCGGCACGCTTGGCGCGGTCGGCGGCATCGGCAAATTGCTGGATCAGACATTGGATATCGGCTGGCGTGACGACCCGATATTCAACCTTGGCGCCTTCTTTTGTATAACTTTTCACGAAGGCACTGGCTTCTTCGGGCGTTAAGGCCGCCATCATGTCACCGGCTTTCGGCTTGGGAATCGATGGCACCCATTGCGGACGACCGGCGGCAATATCACACACCGCAATTTGACCGGCGTGCTGCAACTGAATCGCGGCCTTGCCGCCGACCGCATGCACACGATCGGTCAATGCTTTAAGACCCGGCAAAAAACAGTCGTCCGAAATGGCCACTTGATTCGGATTGCAGGAACCGGCCGGCCAGGCAATGGAACCCACGCCCATGATAACCAAACCGGCACCACCGGCTGCACGCGCTTCGTAATACGCTTGTATGCGCTCACCGCAGTGACCATCGGATTCGGCCAGATTAGAACCCATCGGCGACATGATGATGCGGTTTTTTAATTCCAGCGCACCGATTTTCGCAGGGCTTAATAGCGTGGAGTAAGGCATGAGGTTCCCGTGTTATTCCGCCAACCAGCGAGCTGCGTCTTCTGCGAAATACGTCAGAATCAAGTCCGCACCGGCCCGCTTGAAGGCCAGCAACGATTCCATCACTGCTGCTTTTTCATTCAAGGCACCGGCGGCGACGGCGTGCTTGATCATCGCGTATTCCCCACTGACCTGATACACCGCCAACGGCTTGGCACTGGCATCGCGAATGCGCGCAAGCACATCCAGATACGGCATGCCGGGTTTCACCATCAACAGGTCCGCACCTTCCAGTTCATCTTGCAGCGATTCGGCTAACGCCTCACGGCCATTGCCCGCATCCATTTGATAGCTGGCACGCGTGCCTTTGAAATTGGAATCCACTGCATCACGGAACGGGCCATAAAACGCTGAAGCAAATTTCGTGGAGTAACTCATGATCGGGATATGGCTGAAATCGGCCTCATCGAGCGCCATGCGAATGGCCGTCACCATGCCATCCATCATGCCCGAGGGTGCAATCATATCGACACCGGCACGCGCCGCTATCACGGCCTGTTCTTGCAGGTTGAACAAGGTGGCATCGTTATCGACATCCTGGTCGCACAACACACCGCAGTGGCCGTGCGTGGTGTATTCACAAAAACAATTGTCACTAATAATGACCGCATCGGGCACGGCTTTTTTAGCCGCCCGAATCATGCGTGCCATCAGGCCTTTATCCGACCAGGTGTCACTGCCCTCGGCGTCTTTATGGTGCGATACGCCAAATAAAATAAACGCCTTGATGCCGAGCTTATGCGCCCGCTTGAGCACCTTTGGCAAATCTTTTTCGGGATGACGATTCACTCCCGGCATGCTGGCAATCGCGACCGGCCGATCGATGCCTTCTTCCACAAACACCGGCAGCACCAAGTCGTCCACCGACAGGCGGGTTTCACGCACTAAAGCACGCAGTGCGCTGGTACGGCGCAGGCGTCGAAAACGGTTATCCACTGGGTTCACGCAACGCTCCTCACATCAGTATCCAGCAATTATAGAAGGATTTGGCCGGGATAACCCCTCAGCCACCCAGCAATGCCCGGTAGGCCGCCAAAACCTGCGGACCAAAGCACACAAAGCGCACCGCATCGAAATCATGCCGGCCGGCCAGCACCTCACGGACCGTCTGCACCGCGATGGCCGCCGCCTCATGCACCGGGTACCGATACACCCCGCAACTGATTGCCGGAAAGGCAATACTGCGGATACCGTGCTCGACTGCCAGCGCAAGGCTGTTGCGATAACACGCGGCCAATAACGCCGGCTCGTTATGCTCGCCACCGCGCCAGACCGGACCCACGGTGTGAATCACCCACTTCGCCGGCAATCGATAACCTTGGGTGATCCGTGCCTCACCGGTAGGACACCCCCCCAGCGTGCGGCATTCGGCCAGCAACGCCGGCCCGGCCGCCCGGTGGATCGCCCCATCAACGCCACCACCGCCCAATAAACTGCTGTTGGCCGCATTCACGATGGCATCGACCGCCAGCTGCGTGATATCGCCCTGTTCTATTCCGAGACGTGAATCCATGTTTTCACCTTGAAGCCGTATCGGGATTCCCAGCCTTCACGGGGATGGCACCTGTTTCATCACGCCCTCCACCGTTCCGTGATTCCCGCTCAAGCGGGAATCACGGTAGGCAGCCCGCACAAAACCAAGTAAAATAGTCGGGTATTAACGGGGGCCCTCATGCTGCATTTTGACAACCGCTTCGCCCGCTTGCCGGGCCATTTTTACACCCGCCAACCACCGCAGGGCATCCCCGACCCGCATTGGGTCAGTGTAAACCGCGATGCCGCCGCCCTGCTTGATCTGGATGCTGCCGACTTTGACTCGCCGGCATTGCTCGCCGCCCTCAGCGGCAACACGGTGCTGCCCGGCAGCGAACCACTGGCGATGATTTACTCCGGCCACCAGTTCGGTCACTACAACCCGCAATTGGGCGATGGCCGTGGCTTGCTGATCGGCGAAGTGAATGGCACGCACGGCCGCTTCGATCTTCATTTGAAAGGCGCCGGCATGACGCCGTATTCCCGCCAAGGCGATGGCCGCGCGGTGTTGCGCTCCTCCATTCGCGAATACCTGGCCAGCGAAGCCCTGCACGCACTCGGCATACCCACCACCCGGGCGCTCGCCATCACCGGCAGCCATTTACCCGTGTATCGAGAAGAGGTTGAAACCGCCGCCATCGTCACCCGATTAGCCCGCACGCATATCCGCTTCGGGCATTTCGAGTTTTTCTTCTATACCAAACAGCACGATGCCTTGAAGCAATTGGCCGACCATGCGATTGCCCTGTATTTTCCCGAGTTCGCAGGCCAGCCCGATCAATACGCCCTATTCCTGCAGCAAGTCACTCACCGCACCGCATCGCTCATTGCCCACTGGCAAGCCTACGGGTTTGCGCACGGCGTGTTGAATACCGACAACATGTCGATACTCGGTGAAACCTTTGATTTTGGCCCCTACGGATTTCTCGATGATTACGAACCGGGGTTTATCTGCAATCACTCCGACCATGCTGGCCGCTACGCCTTTGATCAACAGCCGGGCATCGGCTTGTGGAATTTAAACGCTTTCGCACATGCCTTGTCGCCGTTGATTGCCATTGAAGACCTAAAGCGCATTCTGGGTGAATACCAAGCCGTGCTCACACAACGCTACGCCACACTCATGCGTGCACGCCTTGGCTTTCAACAAGAAGACGCCGGCGACCAGCAATTGCTGGCTGATTGGCTGGATTTAATGGCAGAAAGCAAAGTGGATTACACGCAATGCTTCCGCAGCCTGTGCGATGACAACCAGCATGCCTCGCTGCGCAATGACTTTGTACAGCGCGAAGCCTTTGACCACTGGTTAACGCGCTATCGCGCACGACGGGAACAAGAAGCGGGCAGCGTCGATGAACACCGCATGGCAATGCAACGCACGAACCCGCAATACATCCTGCGTAATTATTTAGCCCAACAGGCCATTGAAAAAGCCGGGCACGGCGATTTCAGTGAAGTGGATCGGCTATTGGCCGTATTGAAAAACCCGTTTGATGAACGGCCCGGCTTTGAAGCCTATGCCGAACCGCCACCAAGCTGGGGAAAAGAGTTGCAGATCAGTTGCTCGTCGTAAGGACTATTCACAGCTTCAAGCCCCTGCACGCAGCGCATTAAAACCGGTAATTCAGCGAGCCCAATAAAAATTCGCGATCTTCGCCTTTACTGTATTCGGCCATCACATTCCATTCGCGCGATATTTGCCATGACATGCCGGCCAATGGCGTGATATTGGCAGCCGAATAGACATCCACCTCTACCAAACCCTGTGCGCCGGGCACCATATTGGATAGCGGCAATTGCACGGTTTGATCGAGGTTTTGCTGCATAGCACCCACCCAGAATTGCCCGGTGAAATCACCGATATGGCCGTTCCAGCCCAGTCGTGCCGACAAGACCACGGCTTTAGCGCGATCCTTAAGAATATCCAAATCGGTTTCGGTGTAGTTGGCATCAAACACACCGAAGAAATTACCCACGCCACCGGCCAGGGTCAAACCACCGCCGTAGGTATCGCCATCAAAATCCTGACGAACGGAAGGCGATGTAAAACCCGGGAAGTTATAACAAACATTCGGCGGACACGTTGGCGGCAACGAAGGGAGAATCGGCAAACTCGCCGCCGGCAAGTTAACTTGAAAGTCGGTATGGCCGCTGGTTTTGGCTGCCAGTGCATACACGTTTAAAAACGGGAACACCCATACATCAAAACGCAGGCTGTTATTCACGGCTTCGGTAGGATCAAGGCGCACAAATTGCGCGGGCACTTCAATCTCGGCACCGCTGCCGCCCACCAAACGCAAACCTTTAATCTTCACCGGCTCGGTAATATTCGCATTATTAATCGACACACCAAACGGCAAGGGCAAAACATAGCCGCGCGCTTTGGCTTCTTGCCCCCAAATCGGTAAAAAATCAGACCAACGCTCATCGTGCGCAGCGACATCGTCTTTGGTTTTTTCAAAGGTGACTGATGTATTGGCATTTTGCCGCACTGTCGACGATGGCGGCATCACCGGCACCACATCATCCGGTGATGATGGCTCCGCATACGCTGCCGGCACCAGTAAAAGCACAGGCATCAACACGATACCCAGTGCATTCCTCATGAGACATCCCCTTCTGTGCGTCATGAATCAATCGACCCGACCACTCGATCCAAACGCCGGCGTCTGCATGGCCGATTGCCAGACTGCGAGTTTTCCTGCCGGCAATGCAACGTCCGGCGGTGAATACACCAAACGGTATTGCACCCAGCCTTGATTGAAATCGGCCAATTCAACCGGACCTTCTTTGCCCTGCACCGCCCACTCCGGTGCAGCAAAATCAAATTCCACGCTGTAAATAGCCTCGGGAGCCAACACCACGTATTCCAAAGCACCCAATTGCCACGCATGGCAAGCATGCGCTGCCCACGGTATTGATTGATTGCCACCGTCATTACTGCGATCAATCTGCACTAACGAAAACGCGCAATGGTGGGCGTCGCCCACCAACAGCAGCGGCTTGTCGGTTTGGTTGCGCAAACTCACGCGCAACCTGGGGCTGCGACGCTGCGAAGTGTCGGTGTTATTGCGGTTATTCTGGCCTTCTTCCAAGCGATCCAGACGAATGCCCAAGCCACTCCAGCGATAATCTTTTATCACCGCAGTACCGGTTGATGACAAGGCCACTTCCACTTCCATGGGCGTTTGCCAACCGTCGCGTTCACCGCGGCGGTTTTCGATCTCGTATCCGGCACCTTGCGGCACAAAGTATTTTTCAATGCCGTATTGCACGCTGCTGCCGCTGCGCCAGTTGCGTGGCAAACCCGAACCCATGCGACCGCGAATGAACAACCCGTCTGTCGGCGGCTCGACGGATAACGATTGCAGCTTCGCAATGCCGCCTGCATCCGTGGCCAGCTGTGCGTACACCACGCTGTATTTGGATTCCCATGCTTCTTGAACCGGAGCCACCACCTCGGCCGATGGCGCACCAATATCGTATTCCAGTTGCACGTAATCGCCGCGAAACAAATCCCGCGGGTCGACCGGCGCCGTGCGTAACCACACGGTTGCACCGGTGGCACGGATCCATTCACGCTCGCCGGCAATCCATGCCAGCGCCGCGATTTGCAATGCAATCACGGCCCACACCGCATGGCTTAAAAGGCGCTTCATGATTGCACCTCCCGCACGGCCACCGGCTTATGCCGCGAATAAAAATTACCCACCACAAACAAACTGGCGCCCAACACCAAGAAAACGAGCGAGCGCGATAACAGGCTTTCAAACAAATCGGAATACCGTGCAAAGACCAGCGCCGCAAACAACAGGCAGCCCAGCGCAACTTCACCACCTCGCTGAATACGGCTGCCGTGCACCACAAACAACAGGCAGTGCCCAACAAACAGCAGGTTCATCATGAACGCGACAATAACACCCGGCATCGCCAACCAACCCGGCCCTACCGCATAACACAGCAACAAGCCGGCAACCGCTAACACCATTTGCAGCACATCGCTTTCTTGTGGCGCATCCCATTTGGCACGCGGCAATACCGCCAGCATCGACACCAGCAACGCGCACGCCAAGCTACCCCAAAACCACACGGCCTGACCTGTGGGTATAGCGCGAACGGCAGCACTGATATCACCAAACGACAAGGCAAAGACAATACTCAAGATCACGGCATAGGCAGGGATGACCATGACATCGCGCAAACCCTGAAAATCCAGTGCCGGTTTGCGATCAAGCCATAAGCCCAATGCGAGGTACACCACGGCCATGGAATAGAGCACGTAGAACAACGACTCTTTCAGCGACTCGCCTAACTGGAATGCCAGCAAGCTATAAAACCCGCACAAACCTGCAAACATCACCACACGCGAACGCAGGCGCCACGCCAACGGCAACACGCCGAGCAACATCAACCACACGCCCGATAATTGCGGATGCCTGAATGCCAATGCTTCAGCGCCGCTCCAGACCGCCAATAACGACACCGCCAACACCGCCTGCACAACCGATGGCATCGCCCACGCCATGGCTAACGCCGCCACCCCCCACAGCAAGAAGGCATTCGGCCAATGCTCATCGATATGATAAATCTGCGACACCAGCCAGATACCGGCGCCGAACAACAAGGTCCCCAGCAACGCCAGCCCTTCACCCGCGATACGGTGAGACGATTGCGGGCGCAACAACCATTGCCCGCCGGCGTGGCTGGCTGCAATCGCAGACAACACAATGCCCAGTTTAGTAAAGCGATGCAGCGCATCCCAGTTCCAGGCAAAGAACAAAATCACGCCCAAACCAAATAAAGTCGCACCAATCACCGTAAACGCCAATCGCGCGAGCGAGCCATCCGCATCCGTGTAATGACCGCGAATGCCGGCGGCTTGATCCGCACTGATCAGCCCTGCCTGCGTCCACGATGGCAGTTGGCTGTCCAACCACTTTAAATGCTTCTTCCTTGAAACCATGCCGGTTTATTCCTTATGCCATGACGGATCGTTCGGGTCCACAGCGCGCTTGAAAACCACGAACGTCTGATCGTATTCAAGATAACCGCGACCCGGTAGAAATTTTATGGTGGCAACGGCTTCCGATTGATCGAACACCGCCACCAACCGATACAGCCCGTCGGCGATGGCTTGATCAATGGTATATAAGCGACGCGCTTCACTGCGGCGCAGCACCAGCCAGTCGGGCTTGAGCTCACGAATCAACACGTCCCACTCTTCGCCGTGTGCGCGCCGTGCGGCGACCATTTCCGGTGACGACATACCCGGGTAATCGTACATTTTCAAGCCTGAGAAAAACCCGACATAGCCCAGACATTCCACAAACACGGTTTGTCGCTCACCGTTGGCCTGCTGCTTCAACCAAAGCCCCATCGGTTTGCGCAAGCCGTCTTCAATAATCGATTGCTGCATGCGCAACTGCCACGCAGCGGCCAAGGTCAGACTCAGGGAAAAAATGACACACGCTGCAGCGGTCGCCTTTAAAGGCCACATCGGCCATTGGCGCCCTTGGATATACTCGCAAGCGGCATGGAACAAACCCGCCAACGCAATCACTGCCAATACCGTACAAAAAGGGAAGTACCACGCATACGGAAAGGGCGTCACGTGAGTGAGATAAAACAGGCCGACGTACAAACCAAACGAGCTGATTCGCAGCAAGGGCGAAACACGCGGCAGCAACCACGCCATCATCGCAGGCCAAGCCAATAGCTTACTGATGGTTTCCAGAACCGGCGGCCAGCCACCCATGAACGCGTTGGCCGGCACAAACAAATCATTCAATGCACCAACGTTCATCACCGAGTACACCGGGAATGCAAAAAACTGTCCTAGCAAAACCAATGCATCGCGCTCGCCGGCATTCAGGCCCTTGGCAATCACGGTGTGCGGAATCGGCGTGCCGTAGTACCACGTCGTCCAGATAATCCACGGTGAATAGAGCAATGCCGCCAACGCACCGGCACGCACCCAGAACGCAAAGACCGCGCGCCAGCGACTGCGATCCTGCAAACATTCACTCAGCAGATACGCGGCACCGGTCGCGGCGATATAAACGACACTGTCCGGACGCGACCACATCAAACCGGCCCAGGCCACACCCAGCAATACGGTTCGCTTTTCTAATAACGCCAGCAAGGTTAATGACAAGAAAAACACCAGAAATGCGGCTTCCTGTCCGTTGATGGTGTAGTCCATCACTTTGATGTCGACCACAAACAACAACAGCAAGAACTCCCACGCACTGGGACGAAAATACGGTTTGGCCACGCGCGCCAAAATCAGCACCGTGCTGCCCAACAAGCAGGCACCTGCCACACGGTACAGCCAGAGAACCGCCGTGTCGTTGCCGGTCAACCAACTCAACAAAGCCGGCAGCAGGACATTCACGGGCGAGGTAAAGGTATGCAAGGTTTGCCCGGGCTCAAACACCAGCCCATACCCCATGGCGAGGTTTTTACCGGCCCGGTAAGTGATATACCAGTCTTCCCAGGCATGCTGTGTATAAACCGCCAGCAACAAGCACGGTGCGGCACCGAGCAAAAACAGCCAGTACCACTTGAGATCAAACGGATTGGAAGTATGACTCACCACAAGCCCCCTCTGCTTATGCCTGCATTATAGGCACAAAAGCCGGGCGCCTTGGGCGATACCTTAAATCCCCATATTGCCCAGTGCGGCGAGGATATTACGCAGAATGGCGGCAACGGCCGGATGATCGACTTCAAAGTGCGTGACGGCGGCTTCCAGCTGGCTCTCGATATCGGATTGCTCGTCGTCGGCCATGGCCAGTTGAATTTCAAGATCAGCCAACACGGCATCCATGACATCCCGGGATTTATCGTCCTTTAACCACTGGATTTCTTCGTGCAGTTTTTCAATATCGGCTTTAATGCGGTTCTTCATACACCCTTCCTCCACACAATGCATTCATCATAACGCAGCCGCCCAACACAGGGGTTGAGGCATATCACGGTTAACGCCCGAGCAACTGATTCAGGGCCTGCATGGCCGGACGATAATCGTCATCCACACGAATGCCGTGCATACCCAGAGCACGAGCCGCATCGACATTGGAATCCAGATCATCTAAAAAAACTGCGCGCGCAGGATCGCTGATATTCATTTGATCCAACGCCATGCGATAAATATCCGGATGCGGCTTGCGCACACCGACTTCGCTGGAATCAATCACCGCATCAAACAACTCATCGACCGGCATCATGCCGCGCCAGGCATCTTTAAATTCCAACACGTTATTGGTAATGATCGCCATGGCACGGCCTTCACGTCGCAAAGCCGTGGCGTAATCAATCATCGGTTGGCGCACGGTTTTATCCGGGTCGCTGGCCATCGCCATCAAAAAACTATAGAGGTCAATTGGCTGCCCCAGGTCGCGCGTGCTGCGCTCGAGAATGGCATCGCGCGCGGCTTCCAGTGTCATTTCACCACGCTCAAGCCGATGCCACGGATGATCGCCATCCACACCGTAATCACCAAAAACCAGCTGCAAGGTAGCCTGCGGGTCACCGCCCAGACTGCTGGCATAGTCCATCACCGCATGAAACGGCGACACGGTAAACACACCTCCAAAATCAAATAGCACGGCATCTATGGTTGACACGGACATGCTCTCCTGCGGTTTGATCGCCCCATCCTGTCACAGAGAGCCATGCCGGTACATGACCATGCGTTCAGGATCGAATGTAGCGTGAGTTCTGTCCCATCCAGAAACGGTGATGCGGTTCCGGCGCATCGACAATCTCTGCCACATAACCACTATCACCCGGATACAAAAAACAGACCTCGTCGTCACAGACAATCATTTTGGGTTCATACACTTCGGGCTGACGCGCCGCAAACGCATCCAGCGCCTGCGCCGCGGTTCGTGACTGCGCGAGTTGCTGCAAGGTAATAAATGTCGGCGGCATCATCGGCAGCTCACCTTTCTGATGCGCACGCAGTGCATCGGCCGGTGCTATCCAGCGGAAACTGTCAATTTCACTGCCATCGACGGTCACTGCCGTTGCGGGCTGTACGACCGAGGCAAAAAACCAGGTGGCATACCGTTTCGGCGCACCCACGGGCGTTGTCCAATGCGCGAAATACACCAGCGCCTCCGAATCAACCTGCACTGCGGCTTCTTCTTGGGTTTCACGCACGGCGGCCAGACGAGCGGCGTGTTCAGGCACGCCATTGGCTTGCACGCAATCGGCGTCGTCCACACGGCCGCCCGGGAACACCCAGGCACCCGAAGCAAAAACCAGGTTATCGCTGCGGCGCAGCAACAAGGTTTCCAGTCCGCGGCTGCCATCGCGCAACACAATCAGGGTGGCCGCTTGGCGAATCGGCAGTTCGCTCATGCGCAAGCCCGTTGTTGATCCAGGATATCCATCACCAAGTCAGGTTCCGGACGCGCCCGGTAATTCTCTGATACGTCGGCATACAACACCGTACCCTCTGCATCGGTTAGTACCAGAGTCGGGTACACCGCATCCGTGCCATAGCCCATCAACCCGACCGGCACGCCGTAACGATGCACAATACCCAACTGACCGGCAATGCGGTTGTCGGTATCGACACAAAATATCATCGGCACGTTAAAGCGCTCGGCCAATTGCCGGGTGTGCTCATGCGGCTGCGGGGTAATCACCAACACGTCGACGCCGCGATCGCGCAAGGCTTGATAGCGCTCGGCCAACTCGCGCACCTGCGCCACACACAGGGGGCACCAATTGCCGCGAACAAACAGCAACAACCGGTACTGCCCCGGCAACGACTGCCAATCCATCACCCGGCCGTCAGGCAAATGAAACTGCAATGCCGGCAAGCGGGCACCCGGTAATAACCGCGGGTTATTGCCCCGACCCAAGGGGGTATACCAGAACACATACAGCAATACGCCTGCCGTGCCCAAGCCCAATGCGTAAAAACCCGGCAACGGGCGAAACTCCATCAGCGCCAAGACACCGCCGACGACGGCTGCGATAACCTGCAACCACGGCGTTTCGGCCGTGCGGGCACGACCCGACAGGGCAATCCAGGCCATGAAACCCAGCATCGGGATCATGGCCAAGGCAGCCCCCCACCACGCCAAGGCACGATCATCCGACCACAATAAGTGGCCCACCGTGTGCACCGACGCAATCAGCATCAAACCGAGCCACGGCATAATCAACCAGTGTTTGAGCCGGTTCATAAGAGGCTCTTTGCGCCGGTCATGCCGGAAAATAGCGGCTGATGGTATCGACGACGCAGGCCGGGCGATCGCTGCCTTCGATCTCGACCGTGACGCGAATGGTCGCCTGCACACCGCCTTTCACTTCTTCAACTTCAACCAGCTCGCCGGTGCCGCGCACCCGCGAGCCCACCGGCACCGGTGCCGGAAACCGCACCTTGCCGCAGCCGTAATTCACGCCCATCGAAATACCCTGTACATCGACGATCTGCGGCAAAAACAGATTCACCAGCGACAAGGTGAGATAGCCGTGTGCAATGCATTGCCCGAACGGGCCGCTTTTGGCGCGTTCCGGGTCGACATGAATCCACTGGTGATCGCCCGTGGCATCGGCGAACAGATTGATGCGCTCCTGATTGATCTCCAACCACTCGCTGCTGCCCAGATTCTGGCCTACCGCACCGATCAGGTCATGCGGGGTTTTGAATACCGTTGTCATGAAATTTCCTCGTAATATCAAGGTGATGAAGTGGGCCGGCGACTATAGCATAGGCCCCGCGCATTTCGTCGCGGCGGCCTGTATACTGACCGGCATAACAAAAAAGCCAAGGGAGACCCCTCATGCCCCGCACACACGCCATGCTACGCCACCTTGCCATTGCCTTGACGGCCCTACTGTTTGCAACCACCGCTCAGGCTTTGGGCTTGGGCGACATCAAAACCGAGTCCAAACTCGGCGAACCTTTGGCCGCGCAAATCACCCTCACCAATACCGACGGGCTCACCGAGGACGATTTGATCGTCGGCATCGCCGATGTGAAGGCGTACGAACGCATGGGCATTGAACGCGAATACCTCCACACCCGGCTACAATTTGCCACCACGATTGATAAGAAAACCGGTCAAAGCGTGGTTCAGGTGACCACCAAAGAAGCGATCACCACCCCCGTGATTAACTTCGTGCTGCACGTGCGGTGGCCCAAAGGCAATGCCATGCGCGCTTACACCATTTTGCTGGATACGCCGCTCGGCCACTGATGCCATGCCCGATCATGGCGCCACCACCCCCAAGCCCGACCCGCTAAAACAAAACCGCCTCGACATGGAAACCGAGGCGGCCAAGCGACCGCTGCCGGACGGCGTGCATCATGAAGCCGTCACTCTCGATGGCGTACCCTGTGAATGGACCATCCCCGAAAACGCGCACGCGGACACCTGCATTGTTTACGCGCACGGCGGTGCATTCTGCGTGGGTTCGGTCAACACCCATCGACCACTGGTCAGCCATATCGCCAAGGCCTGCGGCTGCGCGCTGCTCTCGGTGGATTACCGCTTAGCCCCTGAAAACGGCTTCCCGGCCGCCACCGACGATGTTTTTACCGCGTACCGGGCCATACTGAACCGGTACCGCCACATCATCGTGATGGGCGATTCGGCCGGTGGCTCACTGGCCGCCGGCGTGCCCTTGCATGCCCGCGCCGCCGCACTGCCGATGCCGGCCGGTCTGGTACTGCTCTCGCCATGGCTGGATCTCACCTGCAGCGCACGCTCGTTTGAAACCAACGCCGACAGTGACCCCTTCATGACGCACAAAGGCGCTTTATTTGTGGTCCGCGGCTACCTGAAAAAAACCGATGCCGCCCAACCGCTGGCTTCTCCGCTGTTTGCTGATTTACAGGGTTATCCGCCCACTTTGCTGCAAGTCAGCCAGCAGGAAGTCTTGCTGGACGACAGCACCCGATTTGCAGCAGCAGCCGAATCGGCCGGGGTCGACGTCCAATTGTCGATCTGGAATGGCGTCTACCACGTGTGGCATACCTTATACGACGAGTCACAGCCTGCTCGCGACGCTGTCGCCGAAATAGGCCGCTTCGTACAACGCATCACCCCGCATTGAGCCCTTAACCATTCGGTAAGCATCGTCACACGGCTTTCTCGCTAGAATAGCCGCAACTTTGTGAATGACCGGATCATCACCCTATGCCTGCCAACCGCATCAAGGAAGCCGCCATTGCTGCGGCCATCATTGTCGCCGCCCTCCTGATCATGGGTTTGTTCCTGTGGCTGCGCCCCGATCCGGAAGTGGCCGAGCCGGTACGCAAGCCCCTCGCCGTGGAAGCCCTGACGGTTAAAAAGAAAACCCTGCCCATCGTGCTGTATACCCAAGGCAACGTACAACCGCGCACCCGCACCGAGTTGATTTCTGAAGTGCGTGGCCAAGTGATTGAAATCGCCCCGTCCTTTCAAGCCGGTGGCTTCTTCAAAGCCGGTGACATGCTGCTGCGCATTGACGACCGCCAATACGAAGCGGATGTAAAGCGCGCCGAAGCCAATGTTGCCAAAGCCCGCAGCGACCTCAGTCAAGAAAAAAGTCGCGCCGAAGTGGCCTATCAGGATTGGGTGAAAGCCGGCAAACCCAAATACCGTTCGGAAGAATCCAAAGCGCTCGCCTTGCGCCAGCCTCAAGTGGCCGAAGCACAAGCCGCACTGGATTTTGCCATTGCCGAACTCGAACGCGCGCGCGGCGATCTGGAGCACACGGTCATACGGGCACCGTACGATGGACTGGTGCAAGCCAAGTATGTCGATGTCGGTCAGTACGTCAGCATGGGCACACCGCTCGGACAAAGCTTTGCTGTCGATGCCGTGGACATTCGCCTGCCATTGCCCGAGAACCGCCTGACTTATCTGCACCTGCCAGAGAACTACGACGACACCGCCAATCAGACACTGCCCGTGACCCTGAGCCTTTCCATCAACGGTCACACCGATCAGTGGCAAGGGGAGATTGTTCGTACCGAAGGCACACTCCACGAACAAACCCGCGTGTTGAACCTGATTGCCCGTGTCATCGACCCTTACGGACTGAACGCAGCAGCGGACCCCTCACGTCCCAAATTGCGCATCGGCAGTTTTGTCGAAGCGCGCATCGAAGGCTACCCCATGGAAAATTTGGTGGAATTGCCACGGCATGTACTGCGGGCCGGCAACCGCGTGTGGGTCATTGATCAAGACCATCGCCTGCGCGATCGCCCGGTCGATGTGCTGGTCAGTGAAGGCGACATTACCTACATTGCCGGCGGCCTTGAAGACGGCGACCGCGTTTGTCTGACGCCGGTGGGTAATGTATTGCCGGGCACTCGGGTTGAGCTGGTTGCTGGCAACAGCAACGCCACGGCCGAGAGCACACCATGAACAGCGGCCGTCAGACCAACCCCGATGAAGGCCTGATCGCCTGGTTTGCCAACAACCCGGTCGCCGCCAACTTGCTGATGATCATGATTCTGGTCGTCGGCTTTGCCTCGGCCCTGCATATTCGAAAATCCATCACGCCGGATTTTGAATCCAACCTCTTCAACATCACCATGGTGTACCCCGGTGCCGCACCGGCCGAGGTCGAGAAAGGCATCATCATCAAGATTGAAGAATCCATTAAAGATGTCGAAGGCATCGAGCGCATTGAGTCCACCGCCGCTGAAAACATCGGCACGGTGCGGGTCGAAACCAACGAGGATTACTCGCTCCTCGACATCATGAACGAAGTCAAAAACCGCGTGGACGGCATTTCAAGTTTTCCGATCGATGCGGAAAAACCCTCGGTCAGCCAAATTCAACGCATCCATCAAGCATTGCAAATTCAGGTGTACGGCAGTCTCGATGAATTTGCCATCAAACATCTCGCTGAAGAAGTGCGTCTGGAGCTTTTATCCAACCCCGAGATCGCACGCGTGGACTTGTGGGGCGCCCGGGACTTCGAGATCTCCGTCGAAATTCCTGAAGCCACCTTGCGCAAACACGGCTTGACGCTGAGCCAGGTTGCCGAAACCATTCGCCAATCGTCGCTGGATTTGCCCGGCGGTTCTATCCGCACCGAGAATGGCGATATTCAACTGCGCACCCGCGGCCAAGCCTATACCCAGCAAGATTTTGAAAACATCATTTTGCTGACCTCGACCGATGGCACGCGCGTACGCCTCGGTGACATTGCCACCATTAACGACGGCTTTGTGGAACTCAAGGGTTTCGCAACGTTCAACGGCTTGTACAGCGTGGGGCTTGCCATTTATGCCGTCGGCGGACAAGACGTGATAAAAGTCGCCGAAGAAGCCAAGCATTACGTCGAAGAAAAACGCAAAACCCTGCCCGAAGGCGTGTACCTGGACACCTGGGCCGATACCACCTATTACCTGCAAGGCCGTCTGTCGATGATGGTGAAAAACCTCATTCTGGGTGCCTTTTTGGTGTTGATCGTGCTCGGCTTGTTTATGGATTTGAAGATTGCCTTCTGGGTGATGATCGGTATGCCGATTTGTTTTCTCGGCACGTTTGCCCTGATGCCCCTGGTCGATGTCAGCCTGAACATGATCAGCTTGTTTGGCTTTATTTTAGTGCTCGGCATTTTGGTGGACGATGCCATCATCATCGGCGAAAGCGTGCACAGCACCGTGGCCGCACGCGGACACAGTTTACGCACCGTGATCGAAGGCACGCAGCGCGTTGCCTTGCCGGCCACCTTTGGCGTACTCACCACCATCGTGGCGTTTTCACCGACCTTGTTTGTGGATGGCGTGTTTCGTAATTTTCCAGCCGCCTGCGGCTGGGTCGTCTTGCTGTGCCTGACGTTCTCACTGATTGAATCGAAATTGATTTTGCCGGCCCACCTGGCCGAAATGCAGCAACCGTTTTGGCGCTGGGCGCTTGAATGGCGCTGGCAAGAAAGACTGCAAGAGCGTTGCAATGCGGCCATGAACCGTTTTGTGATCGAGCGTTACCAGCCCGCGATGGAAGCCTGCATCCGTCGTCGCTACGTCACCGCAGCCAGCTTTCTGGCCATGTTGATTGTGACGCTGGGCCTGATCGGTGGCGGCGTTGTGCGTTACATCATGACGCCACAAGTTGCCGGCGATTTTATCGTCGCCAATATTGAAATGGTCGAAGGCACTGCCGAACAACGCACACTGGACGTCATCAAAAACGTCAACCAAACCATCTATACCCTCAACCAACAATATCAGGCAGAAACCGGCAGCGACCAAGGCTTTATCAAGCACGTCTTTGCCTTTGGCTCACAAGGCCTGATTGGCTCGGTCTGGCTGGAGCTGGTGAAAAGCGAGTCGCGTGAAATCGACAGCGACACCATCGCCAACCGCTGGCGTGAGGCCGTGGGTGAAATTCCGGGCACGCGCGTGCTGTCGTTCAGCACCGCACAAGAAGGCTCCGGCCCGCCGATTGCTTTTACCTTAACCTCCAACAACATCCTCGATCTCGAACAAGCCGGTCAGGAGTTGGCAGACAAACTCAAAACTTATAACGGCGTACACGATGTGCGCAACAGCGCCAGCGACGTGGTTGATGAAATTCAGCTGACGCTGACGCCCGAGGCCGAGACGCTCGGCATCACACTCGCTGACCTGGGTCGTCAAGTGCGTGAAGCGTTTTATGGTGCCGAGGCCCAACGCATTCAACGCGGTACCGACGAGCTCAAAGTGATGGTGCGCTACCCTCGCGCCGATCGTAAGAGCGTCTCCACATTGGAGAGCATGTACATCGTGAACCAACAAGGCGACCGCATCCCCTTTGCCACCGTTGCCAACATCGATATTCGCCCCGGTTACTCAAAAATAACGCGCATCAACAGTCGACGCTCGGTGCTGGTCAGCGCGGACATTACCGAATCGGCCATTGAACCGGCCCGCGTGATACAAGACCTGGAAGCCAACTTTCTGCCTGAACTCAAAACCCGCATGCCGCATGTCGGCTGGAGCCTGGATGGCGGCAGCAAAGAAGCCAAAAAACTGGAGCGGTCATTATTCGTCGGATTTTCCTTGGCGCTGGCCAGTATTTACATCTTGCTCGCCGTGCCCTTACGCTCGTATCTGCAGCCGCTCATCATCATGAGCGTTATCCCGTTTGGCATCATCGGTGCCGTGGCCGGGCACTTGTTGATGGATAAGGCCATCAGCATGATGTCGGTGTTTGGCATCATTGCGCTGGCCGGCGTGGTCGTTAACGACAGCCTGATCATGGTCGATTTTGTGAACCAGGCCCTGATGCGAGGCAAAAGCCTGATGGAGGCCGTGATCAGCTCCGGCACCGAGCGCTTTAGGGCCATCATGCTGACCTCGCTGACCACCTTCTTCGGGTTATTGCCGATGCTGCTCGAATCCAGCGTGCAGGCGCAATTTGTCATTCCGATGGCGATTTCGCTTGGCTTTGGCATTATCTTTGCCACCGTCATTACCCTGCTATTGGTGCCGACCCTGTACGTTATTCTGGATGACCTGCGTCGGCTGGTCGGGCTTCCCGGCTATGAAGCCCATCACGCGCCTGATTAAAAAGTAGGCGAAATTCACGATTCCTGTTAAGCTGTGTTCGCTGATTTCAGCACCCCCGGGACTTCCGGGTCTTAAAGAAATGCCGGCTAACCCCGGCTGCAATATGCAAGAGGCAAGAAAACGCTATGTCAGGTCAAATCTCTAGTGGCACCGTAAAGTGGTTTAACGATGAAAAAGGCTTCGGCTTTATCGCCCGCGAAGGTGCTCCAGATGTATTCGTACACTACCGCGCCATCAATGGCACGGGTCGTAAGTCACTGAAAGAAGGCCAGCAAGTAACTTTTGAAGTTACCCAAGGCCAGAAAGGCCCACAAGCAGAGAACGTAACCCCTCTCTGATTGTCGGTCTGATAAAAAAACCCGAAGCTTGCTTCGGGTTTTTTTATGCCTTGCGATCCGTTCTTTGTGCCAGCTCAAAAAAACACGCCTGACTTCACGCTACGCTTTCAACACCCAAACAGGAGCGTACGGCATGAACAAGAACATGGGCACCATTGACCGAACGATTCGCGTCCTGATCGCACTGATCATGGCCGCCTTGATTATCAGCGGACAACTCGGCGGCACCGTCGCTATCATTGCCGGCATACTGGCTGGCGTCTTTTTACTGACCAGCGTGATCAGCTTCTGCCCGCTCTATTGGCCCCTGAAGTTCTCGACACGAAAATAACTGCCGCTCAATCCGGAAAGCCGACATACACCTCGCCGGCCTCGACCGTCACTGGCCAGGTTTTCAATGCCTTTTCGCCACGCACCACATTCAGCACCTGAATACCGGGCGGAAAGCATGCCCACTCACGCACCTCGCCATTGCGTACGTCAAAGCGCGCCCGGTGCAATGGGCATTGCACTTCGCTGTCATTCACCAATTTGCCTTTCGCCAAATTGGCAAACACGTGCGTACACCGGGCCTGCGTGGCATAAAAACCATCGTCCAGATGGTAGATCACCAGCTTTTCGCCCTGCACATCAAATGCTTTCATGCTGCCCAATGGCACATGATCTTCACGACACACCGGTACCTTCGCCATACCTTATTCTCCTGACCATGATGCACACAAATACGGCACAAACACCCAGCCGCCCAGACACAGCGCCGTCACCGCAGCCAGCAAGACTGCCGCTGCGGCAATATCCTTGGCCTCACCAATCAACGGATGAGGCGCTGGCGACACGGCATCGGCCAATCGCTCCAACGCCGTATTAAAGGCCTCGGCCATCCACACCAGACCAATGGCTGCTATCAGCAACATCCATTCCAGACGATGCACGCCAACGACAACGCCGGCCATCACCACCAACACGGTAGCAACGGCATGCACGCGACAATTATGTTCTGCGGCCAGCCCGCGCAAACCTCTCAATGCATGCGACACGCTGCGAAGGCGGGCAGCCAAGGAAAACGGTTCGGCCATATCATCCCTCTCTGAAAGACACAGCATAACCGTAAAATTTGCGCGGTTGAAAGTCCGTCGCCGCTAGCGTTAGCTAACGCCCTTGATTGTTACAGCAGGAGCACACCCATGGAATCCATACGCTGCGTTTCATCTGCCGAGGCCGAGCAGTTGATGCAATCGACTGCACTGACGGTTGTCGATATTCGCGACCCGCAAAGCTTTGCGGAAGCACGCATTCCCGGGGCCTGCCACCTCTCTGACCAAAATCTGCAGGAGTTTCTGACCGCAGCCGACATGGATGCCCCGGTGTTGGTGTATTGCTACCACGGCATCTCGAGCCAAAACGCAGCGGCTTTTTTGCTCGAACGCGGTTTTGACTCGGTGTACAGCTTGGACGGCGGATTTGAAGGTTGGCGCCAGAGCGGCGCTATCGAACGCTAAGCCGAATGCTCGTCAGGAACGCCTGGTGTCTGACGCAACAGGGCCTGCTGCCAACGTGCAAACAACATGGCGCTGACATACAAACCCACCAGCGTCATCACCAAAGCCCAGTCCACCCAACTGACCAGCGGGTGCCACAAATTCAAGACCAGCTTTAAAAAATACAGCAATAAAACAAAGCACAACCAGATATAACTGCGGAAATTACGCCGCACCAGCCCCGGGAAAAACACCAGCAACGGCAACGAGGCAATAGCCCATACCGACAGACTCGCCTCGCGATCACTCGGCACAATCCATAACGTGCCGACAGCCATCAAGCCCAAAAAAAGCGCCAACAAGGCCAAGGTCATGCGATAAGACCACGTGACTCGCGTTTCAAGATTCATCGCCCGCTCCCAATCGTTTAGCCAAGTCGGTCAATCGCGCACCCAAGGCACGCGCCAGTTGTTTTTCATCCTCGGTCAGCGCACGGTCGCCACTATCACCCGCCACGTGCGATGCGCCGTACGGCGTACCGCCGCCCTGCGTGCTTAACAAGGCCCGCTCGCTGTAGGGAATGCCCGCGATCACCATGCCGTGATGCAACAAAGGCAGCATCATCGACAACAAAGTGCTCTCTTGCCCGCCGTGTGAACTGGCTCCCGAGCTAAACACACCGGCCGGCTTGCCAATCAGTGCTCCGCTCATCCATAACGACGACGTGCTATCGATAAAATATTTCAACGGTGCTGCCATATTGCCAAACCGTACCGGTGAGCCCATCACCAATCCGGCGCAATCGCGCAAGTCATCCTCCGTGCAATACAGCGGACCTGCGACCGGCACTTCCGGAATACGGGCTTCGCAATCGGGCGATACCGGCGGCACCGTTCGCAGCCGCGCCTCCATGCCGGCACGCTCAATACCGCGCACAACCTGTGCCGCGAGTTCTGCCGTCTTGCCGTGGCGACTGTAAAACAGTACGAGGATGTAACTCACGAGTTTAATAACGCCAATACGTTTTCAGGTGGTCGCCCGATCACCGCCCGGCTGCCTTTCACCACAATCGGACGCTCGATTAATTTGGGGTGCAGCACCATGGCGCCGATCAAGGTGGCATCGTCCAGGGTAGTGTCTGCCAGCTTCAGCAAGCGATAGTCGTCTTCTTTGGTACGCAACAGCTCACGCGCACCGATACCGAGTTTTTTCAGCAGCGCTTTCAAGCCGGCGGCATCCGGCGGCGTCTCCAGATACAGCACCACCTGCGGCGTAATGCCCTGCGCTTCAATCAAGGCCAAGGTTTGCCGTGATTTTGAGCAGCGCGGATTATGATAAATAGTGACCTTGCTCATTGTGGTTGTTCCTCCATGGGCTGGTTATACTCAGGATCCAAACACCCGTGCGCATTATAGCCCACGACCTGACCGGACCATGACCATGCCCCGCCTGCCCAAACCGATCGCTTCCCTGCTGGCATTTGCCCGCTACATCGGACACCGCTTGCTGTCGGATAACTGCCAACGCAGCGCCGCAGCACTCACCTATATGAGTTTGTTCGCCATCGTTCCCTTGATGACGGTTACCTTTGCACTGTTCTCTGCCATCCCGGCGTTCGATGCCGTCGGCGATAAAATCCAGTCTCTGGTATTTGAGTACTTTGTGCCCACCGCAGGCACCGACATCCAAAGCTATTTACAGGAATTCACCCAGCAGGCTCAAAAACTCACCGTGTGGGGCTTCGCTTTTCTCGCCGTCACGGCCTATATGATGCTGCGCAATATCGAAAAAGCGTTTAACGATATCTGGAACACCCGCGGCAACCGCAAAGGGCTCACCGGCTTCCTGCTGTACTGGGCCGTATTGAGTCTCGGCCCGCTGCTGCTCGGCATCGGCTTTATTGCCAGCACCTATCTGATTTCACTCACCCTATTGCTGGAGGCTCATGACAGCTGGATTCTGGGTACGCACGTGCTGGATTACCTGCCGCTTCTGACCGAGGCGCTGGCCTTCACACTGCTCTACTATGCGGTACCCAATTGCCGCGTACCTTTTCGCCATGCCCTGTTCGGCGGCACACTCACTGCGCTGACCTTTGAAGGCGCAAAAAACTTGTTTAGCCTGATTGTCAGCAATTCCAGCTATGAGCTGGTCTATGGCACGTTTGCAACCGTACCGTTATTTCTGTTGTGGATTTATTTATCGTGGCTGTTGTTGCTGGCCGGCGCTGAATTTGTGCATGCCTTGTCGAGCTTTGGTGACAATCTCAACGAGCAACCCGATCTGTTGGTGGCCTTGGCCATGCTCAGCCTGTTTCGCGAACAGCACCGCATTGGCCGCATGCCCGACGAGGCGCAATTACTGGAGCGTCGCTGGAAGCCGGACGGCCGCAGTATCACCCGTGAACGATGGGAGTCGGTACGCAATCGTCTGATCGACATGCACATTCTTGCCGCCACCGATGACGGCAGCTTTGTACTGGCTCATGATTTGAGCACGCTGAAATTGCTGACGCTGGCCAATGCCTTCAAAGGCCTTGACCAACCCTTGCCCACAGCCGGCAACACCGCACCCGAATGGCTCAAGCGCACGTCCGCGCTGCTCAATGACGAAGTCTCTCGCCGAGAACGCGCCCTCAACATTACCGTCAACACACTCTATGCCGGAGACACCCCGGATGCGAATTAGCTGCATCGCAGCCAGCCTGCTGTTATGCCTGGCTGCGTGTTCCGAAAAACCAACCGCCCAGCACGGGCGTTTGATCCTCGCCGATGGCACCCATCAATCATTGAGTGATTACCGTGGCCACTGGGTGGTGATCAATTACTGGGCGATTTGGTGCAAGCCTTGCTTGAAAGAAATACCCCATTTCAATCGCCTGGCCCGCGAGCGCACCAACGACGTCGTTGTATTCGGTGTCGATTTTGATCATGGCCGTGACGACGTACTCGCCGAGCGCATGAACAGCATGGGCATTCAGTTCCCGCTGTTGCTGCAAGACCCGGCATCCGCTCTTGATCACCCACGGCCCAATGTATTACCGACGACGGTGATTTATGACCCGCAGGGCAATCTGGCCGCCACCCTGCTGGGCGACCAGACATGGGAATCGCTCAATCAGGCAATAGGCACACCACCATGACCTACTGCGTACAAGGCTTTGCCAGCGGGCGCGTGCAAGGCGTGCACTACCGGCAGTTCACGCAAACCCATGCCAGAGCATTACAAATCACCGGCTGGGTTAAAAATCTGGACGATGGACGCGTTGCCTTTGCTTTAAGTGGCCGCATCGACGCGGTAGAGCAGCTGCTCACACAGTTACGCCAAGGACCACCCCACGCCAACGTCAGCGCACTCGAATATGCCGAGCGCACGGATGCTGCGTGGGATGACTTTACTATTCTGCGTTAATCGCTCACCGGGCGAATGCAGGTCAATGTACCGCTGTATGTCTTCTTGACATTCTTCGTCATGAAGTCGCATACGCGATCCGAGTCGGCCTGATTCAAGCCCCAGAATACAATGCGCCCACTGCGTTCATAGCGATTGCCACGCTCGGCACTTAAATAGGTGATATCCAGTGGCAGATGCTCAAACGTCTTCCAGTAAAAGCCGGGAATGGCGTCCTTGCACTCATAGGTTCTTAAAATACAGTTTTCGCATCCGGACAAACTCTTTTCCCACGATCGCCGGGCACGCTCATTGCAATCTTCGTCATCCACGGCCTTTACAAACAACACCATATTAATGATGTCGCTGCCCACCCGGAAATCAACGCGATGCTCCAGATACACCGGATCTTCAATGACATCCGGATTACTTGATCCGGGGCCCATAACAACCCACCAAGCTGCCGCCAACACCATCAACAACACAATCACATTGCGCACGCAGCCGCCCTCGCTTTCTTATTTAAACCGATCGGTTACCAACACATCATCCAGCGCTAACGGCCCGCTGCGCGAATGCGCGGGCGTCTCGGCCTTGCCAATCGCCATCATCATGCCAATCACATGGTGCTTCGGTAATTTGATTAACCTTGCCACTGCATCGGCATCGAAACCGATCATCGGGCAGGTGTCATAACCCATGGCCTTGGCCGCCAACATCAGGGTTTGTGCCGCTATACCGCACGAACGCATGGCCTCATCACGCTCGGTTTCTGGTTTGTCACGATAAAAGCCATCGATCATGGGCAAAATGACTTTCTGTGTTTCCGGGTCGGCATTGCGCCAATAACGCTCGGGCTTGTTCTCCCATGCTTTCAGATCGGCACACAAGACCAATAATTCAGCGGCATCTTTTACCTGCGCCTGCCCCCACGCCGCCTCACACACTTGGGCCCGCAAATCGGCATCGACAATGCGCACAAACCGCCAGTTCTGGATATTAAACGAGGTGGGCGACAACATGACGGCAGCCATCAAGCGCCGGAACTCCTCTTCGCTCATGCGGGCCGATACATCGTAATGCTTGATAGAGCGACGTTCATAAATAGCGGTAAAAGTGTCCATAAATACTCTCTTGTGTGTTTCAGTCATTATGCCAGACCCGCTGCAATCTACCGACCTCTAGCGTGCCTGCATAGGCGGTGACCCTTCATTTCAGCATGGTGCGATACGCAGGCAAACAAGCCATCAGACACCCTGCCGCCAAGGGTGCCATGGCCGCACCCAAGATAGCCAACGAATAACGCAAGCAAGCCGCGTCAGCAAACACGCGATCCGTTAATGCGGCCACCAGAATCGGCCCAAGTGCGAGCCCGGTCAAATTGGTCACGAACAAAAATACAGCCGATATTTGCGCGCGCATTTCATTGGGCGTCACTAGCTGGAATGCCGCAATGGAGACACCAAAATACGCGTTCAACAAAAACACCAGTGGCGTGATCAATACCAAACTCAGCGTCGCCGTCGGCATCAGCGGTGCCAGTACCGCTGGCACGCACGCGGCAATGGCCACGTGCACCACCATCCGCAGATTGGCATCGGTGTGGCGGCGCTGCAACCAACTGGCGTACGCACCGCCCGATAAAGCGCCCGCCGAGCCGGCCAATACATAAATCAACCCGAATGCCGATGCAGCATCCTGCAATGGCATGCCGTAGCTGCGCTGCAAAAAGGCCACCAACCAGGTCAGCACGCCATAGCCGAGAATCGATAGCAGCGCGATGCCCGCAAACCCCGGCACATACAAACGCCAATGCGTTCGTGCAAATCGCAACACCTCGGCCAACGGCAACACGCCGTCATCGTGCAACACGCGACCGGTGCGTTGTGGCTCACGCAGACCCCATAACAACAGCGCCAACAGCACACCCGGCAAACCCAGCAATAAAAACGTCACCTGCCATGCAGCGACCGCACCCAGCACCGGCAACACCAACGCCTCGCGTGCACTGAAATAACCGTACACCTGACCGCCGAGGGTATAGGCCAACCCACCGCCAATGGTAATACCCAAGGTATAAACCGCCATTGCCATCGGCAACTGCGATCGCGGGTACAAATCACTCAATACCGAATGCGATGCGGGCGATAACGCGGCCTCACCCAGACCCACCCCCATGCGCGCAATAAACAAGCTCGAAAACTGCCGTGCCACGCCACACAGGGCTGTCATCACACTCCAGAACAACACGCCTGCGGCAATCACGGTCACGCGATTGCCGCGATCGGCCCAACGCGCAATCGGCAACCCGAGCAGGGTATAAAACACGGCAAAGGCAAAACCGTGCAGCAGCGCGAACTCGGAATCGGATATCTGCAAGTCGGCCTGAATAGGCGTCACCAGCACTGCCATGATGTTACGATCAATAAATGACAGGATATAAGCCAGCAATAACAAGCCGAGCACATAATGTCGGTGGCTACGGCTCAATGGGCTTGCAGGCGAGGTCACGGGGTTTTAATCTTCTTGTTCACGGAAACGCTGATTCTATCAGCAGGGTAGCTCTCATGGCCAAACCGCATGCATTCAATGTCTCCATCAAGGGCGATGTTCATGAAACGCTCGAACGGGTGCGCGCATTGATCTGTGAAAATGGCGGCCGCTTCGAAGGCAACCATGAAGCCGGCCAGCTGGTGGGCACCACCCCGGTCGGCTCGATCAAAGGCCATTACATTGTGCGCGGCAACAGCTGCCAGATCACCATCACCGACAAGCCCATGTTAGCCCCGATGAAACGCATTGAAGAAGCCGTGCGCGATTATTTCGATACCGTGTAAGCCCAACCCACTCCCGGCCCCACTCAACAGGATTCTTCATGCTCACGCGACTGACACCCAAGGCATGGCTCAACGGCCAGCCCTTATCACCGCGTGCCCATGTGATTTGGGGGCTGTTATTGCCCGCCATCGTACTCGCGGTGCAAATGAGCCGGGTGTGGAGCTTTACCGTTGATGACGCCTATATTTCCTTTCGCTATGCCCGCAATCTGGCCGAAGGTTATGGTCTGGTCTACAACCCCGGCGAGTACGTTGAAGGCTATACCAACTTTTTATGGACGCTCATTCTGGCACTGGGCATCAAGCTCAACATCGACCCGGTGCTTGCCTCCAAAGTGATGGGCGCCGCCTCGGCCTTCGGCAGCCTCGCCCTCACCTATCGACTCAGTCAGCGCTTGATGCCGCTGCGTTCATTTCCCTGCGTGTCCACGTGGCTGTTATCGACCTCCATCGTTTTTTCAGGCTATGCCATTTTTGGTCTTGAAACCGGCGGCTTTCTGTTTTTAATTTTGCTCGGCTGCTGGCTCATGCTGAACGAAACCGACGTCGCGAACCGCACGCACTGGCCGTGGTCCGGGCTTGTGTTTGGCCTTGCCGCTCTGACACGCCCCGAAGCACCGTTATTCATTGGCTTGCTGATGCTGTTTTTAGGCAGGCAATTCCTGGGTCGACAGAATATCTATCGCGGCCTGCTGTTCGTCAGCCTCGTCGGCGCGCATCTGTTGTTTCGCGTGTATTACTACGGCAGCTGGATGCCCAACACGCTGTCGGCCAAAACCGGCAACCTGGAATATCAGCTCGGCAATGGCCTCACTTATTTGATGAACTACGCCGAACACACCGGCCCCATTCTCTGGTTTGCGTTGCTCGGTACGGTCACGGCCATCACACTCAAACAAAAACAGCTGATCGCCATCGCCGTGATGGCGATCGCCTTCTCAAGCTACATTGCGTTGGTCGGCGGTGACTGGATGCCGCTCTTCCGGTTTATGTCGCCCGTCGAGCCGTTGGTGTTCATTTTGATGGATGCCGGGCTGCGATCATTACTCGATCGTCGCGAGCAGGCTCTGAATATAACGCTGGCCATCATCCTCGGCATCGCGGCATGGGCGCGCCTCGACACGCTGCAGGACTCACAAGACTTTATCATCGACCACGAAAAACACTTCTGGGACACGGCCGCCGGCGGCACAGCACAATGGTTTTTGCAAAATGGAAAACCCGGTGACATTGGTATCGGTGACATTGGCTACATTGGTTACGCAACCCGCCGCCCGATTCTTGATCTGTTGGGCCTGGTAGACCCGAACATCAGCCGGATGCGCGGCGGTTACACGCAAAAAACCGGCAGCGAATGGCTCGACTATATTTTTGAACGCGCGCCGCGCTACCTGTTGATCATTTCATCCAGTCATCATTGCCAACAACCTTCGGTCTACGGCTCACAACTGATTTATAACGACCCTCGCTTCGCACAGCGCTATCAGCTGGCGGGCAAAACGCGTCTGGATAATGGTTTTGCGTGGTGTTTTTATGAACTTACCGTGACGTCAGGGGAGTCGCGAAATACATCATCCGATACTCATCCGCAGGCTTCCAGTCCGTATTGAGATCGTGCAGCAATCGATCACTACCCGGTTCCCACTGCATCAGCACCCGCCCTTGACCTGCCATGGCCCACAGCTGCTCGGACGATGCACCGCCCAGCTGCAAATACGCTTGCACTTCTGGCGAAAAAAGCCTGTCATGCAATGACTGTGCGTCCAGAGTCATGGGCTCATTGCTGCCCAGTAATAAGTGGTTGTCCAATTTTATCGCGTAAGGAAACACCGACACAAAAGTGGCTTCCACACGGGCCGTCGGTTGCCACTGCGCCATTATCCCGCCCGGCTTTAGTCGCGAAGCCATCAGCGCGAAATATTCACGGGAATACAAAAATCCACTGCCTGAATTCCAGGGTTGAATGGCATCGGCCTGTATTAAATCGTATTGCCGTGATCGGGATGTCACGTAGCGACGGCCATCGGCATGCAGCCAATGAAATCTCGGATCGGAAAACAGCCTGCTTAATGCCGGCGACTTCCCGTCACGCTCATAGTCATGCAACAGTGGAAATTCCGAGCTGATCAACTCTACGACCGTGATATTTTCCAGCACGGTTTGCGCGCCCACACCAAAAGCTGTACCGGCTGAGCCCATGCCAATAAC
Source organism: Pseudomonadales bacterium (assembly GCA_036568505.1). GTDB lineage: Bacteria > Pseudomonadota > Gammaproteobacteria > Pseudomonadales > M0112 > M0112. The sequence goes on along the minus strand of DATCSK010000002.1, from coordinate 26,571 downwards.
CAGCGCATCACGCGGATCCGGATGCAGCAAAGCAGCGACTGCACCCATATAAACATGTTGTGCGGCAAAGGGTATGCCGCCCTGAGGTTCTCCATTGACCGTAAATAAAGCGAACGATTCATTAACACGTAAGGCCGACACACCACTGGCATCTTCTTGTATACGAAAAACAGTCCCTTGCCCTGCCCGATGGAAACCACCCCAGAATTTCACATCAACGGGCAACATCAGCGCCATCATCAACACCATTGTCAACACACCGCAAACAGCGACCATTCTTTTCTTGGCACTCGATCGCCACGCATCATGAACCAGCAACGCTGCAAATAATAATGTCAGCCCGCTGAGCAGCTTGATAGAAAATGGAGTTCCGGCATATTCCAGCAAGATAAAACCGGTCAACAATCCCGCCAGTACATTTCCTGCCAAGTTACTCAATTGCAACCACGAGACCCGTGCGCCGACATGCGCGAGATCAGACTGCACGGCTGACTGCATGACCGGAAACACCGCGCCCATCAAGACCGCTGGCACACCCACCAACATCGCCGGAATCCATCGATACAATGCATCGGCGCCCCATTGATATCGACTCCCCCACAGCAGCAAAGCGCCTACCGTGACGAGAACCCACACCATCATGGCCACTTGCAAGCTTAAAAATGTTCGCCAAGGCGATATAAATGAATGCCGTGAACCCCAGACATTGCCTACGCCATAACACAACAAAAAAACAAACAAAAAAGAGGAATAAAGCTTTGCGTCAGCGTCTAAAAGCACCGCCAATATCCTGAACCAGATAATTTCCAACGATATTGCGATAAACCCAGAGACGAAAAACAACACGCACCAACCAGCAACCGAGGCATTCATGCCGTATAACGAGCCTCTCACGGATGCTTTTTGGGTATCCGCCGCGTGCGCTGGCATGCCTTGGGCTGCCACGACCACCATCACGCCCGCCAACAAACTGATCACAGCGCCCAGCTTGACCGTCACATCAAACCCCAAAAAAGGCGCCAGCAACCAACCGGCGATCAAGCAACCCGTGGCCGCACCTAAAATATTAACGCCGTTAAAAACACTGACCCTGCCAGCAACACCAGCGGCATCATCCGCAACGGCTCGGGATATCAACGGCAGCGACAGACCCATCAGCGTTGTGGGCAGCAACAAGAACGCAAACAACAGGACCCATAAAAAGAATCCGCTGCGCTCAATCCCTAGCGACAAGGGATACAACACATCGGACAATAACCCGACACTAAACCACGCGAACACTGCGATCAAAATATCCGTCAACCCATAAGCACGCAATGCCATGCGCGGGCTCAATGAGTCGGCAAGGCGGAGCCCCATAAAACTGCCCACGCCCAACCCCGCCAGATAGGCCGTGATCACCAGCGTCACTGAACGCACGTCGGAGCCCGTGAACAAAACCAGCATTCGCTGCCATGCCACTTGGTACAGCAATGCCGAAAAACCCGACATGAAAAAAGCCAGCATCGAAAGCGGCAATACAATTCTCAATGACCTTGCCGTGAATTTTTTCAAGGGATTGACCTTCGCATGCCAACGATCACCACCCCATGACCTCTTTGATGAAAGGCAAGGTCAACTTGCGCTGCTGCGCCAACGCTGCGGCATCCAGTTTATCCAGAAGCGCTATCAACTCGCCGGTGGCACGCGGTGCACGCGACAAAATAAATCGCGCAGGATCATCCTCCAACACCAAACCGCGCGAGGCGGCACGCTGTTTGAGCAAAGCCAATCGGTCGTCATCGCCGGGCCAATCCAGACGGAAGACCGTCGCGGCAGCCAGGCGCGATTGCAAATCAGCCAACTGCACCGGCAGTTGAGCGGGTGGTTGATCGGCGGCAACCAGTAACAACCGTTTTGCATCGCGCAAACGGTTCATCAGATGAAAAAGCGCTTCTTCCCATTCCGGATTCCCCAGCACCGCATGAACGTTATCCAGACACACCACATCCAGCGCTTCAAGCCCGGGCAGAATGTGCTCGGGGTTTTCGGCCATAAACTCATTCAGCGGCAAATAGATGGCCGTCCATTGCTTGTCGGCTGCCTGATGACACATCGCTTGCAATAAATGCGTGCAGCCCGATCCGGCCGCACCGTGTAAAAACACCACGCGCGCTCCAGCAGCCGCGCACGCAGCCTGCAATGCATCGACCACCAATTGGTTGTTGCCGGCACCCGCGTGAAAATTATCAAAGGTGGCATCGTCTCGTAATGTGAGCGGCAAGCCCATCTGAGCCAGACGCCCGGACACCGGCGGCTTATTCATGCGGCCTGCCCCAAGACAACGATACGGGCCGGCAGTATCTGCGCTGCAACACCAGCAACACGATGAAAAACGCGTAATTGGTCAGGCCGCGATAAAACACGGACTTGTAAAAATCGGCTTGCGGGATCATTTCTTTGACCACCGCATGCGATGTCACAAACAACACCGCGCACGTCAATGCAAAAAAAACCACCAACGCCCACGGCACCGGCCTGACGGCAAACGCTGCCACCAGAATCACCACCGTCGGGATCAACAATAAAATCTGGTAGTTCCACCAGCTGTTCGACAAACCGATCAGCACCAGCGTGATCAACAACGCAACATCCAACGCCGTGCGAATCGGGCTGGCCGCATCACGCGGCATGCGCGAGGATTGAAACAACCCCCACCCCGCCACCAAAACGCAGGCCGCCACAACCGGTTTGGCCATGTAACCGACGTGCGGGCCATCGCCTTGAAAGTAAATGACGTAGGCCGCAAGCGATAAGTTTTCAAGGCTTGCGCTGGCAGACTCCATCAACATCACCGGCAACACCGATGACAAAAAGTACGCGTGTTCGGCCACGCCCAGCATGGCGAGCGTTGCCGTTGTCACCATCAAACACGCCACCAGCACGCCCACGCAGGCGGCCCATTGACGGCGCATTAAAAAATACACCAGCAATACCACGGGGTAGACTTTCAACAAGATGGCCAAGCCCACACAAAACCCGGCCAATCCGTTTTTTTCTTTGAGCAGAAAAAACAATGCTGCGGTTAGCAACAGCAACACATACGCATCCAATTGCAGACGCAACACATTTTCAATATTGGGTGGAAACAATAATGCAACGATCAACACCACAGGCAACAGCCACGCCCAAGGCCAGCGCACGTATTGATACAACATGCCAACCATCAACAAGGCCGAACCGAAAAAACACACTTCTTGCGCCGCCAGTGCCCACGAAAACAGCGCCTGATCCGTCGCACCCTGCTCCATGCAAAACACCAGCATGGCGCCGAACAAAGGCGGGAATTTATAGATCGGCGCACCCGGGCCGTACTGCTGAATATCGCGCGCATACAACACGCCGATGTCGATGAAGTTCCGCGCATGTTCCAGAAAAATAGGGAAATCCATGACGCCGGCATACTGAAACGTGCGGCTGACTTGCAGCATGAAAAAGTCGAATGCCGGCCACACCAGCAACCACAAAGGAATACCCAACAACAGCGCCCATAACCACCCTGTCTGCCGAGCATTCACCGTTACAACCCGCCTCGCCAAAAAAGCATCAATGCCGGGTTCACTGCCGAATCTTGCTGCTCCGGCAACACGTCCACCTCGGAGCGCAAACGCAATTCATCGACCACCGTCGCACGCTCGCCACGCAGCACCAGGCGGTAATGCACTTGATCGCCTTTTACCGCTTCCGGCGATACCGATACCACGGAGGCCAACGACTCCAGCAAACGGCGCACGGCCATGTAATCGGCAAACGATTGCACGCCATCAATCACCAGGCTCGCACTGCCCTCCATGCCGCCTTGCGGGACAATGGCATAACGCTGCGATAAGGCATCGGCCACCAGTGCCACCAGCGTGGCCACGGCGGTTTCTTCGCTATCGGCTTCTACTTCCAAGACTTGCGGAAACCCTTCACCCAGCAGCATCCAGTTGCCCAGCCAGCGGCCTTCACTGCTTTGCACAAAGCGCCCTGCAACAATCCATGTGCTGTTGTAACGCGCCGAGGCTTTACGAATAGCCTCTTCATTGAGCTGCCATAGCGCATCCGAGTCCAGATTCAGACGATCGTCCAGATCATTCAACGGCCACTGCAAGGGCACGCCGCGATCGGCCGCTGCCGACTCGATCGATGAGAACCACAGCGCGTCTTGCTCGCGCGTCATGCGACGCACCATGCTTTGATCTTGCACCACCCACCACACCAACACCGGCGGACGATTCACCGGCCACACCGGCAAACCGGCCTGACGCACCACGCGATCGGTGGCTCCGGTCGCAAACTGCAGGGTCAGAATAAATGGCAGCACTGCCACCGAGGCATCGGCAGGCGGTGGTGCTTTTTCGTAGCTGAACTGGGCCACAAACCGTTCGGCTTGCGCCAAATACGGTGGCACGCCCGGGTATGCCGACCAATCGGATTGCCCCGACAAACGCGTCAACACGCGGGACAAGCCTTCGCGGGTTGCTTGCTTCAAGGTTGCAGCCGATTGATCGGCCACCGGCACCTTCACGCTGTACAAGCCCGGCGGCACCTCGGCCCATGCGGCGACTGCCGACATCAGCCACACCAGCACGCCCATCATTGCGAATCGTTTTTTCATGCCACCCGTCGCATTATTGTTTGACTGTCGAAAAGCAGGGCTTGATTATACAGGCTCATTCCCCGACGGCTGACACTCCATGCGCACCTTTCTACTGACCTTGTCCCTGATTGGCCTGCTCGGCCTGTCGGCCTGCAGCCATCTGTTCTATCAATACGAAGAGCCCAAGGTCGATCTGGTCGGCCTGCAAGCCCTGCCCGCCAACGGTTTAAACCCGGGCTTTCGCATTACGCTGAAAATCACCAACCCCAACGACCGCCCCCTGCCCATCAGCGGTCTGTATTACGAAGTCTCGATTGAAGACCACGATATCGCCAGCGGCACCTTTAACGAAGGCCTCGAGCTACCCGCCTACGGCAGCAAAATCATCACCTCGGACGTGCAAGCGAGCTTGCTCGGTGGCCTGAACCTGGTCGGTGACCTGCTCAGCCGCCCGCGCAAGCAAATCGACTACGCACTGTCGGCCAAGGTCTCGATCAGCGGTTTTAACCTGCCCATGCGCATTTCGCGCAAAGGCACGGTGCAATTCCAGCCCTGAAGCATGACGGCATCGGGGGCGGCTGTTAGAATGAGCGCCCTTTTCCCGTAACCCGCCCCGAGGCCACCATGAGCGGCAAGCCCACATCCCCACTGACGTACAAGGCCGCTGGTGTCGACATCGATGCCGGTGATGCACTGGTTGATCGCATCAAGCCATTGGCCCGCCGCACCGCCCGTAAAGAAGTCATGGGTGGTCTGGGCGGCTTTGGCTCGCTGTGCGAAATCCCGGCCGGTTACCAAGAGCCGGTGCTGGTCTCCGGCACCGACGGCGTTGGCACCAAACTGCGCCTGGCCATGCAGCTTGGCATTCACGACACCATCGGCATTGATCTGGTCGCCATGTGCGTGAACGACATTGTGGTCACCGGCGCCGAGCCGCTGTTTTTTCTGGATTACTACGCCACCGGCAAACTCAATGTCGATACCGCCGCCGATGTGGTCAGCGGCATTGCCGAAGGTTGCGTGCAAGCCGGCTGCGCATTGGTCGGCGGCGAAACCGCTGAAATGCCCGGCATGTACGAAGGCGACGATTATGATCTGGCCGGCTTTTGCGTCGGGGTCGCCGAGAAAAGCCGCCTGATCGATGGCAGCCGCGTTGCTGCCGGTGACGCGTTAATCGGGCTGGCCTCGACCGGCCCGCACTCCAACGGCTATTCGCTGGTGCGCAAAATCCTCGAAGTCAGCGGCGCCTCCACGGATATCCCCATGGCCGGCACCACGCTCGGCCAAGCACTGCTCGCGCCCACCCGTATTTATGTGAAGTCCCTGCTCAAGCTGATTGCCGAAGTCGATGTCAAAGCACTGGCCCACATCACCGGCGGCGGCCTGCCTGAAAACCTGCCGCGCGTACTGGCCAACGACACCGTGGCCGTCATCGACAAGCACAGCTGGCCACGCCCGGAAGTATTCCAGTGGCTGCAAGAGGCCGGCGACGTGCCCGAAGACGACCTGCTGCGCACCTTTAACTGCGGCATTGGCATGGTGGTGTGTGTGCCGGCTGCCGATGCGGCCAAAGCCCGTGCACTGCTCACCGCCTGCGGCGAAACCTGTTTCGACATCGGTCACATTGAAGCGGCCAGCGGCGCGCCCGTTGTGCGCTTTACGAGTGCCTGATGCATGACCGGCAAGCGGCTGGTCATCCTGCTGTCGGGCAGCGGCAGCAATCTGCAGGCGTTCATTGACGCCTGCGCATGCGGCAAACTGCCTGCCCGCATTGTCGGCGTCATCAGCAACAAACCGGATGCCGCCGGGCTGCAACGCGCCGCCGATGCCGGCATTGCCACCACCGCTATTGATCACCGTCCATTCGATTCACGCGATAGCTTTGATGCGGCACTCATGCAGGCCATTGATAGCCACCGGCCCGATCTGGTGATTCTGGCCGGCTTCATGCGCATTCTCACCCCCGGCTTTGTGCGTCATTACGCCGGACGGCTGATGAACATTCACCCTTCACTGCTACCCAAATACCCGGGCCTGAACACCCACGCCCGCGCTATCGATGCCGGCGATCGCGAAGCCGGTGCCACCGTGCACTTTGTCACCGAAGAGCTCGATGGCGGCCCGGCCATTGTGCAAGCACGCGTAGCCGTACTCGCTCACGACACACCCGAAACTTTGGCGCAGCGCGTGTTGTCCAAAGAGCATATGATTTACCCCTTGGCGGCACGCTGGTTTGCAGAAGACCGTCTGACACTTGATAACAATAAGGTGATACTTGATGGCCATGTTCTCCCTGAAAGCGGTTTCGCATTCACTGACTAGCGCGTTACTGCTGCTGGCCGTCGGCACCAGCTGGGCTGCGGCTCCCGCTCCCGGTAACGACCCGTCTACTCCGGCCGTTGAAGTCAGCACCATGGCACAGACTGTGGCTGCCCCATCGGCAACGCCGCATTGCACCGCAACCCTCAAACCCTTCAAAGCCAGTTATCAATCCCAAGGCTTTGGTTTAGAGCTCATCATCAAACGCTTTCTCACGCACAACGCCGACGGCAGCTGGACGGCGACGGCCAATACCTCACGCTTATTTTTCACTATGAATGAAACCGCCGACTTCACCGTGAGCAACGCCCAAATCAAACCCATGCTCTATCGCTACGAGCAAACCGCCGGCGGCAAAAAGAACCGCGACTGGCATTTTGATTACACCAACAACACCGTCACCAACGAAAACCCCAAACAACCCTGGACCTTGCCCTTGCAAGCCGGCGCGCAAGATCGCTTCACGCATCAATTGCAAATAGGCCTGGATCTCGCCTGCGACCCCACGCGCACCGCCGATCTTGTCTACGGCGTGCCCGATCGAAACAAATACGATGAATACCGTTTTGCCATACGCGGCCACGAAACACTCGACACCGCATTGGGCAAAATCGACACCATCAAACTCGAGCGCTTACGCGGCGACAACAAACGCCAGGACATTATCTGGGTGGCACCGCAATGGAATTACCAGATGATGCTGTTGCGGCATGTTGAAAAAGGCGAGACCACCGATACGAAAATCATCAGTTTGGAGCTGGATGGGAAGGCCATTAAACAATAACGCCGCCGGCCCCTTCATTGCATGGAGGCCTATTGAGGCCTATGAATAAAGTCTTTAATGCCGCCATCCTTGCCATAACATTAGCGGCCTGCACAGGAGATGGCGTACAGATACCCATCCAAAATTATAATCTGCACTCTGTTGGTGCCGCAGACTTTAACGGAGATGGGGTACCGGACTTATACACCACCAACCACAATGCTGCCCCATCCATCTTGCTGGGCGCAAAAACACCGTGGATAAAACTCCCGCATGATCCGCGCTTTCCGGCACTTGCCGACTTGGCAGAAGAGCCAGAGACACCGCAAAATGGCGCGCTTTTATACTGGCATCGCATGGCATTCAAAATCGCGACGGGCGCTCTGGAGAAACCGCTCAGTGGCAGCGTGACTTTTCGAGGCAAACCAATCGTAGACGTTCCCGTTGAACGCTTGGATGCAACGCACTACCGGGTTCGCTTTAAACTGACATCCAACCAAAAGCTTGTCATCCGACATGAACCACCCATAGCCGGATTACCCGTCACGTTGCACATTGATAGTGACCCTTCAATATTATCCATCGGGCAAATGGGCGATCACCCCGATACTGACACCGAGTTCAGACTCCGCGATTATCACGACATTCTCGCAAAGGACATTGACCGGGATGGGGATATCGACATCGTTGCACTCGGCGGGGGAATGCGAGGCCATGCTGCCGAATTAGCGCCAAACGCGATGGAACAAACCTTTATAAATGAAGGCGGTCATTTTTTAACAACGGACGGCCCTCCCAAATTAGGTTGTGCAACGCGCGGAGCGGCATGGGAAGGTGACACGCTTCAAGTATCTTGCGCACGCGAACAACTGGACAATGCATGGATATGGCGTGACAAGTGGATCGGCGGCCCCGTCAACCAGCGGACCAAAGCGCATAAACACTGGTGCTCGGAAGATACCTTGCTGCAATACGGGGTTGAACCAGACATGCAATTCCACTCATGCCTCGAGGCCGATTTCGATAATGATGGCGATGAAGAGCTTGTCGTCGTTACCGATGCCGGAAACAAAATGTTTATCGCAACATATTACGAAAAAATTGGTGCGCGTCAGAGCTCAAAACAAACACTGCATGACTGAATCCACGTGCCGCAGGCAAACGTATCGGCATCTTGATTTACGACAACTGTCGCAGTTGTCGGCAGCCAAAAACAAGGCTTGCAGCTAACCCACTGATTAAACGATACTTTCAAGAAATAAGGTGTGTCACAGTCATTATTACTGCGGCACAGACAAAAGCGACAACTGTCGCAGAATTAACTATTAGGGCGCTCTCCAGTTCACATGACCACTCCAAACATCGAGTTCACACTCATCCAGAACGCACTCGACTCAATCGAGAGGGCGGTAGAGTTGCTCGCGTGGAAAGAGGTCACAAACGAAGGCTCGCGGCTTAAGCAGGCCATCCTTCTCACGGCCCACGCGACGGAGCTGCTGCTCAAGGAGCGGCTTCGGCGTATCCACCCATCACTCGTGTGGGAGGACGTAGACAAATACCCGAGACTCGACGCGAGAACTGTCGGAGTAGATAAGGCCGTCCATCGTCTCAAACAGATCGGCAACATTTCTCTCTCGGATGCAGACGCGGCGACCGTGAAGTCGCTGCGTAACACAAGAAATGCAATTGAGCACTTCCATTGGCAGACCACCCGCGCCGAGGCAAATGCAATCGTTGGTCAAGGCCTCAGCTTCGCAATCCATTTCGCCAGCACAGAGCTACAGACTGACATTGCGTACCGGTTCCGAGATGACGACACCTGGGACCAGCTTCTGAGCGAGAACTACGCGTTTGCTCGTGCTCACGGCGATCGGATTGAGCGGGCCATGGCTGCTCAAGGAAAGTTCGTGCAAGAGTGCAGCTTCTGCAACGCCATGGCTCAAGACATGACGACCGGAGCCTGCTCTCTTTGCGGCCATTGGGAATCACTGGAGGCAGCAGTTGAAGATCCGTTCTGAGCGCCCTAACAATTCATTCAAGCCGAACCCGCTTCGCGGGCCGGCTTAATTCAGGCGTTAAGACAAACTCTCTGAAAATAAAAAAGGCCGCTTTCGCGGCCTTTTTTATAATTAAACCGACTTACGCTTTAGGCAGCGTCACACCCTGCTGCCCTTGATACTTACCACCACGATCTTTGTAGCTCACATCGCACACTTCATCGGATTCAAAAAACAGCATTTGCGCGACGCCTTCGTTGGCATAAATTTTTGCGGGCAAGGTGGTGGTGTTCGAGAACTCCAAGGTGACGTGGCCTTCCCACTCGGGCTCCAATGGTGTGACGTTCACAATAATGCCGCAACGCGCATAAGTGGATTTACCCAAACAAATGGTCAGCACGCTGCGCGGAATGCGGAAGTACTCCACGGTGCGGGCCAGCGCAAACGAGTTGGGCGGAATGATGCAGTAATCGGCGGTGATATCGACAAAGCTTTTGGAGTCGAAATGCTTGGGGTCAACGGTGGCCGAATAGATATTGGTGAACACCTTGAACTCGTTGGCGCAACGCACGTCGTAACCGTAGCTGGAGGTGCCGTAGCTGATCAGCTTGCTGCCGTCGGCGCCGGCACGCACCTGGCCTGCCTCGAACGGCTCGATCATGCCTTCTTGCTCGGCCATACGGCGAATCCACTTGTCGGATTTAATGCTCATCACGCTACCCTGTGTGCGGTTAGACAATTCAGCCCGAGATAATAGCCGGTTCGGCGGCCATAGACACCCCGAACCGACAAGAAAACCACCTCAGTCGTTAGAGATCACAATGCGCGGGCCGGGCTTTTGCTGCAACGCCAGCTCGCTGATGCGCGCACTCAAGGTGCGGGCAATCTCGCGGTAATGCGCGGCAATCGGGCCATCGGGTTCGGCGGCCACGGTGGGAGTACCGGCATCGAGCTGCTCGCGAATGCGGGCGTCCAACGGCAGGCTGCCGAGCAGCGGCACGCCGTATTCTTTGGCGATGCGTTCGCCACCGCCTTGGCCGAACACATGCGATTCGTGGCTGCATTTCGGGCAGATGTGCAGCGCCATGTTCTCAATGACACCGAGCACGGTGATATCGACTTTGCGGAACATCTCGATGCCTTTTTTGGCATCGAGCAGCGCAATGTCTTGCGGCGTGGTGACAATCACCGTGCCGGTGACCGGCACTTTTTGCGACAGGGTCAGCTGGATATCGCCGGTGCCCGGCGGCATATCGACAATCAGGTAATCGAGCTTGTTCCAGCGCGTTTGCTGCAACATTTGTTGCAGTGCACCGCTGGCCATGGGGCCGCGCCACACCATGGGGGTTTTGTCGGTGACCAGATAAGCCATCGACATCGATTGCAGGCCGTGCGCTTCGACCGGCTCAAAGAATTCGTTATTAATCACGCGCGGGCGGTGATCGGCCGCGACACCGAGCATCATCTGCTGACTGGGGCCGTAAATATCGGCATCGAGAATACCCACACGCGCGCCTTCGGCCTGCAGCGCCAAGGCCAGATTCACAGCGGTGCTGGATTTGCCCACGCCGCCCTTGCCCGAGGCCACCGCGATAATGTTTTTGACCCCTTCGAGCCCCGGCATGCCCGAGCGTACCGGACTTTCGACAACCTGCCAGCCCAGGTTCAAGGTCAGCGAGGTGACCCCCGGCAGGGCTTGCAGCAACTGCCGTAATGCAGCGTCGATCGCGGCACGCCGGCCTTCGGCGACATAGGCCAGCATCACGGTGACGACCAGGGCGCCACCCTCGAATGAGTCGACGCGGGCTTCGCCACGATCGACCAGATTAACCGGCCCGCGATACGGGTCGTTGAAGTTAGCAAGCGCATTCAGAACATCGGCAGTACGACTCATCAAATCACTCCGTAGGGAAGACGCAAAAACCCCTGTGAAATCACGGTTTTGGGGTGCATTGCAGGGGCAAAAGCGCTATATTATCGCACCTTTTCCAATGCCGTTAACCCGCGAAAAAGTAAGCTCATGACGGATACCGCCACGCGCCGCATGCTGGTCACCAGCGCCCTGCCCTATGCCAACGGGCCATTGCATTTGGGGCACCTGCTCGAAACCATTCAAACCGACATCTGGGTGCGCTTTCAAAAGCTGCGCGGGCACGATTGCCGCTACGTCTGTGCCGACGATGCCCACGGCACGGCCATCATGCTCAAGGCCGAGCAAGAAGGCGTGACGCCTGAAGCCTTGATTGCCCGCATTCAGGCCGATCACGAGGCCGATTTTGCCGCGTTCCATATCGGCTTTGACCACTACCACTCAACCCATTCCGAAGAAAACCGGCATTTTTCAACGCTGATCTACCAGCGTCTGCGCGATAACGGGCACATCGCCACCCGCGAGGTGACGCAGGCCTTTGACCCTGAAAAGGGGCTGTTTCTGGCCGACCGCTTTATCAAAGGCAGCTGCCCCCGCTGCCACGCCGACGACCAATACGGCGATAACTGCGAAGCCTGCGGCGCCACCTATTCGCCGACCGAGCTTAAAAATCCGCGCTCGGCCTTGTCGGGCGCCACGCCAATCGAAAAATCCTCGACGCACTACTTTTTTACCCTGCCGGCGTTTGGTGATTTTCTCAAACACTGGACGCGTGACGGCCACGTGCAGCCTGAAGTGGCCAATAAACTCGCCGAATGGCTCGATGCCGGCCTGCAAGACTGGGACATCAGCCGCGATGCGCCTTACTTCGGTTTCGAGATTCCCGATGCACCGGGCAAGTATTTCTACGTCTGGCTGGATGCACCGATTGGCTACATGGCGAGCTTTCAAGCCCTGTGCGCACGCGAAGGGCTCGATTTTGACGCCTATTGGCAGCCGGGCTCCGAGGCCGAGCTGTATCACTTCATCGGCAAGGACATTATCAATTTCCATGCGCTGTTCTGGCCGGCCATGTTGTCGTCGGCCGAGTTCCGCACGCCAAGCGGCGTCTTCGCGCACGGCTTTTTAACGGTCAATGGCAAGAAGATGTCGAAGTCGCGCGGCACCTTCATCATGGCCAAAACCTGGCGCGAACACCTCGACACCGAGGCACTGCGCTACTACTTTGCCGCCAAATTAAGCGGCAGCGTTGATGACATTGACCTGAATCTGGAAGACTTTGTGCAGCGCGTCAATGCCGATTTGGTGGGCAAGGTGGTGAATATCGCCAGCCGCTGCGCGCGCTTTATCAACCAGCAGTTTGGCAACGCATTAAGCCCGGTGCTCGATCGCCCCGAGCTGGTCGAAGCCGCCGCCGAGGCCGGCGAGCGCATTGCCGCTTCGTTTGAAGCCCGCGAGTACGCCCGCGCCATTCGCGACATCATGGCCGTGGCTGATTCGGCCAATCAGTACATTGATGAATTAAAGCCCTGGGTGCTGGCCAAAGACCCCAACCAGACCGAACTCGCGCATCGGGTGTGCAGCACCGGCATCCACCTGTTCCGCCTGCTCGCGCTGTATTTGAAGCCGGTCACCCCGCAGCTGGTCGCACGCGCCGAGCTGTTTTTGAACGAGCACCTCGATTGGAGTCGCCTGCATACGCTGCGCTGCGGCGAGACGGTGAATCCATTCGAGCCCTTGCTCAGCCGCATTGACCCCCAAACGGTGGCGGCTCTGGTGGCCGAATCCACCGAACAGGCCGCGGCCGCCATGGCGGCGGTCAAACCCCCTCCAACACGCACGGGAAAACCGATGATCCATATCGATGATTTCAACAAGGTCGATCTGCGGATTGCCCGCATTCAAAAGGCCGAGCAGGTGGAAGGCGCCGACAAACTGCTGCGATTGACGCTGGATGTGGGCGATGAAACCCGTACCGTGCTGTCGGGCATTCGTGCCGCGTACGATGACCCGGCCGCCCTCGAAGGCCGCCTGACGGTGATGATCGTCAACCTGGAGCCCCGCAAAATGAAATTCGGCGTCTCCGAGGGCATGGTGCTGGCCGCAGGCCCCGGCGGGAAGGATATTTTCTTGCTCTCACCGGACAGCGGTGCGACCCCCGGCATGACCGTTAAGTAATGCGCGCGGCGTTATATCCATATGATTCAATCGTCTTTTTACGCACGGCGGTTTCCACTATGATGGGCAGCTTCCGGCAGTCGCTTGTTATCGGGCGGTGCGGCGAGTTTCACACAGGCAAACGGCAGGGCGGTAACAGCGCGTGAGCGAATTCCTGATTCTCTTTTTTAGCGCCGTATTGGTGAACAATTTTGTACTGGTGCAGTTTTTGGGGCTGTGCCCGTTCATGGGTGTTTCCAACAAACTGGAATCGGCGATTGGCATGTCCGCGGCCACCACCTTTGTGCTCACACTCGCTTCCATTTGCACCTACATCACCTACCACTGGCTGCTGAAACCACTGGGGCTTGAGTACCTGCAGACCATCAGCTTTATTCTGGTGATTGCGGTGGTGGTGCAGTTCACCGAAATGGTGGTGCATAAAACCAGCCCGCTGCTGCACCGTGTGCTGGGCGTGTTCCTGCCGTTGATTACCGTGAATTGCGCGGTTCTCGGCGTGGCACTGATCAACGTCAACAAGCAATTCGATTTTATTCACTCCACCCTGTACGGCTTTGGTGCAGCGGTTGGTTTTTCGCTGGTGCTGATTCTGTTTGCCGCCATGCGCGAACGCATCACCGTGGCCGATGTGCCGGCACCTTTCAAAGGTTCGGCCATTGCCATGATCACCGCCGGATTGATGTCCCTCGCCTTTATGGGCTTTGCCGGATTGGTATGAGTTATTGATGATGCTGGAACTCTTCACCCAACACCCGCTATTGGCTGCGACCGGCGCTTTACTGCTGCTCGGCGTGGGCTTTGGTGCGCTGCTCGGCTTTGCGGCGGTGAAGTTTCATGTGGAAGGCAACCCGATCTCCGAACAGGTCAATGCCCTGCTGCCACAAACCCAGTGCGGCCAGTGCGGCTACCCGGGTTGCAAACCGTATGCCGATGCCGTCGCACAAGGCGATGAAATCAATAAATGCGTACCCGGCGGGCAAGCCACGGTAGAAGCCATTGCCGATTTGCTCGGCGTGGAGCCCACCGCGCTGGACGCTGAGGAAAAACCCAAACAAGTCGCTTTTATTCGTGAAGACGAGTGCATCGGTTGCACCAAGTGCATTCAGGCCTGCCCGGTCGATGCCATTTTGGGTGCCGCCAAACACATGCACACCGTGATTGTCAGCGAATGCACCGGCTGCGATTTGTGCGTAGAACCCTGCCCTGTCGATTGCATTGAAATGCGCACCATTCCGCAATCGCTGCAAACCTGGACGTGGACGCTGCCCAGCCCGATTCCCCCGGAAGTCATTGCCAGTGACCGGGAGCACGCCGCATGAGAAAGACGTTCTCCATTCACGGCGGCGTGCATCCGCCTGAAAACAAACACCAATCGGTGCGCACACCGATTCGCTTTGCCGGCATTCCATCCGAGCTGACCTACCCTTTGTCGCAGCACATTGGCGCGCCGGCCGAACCGATCGTGGCCGTGGGCGATCGCGTCCTCAAGGGGCAAAAAATTGCCGAGGCGCAGGGCTTTGTCAGCGTGCCGATTCATGCCTCCACCTCGGGCGAGATTATTGCCATTGAAGCGCGCACGGTACCGCACGCCTCCGGCATGAGTGCGCGCTGCATTGTACTGAAACCTGACCATGAAGACCGCTGGATTGAACACGCCGGCATTGCCGATTACACGCAAGAAGAACCCGCAGCACTGGTGAAGCGCATTCGCGAAGCCGGCATTGCCGGCATGGGCGGCGCGGGCTTCCCATCGGCCGTGAAACTCGGCATCAAACCCGGCACGGTCATTCAAACGCTGATCATCAACGGCACCGAGTGCGAACCCTACATCACCGCTGACGATATCCTGATGCGCGAGCGCGCCGAGCAGATTATCGAAGGCGTTAACATTCTGACGCACATCATCAAGCCCAAAGAAACGCTGATCGGCGTTGAAGACAACAAACCCGAAGGCATTGCCGCGCTGCAAAAAGCCGCTGCCGGCACCCGTATCGAGATTGTGCCCTTTCCCACCAAGTATCCGTCCGGTGGCGAAAAGCAGCTCATCCAGATACTCACCGGCAAAGAAGTGCCGAGCGGCAAATTACCGGCCGATATCGGCGTGGTCTGTCAGAACATTGGTACCGCCACCGCGATTTATCGCGCCATTGTGCATGGCGAGCCATTAATTCAACGCATCACCACGGTGACCGGCAAAGCCGTCGATGAACCGCAAAATCTGGAAGTATTGCTCGGCACGCCGCTGCACCATGTATTGGCCACAGCCGGCTTTCAGGCCGACAAAGCCGACCGCTTGATTGTCGGCGGCCCGATGATGGGCTTTGCCATGCCGCACGACGCGATTCCGGTGGTCAAAACCACCAATTGCGTGCTGGCGCCCACGGCGCGTGAATTACCGCCACCGCCACCCGCGCAAGCCTGCATTCGCTGCGGCATGTGTGCCGAAGCCTGCCCGGTGAGCTTGCTGCCGCAACAGATGTACTGGTTTGCGATGGCAAAGAACAGCGACGCGCTGCAAGAACATCACCTGTTCGATTGCATTGAGTGCGGCGCCTGCTCTTACGTGTGCCCCAGCAGCATCCCGCTGGTGCAGTATTACCGGGCATCCAAGGCCGACATCCGCCTGCAGGAACAAGAAAAGCGCAAAGCCGATTACTCCAAGCAACGCTACGAAGCGCGGCAAGCGCGCCTGCAAAAGCTCGAAGACGAAAAAGAAGCCAAACGCAAAGCCCGTCAACAAGCTGCCGCCAACCAAACCAGCGCACCCGCGGCCAACGACGCGCAAGCCATCATTCAGGCGGCGGTTGAACGCACGCAAGCCAAAAAACAAACGGCCAATGACCCTGCTGCTGCCGCCATTGAGCGCGCACAAGCCAAGCGCGACGGTCGCGCACCGACTGATGACAATCCACTGGAAACCGCGCGACTTGCCGTTGCCAGCACCGAAAAACGCCTGCAGACCGCGCGCGAAAAACTGGCGCAAGCCGAGGCCGAAGGTTCCGATAAAGTCGACGCTTTCCGCACCGGCGTTGAAAAAACCGAAGCCAAACTGAGCGAGGCGCGCGCCGCGCTGGCCCGGCTTGAGCACCAGACCACCAGCGCAACACCGGCAGCCAGCGACGATCCGGTGCAGGCCATTATTGAGCGCGCCAAAGCCAAACGGGCCGGCCTTGCCGATGACGAAGACCCTATCGCCAAGCTGGAACGCTTGCTTGCCAGCACCGAGGCGCGCCTTCAGGCCACGCAGGAGAAAATCGCACTCGCCGAAAGCGAAGGCTCCGATAAAGTCGATGCCCTTAAAACCGGCCTTGAAAAGCTCAACGAAAAACACCAGCAATTGACCGCTGAGCTCAACACCGCTCGCGCCAGCCAAACCACCGAGGGCCAGTGACATGGCATTACTGCGCGTCACCTCTCCCCACGCTCACCACCCGATGAACAAAACCGGCTGGGTGATGCTGCAAGTGCTCTTCGCTTTACTGCCCGGCATTGCCACCATCACCTGGTTCTTTGGCTGGGGCACGATCGTTAATATTGTGTGGGCCAGCGTACTGGCCGTATCACTGGAAGCCATCGTGCTGAAGCTGCGTAAGCGCTCATTGCGCTTTTATCTGGGCGACTTCAGTGCACTGGTCACCGCATGGTTGCTCGCCATTGCCTTGCCGCCGTACGCGCCGTGGTGGTTGGTCACCGTCGGCATTGCCTTTGCCATTTTGATCGCCAAGCACCTCTACGGCGGCATGGGCTACAACCCGTTCAACCCGGCCATGGTCGGTTACGTGGTGCTGCTGATTTCATTTCCATTGCAAATGACCACCTGGGCCGAGCCGCGCGGCGTGGCCGGGGCAGACTTGCCGAATTTTTTGCAGGCCTTGCAGCTCAATTTCGGCCTCGTCGATCGCACCGTGCTCGATGGCATCACCGGTGCCACGGCGCTGGACTTGTTCGCGCAAAACAAAACCCTGCAAGTGAGCGAGCTTTGGCTCAACCCGATCTACGGCGCTATCGGTGGTCACGGCCAAGAGTGGATTAACGCTGCCTTCTTGCTGGGCGGTTTGGTACTGCTCGCGCGCCGCAT
Organism: Pseudomonadales bacterium; assembly: GCA_036568505.1. Lineage (GTDB taxonomy): Bacteria > Pseudomonadota > Gammaproteobacteria > Pseudomonadales > M0112 > M0112. The sequence goes on along the minus strand of DATCSK010000002.1, from coordinate 8,745 downwards.
TTTCACATGGCATGCACCGGTGTGTTTTCTATTGGCCCTGACGCTGGCTGCTGCGGCCGGTTACGACAGCGGCAGCGCTGCCAGTGGCGGCTCCCCACTGATGCATTTGTTTACCGGTGCAACGATGCTCGGCGCTTTCTTTATCGTTACCGACCCGGTGACGTCGGCCGTCAGCAATCGTGGGCGCATGATTTACGGCGCCTGCATTGGTGTCTTGGTGTACTCCATTCGGCACTGGGGCAACTACCCCGATGCCGTGGCTTTCTCGGTGCTGCTGATGAACTTTGCCGCCCCCTTGATTGATAACTACACCCAGCCACGCACCTATGGCCACAAGCCGGTGGAGAAATCCTCATGAAGATGAGTGAATCCATTCGCCGCAACGCCATTCTGTTGGCACTGTTCAGCGTCATCACGGCCGGCGGCATTGCTGCCACCTATATCAGCACGCGCGACGTCATCACGGCCAACAAACGCGCCGTTGAAGAGGCGACGTTGCTCGAAATCCTGCCGCGCTCAACGCACAACAACATCATGCTCGACGACACGTTTGTGGTCGATGATCCGGAATACCTGCATTTGAAAACGCCGCGCAATGCGTACGTTGCCCGCCAAGACGGCGAACCGGTTGCCGTCATTTTGCCGTTAACCGCACCTGACGGTTACAGCGGTGCCATTCAGCTGTTGGTGGGCATTTATCGTGATGGTCGCATCGCCGGCGTGCGCGCCATTGAACACCATGAGACACCGGGCCTTGGCGACAAAGTGGAATTCAAGAAATCACGCTGGGTGCTGGGCTTTAATGACAAATCACTCGTCAATCCGACACCCGATTTATGGAAAGTGCGAAAAGACAAAGGCGCGTTTGATCAGTTTACCGGCGCCACCATTACACCGCGCGCGGTCACGGCCGCCGTGTTCCGCAGCTTGCAATACGTCGAAGCGCACCGTGATACCCTGTTCGCCAAGCCTGAAATCGCACCCGAAGTGACCCACACACCGGAAACCGAGGCCGCCCCATGAGCCAGCCCAATTACCGCGACATCACGCTCAACGGATTGTGGAAAAACAATCCGGCACTGGTGCAATTGCTCGGCCTGTGTCCGCTGTTGGCTGTCACCGGCTCGGTCGTCAACGCCATTGGCCTTGGCTTGGCCACCATCACCGTGCTCGTGTGTTCCAATACGGCCGTCTCCATCATTCGCTCGTACGTATCCGATGCCGTGCGTTTACCGGCATTCGTGATGATCATTGCCTCCACCGTGACTTGCGTCGAGTTATTGATGCAGGCCTTTGCCTATGACTTGTATCTGGTCATCGGCTTGTTCACCCAGCTCATCACCACCAATTGCGCCGTGTTGGGGCGTGCTGACGGTTTTGCCTGCAAAAACCGCGTACTGCCTTCGGCCATTGATGGCTTCATGATGGGCATGGGTTTTGCCGTCGTGTTATTCATCATCGGTGCGGCACGCGAAGCCTTCGGCACCGGGCATTTGTTTGAAAACATGGACATCCTGTTCGGCCCGGCTGCGGCCAACTGGCGCATTGAAGTATTCCCCAACTATCCGCAATACCTGGTGGCCGTATTACCCCCGGGCGCTTTCTTGTTTGCGGGCTTCCTGATTGCCACCAAAAACCTGATTGATGCGGGCATTGCAAAACGCGCCGAGGCCACCACCGTGAAGGTCAAGCGCGAACGCGTACGCGTCACGGGTGCTGTCAGCTGATCCTGTGAATCGAGAAAAACGCACAGCGATTTTCAAGCAGTTGCAGGCAGACAATCCGTCCCCCACAACGGAATTGCATTTCAGCAGCCCGTTTGAATTGCTGATTGCAGTGATTCTGTCTGCACAAGCCACCGATGTGAGCGTCAACAAAGCCACCGCTACATTGTTTGCCGTAGCCAATACGCCCGAAGCCATTCATGCACTGGGCATCCGCAAGCTCAAACAACACATCAAAACCATTGGCCTGTTTAACACCAAGGCCGACAATATCATGCGCACCTGCCGCATATTGATGGACCAACACGACAGCACGGTGCCCTGCGATCGCGAAGCCCTGGAAGCACTGCCGGGCGTTGGCCGCAAGACCGCCAACGTGATCCTCAATACGGCCTTTGGCGAGCCCACCATTGCGGTGGATACGCATATTTTTCGACTCGGCAATCGCATCGGGCTCGCACACGGAAAAACCGTTCGCGAAGTCGAAGATCGCTTGATGCGGGTCGTACCGAAAGAATTTTTACGCGATGCGCACCATTGGCTGATTTTGCACGGCCGTTATGTGTGTACCGCCAGAAAACCAAAATGCGGTCAATGCAGCATTCATGCCTGGTGCGAATACAAGCACAAAGGCACGGCTCATTAATCTTGCCGATTTTTCTCTTGAATCAACTCAATCCAATACCCGTCCGGGTCTTTCACAAACGCGATGACGGTCGTGCCATGCTTCATGGGACCGGCTTCGCGCACCACTTCACCACCGGCCGCTTTGATACGCTCGCATGCCCGATACGCATCGTCCACGCCAATCGCAACATGCCCAAAGCCATTGCCCAATTCGTAACGGGTTGTATCCCAGTTGTACGTTAATTCCAGGGCCGAGGCTTCGGATTCATCGGCATAACCGACAAAAGCCAGCGTGAATCGACCCTCGGGATAATCCTTGCGTCGCAGCAAACGCATGCCCAGTATCGCGGTATAAAACGCAATCGAACGCTCGAGATCACCCACCCGAATCATGGTGTGCAAAATTCTCATCCCAGAGGCTCCTGATTGAATTCCAGGCACATGACCAAGGCATCTTCACGCCCGTGATGCCCGGGGTAATAATCACGACGACGCCCTACTTCAGAAAACCCGTCGTGCCGATACAGCGTAATCGCTGCCGTGTTCGATGTGCGCACTTCCAAAAAACAACGCAGTGCACCGCGCTCACGGGCCGCCGCCACAATGCCTTGCAACAAAAAACGCCCCAGCCCACGTCGCCGCTGCTGCGGTTCAACGGCAATGTTCAGCAAGTCAGCATCTTCAATGGCGAGCAATAACACGGCATACCCGACACAACGGGCATCGGCATCTTCGGCCACCACCACCAAATGACCTTCATCCAGAATTTCATCGAATTGCCGCCGCGACCACGGGTAGGCATGGGCACGTTGTTCAATCGCATACAAAGCAGCGGCATCTTCAAAGCGGGCCGGGCGCAATCGCCAACGCGCCGCGTTCACGCACTCGCTCTCAGCGCGGCAATCAAGCGCCACAATGCTCGTTTGGCATCGGCATTCAGTTTGTCCGGCCAACCCGGCAGCGCCAGGCAACGCTGCCCTAACGCATCGATAAACTGGCTGGCCAATGGCTTGCCGGCAAGATCCATGTCGAGCCAGGCAATCACCTGATCGCCCAGCAGCAATACATCTTGCACCGGCTGCTGGCTGCACCAGCGGCGCACGCCGCCGCGCAACATATCCTTGGCCTCCGCCAAGGTGCTGCTGCGCTGGCTGCCGGCCGGTGGCCAACTCATGGCTTCATCCGCCAACCAGATTGCCGGCGTGCCCGTCAGCGCCTGCAGCAAGTCACTGCCTAAACCGGCATGCATCGCTGACGGGCGACTGTGCTGACCCTCGACAACACTGACGACCAACCAGCCGGCCTCGCTGAACCAAAACATCAATGTGAACGGCGACACGGTATCGACTGCCGGCGACTCGGCCGTGGCCGGCGGCGTGGCTTCGGGCGTGATCGGCGCCGCAGCCACGTTCGCACGGACCTCCACGGCATCACTGAGACGGCGGGTTGTTCTGGTTTGTGTCGACGCATTAACCACATCGGCGGCGGGCAACGAACCCGTGTCAGGACGCTCATCCAGCCACGGCATGGCAATACCCATGCGGCTCAATGTGAGCCGGGCTTTTTCAAAGGCTGCCGAGGCACTCACTCAGACGCCTTCTTTCTGCGGGTGCGCGCGCGCCACATTCGCTTCCAGAATATTCAGCGCATTCAGATACGCTTTTGCCGAGGCCACGATGATGTCGGTATCCGCTCCGGAACCGTTCACAATCGAGCCACCACGTTCCAGACGTACCGTTACCTCGCCTTGCGAATCCGTACCGCTGGTAATGGCATTGACCGAATACAATTTCAGGTTCGCGTGACTGTTGGCGACCGTTTCAATCGCTTTCAGTGCCGCATCCACCGGACCATCGCCTTCGGCTTCGGCAGGGGTTTCACGGCCATCCACTTTTAACACCAAGCTGGCGCGCGGTTTTTCGCCGGTACGCGAATGCGCTTCCAACGTGATCAGCTGATACTTCTCTGGCATTTGCGAGCTGGCAACATCACTGGCCAAGGCCTGCAAGTCTTCATCAAAAATCTCGGATTTTTTATCCGCCAAATCCTTGAAGCGCGCAAAAGCGGCATTCAGTGATTCTTCGCTATCAAACTCAATGCCCAATTCTTTCAAACGCGTACGAAAAGCGTTGCGGCCTGACAATTTACCCAGCGTTAAACGGTTGGTATGCCAGCCCACATCCTCGGCACGCATGATTTCATAGGTCTCACGGTGCTTGAGCACGCCATCTTGATGAATGCCCGATTCATGGGCAAAGGCATTGGCGCCCACCACCGCTTTATTCGGTTGCACGGGATACCCGGTAATCGTTGAGACCAACTTCGAGGTTGGCACAATTTGCCGTGCATCAATGCGCGTTTCCACAGGAAAGACATCGCTGCGGGTTTTGACCGCCATGACGATTTCTTCCAACGAGGCATTGCCCGCACGCTCGCCCAAGCCGTTAATGGTGCACTCCACCTGCCGTGCGCCATTGAGCACGGCCGACAAGGAGTTGGCCACCGCCATGCCCAAATCGTTATGGCAATGCGTTGACCACACCACGCGATCAGCGCCGGGCACTTTGGCAATCAACTGCGCAAACCGTTCGCCCCACAAGTAAGGAATGGAATAACCCACGGTATCGGGCACGTTGATGGTTTTGGCACCGGCATGAATCACCTCGGTGAAAACACGCACTAAAAAGTCGAGATCAGAACGCACCGCATCTTCGGCCGAGAATTCAACATCGTCGGTGTATTCCTTCGCCAAACGCACCGCCTTGACCGCTTGCTCGACGACTTGATCGGGCGTCATGCGCAGCTTCATTTCCATGTGAATCGGGCTGGTCGCAATAAAGGTATGGATACGCCCTGAGCGTGCCGGTGCCACGGCCTCACCCGCACGGCGTACGTCTTTCTCATTGGCACGCGCCAATGAACAGATCGTCGACTCCTTGATCGTCTCGGCAATCGACCGGATGGCCTCAAAGTCGCCCGGACTGGCCGCTGCAAAACCGGCCTCGATCACATCGACACCCAGCTTTTCCAGCTGCCGGGCAATGCGCATCTTCTCGTCTTTTGTCATGGAGGCACCGGGGCTTTGCTCGCCATCCCGGAGCGTTGTATCAAATATCACCAAACGTTCTTTGCTCATGGCATCGGTCTCATACTGGCGTCAGCTGCCATAGAGGCAACCAACCGGATAAACGGTTCACACAGGGAATATCAATGTAAAAACCAGGAATCTGCCCCTCAGGGCAGCAGTCGCAGATACAGGCCAGCAGCGCACACCCTCACCGCCCCGGCCGGGGTGGCGATGCGATTGTAGACGGTGTGCCGATTCATGCGTGGCTGCCATTGTCTGATGAGTACGGATTTTAATCATACCTGCCCGTCTCGGGCTTGCCAACCGTCACAACCAGCGCCAGCCAAACCGGTTAAAAAACCGCGCCGCCGAGGCCGCAAACCAGGCAATATGCCGCCAACCTTTACGAGCCGCATAACCGCCGTGATGAACCGCCTGCAGGGATGGCAGAAACACCAGCTGGCCTTGCGCATGCAAGCGCATGGACAGGTCGAAATCTTCAAAATAAAGGAAATAGCGCTCATCGAACCCGCCCGCCGCCTTTAACGCGGCTGTTCGACACAGCATGCAGGCACCGCTGGCAATCGGTAACGCAGCCGGTACCGGCTGCGTTTGCAGGTCCCGTGCTTCGTAATGCGCCAATAGCGTCTCGTTTCTGTTACGCAGCCACGCGGGTGCAAACGCACGCAACAGCAGCACCCACACGGAGGGATAACGCTTCCCCAAAAATTGCTGATTGCCCTGCTCGTCACACACCCGCGGCGCGACCAAAACTGTCTGGGGATGCTGTTGCAGATAAGCCAAGCCTTCATGCAAGGCATTCACGGCCAATTCCAGATCGGGGTTCAAAACCAAATGACAGTCGCTTGCGGTCAATGCCAACAAGGCATTATGGCCGGCACCAAAACCTCGGTTACCCTGCAAGATTTGCCATTGGCGCTCTGTCGCATGCGGCACAAGCGCCAGCAAATGTTGTTGCTGCGCAACACTCAGTCGTCCGGATGGCGGGGTGTTGTCTGCAATCATCACGCAGCTACTGACCTCACTCATGGCAAGCGCAGCATCCAGAGCCTGCAAGGTGCGTTGCAGCTGCACTGTATCCGGCTGATGCACCACCATGGCCACACTGATTTTCATATCAGAAACCCTTACAGAAGCATGCATTGTAACGATCGGATAGCGGCTTGCCACACAGTACAAGCGCTGTGTACCATGCAGGAAAGCGCGCATAAACCCTTATAATACTCGCCATGTCATTGCTACCCGCTCATTCCATGCCCGATACCGTCGTCTGCCTGCTTGGCATGCATCGATCGGGCACCAGCTGCCTGAGCGGCTCATTGCAACGCGCCGGGCTGTTTCTCGGCAAATACCACACCTGGAACCATCATAACCATGCCGGCAACAGGGAAAACCCGGACATTGTGCTTTTAAACGAGGCCATTCTGAAGGCCAATGGTGGCGACTGGGATTGCCCGCCCACGCGCGTGGACTGGCGTGAAGAACACCGCTGGAGAGCCCGTGAGATTCTGGACATGTATGCAGAGGCTCCCATCTGGGGGTTCAAAGACCCGCGCACCCTGCTCACCCTCTCCGGCTGGATGGATATCGTGCCCGACATGCGTTGCGTGGGCATATTCCGCCACCCGATGGCCGTCACCGAGTCCCTGCACAGTCGCGGCGGGTTCCCACGCCATATGGGGCTTTTCTTGTGGGCCTACTACAACCGCATTTTGTTACGCCATTGGCAGCAGCAACCCTTCCCTATGCTGTGTTTTGATTGGGACGAAGAAACCTTTCATGCACGACTGGAGCCGGTGCTCGACTGGCTGCACATCGGCCCTCTGGCCAAAGCCGACCGCTTCTTCACCCCGAAATTACGCAATAAAGACCGTCAATGGCCCCAGGAATTGCCGCCCTCGATTGAGCAGCTTTATGGCACACTGAAAAGCATCGCCGCGACACCGTGGCAAGCCCCCGCCGATGCGGCCTAATGCCACCGGAGCATCCCCGTACTGTGACTGAGAAAAAAACACCGCCCGACTTTCCCTTGAATGCGAATGGGAAACCGATCATTCCCAACAGCCCGCGGCCGGTTAAGTTTTTTGATCAAACCATGCCGTATCTGCCATTGGATACAACCGTAGCGCCGGCAGAGCCGGGCCAACCCCTGCTCTCGTTGATTGTCATGGTGTACAAAATGCGCGAACAGGCATTAAAGACCCTGCGTTCGCTGAGCATCCCTTATCAACAAGGCGTCACCCGCGACGATTACGAAGTGCTCGTCGTGGAAAATGCCTCCAGCAGCAATCTGGAAGAACACGAAGTGGTCGCCTTCGGCCCGAACTTCCGTTACATCCGCCGGCAAGAACCGTCACCCAGCCCGGTACCTTCCATCAATTACGCAGCCAGTCAGGCACGCGGCCAGATGATCGGACTGATTGTGGATGGTGCCCGCATGGCCACGCCCGGCCTGATCAACTGGACACTGACCGCACGCCGACTGCACCCAAACGCCATTGTCTCCACACCCGGCTACCATCTCGGCCCCAAGTTACAACAAGACTCCATGCTGGAAGGCTACGATACCCACGCCGAACAAGCCTTGCTCGACAGCATCGGCTGGCCTGAAAATGGCTATCGGCTGTTTGAGATTTCCGTATTAAGCGGCACCAGCGCCAACGGCATTTTTAAACCCATTGGCGAAAGCAACTGCCTGTCGATGCCACGCGCCATTTGGGACAAACTCGGCGGCTGCGACCCACGCTTTATGGAAACCGGTGGCGGCCAAGTCAATCTGGATTTATACAAGCGTGCCTGCGAGCTGCCCGAAACCCAACTGATTTTGCTACCCGGCGAAGGCACCTTCCACCAGTTCCATGGCGGCATTACCACCGGCACCCGCGACCACGACCGTCTCGCGATCATGGCCGCCCATTTTGCGCAATACACTGCTATTCGCGGGCAACCCTACAGCGCCCCGCTCAAACGCGCCATCTACCTTGGCGCCATTCCCGATTGTGCTCAAAAATTTATTCAGCACTCGGCTGCTCGCGTGCGGCAATTGCGCGGTGAATTGCCCGACCCTCACAACAAGAAAGCGCAACAACTGGCGCAGAAAAAACAAGGCAACTGATATGCGTATTTATTTTCCGCCATCCATGCAAAATTACATTCAGCACCACATGGTTTTCAGCACGTGGGTCGATCACACGCCATTTGCTTATGATTTGGTGGGTGCCGTACGCCCCAAACTGTTGGTCGAACTCGGCACGCAAAACGGTTTGTCGTTTTTTTCGTTCTGCCAATCCATGAAAGAACATCAAG
>DATCSK010000001.1:0-113523 GCA_036568505.1 Pseudomonadales bacterium | reverse complement strand
GCTTTACCACGGCCGGCACCCGGCGTTTGTGCTGTATTTTGAGTGTGATCCTGCGAATGTTGATGTGAATGTGCACCCGACCAAGCACGAAGTGCGTTTTCGCGATGGCCGCCAAGTGCATGATTTTTTATTCCGCTCCTTGCACCGCGCGTTGGCCGACACTCGGCCCGATGATGTGTTGGCACGCAAAGCCGAATCATCGACGCCTGCATACGAGCCAAGCTATTCGCAGCAATCGTTTGGCTTGCCGGGGCAGCCCTCGCCCTCGGCGATTGGCGATCAGCGCAGTTTTTACGAGAGCCTGCGCAATAGTGCACCGGCTGAACTCACACCGTCACAAACCGCAGCCGGCGAAGTGCCGCCCTTAGGCTACGCACTCGCGCAATTAAAAGGCATTTACATTCTTGCTGAAAACGCCGAAGGCCTGGTGCTGGTGGATATGCACGCAGCCCACGAGCGCATCACCTACGAGCGCATGAAAACCGCGCGCGAAGAAGGCGGCATTCGCTCGCAGCCTTTGCTGGTGCCGTTAACGCTTGCGGTCAGCCAGCGTGAAGCCGATTGCGCAGAACAGCAATCAGAGCATTTCGCTGAGTTGGGGTTTGAGATTACCCGTGCCGGCACCGAATCACTGCTCATTCGCCAAGTGCCAATCGCACTGGCTGATGCCGATATTCCCAGCCTGGTGCGCGATGTATTGGCCGATTTAATCGAATACGGCAGCAGCGACCGCATTCGCGCACACGAGAACGAGATTTTAAGCACCATGGCCTGCCATGGCTCGGTGCGTGCTAATCGCCGCCTTACCATTCCAGAGATGAATGCGTTATTACGCGATATGGAAGCCACCGAACGCAGCGGCCAGTGCAATCACGGCCGGCCGACATGGACGCAGTTGCGGTTGGAGGAGTTGGATAAGTTGTTTTTGCGGGGGCGGTGAGACTTTTTATAAAGAGCGTAATAGTAGAAGGATAAAATATGTTGCGCGTCGTTTTGGGTCTGGGACTTTTGTTTTTTTCAGCGCTGGCTTTTCCGAGTCAAAGTTCCTCGATAGTTCACAGGGTCAAGGCGCAAGAGGCGCATAGTTATGACCGAGTGCTTTTCGTTGGCGAGGATGGCTTGTGGGCGGTGGAAAGTGACTTGAATAGGAAAAAATATCCTCAAGGCGGGTTTTTGCTGAAAAAATTAGATATGCAGGATGGGCAGGTATTAATTGAGGGGTTAATTGATGAGCTCCAGAGTGCTCCTGATGCATTGGTGGTTACTAAGGAATATTTTTTCTTTGCATATACGAGCGAAAACAAAATCTATCGCGTCGGTAAAGATTTCCGCATCCAGGCAGTTTTTGATTTTAAAGTAAAGTTGTCGAGTCGATATGGTACATGGGGCGATGGTCCATCGGGAATGGCTTGGGACGGTAATCGACTATGGGTTGTGGCGGGAGATGGCGATCGATTTTTCCAGGTCAACACCGATAGCGGAGCGATTGAGAAAAGTGTTATATCCGGCTCAGAACCGCATTACAGTCAAAAAATTGCATATGGAAAGGGCGGAATTTGGATTTTAGCTGGAGCGCGAGTCATTGCAAAAATTGATGCAGATACAGGCATACCAGGCAATGAAATTGTATTGCCGGACGAACTTGGGCTGAACGGGAATAATTATATTGAGGGGTTTGGCTGGAATAATGACGAGCTTTGGGTCAAGGTTGAGGGGGACTACTACCAAATCCAATATCACGAAAAGCTTGATGGGGTGGTTAGTCCTGCGCGCAGTTGGTTTCAGCCGGCATTGATTGAGGATGCTAATTCCTCATTGTGTGATGGGTTTTTTAATCAAGCCAAAATCCAATTTAACACCTCTCGAGAGCTGCATTCTTTTTACAGGTTGTTGAGTACAGATGCACCTGGCTTTCGGAAAGTCAGCTTGGATTTGTCAGCTAATCAATGGATTCCTCTGCCAGAATCAATCGAGGTGGGTGGTCGTCAGATTTATCTCAAACAAATGGCTGGCCCAGGGGGATGGCAGTCGGCAATTTTTGCGTCATTAGAGCCTTTTCCTGCGAATGCTGGCGAGCCAGGGAGCCAGGAGTTTTGGGCGAAACACCGTCAAAAAGAATGGCCGGAATTTCCTGATCCCATCCTGCTTGAGAAAAACGGCGAGTATTTTCTGGCGGGATATTCCAATTCATGGCCATATGAAAATCATGTGTGGTCTCTTTATCGCTTGAGCCCGGATGCTGAATGGCAGTTGACTTGCCGGATACAGCTATCCCCGCAGTCAGGTTATGAAAATGTGCCGGAAGCAACGCGAGCCTCCCTTGAGAAGCTGCGTTTGGCAGTTCGTGAAATGACGAGACCGGATTGTTCAGGTCGCGCAGGTGGTCGGTTTGACGCTTGGATGGCCGCCAAGTTTAAAGAATTACTTTATCGGCCATGGGCGGTGTATGAGCGTGATTGGAATGATCCGGCTCCCATTGGCACCTATGCTAACGATATGGAAAATCTTGAAAAATGGGCTTTGACAGGGGTTCTCCCCTACCAGGCGTTTGCAGCTTATAAACAGCAGCTTGCCGAGACAGCAAGCGTGCTAGCCCAGTATTACCGCGATGCATATGGCGTGTCAGCCGAATCATCAGAAGCACTGGCTGATCGCGCACTCAAAGTTGCTGTTGGTTCGGGCATCCGCTTCTATATGTACAGCCCGTTTTCGTCTGAAGATGAACAAAAGGTTCGTCAGGCGATTCTGGGTGGCGAGCCGTTGGATGTTATCAAAAACATTCCTTTAGGCGGCTACATAAATGGCGATGTATATCAATCCCAAGAAAGCCTTTTGAATATTGCAATTTATCGTCCGGAAGTTGTTGATTACTTATTAAATCAGGGCGCTGACCCGGATCAAGTCAATGGATTCGGGAAAACCCCGTTGATGTACGCGGCGCAATACGATCAGCCGGCTACCATCAAAAAATTGATCGAACACGGTGCTACGGTGGATGCCAAGTCAACATCGGGTGGCTGTGTCAACACATCGGGTGTCACGGCACTGCATTATGCGACGCGCTACGCATCGCCAAAGACGATTCATGCACTGCTGGAGTCTGGCGCTTCCATATTCATGCGTGCTAAAGGCGGTCGTCCGGAGAGGGGTGAATTGCCGCTGGATTGGCTGCGTTATTACACACGCCCAACCTTCCCGGAAAACCCCAATGTGGCGCCTGCAGATGTGCCGCTTCTGGAAAAAACCTTGCAGCCACCCGATGAGGCTGCCCTGAAGCAGCAGGCCAATCAGTTCATGCTGTTGGGGGAAAAGCGGTATCAACAAGGCGAAATTAAGGCTTCGTATGAAAGCCTGTTGAAGGCTGCAGAGCTCATGCCAGGCAATGAGCGAGTACTGAGTGACTTGTCTTTGGTGGCATTAAAACAAGGAGATATTCCAAAGGCGCTGGAAGCGGCCGATTGGCTGATTGATAACTCCAAGGACAATAAGATCAAAGCGAGCGCATGGTTTAACCTCGGTCTGGCCTGTGAGCAAATCGCCCGTGATTCAGGCAGGCCCATGTTGTCTTTCGGTGCGGGGCGCCATGCATGTGCTGGTGTCATGCCTTTCCTGGATGCCTGGAAGTTGGCGCCAAGCGCAGCGCGCGCCCAAAAGATCGTGGATGTAATGACAGGCGAAAATGCTACAGTTTGTGATATTGCTACTTCATCAGGGCGATACCGTTTACAGTTTCTTCATTCGCCTGCTACGAGAAAGCAAAAAATTTATTTGTTGCGCGATAAAAGCTCGGATTTGAGTGCGCCAGATATTTATTGGGATGTCGCTTTTTATAATCCGAAAGAACAAAAAAAGGATCCTCCGGTTCGCTTTGTTCCTTCGTTGTCGGTTAGTTATGATCTGGGTTCTTATGTTCTCGACGAGCTGGATTCAGAGCAAGATGTGCGTTTTCCTGTGATGGTTGGTTCGCAAGCTTGCCGTTCCGGTAGTTCCAAAGATTATGCGCAAGGTAGTGGGCTCGTGCAGTTGCATGTCGCTGCTGTTGGGCAGTCAGCAGAACGGGGGCACCATTGCCCTCGTTGGCAGGATCGCTGTGGTGAGATGGCAAAAGCCGAGTGCCGAATAAAATATGCTGATGAACAGTGTGGGTGGTTGGGTGATGTATCGGTTGAGGTCGGTGAAATGAATGCGCCATTAATTTTGGTATTAAGTGCGCCGGATGCTACGCGATGGTTGATCAATAATCCGCATCAGGTTCGCATAGAAAAAGTGATTCTCGGCGGGCGGCAGGGTGTTCGGCATCAGGTTCTTGGTATTGCTGAAGAAGTAGTGATTGAGCGCTATTGCGAGAGAAATTGCGCATGGCCCTTTAAGCCTAAGCCAAGTCTTGTTATGGGTGAGTTGGGTTCTGATTTTCGAGCGTACCATTTTTCAGGCATTGATGAGGTTACAGGCCTTCTGCCTATAACATTCCAATACCATGGGAGACGAGAAGGTTTTGTTGTTCCGGGGCCTGCTGAGTCGCTGGTTCCAGTAGTGGGTGGTGCGGCGCATTGAGGTTTAACCCTTCGCAAACCTCTGCACCACCAAACTCCCGCTCATATCACCCGCCACATTCACGCTGGTGCGGAAGGCATCGAGCAGTCGATCAATCGGCAGCAGTATCGCAATCGCTTCCACGGGTAAGCCCACGCTTTGCAATACCATCACCATGGTAACCATGCCGGCGCTCGGTATGCCCGGTGCGCCCATGGCAGCGACCATGGCGGTTAAGCACACCACAAACTGCTGGCCGAGCGATAAGTCAGCACCAGCGAGGCTGGCGATAAACAGGGCCGCTGCCGCTTCATACAGTGCGGTGCCGTCCATATTCATCTGCGCGCCCAAGGGTGCGACAAAGTTTGCGACATCGCGATCAACATTCATGTCTTCTTCAAGGCAGCGTAGCGTTAACGGCAATGTCGCGGCACTGGAGCTGGTGGCAAAGGCGGTTAATAACACCGGCTGGGTTTTCTGCCAGAAGTACCACGGTGTGACGCGGGTGAGCGCAAACACCAGCAGCGGCAAAACGATCAAACCGTGGAACAAGGTAATGCCGGTGACCACGGCAATAAACTTACCCAAACTTTCAAATAAGGCGGCGTCTTGCGTGGCAACCAGTTTCACCAGTAAGGCGGCGATGCCTAAGGGGGCCAGTTTCATGATCCAGCCGACGATCTGCATCATCAGTTGAAACAGCTCTTCCAGCAGGTTTTGCAGTTTCTGGTATTTGCCCTGGCCGCTGACCAGCGCAATGCCGATAAACAGCGCGAACACCACCACACCAATGATGTTGCCATCGGCCATCGCGGCAATCGGGTTTACAAACAGGTTAATAAAAAAATGCTGGAAGAATTCTGGCAGGGCCATTTGTTTGGCTTCAAAGCCGTGCATGGCTTGGGTGAACATCTCCAGTTGCAAGCCTTCGCCGGGCTTGAACACATTCATCGCGGTAATGCCCTGCAGCACAGCAATGGCTGAAGTGCTTAAAAAGAAAATCAGCGTGCTGATCCACACCCGGTGCATTGGATGGTGTGCGCTTAAATTCGACACGCCGACAGCAATCGAGCTGAACACCAGCGGAATCATGATCATCTTCAGCATGGCGATAAACACGCCGCTCAATAAGGTGGCGATATACAGCACGCTGGTGGCGAAGGGGGTATCCAGGCCAATGCCGGGCAGCACCCAGCCCAGGGCAATACCGAGTGTGGCGGCAACCAGGATTTGCGCGTTATACGACATGGTTTGATCCTCCATGAATGGGGGTAGGGTAACATGCTCGGTGTGAATGCTTTATGGCTTGCGGAACTAAACTGTGTCTGTGCAGTCGTAATAAAAGCCATGCAATTGATGGAGGCTGTGGTGAGTAATCGAACGCCGACAATACCGAAAGGCATTAGCCTGCCCCGGCGGCGCTTTGTGCAAGGCTTGGCGGCCGGTGGCGTGCTGCTCGGCGGTGCCGGGTTTTTAAAATCATCGATGGCGTTGGCCGGTCAAGATGCGGCTACGCCGGTATTGCGCGGCAAGGTGTTTGATCTGGTGATCGGCCAGTCGCCGGTGAACTTCACCGGTCGTGCGCGCATGGCCACGACCATCAATGGTTCATTGCCCGCGCCGACCTTGATCTGGCAGCAAGGCGAGACGGTCACGCTGCGGGCGACCAATCGTTTAGCGGTGGATACCTCGATTCACTGGCACGGCATGATTTTGCCGTTTGATATGGATGGCGTGCCGGGCATCAGTTATCGCGGCATCGCGCCGGGCGAAACCTTTACCTACCAATTTACAGTGCAGCAAAGCGGCACCTATTGGTATCACTCACACAGTGGCTTTCAAGAATTAACCGGCATGTACGGCGCCATCATTGTGGTGCCGGCCGGCGGTGAGCGCATCAAGGCCGATCGCGATTACGTGGTGCAGCTGTCGGACTGGACCGACGACGACCCGATGTCGGTTTTCGCCAAACTCAAAGTGCAAAGTGATGTGTACAACACGAATCAGCCGACAGCACAGGGTTTTTTAAACGACGTGTCACGCGAGGGGTTGGGTCGTGCAGTGGCAAGGCGCAAGATGTGGAACGCAATGCGCATGAACCCGACCGATCTGGCCGATGTGTCATCGCCCACATTCACGTATTTAATGAACGGTGCAACGCCCAATGGCAATTGGACGGGGCTGTTTAAACGCGGTGAGCGTGTGCGTCTTCGGTTTATCAATGCGGCCAGTAACACGTTCTACGACGTGCGCATTCCCGGTTTGA
Source organism: Pseudomonadales bacterium (assembly GCA_036568505.1). GTDB lineage: Bacteria > Pseudomonadota > Gammaproteobacteria > Pseudomonadales > M0112 > M0112. Next base: position 106,724 of record DATCSK010000001.1, on the reverse strand, counting down.
AACTCACCGTTGTACAGGCCGATGGCCAGGACGTGGAGCCGGTGACGGTCGATGAATTCCGCTTTGGTCCCGGTGAAACCTACGACGTGTTGGTTGAGCCGGTCGATGATGCGTACACGGTTTTTGCGCAATCGATGGATCGCAGCGGGTATGCACGCGGCACGCTGGCCACGCAAGCCGGTTTAACGGCAGCGGTGCCGGCATTGGATGCGGTGCAATGGCTCTCCATGACCGACATGATGGGCCGCATGGATCAGGGCAGCGGTCATGACGGCATGGACATGAGTGCCATGCAGCACGGCACCGTGCAGCACAACATGGGCGCGATGCATCACGGCGGCATGATGATGGATCACAGCCAGCACGCGATGCAGCGCAATCCATTGGCGGTGCCGTCGCAAACGGTGCGTCATGCCAGCACCGAGTACGGGCCCAGCGTGGACATGCGCGTGGATAGGCCGCGCACCAATCTCGACGACCCCGGCGTGGGTTTGCGCAATAACGGCCGCCGCGTATTAACGCTCAATGATTTGCACACCTTCGGTGGTGCCATGGATAAGCGCACGCCCGGTCGCGAAGTGGAGCTGCATCTGACCGGCAATATGGAGCGTTACAGCTGGTCGTTCGACGGGCTGGAATTTGGCGGTTCAACACCGGTGCATTTCAATCACGGCGAACGGCTGCGGGTGATTTTGCAAAACGACACCATGATGACGCACCCCATGCACCTGCACGGGCTGTGGAGTGAATTGGAAAACGATCGCGGTGAATTCATGGCACGACGGCATACCCTTCCGGTGCAGCCTGCGCAGCGCATCAGTTTTCAAGTGACTGCCGATGCACTGGGGCGCTGGGCATGGCACTGTCACCTGGCCTTTCATATGGATGCGGGCATGTTCCGCGAAGTGGTGGTGTCGTGAGTGCTTGCATGACGCGTGCGTTGGTGTGTGCCTTGCTGGGCACGAGCATGCCCGTGTTTGCGGCCGACGCCGCGCATGATGCGCACACGGTGTCGGCAAAGCCGGATGACGCCGCGCATCGCGATCCGAATGCGTATTCCGATGGCTACACATTGCATTCAGGCCCGTATGCATTGCCGGGCGTGCACCCGATGCCAATGGCCGATGAACAACTGTTTTGGGCGGTGTCGGTCGATCGTCTGGAATACGCCAATGGCGATGGCAATAGTTTTGCCACCTACGACACCACGGCATGGATTGGTAACAGTTACGATCGCATGGTGTTCAGTGCCGAAGGCGATGTGGATGCCGGCAATGTAATCGACAGTCAAACGCAGTTGGTATGGAGTCACGCCATTTCCAGTTTTTGGGACGTGCAGTTGGGCGCGAGCAATAGCAACGGTGATGTGCCGGATCGTAATTGGTTGGTGTTGGGCGTTGAAGGGCAGACGCCTTACTGGATTGATGTGGAAGTCACAACGTATTGGGGTGAAAACGGCAGGGCGTGGTTGCAGTTGCAGGCTGAATACGATCTGTCCATTACGCAGCAATGGGCGTTGCAGCCGCGCATGGAAGTGGATTTTTTCGGCCAAAATGACCCATCCATCGTTATCGGCAGTGGTTTGTCGACGGTGACGGCCGGGCTTCGTCTTCGCTATGAATTCAGTAGTCAGTTTGCACCGTACGTGGGGGTGGAATGGGTCGGCTTTTATGGCAATACCGCAGACTATGTGCGTGCCAATGGCGATGACGCGCGTGAAACGCAGTGGGTGGCGGGTGTGCGGTTCTGGTTTTAGTGCGATGAGGTTTGGGTTGCCGTGCTAGGCTTTCGCACATTCTATAAATGATGGATGCCCGGTGATGGAAGCGCTTCCCTCTGCCATTTTTCTGATGGGCCCTACGGCGTCGGGTAAAACCGATCTGGCGGTGGCACTGGCCGAGCGATTGCCCTGCGAAATCATCAGTGTCGATTCGGCGTTGGTGTATCGCGGCATGGATATCGGCACCGCGAAGCCCGATGCCGCCACGCTGGCAAAAGCGCCGCACCGGCTAATCGATATTCGCGATCCGGCGGAAGCGTATTCAGCCGCCGAGTTTCGCCGTGATGCACTGGCCGCCATGGCCGACATTGTGGCCGCTGGTAAAACACCGCTATTGGTCGGTGGCACCATGCTGTATTTCAAAGCCTTGATGGAGAGTTTTGCCGATTTGCCGGCGGCCGATCCCGCGATTCGTGCGCGGCTGGAAGCCGAGGCCGCAGAGCTCGGCTGGCCGGCCTTGCATGCGCGGCTGGCGGCGATGGACCCGGTGGCAGCGGCGCGATTGCATCCCAATCATTCGCAACGCATTCAGCGTGCATTGGAAGTGTTTGAGCTCACCGGTCAACCGATGTCGGTGTTGCAGGCCAAAACCGGCGGCGAGTTGCTGAGCGATCGTTACCGTGTGCATGCGTTTGCGCCCGAGGTGCCGCGTCCGGAGTTGCATCGGCGCATCGAGGTGCGTTTTCACGCCATGCTCGATGCCGGCTTGGTCGATGAGGTGCGCGCGCTGCACGCACGCGGTGATTTGCATCCCGGGCTGCCATCGATCCGCTCGGTAGGCTACCGCCAGGTGTGGGCCATGCTCGATGCCGAGTATGACTATAACACCATGATTCAAAAGGGAATTTCAGCGACTAATTCACTGGCCAAGCGGCAAATGACGTGGCTTCGCCGCTGGGAAGGGTTATACTGGCTGGGCACGGATCCACCGAATCCTGTTTCTCCCGATACCAGGTCTGGGGAGGCACTTCGGCGGTGGACGGATGTCATATTGGGACGACTGGAGTCTGCCTGAGCTTGGGCAGAGTCGGTCATCCGTGCGGGTGAGAGCCACCCGGTTGTCGTCTGGCGTTAGCCGGCGGCTCTTGAACGATTGTTATTTGCGCCCGTTTTGGGCATTGAAGGAGAGTTGCCATGTCATCTAAGGGGCATAGCTTACAAGACCCTTTCTTGAACATTTTGCGCAAAGAGCGCATTCCCGTATCGATTTATCTGGTGAACGGCATCAAGCTGCAAGGCCAGGTCGAATCGTTCGATCAATTTGTGGTGTTGCTGAAAAACACGGTCAGTCAGATGGTCTACAAGCACGCCATTTCGACCATCGTGCCGGCGCGTCCGGTGCGACTGCACGCGGGTAGCGCGACGGGCGGTGTCGAAGACGGCAGTCTCGATGACATTGAAGACGAGGACGACAGCAACTCTTGATGGCGATCGCTGATGTTCTTTGACCGCCCTGAGGCCGGCGAGCGCGCGGTGCTGGTGCACCTGCATCTCGGATCAGGGCCGGTTGATGACGAAGACCCGCGTGAGTTTGAAACACTGGTGATATCGGCCGGGGGCGACCCGGTCGATTTCATTATTGCCCGTCGCAGCAAACCCGATCCCAAGTTTTTTGCCGGTCAAGGCAAGCTCGAAGAAATCAAGGCCAGCGTAGCGGCGCACGATGCCGATCTGGTGATCTTCAATCACGACTTAACGCCCGGCCAAGAGCGCAATATTGAAAAAGTGCTCGAATGCCGTGTGCTCAGCCGTATTGGTCTGATTCTGGATATTTTTGGCCAGCGTGCCCGCACGCACGAAGGCAAGCTGCAAGTTGAATTGGCGCAAATCCAGCACAGCATGTCGCGCTTGGTGCGCGGCTGGACGCACTTGGAGCGCCAGCGCGGCGGCATTGGTGCCCGTGGCGGTCCCGGTGAAACGCAAATCGAGCTCGATCGCCGTCTGTTGCGCGAACGCGAACGCGGCTTGCTGCGGCGATTGGAAAAAGTGCGTTCGCAGCGTGCGCAAGGCCGCCGCTCGCGCCAGCGGGCCGAATTGCCGGCAGTGTCCTTGGTGGGTTACACCAACGCGGGCAAATCCACCTTGTTTAATCAGCTGACCACGGCCGAGGTGTATGCCGCCGATCAGTTGTTTGCCACGCTCGACCCGACCTTGCGGCGTTTGATCGTGCCCGGCGTCGGCCCGATCGTGATTGCCGACACGGTGGGTTTTATCCGCAATTTGCCGCACAAGCTGGTGGATGCCTTTCGTGCCACGCTGGAAGAAACGATAGAAGCGGACTTGCTGCTGCACGTGATTGATGCCGCCAGCGACGAGCGTCAGGATCAGCAGGCGCAGGTCGAGCATGTGCTCGACGACATCGGTGCCGGCCAGGTGCCACGGCTGGATGTGTTCAACAAGATTGATCTGGCTCAGGACCCCGAGCCGCGTATCGAGCGCGATGCGAACGGGGTGCCGGTGCGGGTGCGGGTGTCCGCACTGACCGGTGCGGGCATGGATTTGCTGCGCGAAGCCATTGCCGAGCGGTTGTCCGGTGTGTCGGTTTCAGGCGAAGCCGTGCTGGGTGTCACCGGCGGCGGTTTGCGAGCCCGCCTGTATGCCGATGAAGCGGTATTGGCCGAATCGGTCGATGAAGAAGGCCGCTGGCATCTGACATTGCGCTTGCCGCGCAGCGAGTGGGATCGCCTGGTGGTGCGCCCCGAAGTTTTTTCCGTGCAGATAAGCGGCGATTTGACTGTCCCGACAGGGTCAATTTGTTAGAATGCCGAGCTGTTTGCCCGTTATAGCGGTTAGAGGATAGAAAGATATGGCATGGAATGAACCCGGTAATCAGGGGCAAGACCCTTGGGGGCAGAAAAAGCCATCCCGCCAAGGCGGGCCAGACATCGATCAGGCATTGCGCGATATGCAAGAACGCTTTGGTCGCCTGTTCGGCGGCGGCAGCTCGGGCGCTGTGGTGTTCGTGGTGCTGATCGCGCTGGCGTGGGGGCTGATGGGCTTTTATCAGGTCAATGAGCAAGAGCGTGCCGTGGTGCTGCGCTTTGGTGTGTATAAAGAAACGGTACAGCCCGGTCTGCACTGGAATCCGCCGATTGTCGATAGCGTCAGCAAGGTGAATGTCACGCGCTTGCGCTCGCATTCATCGCGCGCCTTGATGCTGACGCGCAACGTCAATCTGGTGCAGGTTGAATTGTCGGTGCAGTACAACATCGATGATGCGAAAAAGTTCGTGCTGGCAGTGCGCGATCCCGAGCGCAGCCTGCAGCAAGCGGCAGAAAGCGCGTTGCGGCATGTGGTGGGCAACACCTTGCTCGATCAGGTGCTGACCGAAGGTCGCGCCAATGTAGCGATTGAAGTGCAGCAGCGTCTGCAGAGCTATCTGGACGGGTATAACACCGGCATTCGCATCAACAAGGTGAACATTGGTAATGCCAGTGCGCCAGGGCCTGTGCAAGATGCATTCAATGACGTGAACAAGGCGCGCGAAGACGAAGAGCGTTTCAAAAATGAGGCGCAGGCCTACGCCAATATGGTGGTGCCGGAGTCGCGTGGTAAAGCGCAGCGCATGCTTGAAGAAGCTGCCGGTTATAAAGAGCAGGTGGTTGCGCGTGCGCAAGGTGATGCCAGTCGTTTTACGCAGCTGCTGACCGAGTATCGCAAAGCACCGGGCGTGACCCGTGAACGTTTGTACGTCGATGCCATGCAGGAAGTCATGTCGAAAAATCCGAAAGTGTTGGTGGATCACAAGAATGGCAATTCATTGATGTATTTGCCGCTCGACAAACTGGGTGCGGCAAATACCGTACTGCCAGCACAAGGCAATCGCATGGATGCCGATCAATTGCAGCAGCTCAGTGATCGCGTGCTCGAAAAGGTGCGCGGCCAATCGCAATCCACTCGTGGGGAGGAGCGCCGCTAATGAATCGTTCAATGCCTTGGGTAATAGTAGGACTGTTGGCGCTGATGGTGCTGCTCAACAGTGTGTATATCGTGCGTGAAACCGAGCGTGCCGTGTTGCTGGAGTTTGGTCGTGTGCAAGAAACCGACATCAAACCGGGCTTGCATTGGAAATTTCCGATGGTGAATGAAGTGCGCAAATTCGATGCGCGCATTCTCACGGTGGATGTGCGTCCCGAGCCGTTTTTAACGCTTGAGAAAAAAGTGGTGGTCGTGGATTCGTTCATCAAGTGGAAGGTCGACAATGTCGAGACCTACTACAAGGCCACCAACGGTGAAGAAGCGCGCGTCGAAACCCTGTTGTCGCAGCGGGTCAACGAAGGCCTGCGCAACCAGTTCGGCGGTCGCACCCTGGACCAAGTGGTGTCGGATGAGCGCGGCCAGTTAATGGACGTGTTGTTGGCGATGCTCAATGAAAGCGTTGCCACGGAGCTGGGTATCGCGGTCATTGACGTGCGCGTCAAACAAATCGAGTTGCCGGCCGATGTGTCCGAATCGGTTTACAACCGTATGCGTGCCGAGCGTGAGCGTGAAGCGCGCGAGCATCGTTCCTTGGGTCGCGAATTGGCCGAAGGGATCCGTGCGGCCGCCGATCGTGAAAAAGTCATTATCGAAGGCGATGCGTACCGGCGTTCTGAGCAGTTGCGCGGTGAAGGCGATGCCCATGCGGCATCTATTTATGCGGATGCGTATAAGCAGGATCCGGAGTTTTATGCCTTTGTGCGCAGCTTGCAGGCGTACCGCGAAAGCTTTGGTAATGGCGCGAACTTGTTGCTGATTGGCCCGGAGGGAGACTTCTTCCGGTATCTGGACAACAAAGACGGCAAAAAAGCCCGCTAAACATCAGCGGGCCGCATGATGTAAGGAGCGGCAGTGAACTGGGATGATTTGGCGACAGCCGCCTGCCTGGTGCTGGTGCTCGAAGGCATGATGCCGTTTTTGAGCCCCGCGCGCTGGAAAAATACCCTGCGCATGATGCTGACGCTGGATGACCGCAGTGTGCGCATGGTGGGTTTGGGCAGTATGCTAATAGGCGCGATTGTGTTGTATTGGGTTCGTTAATTAACGCAGGTAACGATGATGAGCAGGGCCGAGCGCTGGATGTTGCCAGACGGAGTCGAGGAGCTTTTGCCGCAGCAAGCGGCCGAAGTGGAATCCTTGCGTCGCCGGCTGCTCGATGTGTATGCCTGCTGGGGTTATGAACTGGTGATCCCGCCCCTGTTGGAATTTACCGATTCGCTATTGATTGGCTTGGGCAGTGATCTGGATTTACAAACCTTCAAATTGACCGACCAGATGAGCGGTCGCACTTTGGGTATTCGTCCCGACATCACACCGCAAACTGCCCGCATGGATGCCCACAGTCTGAATCGTGAAGGCCCGGTGCGGCTGTGCTATGCCGGCAGTGTGTTGCACACGCGGCCCAAGTCGTTATTGGCGTCGCGCTGCCCGATTCAAGTGGGTGCCGAGCTGTACGGCGAAGCGTCGGTCAATGCCGACATCGAAGTCATTTGTTTGATGCTGGAGACCCTGTCATTGGCCGGCGTGCAAGGCGTGCGCCTGGATCTGGGGCATGTCGGTATTTATCGCGCGCTGGTTAAAGCCGCCGAACTGGATGATGAGCTGGAACACGCCTTGTTTGATGCGTTGCAGCGCAAGGCCGTGCCCGAGCTGGAGGCGTTGGCCGAGCGTTTGCCGGCGGCATCGCGGGATGCGTTATTGGGGTTGGCGCGTTTGCACGGCGGTGACGATGTGCTGGATCGTGCGCGTGACTTGCTGGCATACGCGCCGAAAGAAGTCGAAATCGCGTTGGCACAGTTGGCCGAAGTCGCGGCGGGTGTGCGCGCACGCCAACCGAATGCCGATATCTTTTTTGATCTGGGCGAGTTGCGCGGTTATCACTACCACACCGGCTTGGTGTTTGCGGCGTATGCGCCGGGTTTTGGCCGCGCCTTGGCCAACGGCGGTCGTTACGATGACGTGGGCGCGGTGTTCGGGCGGGCGCGTCCGGCCACGGGCTTTAATACGGATTTGAAAACATTGTTGGTGGGTGTTGCGGCGCCGGCGATCGCGGGCGCAATCGCAGCACCGATAGAGGATGCGGAGGGTTTGTGGGAAGCGGTTGCATCGCTGCGCGCACAGGGTGAACGCGTGATCAGCGTGTTTCCCGGTCAGGTCGACGCCGACGGTTGTGATCGTGAGTTAGTGTTTCTGGATGGGTTGTGGCAGGTGCGTGCGCGCAACTGACTTTCTGATGCGTGATTGAGAGAGAATTCATGGGTAAGAATATCGTCGTGCTCGGCACCCAATGGGGTGATGAGGGCAAGGGCAAGATTGTCGATTTGCTGACTGAAAACGTGGCGGCCGTGGTGCGTTTTCAAGGTGGCCACAACGCCGGGCACACGCTGGTGATTGACGGCGAAAAAACCGTCTTGCATCTCATCCCGTCCGGTATTTTGCGCAGCGGCGTGCAATGCCTGATCGGCAATGGCGTGGTGTTGTCGCCCGAGGCGTTGTTAAAAGAAATCGGGGATCTTGAAGTGCGTGGTGTGCCGGTGCGTGAGCGCCTGCGTTTATCGCCTGCCTGTCCATTGATTCTGCCGTATCACGTGGCGTTGGATCAGGCGCGTGAATTGGCGCGCGGTGATCGCAAGATTGGCACGACCGGGCGCGGCATTGGTCCTGCGTATGAAGATAAAGTGGCGCGCCGCGGTTTGCGCTTGGGCGATGCGTTGGCGCCGTCGCGCTTTGGTGAAAAGCTGCGCGAAGTGATGGAATACCATAACTTCATGCTGACGAATTATTACCACGTGCCCGCGGTCAATTATCAGCAGGTACTGGATACCACCTTGACGCAGGTCGAGAATCTGACGCCGATGGTGGTGGACGTGGTCGAGGTATTGCACGGCTTGCGTGCGCAAGGGGCCAATATTTTGTTTGAAGGTGCGCAAGGGTCATTGCTGGACATTGATCACGGCACCTACCCGTTTGTGACCTCATCGAATACCACCGCCGGCGGTACGGCCACCGGCAGCGGCTTTGGGCCGTTGTATCTCGATTATATTTTGGGCATCACCAAGGCCTACACCACGCGCGTGGGTTCCGGTCCGTTCCCGACCGAATTGTTTGACGATGTGGGCAAACGACTGGCTAAGAAAGGTCACGAGTTTGGTTCAACCACCGGGCGCGCGCGGCGTTGCGGTTGGTTTGATGGCGTTATTTTGCGCCAGTCGGTGCGGATCAACAGTATTTCCGGTTTGTGTTTGACCAAACTGGATGTACTCGATGGTCTTGAAACAGTGCGCTTGTGCGTGAGCTACACCGATGCCGCAGGCAAGCCGGTGTCATTGCCGATTGATAGCGATGATTTTGAAGGGCTGATTCCGGTGTATGAAGACATGCCGGGCTGGAGCGAGTCGACCGTGGGCGTGCAGGGTGTTGATGGATTGCCTGCGAATGCCCGTGCGTATATTCAGCGCATCGAGGAGGTGGTCGGTGTGCCGATTGATATTATCTCCACCGGCCCGGATCGTTCCGAAACAATTCAGCTGAGAAAGTTATTCGTCTGAGGCGGAAGTGTCTGGTTGGCGTGATGCGCGGGCCAGACCGGTGCAGCGAAGAAATAAAGAAAGAAAATGGTGCCCAGGAGAGGACTTGAACCTCCACGGCCGTAAGGCCACTAATACCTGAAACTAGCGCGTCTACCAGTTCCGCCACCTGGGCACACCCTGTTTTCACAGGGAGGCGCAATCTACCGACCCCGCTAGTCTTTGTCAATCCTCGGTATAATCCCCCTTTAAACTTATTGTTCAGGCTCGATGAGGCCTGCAGGATGCGTCATGTCTAAATCCAAACGACCCAAAGACCCCAAGGCCCAGCGTGAAGCGGCCAGTTACGAGCATCCGGTACCCAGCCGCGAGCTGATTCTGCAGGTGCTGGGCGATAGTGAAGGCCCGCTGACACTGGAAGCACTCTGCGAGGTTCTGCACGTGCAGGGCGAGCGCGATCTGGAGGCGATTACGCGCCGATTGGGTGCCATGGTGCGCGATGGCCAGCTGCTGTGTAATCGACGCGGCGCCTATGGCCCGGTGGACCGCCTGAGCCTGGTGCGTGGCCGTGTGCAGGGGCATCGCGAAGGGTTTGGCTTTTTGATTCCGGAAGCCGGTGGCGATGATTGGTACCTCAGCGCGCACGTGATGCGTCGCTTGATGGATGGCGATGAGATTCTGGTGCGCCTGCGCGGGTACGACCGTCGCGGTCGCCCGGAAGGTGAGCTGGTCGAAATTCTCGCGCACAACACGAAGCGATTGGTCGGGCGTTATTACGAAGAGAACAAGATTGCGTTTGTGAAGCCGGAGAGCCCGCGCATCCCGCAAGACGTGTTGATTTCGCCCGAAGCCACGGCCGGTGCCAGGCACGGTCAGTATGTGGTGGTGAACATTACCCGTTACCCCGAGGGCCATGTCGGCCTGATGGGCGATATTGCTGAAGTCATTGGCGATGAAATGGCGCCGGGCATGGAAATCGAAGTGGCGATTCGTAACTTTGGCATCCCGCACGAATGGCCGGCAGAAGTCATCGCTGAAGCGGCGCGTGTGCCGGCAGCCCCCGAAGAGGCGCACAAGCAGCATCGCGTGGATTTGCGTGAGTTGCCCTTGCTGACCATTGATGGCGAGGATGCGCGTGATTTTGATGACGCCGTGCATGCCGCGCCGCGCAAAGGCGGCGGTTGGACCTTGTGGGTGGCGATTGCCGATGTATCGCATTACGTGCAGCCGGGGACGGCACTGGATGCAGAAGCCGCTGTGCGCGGCAACTCGGTGTATTTCCCCGGGCGCGTGGTGCCGATGTTGCCCGAAGCGCTCTCTAACGGTTTGTGCTCCCTGAATCCGGACGTGGACCGTTTGTGTATGGTCTGCGAAATGACCGTGAGTGCGAATGGCCGGCTCCAAGACTATCGTTTTATGGAGGCCGTGATGCGTTCGCACGCGCGGTTAACCTATAACGAAGTGGCCCGCATGCTGGAAACGGGTGAGCCTGCCGCGCAAGGCGAGCGTGCACCGCGTCAGATCGCGTTGCTGCCGCATCTGCAGGAGTTATACCGCTTGTATCGTGCGTTATTGAAGGCGCGCAGCCAGCGCGGTGCAGTGGATTTTGATACACCCGAAAGCCGCATCGTCTTTAACGAAGAACGCAAAATTGCCGATATCGTGGCGGTGGTGCGTAACGATGCGCATCGCTTGATTGAGGAGTGCATGTTGTGTGCCAACGTGGCAACGGCACAATTTCTCGAAGCGCATGATCTGGCGGGCCTCTACCGAGTGCATCAAGGACCCAGCGCGCAACGACTCGAGAACTTGCGATCCTTTCTGGGCGAATTGGGCTTGGGTATGGGCGGCGGTGACGATCCTTCACCGAAGGATTATCAGGCGTTATTGCAGTCGGTGACCGAACGTCCGGATGCGCACCTGATTCAAACCATGTTGTTGCGTTCCATGAGTCAGGCGCGCTATCAAGTCGAGAATGAAGGCCATTTCGGTTTGCATTACGAAGCCTACACGCACTTCACCTCACCGATTCGACGTTATCCGGATTTGCTGATTCATCGCGCGATTCGCAGTGTGATTCGCAGTCGCAAGCCCAGCGAACACGTAACGCGGGTGCCGGGTGCGGGGGTGCTGACGAAATCGGCGATCTATCCGTATGACGCGGAACGGCTCGCGGGATTTGCCGAGCAGTGCTCCATGACCGAGCGCCGCGCTGACGAAGCCACGCGCGATGTGGTGTCATGGCTTAAATGCGAATTTTTGAGTGATCGCGTGGGTGAAACGTTTGAAGGCGTGATCTCGGCAGTCACCGGGTTTGGTTTTTTTGTGGAGTTGGCGGGTTTGTACACCGAAGGTCTGGTGCATGTCTCCAGCCTCGCCAACGATTACTACCAATTTGATAATGCCGGACAACGTTTGATTGGCGAGAACACACGCCAGACTTTCCGACTGGGTGATCGCGTCACCGTGAAAGTATTGGCGGTGAATCTGGATGAACGCAAGATCGATTTGGAGCTGGAATCGGTTAAAGAAGGCGGTCGTCGATTGAGCCGTGCGCAAACGGGCAAGAAAGCGCCTGCGAAAAACAAAGCGTCGCATCGTGGCAAGCGCACGGGTCATGGTCAATCCGCATCACGCCGCGGTTCCGGCTCGGCACCTAAACCCAAAGCGAAGCGGAGGCGCTAATGAGCGGTGAGTGGATATGGGGCGTGCATGCGGTTGAGGCCGTGTTGAAGGCGCGACCCGGGGATGTGCAATCGGTGCATTTGGCCGATCAGCGTGCGCAAGGCATGGCCGCAGTGCTGGAGCGTGCGCGGATGGCAGGCGCATCCTGTGAAGCCTCTCCACGGAAATGGTTTGATGAGCGCTTTCCCGATGCGAATCACCAAGGTATCGCTGCATTGTGTGCGCCGGCCCGGGTGTTGCCGGAATCCGATTTGTTGCCGTTGGTGAATGCGGTAGCCAGCCCGTTGTTGCTCGTGCTGGATGGCGTGACCGATCCCCACAATCTGGGTGCTTGTCTGCGTACCGCCGAGGTCGCTGGTGTTATTGCGGTAGTGATCATGAAAGACCGCGCCGTAGGGTTAACGCCGGTGGTCAGAAAAGTGTCGTGCGGTGCCAGTGAGCGCGTGCCGTTGATTCAGGTCACCAACCTTGCACGCACACTGGGACAGTTGAAAGCCGCAGGCGTGTGGGTGGCGGGTGCTGCAGGCGAGGCTGATGACAGTTTATATGCACGGGACATGACCGGCCCGCTGGCGCTGGTGATGGGTGCCGAAGGTCGTGGCCTGCGACGATTGACGCGTGAGCAATGCGATTTTCTGGTACGCATTCCGATGCAAGGCGATGTGGGCAGCTTGAATGTGTCGGTCGCAACGGGCGTTCTGTTGTTTGAAGTTGTGCGCCAACGTGCGATGGTCACGGCATGAAAAAACGGTACTGGTTATTGCTTGTCGTGTTCGTTGCGGTGTTGGGCTGGAATGCACGTGCCATTATTGGCCATTGGATCATGGTCGATCACTGGGTGGCATTGGTTGCTGACGTGGATCACCGGATGAAGCCGGGCGATTTTCCGGATCTCAATAGCGATAATATCCGCTCCTTACGAGAAGCATCCAGTATCCGGGATGGCGATTTCAATATTATTGTTCTGGGCGACTCGTATGTCTTCGGCTTTTTACATCGCAATGCCGATACTGCGCCGCCAGCACAACTGGAGCACTGGTTGCGCGAGCATTACCGGACGGATCGTATCAATGTCTGGAATTTTGGCTGGACGTCATCCTCGCCGTATTTATCACTGCGACTGCTCAAGGATATTGGCGCCAAATATCACCCTGATCTGGTGATCCTAAATCTGGATATGACGGACTTCAAAGATGACTTTTTTTATCGTCAGCTGATTGAAGGGAACGGCCTCTATCATTACGTCAAACAATATCCGCGACTGTTCTTTCACATTAAGGGGCTGTTTGCCGGAGTGCCTTTTTTGCGGCCGTTGCATCAGCGCTGGTTTGGCTATCCGGCCGATGGCGATTATTTTGTGACGCGGCAGCCGCAGCAGGATTCCTTGCGCTATTTTGCTGGAGTGCGTGAGAGTCTTGACCAAATCAATGCCTATTCGCGCGATGTATTGCATGCGCCGTTTGTGGTCATGTTGCCACCGCGTCATTGGCAATATACCGACAAGGAGTCTCCGGATTCTTGGGAGCAAGGTTTGTTTGATGTGATGGGACCGCACGCCTTGGAACCATTCCATTATTTTGAGGGCGTTGGGCCGATGCTCGATTACCCGGTGATCTCATTGCTTAGTGACTTTCGTGAAACTAACCAGTTCCCGCTTAATTTCAAAGGGGACTCCCACTGGACGCCCGCAGGAGCCCGGTTTGCGGCCCAGGCGATTGCCCGTCATTGTTTCGATATAGGCTGTTTTGACGAGCTCAATAGCCGGTTTGCCGCTGCCCCGGATGTCGGATTAGAGGCTGTGGTACCAGAGCTTGCGCCCGTCCCCTGATTCCCCTAGAATGCGCGCCCCTGTCCGGTCTATGCCGGCAGGCTCCTTGCCCCACTGCTGATTGCGGGGGGCTATAACCCGAGAGGAGAGACCATGCGACATTACGAAGTTGTGTTTCTCGTGCATCCGGACCAGAGCGAACAGGTTCCGGGCATGATTGAGCGCTATACCAAGACGATTACCGAAGGCGGTGGCAAAGTGCACCGGCTGGAAGATTGGGGCCGCCGTCAGCTGGCTTACCCGATCAATAAAATCCATAAAGCACACTATATCCTGATGAATATCGAGGCCGGTCAATCCGTGATGGATGATCTGACCAGTAACTTCCGTTACAACGATGCGGTACTGCGCAATATGATTCTGGCCTGCGATGAGGCGGTGACCGCCGAATCGGTGATCATGAAGGCCGAGCGCGCAGAAAAAGCCGATAAGGAATACCGTGAGCGTCGCGCAGCGGAACGTGCTGCTGCAGCAGAAGCGGAAGCAGACGAGTCTGAAGATGACGACTCCGACGATTCCGACGAATAAGGGAGAAACAGACCATGTCACGTCATTTTCGTCGTAGAAAATTTTGTCGTTTTACCGCCGAAGGCGTTAGCCAGATCGACTATAAAGATCTGGAAACCTTGAAGGCGTATGTGACTGAAACCGGCAAAATCGTACCCAGCCGTATTACCGGTACGAAAGCCAAATACCAGCGTCAGCTGTCCACGGCTATCAAGCGCGCCCGTTATTTGGCGCTGTTGCCGTACAGCGACCAACACGATTAAGCGGAGGACTTAAACCATGCAGGTCATCTTGCTTGAGAAGGTGGGTCGATTGGGTAATCTGGGCGATCAGGTCAATGTGAAAGCCGGTTTTGGCCGTAACTACCTGATTCCTTATGGCAAGGCCGTTCCGGCCACGCCTGAGAATGTCGAGAAATTTGAACAGCGCCGTGCCGAGCTTGAAAAAGTCGCGGCCGACAAGCTGGCTGCCGCACAGGCGCGTGCTGCCAAGCTCGTCGAGTTGGCCGAAATCACCATTTCGGGCAATGCCAGCGATGAAGGCCGTCTGTTCGGCTCCATCGGTACCCGTGAAGTGGCCGATGCTTTGGTGGCTGCCGGCGTTGAAGTCGAAAAACGCGAAGTATTGATGCCAAACGGCGTGATTCGTGCAATTGGCGATGTCACTCTGGAAGTGCAGCTTCATGGCGATGTCACCGTGGCGATTGTGGTGCACGTTATACCGGAGTAATCCGGGCGGATTGAAAAAGCGCTGCCCGTGCGGGTGGCGCTTTTTTTTTGGGGGGGCATCCGTCACAATGAGCCCCTGTTCCCGATCGACTTCCCAGGCCTGCTATGGACTACAGTGCTGAGTACTCGGCATCCGCTGCCGACCCCGAGCTGGCATCCCTGAAGACGTTGCCGCATGCCGTGGCGGCAGAACGTGCCGTGCTGGGCAGCCTGATGCTGGCCAGTGAGTGGGATAAGGTTGCCGATTTGCTGGAACCTGCGGATTTCTACCATCGCCCGCATCAGTTGATTTTTGCCGCGATGGCGCGCCTGATTGAAGCCGGTCAGCCACTGGATGGCGTGACTTTGTCTCAAGCCCTCGAGGAAACTGGCGAGCTTGAGCCGGTGGGCGGCGTGGGGTATATCGTGCGTTTGGCCAACGACACACCAACGGCTGAAAATATCCGGGCCTACGCCCAAATCGTCCATGATCGCGCGTTATTGCGGCAGCTGATTCGTGCGGCCGGTGAAATCACGGACGACAGTTATAACCCGGACGGTCAGGCCACGGTTGACGTGATCGCGGCGGCTGAAAAGCGCATCTTGGCGGTAGCCGATGGCCGGGCACGTGAAGGCGGCCTGGAGCACCTCAACGGCATCTTGAAGAAGACGGTCGACAAGATCGACGAGCTGATCAAAGCCGGCGGCCAGTTATCCGGTTTATCGACCGGGTTTCAGCGTTTGGATGCAATGACGCTTGGCTTGCAGCCTGCGGATCTGATTATTTTGGCCGCGCGTCCCTCCATGGGTAAAACCAGTTTGGCCATGAACATGGTTGAGCATGCTGCCTTGCATCAGGACAAACCCGTGGTGGTGTTCAGTCTGGAAATGCCGGCCGAAAGCTTGATGATGCGGATGGTGGCCTCGATGGCGCGCATTAATCTGAAACACCTGAATAAAGGTGATCTGGGTGACGAGGAGCACGACAAGCTGGCTCTGGCAGTAAGCAAGTTGCAAGACAGGCCGTTGTTTATCGATGACACGCCGGGTCTCACGCCCATGGAGATGCGCTCGCGTCTGCGGCGCTTGCAGCGCGAGCACGGCAATCCGGCATTGGTGATGGTGGATTACCTGCAGTTGATGCAGGGATCGGCCAATAACCGCGAAAACCGGGTGGCGGAAATTTCCGAGATATCCCGAGCATTGAAAACACTGGCGAAAGAATTTCATTGCCCGTTGATGGCCTTGTCGCAGTTGAATCGCGCGGTTGATCAGCGGCCGAACAAGCGGCCGCACATGTCGGACTTGCGCGATTCGGGTGCGATCGAGCAGGACGCGGATGTGATTGCGTTTATTTATCGCGATGAGGTGTATAACAAAGAAGACAGTAAAGACAAAGGCAAAGCGGAAATACTGATCAGCAAGCAGCGTAATGGGCCGATCGGCGATTTCAAGCTGGCGTTTATTGGCGAGTACACCCGTTTTGATAATCTGGCCGATGAGGCCTACGAGGATTACTGATGGCGTTTGGCCATCGTTTTGCCGGCGCGCTGCTGTGGTTGTTTTCGGCTGGCGTCATCGCTGCGGATCAGCCGAACATTTTGTTGTTGTTGGCCGACGACATGGGCTACAACGATCTGGCGATAAACAATCATAACGATATGCCGACACCGACACTGGATCGTCTGGCCAATCAAAGCATCCGCTTTAACCGTTTTTACGCAGACGCAACCTGTCAGCCATCACGCGCCGCATTGATCAGCGGTCGTTATCCGGCGCGTTCCGGGTTTCGGCCGGTGGGCCGTGGCCTGCCACCGGAATGGATCACGTTGCCGGAGGCCTTAAAGGCGCTCGGTTATCGCACACACCATGTTGGCAAATGGCATTTAGGCCATACGCCGATTCAAGCCTGGCCGGCAGCGCAAGGCTTTGATACCAGTTTCGGATTTCTCAATCAGTGGATGTTGGGTGGGCCGGTGTCTGAAGGAAATTGGTCATTAACCCGACCCGGCTATGAAAACCCGTGGTTGACCCGAGGCTTCGATGCATCCCAACAATACCAGGGGCATCTTGAGGATTTGCTGACGCAAGAGACGGTGCAGTTAATCGAAAATGCCGATCAAAAAACGCCCTGGTTTATATACCACGCATTTTTTGCGCCGCACACGCCGAACGAGCCGGCGCAACGTTATCGTGAGCAATATCCGGACACCCCGGACGGTATTTTTCGGGCGGTGATTCATCAGCTGGATGATTCGGTAGAAAAAATACTGCAGGCGCTGGAAGAAAGCGGTCAGGCCGATAACACCATCGTGGTGTTTGCCAGCGATAACGGCGGCATTAACGAGGCACGCAATAATAATGCACCGTTTGTCGGCGCCAAGGGTGAATTTCGCGAAGGCGGCATCCGTACGTTCATGCTGTGGCGTTGGCCGGATCATGCGGTGACGGGCGTGAATGAATCGACAGTCAGCATGATGGATATTTACCCGAGCCTGTTGCAGGCCGCCGGTGGCACTCCAGGGAACTCTCTGGATGGTGTGGCGTTGTTTGAGCCGAATAAACAGCAGCCTCATGTGCCTGCGCGGACATTGTTTTGGGAGGCAGGTACATTTCCTCGGGGCTATCGTGCGGTGGTATCGGATGATGGTGCCTGGCATTACATGACCAACAATGCATTTGTGGGCCTGTATAACGCGCGCGTACCCGGCGAGCAGATGAATGAGTGGTGGCGGGTGCCGACGTGGTGGTCGCTTGAGAACCAGTACGCACTATGGCGTGAGCGCACGCAGCAAGTAGAAACGCATCGCCTGCCGCAGGGTGATACAGGGCGTGCCAAAATAACCGGTGACAGTTTTCAGCGCACGCCCGGGCTCTCCGGCTTTACCTGGGGGGTTGGCATGCAGTTACCGTCATTGGCGGGTGATGCATGGGAGGCGATCGTGGATCAGGCGGGTGTGTGGCGGCTTGAGTATCATCCGCGCGAGGGCTTCCGGGGCAATATCAACGGGTTGATGCTCAATGCTAAGCCGATACAGCGGAATGCATCGTGCGTGCCGGTTGTGGTGACGGGCTTTTGGTTTTTACCGTCTTTGCTGTGGGGTGGCGAGCCGGATTCTTGGGTCTCGCTATACGTGGATGGCAAGGAAGTCGCCACGACGGCAGGCAAATACCGCGACGTCAGTGCCAATGCCGTTGAGCAGCCAACGTGGCTGGGGCAGTTGGCCGATGGCGGTCAGCCTTTTAGCGGACGTTTGGGCGTGCCGAAGTTTTTGAATACTGCCTTAGCTTCCGGTTGGATGGGTGGCGATATCAAGGATTTCAGCAAGAGCCTGTGTCAGGACTGATCGCCATCCAACAAGGCACGAATGGCCTGCATGCGTTTGATGGCTTCGTCACGCGGCAGTGGCTTGCGGATCGGCTTGGGCAGTGCCTCGGGTGCGGTGACATCAAAGACCTCGCCTTGCGCAACGCGCTCACACAGTTGTTGATACACACGACGAAACACCGGGAACGCTCGCTCGCTGGCCGTTGTCGATAAAAAATACCAGCCGACTTCATTGCCGGCATGATAGACCGCAGAATGCGACCACGGGTAAGCCGCTTTGGGCTCGCTGGCATTGCAGGCCTCTTGGTAGGCTTGCCAGACTTCCGGCAAATCACCGCGCTCAAGGGCATCGCAATGTTTGAGAATGTCGTGCACGGTTGGTAAAAAGCTCGATTCGCGAATGGCGCGATGCGTCGCTTCGAGAATGGTGTCGGGCTGATAGTCTTTCAGGTAGCTAAACCATAACTGTCGCGCGAGTGCGGTGGCGCTTTCATCCGGAAAGGCTTTCAAGTATTGGTTGCTGAAGACCAGTTTGAATTCGGCGAACATGCGGTTGATGGCTTGAACCACCGCGGCTTTACCGGTCTCAGAGATGGTCTGCCCAGCTGGTGTCGGTGTAGGTGTCAACGAATTGTTCGGCATAGTTTTTGTCGCTGTGTTGGTCTTTGCGGGCCCAGCAATATTTCACATGACGCAGGAACTTGCTGTTCCATGAGGCATGCGGTTTGCCGGTTTCTTTCCAGTACATCACAAATTCGGCAATGCGTTCACGGGCAAAAGCCAGATCAATATTGGCCATGCTGAGAACCTCGAAGACGCTGTCGGACGGCTGCCAGCGTTCGGGAATGACGCGGGGTTCCTTTTCATGCGCCATGCTTTCATTCAGGCGTAGCCATTGACGGCGAACGTGCTGCACAAAAGCCGAATTCCAGGTATTGCGCGCATCGCCGCGCTCCTGCCAATACAGCACAAATTCAGGCAGCGATTCTTCGATGAAATCACCGGGAATGCCGCCCTGCATGAGAATGGCCAGCGCATCCGGATCGGGTTGCCACTCGCGGTGCATGGGCTCCGGGCTTAATTCCGGCTTGACCGGAAAACGCACCTCTTCTTCGCGCCAGGCGCGCACCACGTGACGATAGAAACGGGCATCCCAGCTGGGCACGAAGCCGCTGTCGCGCTCGCGCCAATACAGCACGAAGGCCGGCACTTGTTCGTCAATAAAAGGTTGGGGAATGCTTTGCAATTTTAATTGCCGGCACACGTCCGTGGAAGGCTGCCAGTTGGCCGGCATGCTGCCGTGCTTGCTGACGGCTGCGTGTCGTCCGGCAGCCGGCGGCATTGCCGGTGCCGGATTGTCCTGCATGTCCAGACGGTAGCGTAGGGCGCTGCGGCCATCAAAGGGCGGACCATCGATTCTCAAAATGCCTTGATCGGCCATGCGTTGGCTGATGTTGCCAACCTCGGAAGGTTGCCAGAAGGGCAGCAGTCGAGCCAAAAGATCCGGGGTGGCGGTGGTCCAGTCGGGGCAGGCCTGGCAGAGCGCAATGTCGTGCAGCACGCCCAGCAGCAAGGCTTCTTCCAGGCCGATGGTCGCTGCCAGATCGGCAGAAACAGTCAGGGTTTTTTCGGGAATCAGTGAGGAAGCCATGGCGCTCGTCCAACCGGGCCGTTCATTGTATCCCGCAGGGTAGCGGCCAGCCAGAGCGTATTTGGCCGGTATAATGAGCGCGGAGTTTTCAAGGAGTGGCGTTATGGCAAAGCCTGGACAGAAGGCCTATGTCTGCAACGAATGCGGGGCCGACTTTCCCAAATGGCAGGGGCAGTGCAGCGAATGCGGCGCCTGGAATGCGGTGTCGGAGGTGCGCTTGGGTCCTGCCAGAAGTCCGGCTGCCGGGCGCGCCCGTTCCGGGGGGTATGCCGGCGAGCTGGCAACCGTGCAATCCCTGGCGACGGTGGCGGTGTCTGAAGAGGCGCGCATTTCCACCGGCTTTAGCGAATTTGATCGCGTGTTGGGCGGAGGCCTTGTACCGGGATCGGCCATTTTGATCGGCGGACACCCCGGTGCAGGCAAGTCCACCTTGTTGTTGCAGGCGCTGTGCAAGCTGGCGGAGCAGCAAACCTGCCTGTATGTGACGGGTGAGGAATCGCCCCGACAGGTGGCGATGCGGGCGCGGCGCCTCGGTCTGCCAACCGACAGTTTAAAACTGCTGGCTGAAACCGACCTGGATGTGCTGATGGCCACGGTGGAGGCCGAAAAGCCGCAGGTGCTGGTGGTTGACTCGATACAGGTGGTGTATTTGCCGGACGTGCAGTCAGCACCGGGAAGCGTGTCGCAGGTGCGTGAGTGTGCAGCGGTGTTGACGCGGTTTGCCAAGCAGAGTGGCACGGTGCTGATTTTGGTAGGGCACGTTACGAAAGACGGCTCCCTGGCCGGGCCCAAGGTGTTGGAGCACATGATTGACGCATCGATTCTGATCGAAGGCGATCACGACAGTCGCTTTCGCACCTTGCGAGGCCAAAAGAATCGCTTTGGTGCCGTCAATGAAATCGGTGTGTTTGCCATGACCGATGCCGGCATGAAAGAAGTCAAAAACCCGTCCGCGATTTTTTTATCCGGCCGTCGCGAATCCGCGCCGGGCAGCGTGGTGATGGTGGTGTGGGAAGGCACGCGCCCCTTGCTGATTGAAATTCAAGCCTTGGTGGACGACAGCCAGGCGGCGAATCCGCGACGCTTGGCCGTGGGTCTTGAGCACAATCGGTTAGCCATGTTGCTGGCGGTATTGCATCGGCACGGCGGATTGCAATTGGGTGCCAGTGATGTGTTTGTGAACGCGGTCGGTGGCGTCAAGGTCGTGGAAACCTCGGCCGATCTGGCCTTGTTGCTGGCGATTGTGTCGTCGTTCCGGGATCGGCCGTTACCGGCAGAGTTGGTGGTGTTCGGCGAGGTGGGGTTGTCGGGCGAGATTCGCCCGGTGCCGTCCGGGCAGGAACGTTTGAGTGAGGCGGCCAAGCATGGCTTTACCCGCGCGATTGTGCCGAAAGCCAATAAGCCACGGCAGCCGATCAAGGGCATGCAGGTGACCGGTGTCGAAACATTGGCCGAAGCACTGGACGCTTTGCGCGACTAAACCTTTATGGCGCTTTGCGGGCTTCGTCTTCGAGCATTTTCTGCTGCGTGATGGCGTGCTGCGCGTCGATGTCGCTTTGCTGTTGCAGTGTGCGCGTTTGTTGATCCTGCCGTTGCAGGTCGACTTTTGTTTGCGCCTTCAATGTTTCTTGTTGTGCTTGGGCGCGATTGGCGTCAACGGCATCTTGGGCACTTAATTCGCGTTGCTGCGCTTCGTCGAGTTTTAAATCCGATCGCTTTTGCTGCTTGAGGAGTTCTTGTTGAGCCGATTGACGCAGTTGTTCGTTGTAGTCTGCGTCACGCAGTTGCTGCTGTTGAACGGTGTCGGCATTGGCCTGCAGACCCATGCCGAGCAGGCAGGCGAGAAGAAGGTGTGTTTTCATGGCAACGCTCCGCTAGGGGGGGTGGTTCCATTAGACACAAGCCGCGCACGCGTGGATGTGATGCACATCAAAAAGGCATGAAGGCCTTAGCGATTTTCGACCCGGTTGTAGTCAAACAAGCCTGCGTTAACGCCGTCATGGGTGTAGTAGAGTTTTTGAATGGTGTCGCTGAATGCCCAGAAATCGTTGTTGGTGCGTCGCACGCCGTAATCGTTCATCAGCAAGGTGAAGTCCTCTGCGCTGCGTATTTTACCCAGACGATCCATCAAGACGGGCAGCTGTTTTTCGTGTGCGCGCAAGAAGGTGTTGGGGTAGGCGCCGATAAACCCGGCTGCAACGGTGAGGGTGTCTTCAGCAGGGATGCGCCGCTTGTTTTCATCAAACAAACTGTTCAGGTTTTTAAAGGCGCTATTGAGTAGTATCGTAAAGGCCTGGTCACCGTGCGGCGTTTGAACGAGCAAAAAAGTGGTCTCGGGAATGTTGGCGAGAAACGCCCCTTGAATGTTGTCGAGTGAATGCAGCGCGGTGAAGGCTTCCGGTGACAGCGACTGTTGCTTGATGACGTAGGCATTGTTGAATGCCTGTGGCATGCGGTTGGCGAGCAACTTGAAAAGCTCGGCTTTGGGGTGATCGGTACGGTAATCAATGGACGGGACGAAACGCGTGCTCATCCAGTGATCGTTGACGTAGGGCATCACTTTTTCATTGGCGCCGCGATACCAGAAAGCCAGTTCACGTTGACGTGCGTCTTCGGGTAGCAGCAATAAGAAGTTCGCCTCGCCTTCCATGCGCAAAAAATCCATGTACAGGCGAGTCAGCAGTTGATGGCTGACATTGCCGTACACATCAAATCCCGCCACCAGCAAATAATGCAGCCGCTCCAGCAGCGGGTAGCCGATGAGCCATGCCGTTTTGGGCGTGCCACCCACAAAGCCTTGTGTGACAGTGGCGCTGTCAAAATGACGGAACACGGTCAGTCCGGCATTGGGGTTTTGACCATTGCCATCCCAGATCATGCTCAGTGTGGGGCGGATCACGCTCGGATAATGCTCTTGAAAATACGCGCCCTTGGCTTGCAGCCATTCGCGTTGCAATTCGGCGTAGCGAAGCCAGGTGGTGATAGGCAATGCGTTATTGGAGTCATCGCTGGGCAAGCGCAGCACGTTTTGATGCGTGGCCAGATAGCCGTCCTGATCCATGGATTCCGGAATGTCCGGATTGATAAAGATCACCCAGAATCGATCGTCGATCACGTTCAAGGCCAGCTGGCCGCGACACACCGGCCCTTTGATAAAGCCCTGAATAATCATCTGCGCATCGTCGAGCATGAACCGGTAACGCATTTCAGCCGGCAGGCTTTGGAAGGCTGCAAAGGGATTGGAGGCAATCTCGGGGCTGTAACCGGGCAATGCATCGACGCTGAATGGGGCATCGAAAAACAGTTGTTTCCAACGCTGCATGCGTTGCGCATTCAGCGCATACGGCATGTTGGTTTTATCCAGTACGGTCGAGGGGTTGTGTTCCAGGCGGTAATACACACGAGGCACGCCGGGGTCGTCGTAGGGGCGGCGGGTTGCGATCACCTGGATCGGTTTGCCCGGCGCGGTTGCCGAGCGCACGATGCGGAAGAACGTGCCGGCGGGTAATTCGCTGAAGTAGAGGTTGCTGTAGAACAGGTGCTCGTAAATATACCGGCTGGATAGCTGGGCCTTGAGCGAGTCGCCGTTGAGCAGTGTTTCCCAGCGGGTGATAGCGGCCTGAAATGCCGGCCCGGGTGGCGCGGGCTCCACGGCGGGCGAGCCATTTTTTATCCAGCGCATCAGGCGGCCGGATTCGTTTTTCGACAGGCCGGGAAACCCGTACGGCATACCCCATAGCGGGTAGTTGTCTGCAAATCGCGGAAACTCCTCAATGGTGGCGCACTGTTGATCGCGATCGAGTGATAAATCAAAAGAGTCGGGCAGTAGCGGTCCGGCCGGTAGCGGATGTTTTTCTTTCAGTCGCAGCATTTGATACATCACGCTGCCGGCGGCATTGGCTTCGGGCGTTTGTTCGCGTTCGTTCAGTACCGGAAAGAATCCTTTGGCGCGCCACTCGGCGGTGCTTTGTGCATCCACGAACAGGCGGCTCATGTTGGCGGCGAGCAAGCGGGTGCCATCGTACACTTTGTCTTTGCTCGCACCACGCTCAAGGCCCGCGCGCGCATCGAGTTTTAACTGGCACGGTGCATCGTAGCAGCCGTGACATACCGTGCAGCGGCTTTCCATGAGTGGGCGTATATCGCGGTAATATTCCAGTTCGTCGGCCGGCAAGCTGCTGTGCAGGCGATCAACAGGGCGTGGCTTTCCGTAAGCCGTATTCAGCTCGTAGCGTTCCCATGCCGCACAGCCACTCAAAATAACAGGCAGCAGGCACAGCAGTAGCAGTTTCAAGCGTTTCATGAATGCGGGGTATCCGGTGAGTGGGGGCTTATCCGAGGGCGCTGAGCTCGCGCTCGACCAGACTGGCATCGCCGAGGTTCCATTCCAGCAATTGTTTCAAATGCGCGATGCTGGCATCGTCGATGCTTTCGCAGAGAAAGCCGGCGCGGTCACTGCTGGCGCGCACCAGCTTTAATGCCATGCGAATGATGGCATCGCCACCGAGCGGAATGGTCGCGGTGAATGGCTGCTCGGGGTCGGCATCCCAGTCATCGGGTAGCCAGATCAGCAGGCCGCGCACGGAGAGATCAATCACCAAAGTGGCCCACTCGCGATTGCCCTGGCTGATAATCGCCGGCGTGTCGTAATTGATGCGGTGGTGCTGGCGTTGATCGTCGCTCATGGGCTGCCTTTTCTTGTGATGGTCAGGTTGCGGCGTCAGGCCAGTTTCCGGTAGCGCATGCGTGTCGGCTGCCGGTCGCCTTGGCGCTGCTTGCGGTCGTCTTCGTACTCGCTGTAGTTGCCTTCGAAGAATACCACCTGACTGTCGCCCTCGAAAGCCAGAATATGGGTGGCGACACGGTCGAGGAACCAGCGGTCGTGCGAGGTGATCAACGCAGAGCCCGGAAAGGCCAAAATCGCCTCTTCGAGTGCGCGTAAGGTTTCCACGTCCAGATCGTTGGTGGGTTCATCGAGCAGCAGCACGTTGCCGCCTTGCTGCAGGGTTTTGGCCAGATGCAGGCGGTTGCGTTCGCCGCCCGACAGGTCGCCGACGCGCTTTTGCTGGTCGATGCCCTTGAAGTTGAAACGGCCGATGTACGCACGGGAGGGAACTTCGTAATTGCCGATTTTAAGGATGTCGTGACCGTCGGAAATTTCTTCCCAGACGGTTTTGTTGGCATCCAGGTTGTCGCGCGACTGATCCACATACGACAGCGTGACCGACTCACCCAGACTGATGCTGCCGCTATCGGGTGCTTCGCTGTGGTTCATCATGCGAAACAGCGTCGATTTGCCAGCGCCGTTGCCGCCAATGATGCCGATGATGGCGCCTTTGGGAGCTTTGAAGCTTAAATCTTCGATCAGCACGCGGTCGCCGTAGCTTTTTTTCAGGTGGTCGATTTCGATCACCTTGTCGCCCAAGCGCGGGCCGGGCGGAATATAAATCTCGTTGGTTTCGTTGCGCGCCTGGAATTCCTGGCTGTTCATTTCGTCAAAGCGGGCCAGACGTGCCTTGTTCTTGGCATGCCGGCCTTTGGGGTTGGTGCGCACCCACTCCAGCTCGTGTTTGATGGCTTTCTGACGGGATTGCTCCTGCTTTTCCTCGATTTCAAGGCGCGCTTCCTTGGCTTCCAACCACGTGGTGTAGTTGCCTTCATAGGGAATGCCGTGGCCACGGTCGAGCTCCAGAATCCAGCCGGCGACATTATCGAGGAAGTAGCGATCGTGGGTGATGGCCACCACGGTGCCGGGGAAATCGTGCAGGAAATGCTCCAGCCAGGCCACGCTGTCGGCGTCCAGATGGTTGGTCGGTTCATCGAGCAGCAGCATGTCCGGGTTGGAGAGCAGCAAACGGCACAGCGCGACGCGACGCTTCTCGCCGCCCGACAGTTTGCTGACGTCGGCATCCCACGGCGGCAGGCGCAGGGCATCGGCGGCCACTTCCAGCTTGTGGTTCAGGTTGTGGGCATCGGTGGTCTGAATGATGTTTTCAAACTCGGCCTGTTTTTTGGCCAGTGCATCAAAGTCGGCATCGGGCTCTGCGTAGGCGGCATAGACGGCATCCAATCCGGCCAGGGCATCGATGGCCTCGCGCACGCCGTCCTCGACATTGCCGCGCACGTCTTTGGCGGGGTCAAGCTCGGGTTCTTGCGATAAATAGCCGATTTTCAGACCCGGCATGGGGCGCGCTTCGCCGTTAAAGTCTTTGTCGACGCCGGCCATGATTTTCAGCAGGGTCGACTTGCCTGAGCCGTTCAAGCCCAACACGCCGATTTTGGCGCCCGGGTAAAACGACAGGGAGATGTCTTTCAGGATTTCGCGCTTGGGCGGAACCACCTTGCCGACGCGGTTCATAGTGAAGACATACTGGGCCATGGAGGGGCTCCTTGAGGGGCGTTTTATCAGTTTGGACGCGCGAGGCTACCGAATCCGGTGGATGCCCGCAAGAAGCGTATTTTTAAGGATGCACCAGATTAGTTGCCGATGGTACCGGAGACCCCCCGCCTTCATGTAAAATGCCCGCTTTCCACGGCGGGATTGCCCGCTCCACTCGCTGCCTGATAAATCCGGGAGACCCCATGTTCAGCAAAGGCATGACCATCAAAGGCTTTGACGACGATATCTGGAACGCCATCCTCGCCGAGGAGCAGCGTCAGGAAGATCATATCGAGCTGATCGCTTCAGAAAATTACACCAGTCCGCGAGTGATGGAAGCGCAAGGCTCGGTGCTGACCAACAAGTACGCCGAAGGCTATCCGGGCAAGCGCTATTACGGTGGTTGTGAGCACGTGGACGTGGTGGAGCAGTTGGCGATTGATCGTGCCAAAGCCTTGTTTGGCGCGGGTTATGCCAATGTGCAGCCGCATTCGGGCTCGCAGGCCAATGCCGCCGTGTACATGGCCTTGCTGGAGCCGGGCGACACAGTACTTGGCATGAGTTTGGCCGATGGCGGCCACCTCACGCACGGCGCGAAAGTCAGCTTCTCGGGCAAGATGTATAACGCCGTGCAATACGGCCTCAATAACGAAACCGGTGAAATCGATTACGCCGACGTTGAAGCCAAAGCATTGAAGTACAAACCCAAAATGATCATTGCCGGCTTCTCGGCCTATTCGTTGGTGGTGGATTGGCAACGTTTTCGCGATATCGCTGACGCCATCGGTGCGTACCTGATGGTCGATATGGCGCACGTGGCCGGGCTGGTCGCCGCAGGTCTGTACCCGAATCCGGTGAATATTGCCGACGTCACCACCTCGACCACCCACAAAACCTTGGGCGGTCCGCGCGGCGGCCTGATTTTGGCGAAATCCAATCCCGAGATTGAGAAGAAACTGAATTCAGCGGTATTCCCCGGCGGGCAAGGCGGCCCGTTGATGCACGTGATCGCGGCCAAGGCGATTTGCTTTAAAGAAGCCATGAGCGATGAATTCAAAGCCTATCAAAAGCAAGTGGTGATCAATGCCAAGGTGATGGCCAAGGTGATGATGGCGCGTGGGTTTGCCGTGGTGTCGGGCGGTACCGAAGACCACCTGTTCCTGCTCAGCCTGATTGATAAAGGCATTACCGGTAAGGACGCGGATGCGGCCTTGGGTCGTGCGCACATTACCGTGAACAAAAACTCGGTCCCGAACGACCCGCAATCTCCGTTCGTGACCAGCGGCTTGCGCATTGGCACACCGGCGGCGACGCGCCGGGGTTTCAAAGAAGCGGAAGTCGAGGCGTTGGCCGGCTGGATTTGCGACATTCTGGATGCCATGGGCGATGAGTCGGTGGTGGATCGTGTGCGCGGCCAGGTGGCCGAATTGTGCAAGCGTTTCCCGGTGTACGCGCGCTAAGCGCTGCCGCACCGCACAGGAGCCATTCATGCGTTGTCCATTCTGTTCGGCCGAAGAGACCAAGGTAATTGATTCACGTTTGGTGGCCGAGGGCGATCAGATTCGTCGTCGCCGTGAATGCCTGACCTGCGCCGAACGCTTTACGACGTATGAGAGCGCGGAGCTGTTGATGCCGCGCATCATCAAGCAAGACGGTATTCGAGAGCCTTTTGATGAAGTCAAGTTGCGGGCGGGTGTGTTGCGCGCATTAGAAAAGCGCCCGGTCAGCATTGAAGAAGTTGAAGCGCGCTTGGGTCAGATCAAGCACGCATTACAGGTGCTCGGTGAGCGTGAAGTGAAATCGCGGGTGGTGGGCGAGTTGGTGATGGCGCAATTGCAGCAGTTGGATCATGTTGCGTTTGTACGCTTTGCCTCGGTGTATCGCGACTTTAAAACGCTGGATGAATTTCGCGCTGAAATTGACCGCCTGTCGGCAGAGCCCGGTGCCGATGCGAGCGATTCATGAGAGCTGATGCAGCGATGATGGCGCGCGCACTGCAATTGGCAGAGCGCGGCCGCTACACCGCAGCGCCGAACCCGTGCGTGGGTTGTGTGATCGTAAAAAATGACGTGGTGGTGGGTGAAGGCTGGCATCAGCGTGCCGGTGAGGCCCATGCCGAAGTGCATGCCCTGCAACAAGCCGGTGAACAGGCCCGCGGCGCGACGGTGTATGTCACGCTGGAGCCGTGTGCACACCACGGCCGTACCCCGCCTTGCGTGGAGGCCTTGATTGCGGCCGGTGTGGGTGCAGTGGTGATTGCCGTGCGCGACCCGGATAGCCGTACGGCCGGCAAAGGCATCGATGCGTTGCGTGCGGCCGGCATTGCCGTGACAGAGGGCGTGTTGGAAGCGGATGCCCGCGCCGTGAATGTCGGGTTTTTCAGTCGTCACGAACGCCGTCGGCCGTGGGTGCGGGTGAAGCTTGCCATGAGCCTCGATGGCCGCACCGCGTTGAAAGGCGGTGAGTCACAATGGATTACCGGTGATGCCGCGCGTGCGGATGTGCAGCGCTTGCGCGCACGCAGCTGCGCGGTCATGACAGGGCTCGGCACCGTGAAGGCCGATGACCCGCAGTTGACGGTACGCGATGCCGCCGCGTTGGGTCTTGCCAGTGAAGCGATTCGCCAGCCCTTGCGCGTCGTGTTGGATTCGCTGGGCCGTATGCCGCCTGCGGCGCGGATGTTGTCAGCACCGGGCAACACGCTGGTTGTGACCACGGTGGTGGGTAATCCGCCGTTGACGTATGCCATGGCCGGCAAGGCCGATGTCGTGGCCTGCGGTCTTGAGCGCGCTGTCGATTTGCAGGGCTTGTTGATGTATCTCGCCGCGCAACGCCAATGCAATGAAGTGTTGGTCGAGGCCGGTGCCACATTGAGCGGCGCATTGATGTCAGCGGGTTTGGTGGATGAATTGGTGATTTATATGGCACCGGTCTTGCTGGGGCATGAATCGAGAAGCTTGATGCAATTGTCGGTGCCCGTCTTGGCCGATGCGCCGGCGTTAACGGTTTGCGATGTGCGTGCCGTGGGCTCCGATTGGCGGCTGACGGCGGTGCCCAAAGTGAAGCCGAGTGCGCAGCCAGTGAGGATTGCCTGATGTTTACCGGGATTATTCAAGCGGTCGGCCATGTCGCTGCGAGTGAATTGCGCGGCGGCGATTGCCGATTGCAGGTCGCGACCGGCAAGCTGGATTTATCCGACGTGCAATTGGGCGACAGTATTGCAACGAACGGCGTGTGCCTGACGGTGGTGGCTTTGCCCGGCAATGGTTTTGTGGCGGATGTCTCGGTAGAAACGTTGACGCACACCACGCTCGGCTCGCTCAACAGCGGTGCGCGAGTGAATCTTGAAAAAGCACTGATGGCCAGCAGCCGGTTGGGCGGGCATTTGGTGAGTGGCCATGTGGACGGTGTGGGCGAGGTGGTGTCGCTGCACCGCGATGCGCGTGCCACACGGTATCGATTGCGCGCGCCATCGGGTTTGGCGCGTTACATTGCGCACAAAGGGTCAATTTGTGTGGACGGCGTCAGCCTGACGGTGAATGCGGTGGACGGTGCCGAGTTCGAATTGGCGATTGTGCCGCACACCACGGCGGAGACAATTTTTGGCGATTATCGCGCGGGTTCGCGTGTGAATCTGGAAGTCGATGTTATCGCGCGTTATCTGGAGCGCTTGTTATTGGGTGAGCGTGCAGCCGATCCAACGGCGGCAGGTATCAGCAAATCATTTCTGGCCGAACACGGCTTTTTGAAAGGAGGTGCCGTATGAAACTCAATACGGTCGAGGAACTGGTTCAGGATATTCGCCTGGGTCGCATGGTCATTCTGATGGACGATGAAGATCGTGAAAACGAAGGCGATTTGGTGATGGCTGCCGAATGCGTACGGCCCGAAGACATCAATTTCATGGCCAAGCATGCGCGCGGTCTGATTTGCCTGACGCTGACCGAGGAGCGCTGTCGTTTGCTGAAGTTGCCTTTGATGGTGGATGCCAACCGTGCTCAGCACGGCACGAATTTTACGGTGTCGATTGAAGCGGCAAGCGGTGTGACCACCGGCATCTCGGCGGCCGATCGTGCGTTGACGGTGCGTACGGCCGTCGGGCGCAATGCCAAGGCCGAAGACATTGTGCAGCCGGGGCATATCTTCCCGCTGATGGCGCGCCGTGGCGGTGTGCTGTCGCGCGCTGGCCATACCGAGGCCGGTTGCGATTTGGCGCGATTGGCCGGTTTTGATCCGTCGGCCGTGATTGTCGAAATCATGAATGACGACGGCAGCATGGCGCGTCGACCGGATCTCGAGAAATTTGCCGAAGCGCATAACATTAAAATCGGCACCATTGCCGACCTGATTCATTATCAGGTGCTCAACGAGCAAAGCGTGGAGTGCGTCAGCAAGGGCAAAATCAATACCGATTACGGCCCGTTCGATTTGTACACGTTCCGCGACAAACTGGATGGCGAGATTCATTTTGCGATGACACGCGGCGACATCCAGTCGGATCAGCCCACGTTGGTGCGTGTGCACTTGGCCTCGACCGTTCGTGACTTGTTGGGTGCGCAAGCACCGGATCGCCCGAACTGGAATCTGCAGCGTTGCCTGAAGCGCGTCGCCGATGAAAATCACGGCGTGGTGGTGTTGCTGCACGGTCGTGAAACGGCCGATGACTTGCTCGATGGCGTCGAGATTGCCTTGGGCAATACCCCGCCGCCACGCCCGGTGGCCGATGGCAGTGGCAATGTGTACCTGACGGTGGGCTTGGGCTCGCAGATTTTGCGTGAAGTGGGGGTGGGCAAAATTCGCCTGATGGGCCCGCCCATCAAATACAACGCGATTTCCGGTTTTGAGCTGGAAGTTGTAGAATTCGTTCCCGCTGAATAAGTAAGCCACTGAAACAAAACGTATTTTGGAGCGCAGCATGGGTATTCGCAGCATTGAAGGCACATTTGAAGGCAAGGGCCGGTACGCGCTGGTGGTGTCGCGCTTCAACAGTTTTATTGTCGATTCACTGGTGGCCGGTGCCGTCGATACCTTGCGTCGACACGGCGTACCGGAAAAAAACATCACGATTATTCGTGCGCCGGGTGCATTCGAGTTGCCCTTGGTGGTGAAAAAAGTGGCAGCCAAAGGCGATAGCGATGCAATTATTGCGTTGGGTGCCGTGATTCGTGGTGGCACCCCGCACTTTGAATACGTGGCGGGCGAATGCGTGAAAGGCATGGCGCAGGTCGGACTGGAATCCGGCGTGCCGGTAGCGTTTGGTGTGTTGACGGTTGATACCATCGAGCAGGCGATTGAGCGCTCCGGTACCAAGGCCGGTAACAAAGGCGCTGAAGCGGCATTGTCAGCGCTTGAAATGGTCAGCCTCCTTGGCCAACTCTGAAGGCGAAGCCCCGGCCGAGGGTAAAAAGCGCTCACTGGCAGGCCTGCGTCATCAGGCGCGTCACTATGCCTTGCAGGCTTTATATCAGCGGCAAATGACCGGTCAGTCAGCGACCGATATCATCGATCAGTTTCTTGCCGACAACGACTTTTCCCGTGCCGATCAAGCGTATTTTACCGAAGCGGTGCGTGCGGTGATTGTCGATAGCACGGCACTCGATGCACGTTACCAGCCGTATCTGAATGATCGTTCATTGGATGAGTTGGGTTTGGTTGAGCGCGCCGCGTTGCGATTGAGTGCGTGGGAGCTGCTGGAGCGTCCCGATGTCCCGTATCGCGTGGCGATTAACGAAGGGGTTTCGCTGGCGAAAAAATTCGGCGCTGCCGATAGCCATAAGTTCGTTAATGCGGTGCTCGATAAATTGGCGCAAGAAGTGCGACGGGTTGAAATCGAAGCCGGTCGTTAAGCCATTGCCACTCGGTGTCGTTGCCGGGAAAGGTCATGATGGGCATGGGTGAATTTGAACTGATTCGGCGTTACTTCTCGGCGATTCATCATACGGACGGTGTGGTGCTGGGCGTGGGTGACGACGGCGCTGTGCTGGCGTTGCCGGCAGGTCAGCAGTTGGTCTCGGTGATGGACACCAGCATTGCGGGCACCCACTTCCCATTGGATAGCTCGGCTTTTGATATCGGTTGGCGCGCGCTCGCGGTCAATCTCAGTGATTTGGCGGCCATGGGCGCCGAGCCCCGTTGGTTTACGCTGGCATTAACCCTGCCCGAAGTTGATGAAGCCTGGCTTGCCGACTTTGCGAAAGGTTTGGCGGCGCTGGCCAGGCAAGCCGGTGTCTCGCTGGTGGGTGGCGATACGACACGAGGGCCGCTGATCATTACCGTGCAGGCCGAGGGCTGCGTGCCGGCCGGTGCTTTCTTGCGCCGCGATGGCGCGCGCGTCGGTGATGGCATCTACATCAGCGGTTTTCCGGGAGATGCGGCGGCGGGATTGGCGATTCATCAAGGGCGTCTGCCGGCTGCCGTCGGTTGTGAGGCATTGCTGGAGCGATTTTTCCGTCCGCAACCACGACTGGCATTGGGTGGTTGGTTGCGCCATCGCGCGAGTGCATGCATCGATGTGTCGGACGGTTTGTTGCAGGATTTGATGCATATTCTCGAGGCCAGTCGTGTTGGTGCGGTGCTGGAGCTGCAGGCGTTGCCGCTATCCGCACCCTTGCAGGCGGCCGCAGGCACCCGGGCCGAAGCATTGGCATTGCGCGGCGGTGATGACTACGAGCTGTGTTTTACCTTGCCGCAAGGTGTTGAACCGCCGGTGATGGATTATCCGGTCACGCGCATTGGCACGGTGGTGGCCGGCACGGGCCTGATGACGACCGAAGGACAGTCATTGGTGCCCGCCGGTTACCAGCATTTTGGTGGCGCCTGTGATTGAGGTGGTGCATCAGCCGGAGGCGTCGCGGTTTATAGTGCCCTGCGAGGGCGGTCCTGCAGTATTGGATTATCAGCGCACGGCCGATAGCGGCGTGGACTTTCACCGTACGTGGGTGCCGCCGATGCATCGTGGCAGCGCCATGGCTCCAACCCTGGTCAAGGCCGGTTTGGCATGGGCGCAGGCGGAGGGCCTCACGATTCGCGCCTCGTGCTGGTATGTGCAGCGCTTCCTGCCGGGTTCGTGAAAATGCTAAGGTAGGCTTGCTTGTGCAGCCGCAATAAGGCGATAAGCTGCTGTAATCACTAATAATAAGAGTTGCGTCATGCGATCCATTGTAATTCCTGTTTATGGCAATGAGGCCGGCTTGCCTGCCTTGCTGGATGCCTTGAGTGGCGTTGCCGCGCAGGTTGATGGGGTGCTTGAAGTGGTGTTTGTGGTGGACGGCAGTCCGGACCATAGCGCCGCCGTGTTACGCAAGGCGCTGCCGGCAATGCCCTTTCAATCGCAACTGGTGATGCACTCACGCAATTACGGTGCATTCGCTGCCATCCGGACCGGATTGCAGTTGGCGCGTGGCGATGACTTTGCGGTGATGGCCGCCGACCTTCAAGAGCCGCCGGCGCTTGCGCTGCAGTTCTTTGAAGTGCTCGCCGCCGGTGATGCGGATGTGGTGGTGGGGCAGCGCGAAGCCCGTGACGACCCGTGGCCGCAGCGGTGGCTGGCCTCCAGCTATTGGTGGTTATACCGGACGCTGGTCATGCCCGAGATTCCGGCCGGTGGCGTGGATGTGTTTGGTTGCAACAAAAAATTTCGCGACGAATTGATCAAGCTCGAAGAAGTGCACAGTTCGCTGATAGGCCAGATTTTCTGGCTGGGTTTTGAGCGCAAGCAGGTACGCTACCAGCGCCAATCACGCGAACATGGAAAAAGTGCATGGACCTTCAGCAAAAAGCTCCGCTATTTAATGGACAGTGTGTTTTCATTTTCAGATTTACCGATTCGCTTGTTGATGATGTTGGGCGTGCTGGGTTTGACGGTGTCGGTGATGCTGGGTCTGGCGATTGTGTGGGCAAAACTGGTGGCCGGTATTAGTGTGGCCGGTTATGCAACCACGGTGATGACGATTTTGTTTTTTGGCGGTTTAAATACCCTGGGGCTCGGCATTATTGGCGCCTATGTCTGGCGTGCTTTTGGTAATACGCAGGGTCGACCGATTGCCGTGGTGCGTGAGGCGACGGCATTCGATGGCCAATCACAGCAGGAGTCATCATGAAATATTTTGTGCATGCACAGGCGCTGTGTGAGAGCACGCAGATTGGCGATGAAACGCGTGTCTGGGCGTTTGCGCATGTTTTGCCGGGCGCGCGGCTCGGCCGGGATTGCAATATTTGCGATCATGTTTTTATTGAAAATGACGTGGTGCTGGGCGATCGGGTTACGATCAAGTGCGGCGTTCAGTTGTGGGACGGGTTGCGTATCGGCAGTGATGTCTTTATTGGTCCCAATGCCACGTTTTCGAATGATCACTTTCCTCGCAGCAAGCAACGGCCGACGCGATTTTTGGAAACCGTGATTGGTGAAGGCGCTTCCATTGGTGCCAATGCCACGATTTTGCCGGGCATTAATATCGGGCGCGGTGCGATGGTGGGGGCGGGTGCTGTGGTGACACGCTCGGTGCCGCCCAATGCGATTGTTGTCGGCAATCCTGCGCACGTTATTGGTTATGCCGGCTCCGGCGAAGTTGCTCGTCGTGCGGTACCAGCGGATTTGCAGATCGCCCCGCATGCGGTGCTGCCGCTGTCGGTGGGCGGTGCCAGTGTGCATACATTGAAAACCGTGCGCGATCATCGCGGGCAGCTGAACGCCGCTGAATTCGAGCAAGATGTTCCCTTTTCCGTGAAGCGGTTTTTCGTGATCAGCGGCGTGCCGAGTGCGGAAGTTCGTGGCGAGCATGCGCACCGCGAGTGCGAGCAATTTCTGGTGTGCATCCAAGGCTCCTGCAAACTGGCACTGGACGACGGTCATTCGCGCTGCGAACTTGCGCTGGACGATGCGAGCAAGGGTGTTTATGTGCCAAAAATGGTGTGGGGCTCGTTGTATCGCTACAGCGCCGATGCCGTGTTGCTGGTGTTTGCGTCCAATCATTACGAGGAAGGCGATTATATTCGCAACTACGATGACTTTATGCGAATGGCCGTGGGTAAGTTGCGGTGATTCGCCAAGCCATGCAGCATAAATTTTTTCGTTTTCTGATCAGCGGTGGTGTGAGCACGGTTATCTCGTATGCGGTGTATTTGGTGGCCAACCATTGGCTGCCCTACGGATGGGCGTGGACCCTGGCCTACGGTGCCGGCATTATTTATGGCTATATTGTCCAGTCGATCTGGGTGTATAAGCGGCCGATGTCGGTGAAAAGCTTTTTTGCTTTCCCGCTGGTTTACGTGGTGCAGTATTTGGTGACGCTTGCGTTGCTGTCGGTACTCATCGGCGGGCTGGGATGGTCAGAGATTTATTCGCCGCTTCTGGTCGTGGTTTCGACCATTCCCCTGACGTATGCGTTGTCGCGTTTTGTTATTGAAAAAGGTTCATCGCGACTCATGGCCGATTCGCCTGACGGAGTCGGTCGATGAGCCGGTTTGCTGATCGCATGGCTCGCTCGTTGCAGCAAGCCGGGTATTGGATGGCGGCGAACCGTCTTTGGCTTGCGTATCTGGCCGCCTTGAGTCTGCTTGCATTCGGTTTTCATTTGTTTGGGTTTTCCTTGTCCATCGATGATGAAAATCATGCGCAGTTATACGGCCCAAGATTGAATTGGGTGACACAAGGGCGCTGGGGCATGTATGTGCTCAATGCCTTATTGCTGCCGGCCCCGGTCATGCCGCTATTGCCCACATTGATTGCCTTGTCTGGAACAGCGGCTGCCTGCACGTTGTTTTTGCGTGCGATGGGCGATCTCGATGCTTCGGCATACGCGGCGGCCGTGCTGTTCGTCATGTCGCCGGTGCTGTTTTACAGCTACACCTTTGCGAGCCTGGGTTATGGCATTGGCATCGGCATGTTATTGGCAATATGCGGTGTGCTGATGGTCATTCGAGCGAAAACCGCAGGCGATGCGTTGTGGGGTGTTCTGCCCATGATGTTTGCCATGGCGATTTATCAGGCATTCGCGCTGGTGATCGCGGCAGCATTCGGTCTTTATTTGATGCGCATTTTTTTGAGCACGTCTCCGGATGCCATCAAGCGTGATGGGTATGCCCTGTCTTTTCGGGCAGGGGTTTCTTTTGCTGTTGCGGTCGGTCTGTTTTTCTTGAGTCAGCAGATATCGTATGCGGTATTGGGGCGAGAGTCCGACGGTTATGTCGATGGGTACATAAAGCTGGAATGGACGGCCGCGTATTTATCGCAAGCATCGATGCGAATTGCGCAGGACATGATGCGCTATTTTTTAGGATCCGGTGATATCTATGTCTCCAATGTCCCCGCGTTGCTCGTGTTGTTTGTGCTATCCATGGCAGTGTTGGTGAATCGCATAATGCGCAGGCATCATCCGATGAGCCTGAAGTTGCAGGCGATGGGCCTGCTGGTTGCGGTGGTTGTCGTGCCGTTTTGTTTTCACGGGCTTAATGCCGGCGATATGCCTCCGCGTGCAATGTTGGCGATTCCGGTGGTGTTGGCCGGTATCGTGGTACTGGCGATGCGTCAGGCCGGCACCGTTGTGCGGGGCTGTTTATGGGTTCTGATTGTTATGTGTGGTTGGCAATTTGCCGTCGCAAACAACCGCCTGGCGATGTCAAACTACATGGGCTGGCTGTCCGATCGTGAGTTGACGACCCGTATTCTGGATCGCGTGGCAGAGGCGATGGATGCCTCCGGTGCGGGTGATCATGATAGTATTCGGTTGGAATTGGTTGGCAAGCTGGATCGACAGCCGTCGCCCATATTCGTCCAACGCAGCACGGTCGGCGTGTCCTTCTACGATTGGGGCGAAGGCGATGTCAGAAGGCTTTCAAACTTAATAAAAACAATGGGTTATCGGAATTATAAGCCGGCGCTTCCGGCGCAGCGGGCAGCCGTTGTTGCTGTGGCGCAGAAGATGCCGGTGTGGCCTCGGGCAGGCTCGGTACAATGGGCAAATGGTGTGGTGGTGATCAAGCTGTCGGAGTACACGCCGCAACAGCTGGAGAATATCAATAAGGGCTACACACCCTAAATATCACGGTCGTTTATCGGATTGATGGAAATGAAGAAAGCCAAGGCAAACAAGAATGCCGCTGCAATCAGCAATGCCAATTACCGGATTGATATTCTGGAGTGCCCTGTCTGCCACGCAGGGCCGCTGAAGCAGGGTCATCAGATGCTGGAGTGTACGCAGTGTGGCGAGTCGTATGCGGAAAAAGACGGCATCCCCGTGTTGTTGGCCAGCAACAGTGCGTTCACAAAACTCGATGACATGGATTATGACGACCATCACAATATTGATGGCGATCGTCGCGAGAAAGTGGCGGATGACTGGCAAGATGTTTTTGACGAGCGTGGCGTGACCTATGGCGATGTGCTGGAAATCGGTTGCGGCACCGGCCAGTTAACTTGGGGGTTGGCCAAGCAGCTGCCATTTAAATCGGTTCATGCCTGCGACATATCATTTCGTTTTTTGAATGAGCTGCGCACGGATTTGAGTGGCATGCCGGGCGGTGCGGACGTTAATTATTATTTGTGTGATGCCAATCAGCTGCCGTTTCGCGATGAGTCGCTGGATTTGATTGTAGGGCATAGCGTGCTGCATCATTTTATTCACTACGAAAAAGTGATTGAAAACGTACGCCGCATGCTCAAGCCGGGCGGTAAAGCCATGTTTTATGAGCCGGTGATTCAAGGGAAAATCTGGGTCGCTTTTTTTGGCGAACTCATCATCCGCACTGAACGCAACACCAAAGTAGGCATTATGGATGATGACGATATTGAAAAAATAAAGCGCATGAATCGTCACATCCTGAAGTCAAAGTGGCTGGAAGGAAATGAAGAAGCGCTGGCTAAAATGGAAGATAAATACATTTTTGATCTGGATGCGTTGGCCGAAAAATCGCGCGATTGGGGTTATTCGCACTTTGAGTTTGCAAACAATGGCAAGCCCCACTGGGGCTATAAATGGCATGTTCAGCAGCATTTGCTGATGGCGGGCATCAAGCCGGAAAAAATTCAGCAGTTTACGTACATGTTTAATGCGTTCGGTCACTCATTGAGTGATCTTGTGCCCAAATCGCTGGTCACCCCAATGGGCTACTTAATTTTCAGTCGGTAATGCCTTGGCTGGCGGTGTCTTGAATCGGTAGATAGAGCCCGCCTCGTTTCGATACAGAAGATCAAACTGTGCTTCAAATTCGCTGTTTTTGTAAGGCAGCGACATGCTGGGGTCATCCACGGCGTTGGGGATTACAAAACCGACTGCACCGTAGCGACTTTTTAAAATGTCTTCGAGTTTTTGCGGGTCGATGCCGCCACCGGGGGTTTGTCGGCCGGCTGCGGTGATGATGCGCCAGTAGCCGTGAGGTCCAAACGGAGCGCCTACCATGGTGCCGTTGTAAAACCAGCGCGCATCGCGCATGGTAAATTCATAAATCACTTCGTCGGGCTTAAAAAGATCATTGGCCCGCTCAATGATGTCAATTTCCAGTGTGTAGGAGCGTCGTCTTTTGGGGTCAACGCCAGGGCGAGGCGCAATGCCGGAATTGAAAACCGAGACGCTTTTGTTGCGTGCGTCGTGCGCGGCAAACATCAGTGCACCAACACACAAGCAAATGGAAAACGATAGCGCGATGATCTGCTTGGCGCGTTCATTCCTCAGGAATAAAAGTTTACCCGTGCCGACGCCCATGGCAGAAATAAGGCCGTTGATGGCGCTGCCGGTATAGAGATAAATCAAGGGTGCGATGGGCAAAAAGTGGCGGGGGTCTTGCGAGCCGAACACCCATGACACGAGGTAGATCCAGATAAAAGGAAGGAAAATCAATGAATTTCGACCGGCAAACCAGCACAGCGCCGTGGCGCCATAGAGCATGCTGATCATAATGAAAGGGCCGTGATGAAATAACACCTCGGATTCGTAGGCAAATTTTGGCATGGCCAAAAAACCCTCGAGGCTGCGAGGTAAAAAGGTATTCAGAATGGGGTACATCTGCTGAATCATGTCCGCCTCATCCCAGAGCTGGTACCCGAAGATGCCGGGTGCGAAGGGATGAACCGGATTGCCTATTAATATCCAGTTACGGATATACCACCAGAGACCAAAGCAGGCGGACCATGCGATGTAGATGGCCAAGGGCCTTGCGCATTCTTTTCGAGCGGTTGCGATAATAAATAAACCTGCCGGCAGCGCAAAAATGCACATCAGGTATTTGGAGCCCATGGCAATGCCAAGCCCGATGGCGCTACCGATGAGCAGCCAGGTGGCGCGTTTATTCTGGCTCCATAGGTATAAGGCAAACGTGCAAAGAAATACAAAAAACATGCTGCCCATATCAACGTTGGCAATAAAGCGGTTAAAGCGGACACAATAAATTTGCACAAACAGGATTAGAAGCGCGATGGCAATGCCGTGGCGCTGACCTAAGGATCGGCCAAATAAATACATGCCCATCATGGTCATCGAGGCGAATAGCGCGTTCACGGATTGAGCAAAGGTCAGCTCGTGCTGGATCATCAGCGCCAAGCTATAGAACAGATTGATGTTTAAGCTGTGATACGGGTAGATCAGGTGTTCGTGGACGCTTAAGCCATGCTCTTTGAGCATGAAGGCGGCATACGGCATGTGATAGGAGGTCGCATCACTTGCCAAGGGGGCGCTGACGGAGCCGAATTGTATGACGGCAATTAAGATGAAGACGGCTAGCGTGATCGTGCTGTTGATCGAAAGCAGCGGTCGTTCAATCAGATCGGCCATGGTATCGCGGTGATGAATGAGCGCAGCACAGGCCATGCCACCGCTGAGTGTAAACGCAATGGCCACATTGGCCGGCGTGAGAAGGTAGAACAAGCCGAGCAGGAACAGCTCGGCAATCATGATGCCCAAGCCGATCCCGGTGCCAAGGAATGCCAGAGTGGCCATGCCAAGGCGGGTATTCAGGGTGTGTCCCTTGCGCGTGAGCACTGCGATGAGGCCAAGCCCGAATAGCATGGCAATGCCCACCAAAGCGGCATTCTGCAATAGGAAGCGGGCGGCCAGCATGTAGTCAGGGTTGGCGAGTAGATCGCTCCATGTCTGACTGGGCGGAATCCGTGCGCGATAGAGTTGTGGAAACATTTCCGGTATTGCGTTGAGCCAATCCACGAGCACGTATTCTCCGGTGTCGATTACGCTGAAGGGTTTACAGGACTATTTTTCGGTGTTGCTCATAAATAGCAGCAGCCCGGGTACGCTTGCGACGATTAACATTAGGCCAAAGCAGACGGACATGGCAAGTGCCTTTTCGGGCGCAATGCCCGCGATGCCAAATAGCCATACGGCTCCCGCTTCACGAATCCCCCAGCCGGCAAACGACAAGGGAATCAAGGCGACCAAAAAGACCAGCGGCACCAGTAACACAAAGAGCAGCCAGTCCACCTGGATGCCGAGGGCCTGACCCAGCAATCCGTAGGCGGCAATGCCGTTGAAGTGGACGATGGTCGAGGTCCACGTTTGTTCCCACAACGGGATGCCTTTACGAAAGCGGGGCAAATCCGCCAGCAGTTGCAAAGGCTTTTGGAGGAAGGCCTGTTCGGGCAGGCGTTGTTGAAGGCTGGCGGCCAGCCACACACCCAAGGGTAGCGCGAGCAGGAAGCCCATCGACAAGGCCGCCAATGAAAGCGTCATGTGCGTATTGTTGAACAGTTTGGCATAGAGCGGCAGCGTCAGGGCAATGGCGAGCATCAGCAGAATCAACCCGGACAAGCGGTCGAGCACCGTCGCACGGACGGCAATGCCCAAACCGAGCGGCTTTTTCAGGACGGCAATTTTGACGACGTCACCGCCGAGGCTGGTGGGTAACACCTGATTGAACCAGAGGCCGAGAAAGTGCGCGCGTACCGAGGTGCCAAAATCCAGATAAGCACCCAGTCGGCGAGCGATGTACGCACAGCGTAAGGCAGAAATACCCTGTGCCGCCCAAAAGACGGCCAGTGCCAAGAGTGCCCACGGTAGCTGGATTTGTCTAAAGACGGCCAGCAATGCACCCCAAGAGACCGAATAGGCCAATGCGACGAGTGATGCGATGCTGATGATGATTTTTAGTGCGAGGAACAGATGTTGTTTCAATACGATCTCCCGCGCACGAACAGGGCCGGCTGGCTTATTCAATCTTGTTGTTGTGATTGGCGCAGAATGCTTAATTCCTGAATCAGCATGCGGTTGTCGCTCTCAAGGCGGTGCAACTTGATGGTCAGGCGGTGCATAAACAGGAACAGCACGGCGAGCAATGCGCCAAACAAGATCACAAACGGAAACGCAACGCCGGTGATCTGGGTGATGGCGAGCGTGGTGTCGGGAAACAGCACGAAAAAAGCCGGGATCACGGCAACGGTGGAGAGCATGGCCAGATCGTACAGATCGATTTGGCGGCGTGCGGTTTTTCGGGCCATCAGCACGAGATACCACGCGGCGAACAGCAAAATCAGTACGGTCGTTTCGAGCGATGTTTCATTCATGGCGGCACGTTTTCCGGGTTTATTGGAGTGAGGAGCGACTCAGTCGGGCCAGGATAATGTAACTGAGAACGCGAAACATGTACGCAATGGGTTTCCAGCCGATGATGGAGCTCTGGCCGTGCTCGCGGGCACGCATTTTGACGGGAACCTCGCCAGCACTCAGACCGGATCGCAACGCCCATGCCAGTGAAATGGGCTCGGGGAAGTCATGCGGGTAGTGGGCTGCGAACAATGCGATGGCCTCGCGATCCATCAGGCGCATGCCACTGGTGGGATCAGAGACACGGCATTGACCGAATAGTCGGTTCAACGCTGTTGAAATAATCTGGCTGCCCAGTCGGCGCGTCCACGTTGATCGAAAGGTGTCGTGTGCAATGTAGCGACTGCCAATCAGAATAGAGCGCGGCTTTTCTTGCCAGGCCGCCAGGAGTTTCTTGACTTCCTCGGGCGGGTGCTGACCGTCGCCGTCAATCTGCGCGCAGAAATCAAAATCATGTTGTGCGGCGTATTTGATGCCGGTTTGGACGGCGCCGCCAATGCCAAGGTTTTTGAGTAGGCGCACCGTGGGAGACAGTGTTTTGGCGATGGCGTAGGTGTTATCGCGAGATCCATCGTCAATCACAACGGTTTCATATTCCGGGCAGCCGGTTTTTATTTCCTGCAGCAGGGCCGCAATAGAACCGGCTTCGTTGAAGCAAGGAATGATCAACAGCACTTTGGGCTTTTCACGCATGGTTCGTATCCCGTTTGGCGAGCCAGCGGCGACGGGCCAGCAGCCAATAAATGTAGAGAATGCGCCGTGGCAGGTTTTCCATTTTAGTTTGCGGGGTGCCGAAGACGGCGCGCAAGCCTTGCATCCAGATGCCGATGCCGCGTTTCAGTTTGCAGGAGAAAAAGGTATGGATAAGCGTTTTTCGGCGACTTTCAAGGGTTTCATAATCGGAGCGACCCTTCGGCGAAAAGCTGGGCAAGGCATTGTGGTCATCAACTGCAATGGTGTTATTGGCATACAGCACGCTGCCCGCAAAGGGCGCGACAACAAACACGGCCACTTCATCCAGGCCCGCGGCGATCATTTTTTTCATGTAGTCGTGCGAGGCATGAA
The DNA here is from genome assembly GCA_036568505.1 of Pseudomonadales bacterium. GTDB lineage: Bacteria > Pseudomonadota > Gammaproteobacteria > Pseudomonadales > M0112 > M0112. The sequence goes on along the minus strand of DATCSK010000001.1, from coordinate 63,747 downwards.
AATCTTTTTCGGTTTCGTGCGGGTGCCCAACCAGAAAGCATGCTTGTGTGCGAATGCCGTGTTGATGACAGGCAGCTGCCAGATCAATGCCGTGCGAATAATTGAATTTTTTGCCGATGGCTTTCATCAAATCTTTACCGCCGGACTCGGGGCTGATAGAGACATAACGGCAGCCGGCTTTGGCAAATAACGGGATCGTATCGATGTGCAAGGTTTCGGCTTTTGTGCCACTGACAAAATAAAAGCGGATGTTGGCGTTGCGTTCGATGAGCAGTTCGCAAATTCTTTCCCAGCGTTCGTGTTGCACGGTGGGGTTCAAGTCTTCGATTTGGAAATCATGTACATTGAATTGATCGCGCAGTACCAGCAGTTCATGCACCACGTCTTCAGGACTGTTGCCGCGCCAGCGTTTGCTGTTGGTTTCAGGCACCACGCAGAAATCGCAGGGATAGGGGCAGCCGCGCGATGTCAGTACGGGCAAGTAGGTGGGCGTTTTGGGGCCGTGCGAATAAGGCAAGTTCCAGTAGCCTTGCACGTTGATCAGGTCCCAAGCCGGAATCGGGTAATGCGCGGTTTTGGATGTCAGTCGTGTCGGCGGCGCAGTGCTGCCTGCCGTTAATACGTTGACGGGTGTGGCAGCGGCAGGGTTCTTCAGCTTTTCGCAAATGTCATTCCAGTTGAAATACGCTTCTCCGCAAATCAGGCAGTCAGCGCCCGCATCCAGAAATTGCTGCGCCATGCGTTGCAAGGAGTAGGCAGTCACGGCCTGCGAGTTTTCAAGTATGGCCACCGGCACGGTCGGGAAGCGCTTTTTCAGTGTCTGCACCAGAGAGAGCAATTCTTGATGCGACATGTACGAAATCGCATACAGAATAAAAGCATCGGATGCTTTAACGGCCTCATGAGTCAGGTGCGGCTCTATCGTCTGGCCTTGACGATAGTGATCGCCGGCGTCTTCCAGTTGCGTTGGATCATTACCGAACAGATCAATCAGCGTGATGCTGTCGCCGGCTTCGCGGGCGAACGCGGCGAGAGTGGCCAGTTCAACAGGCCAATAAGGGACGCCGGACCCCAAAAAATCGCCTTTTTGCAAGGCGAGTCGTGGTGATATCAGCGTCAGTTTCATACCAAGACTAGTCGAGAACGGGGTAGTGACTGGTGCGCTCGCGTTCTTTTTGCCAAGACTGTTTGCGTCCGTCATTCAGCCATGCGGCCAAACCGTAGCCAATATCCATGGCGTCGAGTGTGCCGATGTAGTTGAAGGCGCCTTGGCGGCCGATGGAGCGTAAGTTGCTGTAACCGTCCATCACGCCAATCAGTTCAGCCAAGCCGGCTTCATAACCGGTGCGGAACACCGGGTAGCTTTTGGGCAGACGGATGACGCGTTGATTCAATACTTTGAAATCTTTGTAGCCCATATCGGCCAAACCTTTGAGTGCGGCTTGGCAAAGCGCATCATCGGTTTTATCGGCAAAGGGACGGCCGGCACTGCTCATGATTTCACAGCAGACGATGCTGCCGTTGGGTGTCATGCCCGGGTCAAACGATTCCTGTTCGCTCAGGCGGTGAAAAGCAATGTCCGGGTCGGGAATAAACACCCAGGACTCATCAACCAGGCTGGCTTTGTCGACGTGTAAAAACACCAGCAACAAATCGTTTAATGACACCACTTTTTCAGCCAGTGCCGGAATGTGCGCGGGCAAGGACGGCGCCAGAATCTTAGTGATCAGCCCCAGCGGTAAAGTCGAGACCACATAATCATCGGCGCCCAATTCAATGACGGACTCTGCGCCATTGCACACATAACGAATGCGTTTGATCACGCCTTGTTCGGAATCAAGCCCGGTGACGGTGCAGCCCATGCGGAATTCACCGTGCCCTGCGGCTTTGGCTTCAATGGCTTTCCAGATGCGGCCCAAGCCACCTTTGGGGTAGCGGAAAGTCAGCGCTTCAAACTCGCTGCTTTTTTGCAAGCCGATCAAGCGGCCGAGTACTTCGGTCAGTGCCGGAGTCTGCACGCGGCCTTTCGAGAGTTTGACGTCGAGTTCGCGAGGATTGCCCCAGAGTTTTTCGGCAATCGGTTTGAACAGAATTTCATATAACGGCGCGCCGAGGCGGCCGATCAGGTCTTCTTCAAAAGTGGACGGGCGCTTTGAGCTCAGCAGGCCACCCACTTTGGCAATGCCGTAACCGGCGACCATTTTAATAAAAGCAGGCAAACCGAATACACCGGACAATGAAAAGGGTGATGGCGGGTAAGGCAGGTAATGCCCTTTCATGTAAATGCTGCTGACTTTTTCGCGCGTCAGCCAGTCGCTGGCCGGCAGCAAGGCTTCAATGCGTTGCACCAAGGCTTGATCGAGCGAGAAAATTTTATGCGGGCCCAAATCGTGATCGCCGATGTTCTCCCAGTGCGGGCTCTGCGCGAGACCACCGAGTTGTGTGCCGCGCTCCAGCAGAACAAAAGGCCCGGCATTGGCATCGATCAGGCCGTCGGCCAGCGCCATGCCCGAGGGGCCGCCACCGAGAATATACGTGGTCATTATTTTATCCTCGTCAAAGCGGTGGTTTGGCTGGCGTAATACGGCACCGGAATACGCTGGATGAATTGCGGTGTGTATTTCAAAATGAACGCGGCCAGCGGAATTTTGTAATGCACGGCCATTTGCTCCAGATAGCCAAACGACAAGGTTTGCCAGTAGCGTTGGAAATGGAATGCGTCATAGCCGGAGCGATCGCAAATATCCTTGATGCTCTTGCGCGTGAAGTGATGCACGTGCACCGACAAGATCCACCAGAAACGCTTGCCGGCGAGCTTGGCTTGCCACGTGCCGATGTCGGGGAAGTTGATCAACAAAATACCGCCGGGCTTCAAGAGCTTTCTGATTTCGATCAGTGAGGCCTTGGGATCGGGCAAATGCTCAATCACATCCCATAGGCAGACCATATCAAAGCTGCCGGCTTCAAACTGGTGGCTCTCGATGGTGCCTTGCTCTATTTGCAGGCCGCGCGCTTTGCCGCGGGCCACCAGATCGGCAGAAGGCTCCATGCCGTGCGCGTCGTAGCCAAATTGTTTGGCCGCATCGAGAAACGCGCCGCCGGCGGTGCCGATGTCGAGTACCTTGGCACCGGGGGCAGGCAAGCGTGCCGCGTGCTTTTTCAGTGTGCGGTAAAAACTGTCAACGCGCATCGGGTACTGGCTGTCGTGCCCGGCTTCTTGTGAGGCCATGTAGCCTTTGACGATGGTTGCTGCGTCATAGCGCGGGCTCTCATAGATCATTTGGCAATCGTTGCACTTCACCAGCACCTGGGTGCCGGGGATGCCGGAGGCCGCGCCGTACAATTTGGCCGGGTCGTCTTCCGTATTCCAGGGCTCGAGAATAATGGTGCGGTTATTGGAGTCGCAAACGGGGCAGGGGATATCACTTTTGGTAGGCATACGCACTCTATCTGTCGTGTTAATTATTATGGGAGCCTTGAGGCTCAGGGCCGTATTGTAGCGTATCGAGTCAGGATTTGGCTTTTTTACGCCATACGAAAAATAGCGCAAACATCAGCCCGATACCCGCAATCGCGTACAGGGCTGGATGACTCCAGCGGCTACTCTGAAGGAGGTGGTTCTGAGCAGTGTCCGTGTTTTCGGTATCGTCGGGCGTCGGTTTGTCCGAACGCTTGGCATAAGACTTGCCATAGTACGTGTAGGCATCAAAATCGGCGCCGTGCCCGGTGGTGTGCGGGTCGCCGGTGGCGCGCATTTCGCCCAATAAGCGACTGCGTAACTGATATTTGGTCAGGTAATGCCGCCATGAATCGGCCAGATTATTCAATTGGCCGGGGTCGTTTTTCAGGTCGTAGAGCTCTTCTTCCGGGCGTTTGGCGGTGGCCAGCTGCAAGTAGTAATCGAGCTCGGGCAGTTGAATGATGGCCTCTTTAGAGGGCGAGCCGTCGTCGATGTCGGCAAAGCGTTTCGGTGGGCCGGCCGGCGAGCGCTCGGGCGCCAGATTGATAATGTAAACCCAGTCTTGGGTGTGAATGGCGCGGGACGGGTACCCCCGGTTGTGCAGGCGGGCATCGCCAATGTGGCGTTCAAAGCCGGTAAAGGCGTATGCGCGACCTTCCGAGAATTGCCCGGATCGCGAGGCCTTGTTCAGGAGACCTTTCAGGCTGCGGCCGGTCATGGTGTCGGGGACGGGCACGCCGGCCATATCCAGAAATGTCGGCGCCAAATCGGTCAGGCTGACCATGTCATCGAGAATCAAGCCTTGCGCGCGTTGGTGTCCCCAGCGCATGGCCAACGGCACGCGAACGCCGTAGGTGTAGTTGTTGGATTTGGCGCGCGGGAAGGGCATGCCGTTATCGGAGGTGTAGACGATCAGCGTGTTATCCATCTCGCCGGTTTCGCGCAAATACGCCAATGCCTTGCTGATTTGCGCATCCATCCATTCGATTTCATACAGATAATCAGCGACATCCGAGCGCACCTCCGGGTGATCCGGCAAAAAGGGCGGCAGAATGAGGGTGTCAGGGTCAACGCCGTGGCGGCGACCGATGCCGGGGTCGTAGGCCCGGTGCGGCTCCCAGGGGGAAATCCAGAACGAGAAGGGTTGGCCGGGCTGGCGTTGCGCCAGAAACGCTTTGAAATTTTCAGCGTAATCCGTAGGGCTGATGCCGGGCTCGTTTTCCAGATGAATGCTTTGATAGCCGAGGCCCGCGGGATTATTGGGCAGATCGCTCTTGCCTGGTCCCCAGCCTTTGCCGGTGAAGCCGGTCAGATAGCCCGCCGACTGCAGCAGTTGCTGGTAATTGGCAACGTCCGAGGGGTAGCGGCCCCACAGTTGGGCGGCCGAGCGGAGCCGCCAGAAATGCTGCCCGGCCAGAATCGCCGAGCGCGAGGCGGTGCAGGTGGGCGCAGACGCATAGGCGTTGCGAAAGTAGATGCCTTCGGCCGCAAGGCGGTCAAAAGCGGGCGTTTGCACGGCATAACCCGCATAGCCGGTATGCGCCCACGACTGGTCGTCGGTAATGATGAGCAGGAAGTTTGGACGATTGCCCGCCCCGGCCCACGCGCTACTGCATGCGGCAATGAACAATAAGGCTCGAATGGCGTGATGTCGGGTCGTACGCATAGGCATTAAAACGGTTTCCCTTGTCCAATATAGTCATACCCGGTCCATTCAAAGGTAATGTCCGGTTTGAAAATCCACGGTTTTAAGGTGTGAATGCGCAGCGCCTCGACATTGTGCTTGTCCATGCTGCTTCCAGAAATCGCGATGGGTTTGTGCGGGTAAGGCGTGATGGCCATGTCGCCGTCCACGTCACTGACCAAATAAATGGCGTATTCGCCGTCGGCGATATTGTCGATGGGAATAACGGCCGAGAAGCCCGAGTTTTCCAGATTAAACTTTCCCGTCATGCCGAAGTGCTCGGTAATGCCCGGACGCGGTTGTGAGTGCGCCTGCATTTGATAGGTGTTGGTGTCGCTGACCAGTAACACGCGCACTTTTTGCCGGTCGGTGTCTCTGTCCAGACAGGCAATCCAGCCGTCGAGTTCCAGGGTGGATCCGGTGACGTTGATATTGTCGGTGTAGCCTTCGCATTTGCGCAGGGCCAAATATTTTTCAGCCAGCGCCGGTTTCATGGGTGACAGGCTTTTCAAGGGCGGCCCCAGGCGTGCGATATACGGCGATGCCCAGACGCCACTGACGGCATTATCGACCACCAGCGTGTGGGTGACGATGCGGCCGCCCCGCAGTTTGTAGTCAATAAAGACCTGTCCTTCTTTCCAGACAGCAGCATTCAGTCGGCCGGCCAGTGTGCGCGTGAAGCCAAGATGCAATTTCACGATATCAAGGCTGTTTTGCGGCAGGTTGATCCATTCGTTCCATTCGGTGTGACCGGAGGCGATGACGTGACGCTCCGACAATTGTGGCGTGGCTTGCGCTTCAAACAAGGTGAAGCGCTTGTCGCGCATGACGGGTTTATACCAGCGAATGATGGCATCGCGGGTGAGCGGGTCGGAACTGAACGGGTAGCGCCGGTCAATGTCCTGAGGTTCGTCATTATCCCAAACGATGTAACGCGGGCGGGCGTCGCTGTTGTAGAACGCGGCGTTATAGGCATCCAGTTTGGGGGTATAGGTGATGTAATTCTGGAATACCGGGCGCGGCGTCCAGTTCAAATAATTGGCATGGGCAATCAGGTTCTGCCACGGGTACACATCGGCAGTCGCATCGCCGACGCGTGCGCGCATGTCGGTGGACATCTTGAGCGTGGCCAGTTCCCGCTCGGAGGCAACCACCCAGGATTGCACGCGATCATCCAGGTTAAAGCGGTCGGGGATGGCCGATAGCGGCTCGCGCACTTCCTCGGGCTGGGTATCAATAAACTGGAATACCGGCAGGCTATGAATGTAATACCAGGTGGGCAAGGTGGCCGCCATGATCACGGCATAGGCCAGTTTGCGTGCCAGCGGTTTGATCAGCGGCAGCGTGAGCAGGGGAATATAAAAAGCAAAGCAATACAGCAGAATAATGTGCGATACGTCTTCGCGGCCAAAGGCATAACGCGTCCAGATAAAGAGCGGGCCGGCAAAGGGCAGTGCGATCAATAGGTAATGCGGCCGTGTGAGTTTGCCGATCATGAGCACGGCAAAGGCGAGCACAAACCAGAAGTAGAACAGCGCGATGGCGCCGGTGCTGTGTTCGGGGTTGAGCGCCATGGCTGACACGCTGCCGCGCGAAAACTCCAGTCCGCCGAGCAGGTAGCCGATTGAACCTGCAGTGGAGCCATAAATGGCGAACCAAACCAGAAAGTACGTGACGGCAGCACAGATGCCGGCCATCGCCGGCGTGCGGATGTTGCGATGCTGAATGGCGTAGACCAGCCAGAACAGCCCCAGGAAGGCAAAGGTGGTCACGCCGTACGAGAATTTGACCATCATGCTGATCGAGGCAACCGCGCCCGATAAGTACAGCAGGTGCGGTTTTGCCGTGCAGATAAAACGCAAAGCCAGCACATAGACCAGCATCATCATGCGCTGTACAGGATCATCCAGAAACATGGCCAAGATCAGCACGGCGACGAGATTGAGGCCGCGAACGAGCCACGAAGCGTCTTTCCAGTTGTCTTGCACCAATTTCAGTAAATTGAAAAACAGCGCGAACGACAGCAGCGCCCAAAATAGCGAGGCTCCCTGAATGATGTTCATGGACAGTGGGCGCGGGTGATCCAGAAAACCGAGCGGGCCAAACGTAAAGTAGATGTCTTTGCCCATGACCAGTCCGGTGTGGGCAATGTAGTTCAGTGCGTAGGCCCATGAGCTGTCCAGCCCTGGCCGCAAATTGGTGCCGGGTTGTACATAAAACGAAAACACCATCAGTGTCGCGGCGATGGCCATGTAAACCGGCAGGCTGGTCACGTTCAGTGACATGCGCTGGTAAAACGCCGGGGAAAACCCTTTCCAGCGGCCGGTGGCCAGCGGCACCCAGCGATTGAACAGCATCACAATCGGCAGGCAGGCCAGCAAGGTCACGACGGAGGCCATAAAAATCAGCACAACCAGCATGGGGCCGCTGGCGATGTCGTTGAGTGCATTCACAATGGGGCGGTTGAAAAATTGCAGCAGCAAGCCATTGAGGCCAATCAAGGGCAGCGTGTTGGCGCCAATAAAGGCAATCAGCCGGTTGTAGGGCATCAGGCGCGCCCATTGAATGACGGCCACGGAGCCCAGCAACGCGGTCATATAGAACAGGAACGGTCGGCCGTGCTGCGCACCGGACATATTGACCGAGGGCGGGCCCGGGTCATTCATGTTCAGGTTGTAGGTCACGAGCAGGCCCGCAGTGCAGGCGACAGCCAGTGCGACTTCCTTGACGTTGCTTGCGCGCTCACGCAGCCAGGTGCCGGCCAGAAAGTGGCCCAATAAATAAAAGGGCAGGGCAACCACGGCTTCTTGCACAAACCACCAGTTCTTGCTGATGCCCAAGCGGGCGGCGGCAGCAAAAGGGTCTGCGGTCAGGCAGTAGCCCAGCACGGCCAGTACGATGACGGCAGTCCATTGACGGTAGCGGGTATTCAGAAAAGGAATGAGCTCAAAGGCGATCAGTTCCAGCGTGAACAGGCAGACTAAAAACCAGCAGGCCCAGTTGTTGACGGGCCAGCCTTGCAAGAGGAACCACAGTTTTTCTAGCGCATGCGACCACGACGCCCCGGTGCTTTCCAATCCCCATGCGGCCGGCAGTAGCAGCATGGGCGTGGCAATCAGGCTGAAAAACAGTACCGGGATCAGCCGGCTTTTGCCGTGCGAGAGCACCAGTTCACCAAAGCGCAGGTTGCTGCGATAACGAAAGAAAATACCGGCGAGCAAGAAAAACAGCGGAATATGAAAGGCATAAATGGCCTTATAGAACTGAAACGCGAGCTCGTTGGGAAAGGTCTTTTCGAGCAAATGGCCCCAGAATACGAGTAATATTCCCAGCGCTTTGGCGTTATCTGGCCAAGTAATGCGTTGTTTCATACCATGAGCCTGTCATTGCGGAAGTGATGATGCCGGTTCGCATCCCAAAAGCGTGCGTACCCTGTTATTGTCGGTCGATTATACGGTATCGGGGGGCGGCTTTCCCTCGAGCGTTTTATCCATTGATGGCACTGGATGTTTATGAAGATCACGCGTGAGCAATGGCGGCAACCGGCGGTGTTTTTGGCGCTTGGCTTGGGCAGCGGTTTGTCACCCAAAGCGCCAGGCACGGTCGGTACCCTAATGGCGATACCGTTTGGGTTGGCCCTGTGGGCGGCACCGGGGTGGCTGCATGCGCTGCTGGTGATACTGGCATTTGCAGTAGGGGTTTATTTGTGTGGGCGTGCGGCGACCGTGCTCGGAGTACACGATCACGGCGGTATTGTCTGGGATGAGTTCGTGGGCTTGTGGCTCACCGTATGGCTATTGCCTGCAGGTTGGGTCTGGTGGCTGGCGGCGTTCGTGCTGTTCCGGCTGTTTGATATTGTGAAGCCGTGGCCTATTCGCCTGCTGGATCGCCGTATTCACGGCGGTTTTGGCATCATGCTCGATGACGTGGTGGCCGGTTTGTTGGCTTGGGGGGTGTTGCAGGCGGCTGCCGGCTGGCTGGGCGTGTCGCGCCTTGCCTTAGCTTGGGGCTAGGCCTAGACTGACTGCTCTTGTCGGGGTGCTCTTCTGTTATGAGAGGGGCTGAGAAAGACCCGCTGAACCTGATCCGGGTAATGCCGGCGCAGGGAACAAGATGCCAGAGCCTGTTGCTGCCTGTTGGCCCCCATCTTGTACTCCGTGCCGCTCTCCCGCCCAACCGAGAGCCATGCCATGAGCCAGCCAACCGTTTCACGCCTGAGTGACACAGCCACAGTGGATGACGCCTCGCGCGCACCTTTGCCGGCTTCGCGGAAAGTCTATGTGACCGGCAGTCGCGACGATATTCGCGTGCCCATGCGCGAAATCACCTTAACGCCGACGGCGGTGCAAGGTCCTCATGGCGAGCCGCGCCTGGAGCCCAACGATGCCTTGCGCGTGTACGACACCTCCGGCGCCTACGGTGATCCCGCCGTGGCGATTGATGTGCGCCAAGGGTTGCCGCTGGTGCGCGAGGCGTGGATCGCCGAGCGCCGCGACACCGAACAACTCCGCAGTGACAGCGCGCATTACACCCGCCAACGCCTGAATGACCCCGAGCTGGATGCGCTGCGCTTTACGCATTTGCGCAAACCGCGGCGGGCGAAGGCCGGCGCCAATGTGACGCAAATGCATTACGCCCGTCGCGGCATCATCACACCGGAAATGGAATACATCGCCATTCGTGAAAACATGGCGCGCGTTCAGGCGCAAGAACAAAGTGCCTTGGCCATGCAGCATCCCGGTCATGATTTCGGCGCACGCATCCCGGATGAAATCACGGCTGAATTTGTGCGCGAAGAAGTGGCGTCGGGTCGCGCGATTATTCCTGCCAACATCAATCACCCCGAGCTGGAGCCGATGATCATCGGCCGTAATTTTCTGGTGAAAATCAACGGCAATATCGGTAACTCGGCATTGGGTTCTTCGATTGAAGAGGAAGTCGCCAAGTTAACTTGGGGGATTCGTTGGGGTGCGGACACCATGATGGATTTGTCCACCGGCAAAAACATTCATGAAACGCGCGAATGGATTGTTCGTAATTCACCGGTGCCGGTGGGTACGGTACCTATCTATCAAGCGCTTGAAAAAGTCGATGGGATTGCCGAAAACCTGACTTGGGAGATTTTCCGCGACACCTTGATCGAGCAAGCCGAGCAAGGCGTCGATTATTTTACGATTCATGCCGGTGTGTTGCTCCGCTACGTACCCTTAACGGCCAAGCGCATGACCGGCATTGTTTCGCGCGGCGGCTCGATCATGGCCAAATGGTGTTTGGCGCACCATCAGGAAAATTTCCTGTATACGCATTTCGAAGAAATCTGCGACATCATGAAAGCGTATGACGTGAGCTTTTCGTTAGGCGATGGTCTGCGTCCGGGCTCGATTGCCGATGCGAACGATGAAGCGCAGTTTGGTGAATTGCGCACACTCGGCGAGCTGACGCAAATTGCCTGGAAGCACGATGTGCAAGTAATGATTGAAGGCCCCGGTCACGTGCCGATGCACATGATCAAAGCCAATATGGATGAACAGTTAAAGCATTGCAGCGAAGCACCGTTTTATACGCTAGGCCCATTAACCACCGATATTGCGCCCGGGTACGATCACATCACTTCGGCGATTGGTGCGGCGATGATCGGTTGGTTTGGTACGGCCATGCTGTGTTATGTCACACCCAAAGAGCACTTGGGATTGCCGAATAAAGACGATGTGAAAGACGGCATCATCGCCTACAAGATTGCAGCGCATGCGGCCGATTTGGCGAAGGGGCATCCCGGCGCGCAGTTGCGTGATAACGCCTTGTCGAAAGCGCGCTTCGAGTTTCGATGGGACGATCAATTCAATTTGGCGTTAGACCCGGATACCGCACGCTCCTATCACGATGAAACCTTGCCGAAAGAATCGGCCAAAGTGGCGCACTTTTGCTCGATGTGCGGACCGAAATTCTGCTCCATGAAAATCAGTCAGGAAGTGCGCGATTACGCGGCAGCGCAAGGCGTGGATGCCAGTGACGCAGACAGCATTCGGCTGGTGGATATCGACGCTGAAATGCAGCGCAAATCGCATGAATTTCGTGAGCAGGGTGCGCAGATTTACCACAAGGTATAAGCCATGCGTATTGGAATTGCCGGCGGTGGATTGCTGGGTCGTTTGTTGGCCTGGCAATTATTGCGAGCAGGTCATCAGGTGGTGGTGGCCGATGCGCACGCACCCGAAGCCTCGGCCGGTGCCTGTCGCGTGGCCGCAGCGATGCTCGCTCCCTGGAGTGAGGTGTTGCATGCCGAGCCGGTGGTGTTTGAGCAAGGCCTGGCGGGCATTGTGATTTGGCAGCAGTGGTTGGCGCAGCTTTATGACGAAACCGGTGAGCAGGTGTTCTTTCGTCAAGCCGGCAGTGTGCTGGTGGCGCATCGCAGTGATCGCGACGAATTGGACCGCATGCGGCGCGACTGGCGACAGTTGTTGGGTGAGCGGAGTGCAGCAGTCCAAGTCTTGAATCGATCGGCGCTGACATCACTGGAGCCTGCGTTGAGCGAGCAATTTTCAGAAGGCTTGCTGCTGCCGGATGAAGCGTGTCTGGATAACGTGCACTTGCTGGCGGTGTTAGCCAAAGCCATTGAGCAGCGTGGCGGCGTGTGGCAGGTGGCTCGCGTTGAGCGCGTTGTCGGTCAAACGTGGCGGATTGATGGCGAGCAACAGGCGTTTGATCGCGTTATTGATGTGCGTGGTTTGGGTGCAAAAAACGAATGCTCGGGTTTGCGTGGCGTGCGTGGCGAAGTGTTATGGCTGCATGCTCCCGAGGTGTGTTTGACGCGTCCGGTTCGTTTGGTGCATCCGCGTTATCAGCTGTATATCGCGCCGCGTCCGGATGCGCGTTACGTCATTGGCGCCACTGAAATTGAAAGTGAGCAAGAAACACCGGTGACCGTGCGGTCATCGCTTGAGTTGTTATCGGCACTGTATGCCGTGCACCGCGGTTTTGCCGAAGCCAGTATCGAGCATGCCTTTGCGCGTTGCCGGCCGGCTTTTGCCGACAATTTGCCGCGCATCGATATGGAGGGGCATTGCTTGCGCGTGAACGGTTTGTATCGCCACGGTTATTTGTTGGCGCCGCGCGTGGTGCAGCAAACGATGGCGGTATTGTCGGGCGAGGCAGGTGCTTGGCCGGGCTGTGTGACGAGCGAGCGTGCAGCATGACAATCACCGTCTCCGTCAATGGCGTGATGCAAGAATGTCCGTTACCGATCACGGTTGCCGATGCCTTGCAGCAATGGGGGTATGACAGCGTGCGTGTCGCTGTCGCCATCAACGGCGAATTTGTGCCGCGATCGACGTACGGCACGCACACGCTGGTATCGGGCGATGATGTGGATGTCGTAGCGGCAGTGCAGGGGGGCTAATGAACGAACCATGGAATGACAGTTGGGCGCCGTACGGAAAGCCGTTGCAAAGCCGCTTGATGCTGGGTACGGCGCTGTATCCGTCGCCGGCGATAATGCAGCAAGCGATTCGGGCCTCAGGCGCTGAAGTGATTACGGTGTCGCTGCGGCGTCAATCACCACAGACCGGTGGTGGCGAATCGATCTGGCAGTTGATTCGTGAGTTAAATCTTACCTTGTTGCCGAATACCGCCGGCTGCCATTCAGCCAAAGAAGCCATCACGTTGGCGCAAATGGCGCGCGAGCTGTTTGAAACCGATTGGATCAAACTCGAAGTGATCGGTGATGATTACAACCTGCAACCCGATCCGTTCGGTTTGTTGGATGCGGCCGAGGCGCTGACGAAACTCGGCTTTAAGGTGTTTCCGTATTGCACCGATGATCTGGTGCTATGCCAGCGCTTGCTGGATGTCGGTTGTGAGGTGTTGATGCCGTGGGGTGCTCCGATTGGCACCGGGCAAGGGTTGTTAAACCCTTATGCCTTGCGTACTTTGCGTGAGCGCCTGCCCGACACGCCATTGATTGTCGATGCCGGGGTGGGTGCGCCAGCGCATGCCGTTGCCGCCATGGAGTTAGGCTTTGATGGCGTGTTGTTGAACACCGCAGTCGCGCAAGCGGCCAATCCGGTGTTGATGGCCGAAGCGTTTGGTGAAGCCGTTGCCGCCGGTCGCAAGGGCTATCGTGCCGGTGCGATGGCGGCACGACAAACCGCACAGCCCAGCACGCCGACCTTGGGCATGCCGTTTTGGCATCAGGACACGAGTTCGTGAACAAACCGGTGGTGTGGACGATTGCCGGCAGTGATTCCTCGGCCGGTGCCGGCGCGCAAGCGGATTTAAAAACCATGGAGTCATTCGGCGTGCACGGTTGCGCCATCATCACGGCCGTCACTGCGCAATCGGTGAAGACGGTGCATGCCGTCGAGCCGGTGTCCGTCGGTATGCTGGATGCGCAATGGGATGCCTTGCGCGCGCATCCGCCTGCGGCAATCAAGATCGGTATGTTGCGGGGTGCCGAGCAATTGCAGTGGTTGGCGGCACGCTTGCAGGAATACCCCGATGTGCCGGTGGTCTGCGACCCTGTGTTGCACGCCAGTGATGGCAGCGCCTTACAAGATGCTTCGGTGCGCGATATTTTTATGCGCGAATTGTTGCCGCGGGTGAGCGTGTTAACACCCAATATTCCCGAGGCGCATTGGTTGCTCGGTGCAGCGGTTTCGGCGACGGCGAGTGTCGATGAACTGGCGCGTGCGCTGCAGCAGGCGGGAGCGCAGGCCGTGCTGTTGAAGGGCGGTCATGCGAAGGATCAGCGTGCGCGAGACTATTTTGGCACAGTCAGTGATGCGTTCTGGATGGTGCACGCGCGCCTGCCGGGCGTGATTCATGGCAGCGGTTGTATTGTGGCCTCGGCCATGGCGGCTGCGATGGCGCTCGGGTATGCCACCGATGATGCGGCGGTGTTGGCGCGGCGTTATCTGAACCAGGGCTGGCGATTGGCAGCCGATGGCGGTGCTGCCGAAGGTTTTTTTGTGCATGCCGGGTGGCCGTGCGAACCGGTGGATATACCGGCCGTGAATGCTACGGGCAATACCGTTCGACGGGCGTTTCCTTCCCTGGGCGTGCAGCCAATCGGGCTGTATCCGGTGGTGGATTCGGCCGCGTGGATTCGCCGCTTGCTGCCCTTGGGTGTGAGCACGATCCAGCTGCGCATCAAACAACAAAGTCCGGAGTTTATCGCACGTGAGGTTGCGGAGTCGGTCGCACTGGGCAGGCAGTACGGCGCACGCGTTTTCATCAATGATCACTGGCAGGCAGCCATTGAAGCCGGTGCTTATGGCGTGCATTTAGGGCAGGAAGACATTGAACAGGCCGATCTCGATGCGATGGCCTCGGCCGGCTTGCGACTGGGTTTGAGCAATCACAGCGAGCGCGAGATCGCGCGTGCACACGCCTTGGCGCCCTCGTACATGGCGCTGGGACCGATTTACGAAACCACGACCAAGGTCATGCGTTTTGCACCCCAAGGGCTGGCGCGGCTGAACGACTGGGTGCGTTTGCTGGGCAAGGCGTATCCCTTGGTCGCTATTGGCGGTATCGATCGATCAAGGATGCAGGCTGTGTTGGCGACGGGCGTGGCGAATGTGGCGGTGGTGCGGGCAATCACCGAGGCGGCTGACCCGTCAGCAGCCGTTCGCGAGTTGCAGCAAATGCTGGCGGTCATCGGCAGGCAATAAAAAACCGCCCGAAGGCGGTTTTTTATGCAAGCGTTGCGATCAGAACGTGTACACCAGACCCAAGGTGATGGATTGGGTATCCAGCTCCAGGCCTTCGTCTTTCATTTTGTGCCACACGTATTCGTTACGCAGTGACAGGTTGTCGGTCATGTCCAGCTTGAAGCCAAAGCCGTAGAAGTAATCGATGCCGTTGTAGGTATCGTGACTGTCGTCAGCAATGGATACCGGCGTTTGCAAGGAAATGCCGCGCACGCTGGCTTCCCACACTTCAACACCGACTTTGGCGTACGTTGAGAAGTTGTCACCAACGGGTGTGCCGACGACCAAAGCGAGGCCGACCGACATAATGTCTTCAACGCGGGTGTCGAGGAAGTCATCAACGGCGGGGTTGATGCTGGCCGGGTTGCCAGGAACGAAGCCCGGGGTGTCATAACCGTCGCTGATTTCGCCGTAGTTGTTGTAGCTGAGTTCCATGCCGATGTATTCATTGAAATTCATGCCAACGCCCAAGCTGTATTGGGTTGTGTTGTGCTCATCAAGGCCATCGGTGCCGTACACGGCGTAATGGGTGAGTCGAGAGTACGATGCGTGGCCGTCAATCTGGGCTTGGCCGGCATCGACGAAACCGTAAAAATTGCTGTTGTCTTCGGCCATGCCGAAACTGCTGGCAGCCAGTGCGACAGCGGCAACCAGTGCTTTGTGTGCGAAAGTCATAGAGAACCCCTTGTGTGTCTGATTATTGTTCGCTGCTTGGCGGTCAGGCCATTGGGTGCAGGTAAACCCGTTGAACCCGCTCACTCTAAGCAGATTTGCGGGGCAGGGCAAGCATTCCGGGTTTCCCCGCTGCAGGCCCATGCTGCTAGAATGGGCGCCCTTTTGGTATGGCCGGTATCCACCGTTGTCTATTCGATTTGTTGAAAGCTCAAAATTGCCGACACCGTGGGCAACCTTCACCCTGCATGGCTTTACGGACAATGCGGGAAAGGAGCATGTCGCGCTGACATTGGGCGATGTGGCCAGCGGTGATCCGGTGTTGGTCCGGGTGCATTCCGAGTGCCTGACCGGTGATGCTCTGTTCAGCCAGCGTTGTGATTGCGGCGCCCAACTCGAAGCCGCATTGCAGCGCATTGCCGAGCTGGGGTGCGGTGCATTGCTGTACTTGCGTCAGGAAGGTCGCGGCATTGGCCTGATGAACAAGATCCGTGCCTATGCATTGCAGGATCAGGGTGCCGATACGGTGGAGGCCAATGAGCGGCTGGGTTTTGCTGCCGATCAGCGGGATTACGGTGCCTGCGGTGTGATGTTGGCGCATCTGGGCATTCGACAGGTTCGCTTGATGACCAATAACCCGCGCAAGGTCGCCGCGCTGGAAGGGCTGGGCGCTGAAATTGTCGAGCGGGTTCCGCTGCAGACGGGGCGCAATGCCCATAACGAGCGGTATCTGGCAACCAAGGCCGGCAAGCTCGGCCATTGGATTGACCATCAGGATGAGCGCGGTAATTAACTAGCGGCGTTGTCGCTTGCCGGGTGCATTGCTCGCCAGGCGTTCGCGCACGGCATGCAAAATGCCGGTGCTGTCGAGTCCGGCATCGGCCAGTTGTTGTTGTTGCGGTGCGTGTTCGATATAGCGATCGGGCAGACCTAAATGCAGTATCGGGCAGGTGATGGCCTGCGAGGCCAGATACTCACTGACCGCAGCACCGGCACCGCCGGCAATGGCATTTTCTTCAAGGGTCACCAGAAGTGCGTGGTCACGGCTTAGTTGATCAATCAGTTCTTCATCCAGCGGTTTGACGAAGCGCATATCCACCAAGGTGGCATCGAGTGTTTCGGCTGCCAGCCAGGCGTGCTGCACGGTGGTGCCAAAACACAGCAGCGCGACTGCCTGCCCTTTGCGGCGCGTCACGGCTTTGCCGACGGGCACGGTTTGGAGTGCGGCATCGGTGCTGCTGTTGGGGCCCGTACCGCGAGGGTAGCGCACGGCGGCAGGGCCGGCATGTTGAAAGCCGGTGGATAGCAGCAGGCGTGTTTCCTGCTCATCCGACGGTGTCATCACCACCATATTGGGGATGCAGCGTAAAAAACTGATATCAAAGCTGCCGGCGTGGGTGGCGCCGTCTTCACCGACCAATCCGGCGCGGTCGATCGCAAACAGCACATCCAGGTTTTGCAGGGCGACATCGTGAATGAGTTGGTCGTAGGCGCGTTGCAGGAAGGTGGAATAAATCGCCACCACCGGCTTCATGCCTTCGCAGGCAAGCCCTGCGGCCAAGGTCACCGCATGTTGTTCGGCAATGGCCACATCGTGATAGCGGGCCGGGAAGCGCTCGGCAAACGCCGTCATGCCAGAGCCTTCGCCCATGGCCGGCGTGATGCCGATCAAGCGCTCATCGGTGGCAGCGGTCTGGCACAGCCAATCCCCAAATACCTGTTGGTACTTCGGGCCTTTGGGGGCGTTCGGCGCGGATTTGGGAACTTCGATTTTATTGATGGCGTGAAAGCCGACCGGATCGGCTTCTGCAGGCAGATAGCCTTTGCCTTTGCAGGTCTGGATGTGCAGCAGTTGCGGGCCATCCAGGGCGCTTAAGTTTTGCAGGGTGTGAATCAGCCCGGGCAAATCGTGACCGTCGAGTGGGCCGATGTAATTAAAGCCGAGTTCTTCGAATAAGGTGCCGGGCGAGACCATGCCCTTCATGTGTTCTTCGGTGCGACGCGCCAAATCCATCACCGGTGGAATATGACTCAGGACTTTTTTACCGCCTTCGCGAACGCTGGTGTAGAGCTTGCTGGCCCAGATTTTGGCGAAATAACTGCCCAGGCCGCCGTGGTTGTGTGAAATCGACATCTGGTTGTCGTTCAGGACCACCAGCAGGTTCGCTTTGGTGTGCGCGGCGTGATTGAGGGCTTCAAAGGCCATGCCGGCGGTCATGGCACCATCGCCGATAACCGCTACCGTCTTGCGGTCATCGCCGCGGGCGGCAGCACCGAGTGCCATGCCCAGGGCGGCACTGATGCTGGTGCTGGAATGGCCGACGCCAAAGGTGTCGTATTCGCTTTCGGCGCGCTTGGGAAAGCCCGATAAGCCATCGGGCTGACGCAAGCTCAGCATGGCGTCGCGGCGGCCGGTGAGGATTTTGTGGGGGTAGGTCTGATGGCCGACATCCCACACCAGCCGGTCATGCGGGGTATTGAACACGTAATGCAGGGCAATGGTCAGTTCAATGACGCCAAGACCTGCGCCGAAATGACCGCCGGTTTGACCGACGCACCACAGCAAATATTCACGCAATTGATCGGCTAACGCGGGTAACTCGGCTTCGTCGATAGCACGCAGCCCGGCCGGCAAGGCGGCCTGGTCGAGCAAGGGCGTTACCGGCCGCTGTCGGGGAATGTGCTCAAAATGCTTCATGAGACGGATAAGCGTGATCGCTAAAGGCGCTTATTGTAGCGTCAAAGCGGAGTCAGGTCGCGGGATTTAGTGGTGGCGGTGAATAATCCAGTGCGCCAGTGCGCGCAAGGAGTCGGCCGACTCACCGAGCGCATCCAACGAGGCGAGTGCCTGTTGTTCCAGCGCCCTGGCATGTTGCTGTGCACCGTCAAGACCGAGTAATGACGGGAAGGTGGGTTTCGAACGCGCCTGATCGGCACCCTGGGTTTTGCCGAGGGTGGCGGTATCGGCAATGACATCCAGAATGTCGTCGTGCACTTGAAAGGCGAGCCCGATGGGTCGGGCAAAACCGACCAGTGCTTCGGTTTGTGCGCTTGTCGCATGGGCCATGGTCGCCCCCATGCGCACGGCCGTCTCGATCAGCGCACCGGTTTTCAAGCGGTGCATGTGCTCCAGTGTGGCCAGCCCGGGCTGGCAACCGGTCAGTTGCAGGTCGATGGCTTGCCCGCCGCACATGCCGGCATGGCCACTGCCGACGGCCAGCAGGCGAATGAGTTGCAGTCGAAGCGATTCACTGAGGTGCTCATCGTGCGCCAGCGCTTCGAAGGCCAGTGTTTGCAGTGCATCACCGGCAAGAATCGCCGTCGGTTCATCAAACGCGCGATGGCAGGTGGGCTGACCGCGACGCAGATCATCGTTATCCATGGCCGGCAGATCGTCGTGCACCAGTGAGTAGGCGTGAATCAACTCCATCGCGGCGGCGGGGGTGTCTGCCGCTGCGCTGGCGGGCTGTCCGGTACAGGCTTCCATGCTGGCGTACAGCAGCGCCGGGCGGGTGCGTTTGCCGCCTTGCAACACGCTGTAACTCATGGCCTTGTGCAGACGCGTCAGTGCGGCGTGTTGTTCAGGCACGGCACCCAGAATGGATTGCATGGCGGCATTGACGCGCGTCTGGCAGCCCGACAAGTAGGCTTCAATCGATGGTTTCATTCGTCGTTATCGAGCGCAGGCAGGTCGGCGAGTGTAAAGCCATCGGTTTTTTCCAGCAGCACTTGCACGCTTTGCTCGGCTTGGTCGAGTGCTTTTTGGCAATCCCGCGTGAGCTTGACGCCTTCTTCAAAGGCTTTCAGGGAGTCTTCCAGGCTGAGTTCGCCGGATTCCATCGACTCGACCAATGTTTCGAGGCGCTCAAGGGCTTCTTCAAATTGGAATGATTTGCTGCTGCGGGCTTTAGCCATGACAGAGTCCTCCATCGACGCCGGATCGGGGCGGGTCACGCTACACCAGCCCTTATACAGGGTCAATGCGAATGCGGGCGGGCGAATATCTCACACGAATGATCGCGGTTCTCCCTTGGCGCATAAAGAAGGCTTGGGGAGAATAGCGGTTGCAGGGATGCACTCGCACACGGATGGTGCGGGACACACGGACGTGTAGGAACAGGCAGGCTTCGGCCTGCCTTTTTTTTGGCGCTTTCTGCGTCAATGGCCGCTGGGGTATAGTGAGGCCTTTCCTGCTTCTGACCCGGCGTGTGCCTGATGCGGCTTCGAGTATTTCTGTGCCTTCTCTTCTGTTTTGTCACGCCGGCATGGGCGTCTGCGCCGCAGCGCGTGGTGTCGTTGAATCTGTGTACGGATTTGCTGATTCTGGAACTGTTGCCGCGCCATCGCATCATGGCGGTCACCGAATTGGCCGTCGATCCGGTGTATTCGGTGGCAGCCGGGCGCGCACAAGGCTTGCCCATTGTCGATCAAGACCTCGAATCCATTCTCAGCTTCAAGCCGGATTTGGTGTTGGCCACCGGTTTTTCGGATCCGTATACCGTGCAGCGTCTCGGTGATATGGGCGTGCCCGTGGTGCAGCTGGAGATCCCGACGACCGTTGACGGCACCAGTGTTTTTATCATGGCCGTCGCCGAGGCGTTGGGTGAATCGGCGGCCGGGGCCCGCTTGAATCAGCAGTTTCGTGCGCGGTGGCAGCAGCTGGGTGAGCAGGCGGCACAGCGCACGCCGCAGCGCGTCCTGTTGTACCGTCCGGGTGGTGTGACGATGGGCAGCGGCACCTTGGAAGACACGGTGCTTCAGCAAGCAGGGCTCATTAATGTGGCGGCCGACATGGGGTTGCAGCAATGGGCGCAGTTGTCATTGGAGTCGGTGTTGCAAGCGCGTCCCGATGTGTTGTTGCTCGATGACGATGGCCGGCACAGTGATTCGCTGGCGCAAGGCATGGGTCGACACCCGGCCTTGCGTGCAGCGGGTATTCCGACGCGCACCTTTTCACACCGCAACTGGATTTGCCCGGGGCCGGCATTGACCGATGCGGTGGCCGTCTTGATGGATGTCGGTTCATGAAGGCGTTGATGCGGGCAGCGCCGGTTTTTGTGGTCTTGGGCATCGCGTTATTGTCCCTGTTGTTGTGGGCGCTGGATCAGGGGCCGATGGACTTGGCTTTGTGGCAGGCCTTGTCGGACGGGTTGCGTGGTGAGTCGTCCATGGCCGGCATCATCGTCTGGGAGGTGCGCCTGCCGCGCGTGTTATTGGCGGTATTGGTGGGTGGTGCGTTGGGTCTGGCGGGTGCGGCCATGCAAGGTTTTTTGCGTAATCCGTTGGCGGATCCGGGCATTCTGGGGGTTTCCGGTTCGGCAGCATTCGGCGCGGTGCTGGTGTTGTATTTCGGTTGGGCGCAGCTTGGTTGGTTCATGCTGCCTTTGGGCGGTTTGCTGGGCGCGCTCGCGGCGGTGGTGTTGATTTTATTGTTGGCCGGACGCGCCAGCGATGACGCGACCCTGGTGCTGGCGGGTCTTGCCGTGAGCAGCTTTGCCGCCGCGTTGATTGCCCTGACCTTGAACCTGGCGCGCAGCCCGT
The DNA here is from genome assembly GCA_036568505.1 of Pseudomonadales bacterium. Classification (GTDB taxonomy): domain Bacteria; phylum Pseudomonadota; class Gammaproteobacteria; order Pseudomonadales; family M0112; genus M0112. The sequence goes on along the minus strand of DATCSK010000001.1, from coordinate 42,683 downwards.
ATGCGATGAGCGAGATGGTGTACTGGATGCTCGGCTCGGTCGCCAATCGCAGCATGTTGCACGTGCAGATCGTGTTGCCCTTTTTGTTGACCGGCAGCTTGATGCTGTTGGCGGGTTGGCGTTATTTGGAAGTGCTGACTCTGGGCAATGAAACCGCGCACGCGATGGGGTTTAAACCACAGCATTGGCGGTGGTGGCTGGTGTGCGGCATCGCGTTGTGCGTAGGGGCTGCGGTCTCGGTCAGCGGCGCGGTCGGTTTTGTCGGTTTAATGGTGCCGCACCTGGTGAGGCCCTTGGTGGGCTTCCGGCCCGGCGTGTTAATGCCGGCGAGTGCATTGGCCGGTAGCGTGTTGCTGTTGTTGGCCGATTTGCTGGTGCAGGCATTGCCGGGCAAACCGTTGCAGTTGGGTGTCGTGACCGCGTTAATGGGTGCGCCGTTCTTCTTTTATCTGGTAATGCACCAGCGCAGGTCGTTCGCATGACCGTGCTTTCGCTCGACAAGGTCGGTTGCATGCTGCAAGGCGCGACTATTTTGCAGGCGATCTCAACGCAGGTTTCTCCCGGTGAGTTGGTGGCGTTGGTGGGACCGAACGGTGCCGGCAAATCGACCTTGTTGCGGGCAATGGCGGGCATTCAAGAGGGCGTTGCCGGGAGCGTGACGTTGGATGGACGCGCGATTCGCGCGATGCCGGCTGCCGAGTTGGCGCGCCGGCGGGGTTATTTACCGCAGTCGGCAACGGCAGTGTGGCCGGTGACCGTGAAGCATCTGGTTGGCTTGGGGCGGTTGCCGTTGCGCGCGTTCTGGCAGCCGGCCACAACGAAGGATATTGACGCGATTGCGCGAGCGATGGCGCAGACCGATGTGACCTATCTGGCCGATCGCTTGGTGACGACCTTGTCGGGCGGCGAGCGGTTGCGCGTGATGCTGGCGCGCGTGCTGGCGGCCGAACCGGTGCTGTTGTTGGCCGATGAACCTTTGGCCGCATTGGATCCGCGTCATCAGTTGCAAACCATGCAGTCATTGCGTGCGCATTGCGATGCGGGTGGCTCGGCGGTGGTGGCCTTGCACGATCTGAGTCTGGCCTGCCGGTTTTGTGATCGTTTGCTATTGCTGGAAGCAGGCCGCGCGGTGATTGATGGCACGCCGGAGGCGGTGATGCATTCGGGTGAGTTGGAGCGGGTGTACCGCGTGCGCTTTGAGCGCGTCATGCTGGATGCGGTAGCGAGCGTGATGCCGGTTTCTGTTCGTGAATAAATCAGTACGCGTTGCGGTGAAAAAAGCCGATAAACACCGTTAAAAAAATAATTTTCAGATCCAGCAATAACGACCAGTTACGAATGTAATGCAGGTCGTGTTCAATGCGTTTTTCCATTTTCTCCAGGGTGTCGGTTTCGCCGCGCCAGCCGTTGATTTGTGCCCAGCCGGTGATGCCCGGCTTCACCAGGTGGCGCTGCATGTAACCCTGGATGCGTTGCCGGTATTCTTCGTTGTGGGCGACGGCATGCGGGCGTGGCCCGACAATCGACATGCTGCCCGCGAGCACATTAAAAAACTGTGGCAGTTCATCCAGCGAGCTGCGCCGCAGCACGCGCCCGACGCGAGTGATGCGTCGATCGCCGGCATGCGCTTGCGTGATGGCATGGCCGTCTTCGGTGACGGTCATGGTGCGGAACTTCCAGACACGGATCTCTTCGCCGTTCAGGCCGTAGCGTCGCTGGCGAAACAGCACCGGCCCGCGGGAATCCAGTTTGATGGCGATCGCGATGATCAGCATGGGCAGGGCGCAGATCAGCACAATCAAGGTGCCGAGCAGCAAGTCTTCGATGCGCTTGAGCAAGGTGTTGTAACTGTCCATGGGGCTGTCATAGACACTGATCACGGGCAGGCCGCCGATGGTGCGCATGCGGGCATTGATCAGATTGAAAGTGAACAGGTCGGGCACGACGTGCACCGGCAGCGATGAATCGCCCAGCGCACTGATCAACTGTTGCATCTGTTCTTCGGCACTCATGGGCAGTGCGATATACACCTCGTCGATGCGGCCGTTGCGGGCCTCTTGCGCCAATTGGGCTAATGAACCGCGGACAGACAAACCCAGCGTGTTATCGGGGACGTGATCGATAGGCAGGTCATTGCTATAAAAGCCGTTCATGCGAAACCCCATCCAGGGGTTGGCGGCAATGGTGTGGGCCAACTGCTGCGCCAGTGTCCCGGCGCCGGCAATGGCAATGGTGCGGGTATTGTGGCCGTGTTGACGCAGCCGGTGCAGCAGGCTGCGCAATAGCCAGCGCAGGCTGATCAATAGCAGCGGGGTGGCGATCATCCAGCCGCCAATGGCAAGCCGTGAAAACAGGGTCATGGATTTGGTGGCCCAGGCCAGCAGCAAGGCCGCGAGCAAGGTCAGGCACCAGGCGACGAGCATTTGGCGTGCCTCGATATCAATGCGCTGGCTGCGCCATGATTGGTAGAGGCCCTGATGGTGAGCAAAAAAGTTGAACAGTATTGCGCTGGCGATGGCGGCGATGTAGTACTCCTCGCGCCATTTCACACCCATCAGCCACGCACTGCCATACAGCGTCACTCCCACCAGCGTGAGTTCCAGTATTTGGTGCAATGACGCGATTTGCTGTTGATGGGGTCGAATCAGGCTACTGGAGTTCATGCGACAGCCGCAATCCTTGCTCTGGATGATGGGCGTGAATATAGCACGCGCTGCCGGCAGCAGGGCGGCTTCTGGCATAATAAGCGCTTTCCATTCATGGCCATGATGGCCTGACAAGCGGGCGGCATGGTAGCGGAAACCGACTATATCAATCCCCGACGAGCCCGCCGCTCGGCGCGCGACATGTTGTTGTACCGAACGCTGTCGGGCGGCGGTAATGCGTTGGCTATTTTTCTGTTGCTGCGCCTGTTGTCAGAAGAGCAGTACGGCGTTTACAGCCTGTTTATGTCGGTGCTGCCGATCTTGGCGGCGGTCTTGTCGATGGGTCTGGCCAGCACGGTGCAGCGGTTTATGCCGGAGCTGGTGCGTCGCCGTGAATTCACTTTGGTCAAACGTGCCGTGTTCACCATGGTGGCATTGCGCACGATCTCGTTGCTGGTGGTGGCGGTTGTTGCGAGCCTCTGGGCCGATGAATTGCTGGCAGCCTACTCCCTGTCATCGTGGTCGATGCTGGTGTTGCCGTTTGCGGTGATTATTTTCTCGGACTTTCAAGCGCGTTTGTTGCGCTCCACCTTGGTGGCGTTTCTTGAGATGCGGCTGGCCACCTCCAGCCAAGTGGTGTTTTCCCTGATCAAGGTGGCCGGTTATGCCATCGGTTTGTGGCAGGGCTGGTCGCTGGCAGTGATCATCTGGATTGATGTATTGGCCAATGTGGCGTTGATGTTGCTGTTGGCGCATGCCGGTCTGGGTCGCTTGCGGCACTTGCACGGTCCGTCGCCGCAGTTTGAAACGGTCGAGCGGCAACGGCTGGTGCGTTATGCCTTGTACTACAGTTTTAACGATGCCAGTGGCATTCCGATGGGTAAATCAGCCGATCAGCTTTTTATCGGTTATTACCTCGAGCCGGTGATGGTGGCCGCGTATGCCTTTGCGACGACCTTGAACAAACTGTTATTGCGCATCACGCCGGTGCGCTATTTCATCGAGATTTTACGCACGGTGTTTTTTGCATCCGGCAATACCGTGCCGCACGAGGTGGTGGGCGAGCGATTTTTGCTGCTCTCCAAGCTGGTGTGGATTCTCATGCTGCCGGTTTATTTTGTACTGTTTGCCTTGTATGAGCCGATGACGGGCTGGTTACTGGCGGGCAAGTATCAACAGTTTGGCTGGGTGGTTTTTACCATGTTGGGGTTTGGTCTGATCGCTGCCATCGAGATGCCGGTGTTGCTGGTGTTGCAGTTACGCGAACGCTCGGACCTGATGTTCTACGGCAATTTTTTTGCGCTGTATAACTTGTTGATGGATTGGTGGTTGATTCCATTGATCGGTTTGTGGGGCGCTTTGCTCGCCACCGGTTCGGCGGTTTGTCTGCGCTTGTTGTTCTGGTGGTGGTTTGTGCGTTTGGATGCGCCGGTGCATCGCTTGAGCTATTTTTTATGCGTGACGGCGGTGTATTGGGTTATGTGCAGTGGTGCGTTAATGGCGCTGAATGTCTGGTTACCTTCGGATCAATGGCGCGTGATCACAGGCCTTGCCTTGTCAGTCTTGGCCGGTTTGGTTTATTTGCGCTTGCCGCTGTTTGCCGTACAGGAACGCGCATTGGCACTCGAATCATTGGGTAAACGATGGAGCGTATGGGCCAATCGATTGGGTTGGTTTCGCGTTCGCGGGGCAGGCGCATGACCTCGGGGCCTGCCTTTATTGGTATTGGCGCGCAAAAGGCCGGCACCACCTGGCTGTGGGAAAACTTGCGTGAGCATCCGCAACTCTGGCTTCCACTGATTAAAGAGTTGCACTGGTTTGATGTGCGCTACCCGCCCGCATCGCTGGCGGCGAGCCCGCCGTATCGGCACCGCACCGGGTTTGCACGGTACCGGCCTTTATGGCGCCACCCTTCTTGGTTTGAGGCGCGGTGGATCTGGCATTTTTATCACTCGCTGCGCAACGATGCCGATTACCTGGCCTTGTTTGATCGGCAGGATGCGCGCTTGGCCGGTGAAATAACACCGGCCTATGCCACGCTCGATGCCGGTACGGTGCAGCATTTGCATGAGGTGCTGCCGCCCGATTGCCGCATGGTGTTGATGCTGCGTGAGCCGATCGATCGTTTATGGTCCGGGGTGCGCATGCACTGCCGTAAGCGCGGCATGGATTGGCGGTCGCTACCGGAGGACGAGGTGGTTGCGCTGGCGGCAATGCCAGCGCACGCGCTGCGATCAGACTATGCCTATACCTTGCAAAACTGGGCGCCGTTTGCCGATCGGTTGGGTGTTTTTTTCTATGAAGACATGCAGTCGTCACCGCATGATTTTTTATCGGGCGTTTTGAGGTTCCTGCAGGTGGATGCTGCATGGCGGTCGCCGAAAGCGATGAAAGTCAGTAACGCGGGCCAGGAATCAAACGGCGTGCCCGCGTTTTTTCGCGAGCATTGGCAGCCGCGGTATCAGCCGGTGGTGCAAGCGGTTGAACGGCATGTCGGGCGAGTGCCGGATGCGTGGAAGGTGTCGGCATGAGTGCCGTGCGACAGGCTTTGCTGTTGTCCTCCGGACGCTCCGGATCCACCTTGCTGGATCGATTGCTCGGCAGGCACTCGCAGGTGGCCTCACTGGGCGAAGTCATGCAATGGCCTAAAAATCAGGCGTTGGATACGATGTGCACGTGTGGCGAGCCCATGTCGCGTTGCGTATTCTGGCAGTCGGTGAGCGAGCGTCTGAAGGCATCGATGGCGGTTGATGTGAATGCCCATCCGTATGCTTTGGATATGGGTTTGATTGGCGCGACGCGGGTGCGCGATGCATCGTACTACACGCCTCGCCGTGTGATGCACAATAAAATGGCGCAAGCCGTGCTGTGGGCGGGTCAACGTTTGGGCCGGTATTGGCCTTTGCCATTGGTGCACCGACAGGGCCGGCACAGTCTGGCGGTGTATGACGCCGTGCGTACGGCAGCGGATGTTGCTTGTGTGGTGGATTCATCCAAGCAGTACTTGCGCGGCATCGGCGTCTATCAGCAATCACCGCACGATACGCGTTTGATTGTATTGGTGCGCGACGGTCGAGCCGTTTTGCATTCGCGCATGCAAAGCGGTGTGTCGATAGAAGAGGCCGTGCATCGATGGGTGCGTTACTACCAGCGCATGCTGCCGTGCTTGCGCGCATCGGTGCCGGATACGGCAGTGTTTCGTGTGCGTTACGAGCAATTGGCAAGCGACCCCAACGCCGTGCTTGCCGCGTTGTTTGATTTTCTGGATTTGCCGGCCGCAGGCGATGTATTGGGCTTGGCGGATGCGGACGTGCATATGGTGGAAGGCAACGCCATGCGGTTCGAGCCCTTGACATCGGTGCGTCTGGATCGTCGTTGGGAGCAGGCATTGAGTGCGTCGGCGCGGCGTTATTTTGAGCGCCACGCCGGGGCGATGAATCGGGAGCTTGGCTATGACAGTGATTAATTCCTGGCCAGAATTCGCCGAATCCGTTCGTTCGCGCCGACAGGATCTGTTGCGTGAAGTCGGGCGTTATCCCGGTGCGATCTTGATATCCGGGTGCCAGCGCTCGGGCACAACCATGCTGTCGCGGCTATTGATGCAGGCATCGGGTTTCGTGCCGTATCAGATTACGCACGACAATGAACTGGATGCGGCATTGTTGTTATCCGGCGAATACACGCGCCCGATGCCGGCGGGGCGCTATTGCTTTCAGACGACGTACCTCAATGAATGCTGGCGTGAATACGCGCGTCTGGGTGCGCAGCAGCGGGTGGTGTGGGTATTGCGTCGGCCGGATTCGGTGGTGTGGTCGATGGTCTATCACTGGAAAGCCTTTGCACGCAATGAATTGTATGGCGCCTGCGGCAGGCCCGTTGAAGAGCGGTACGCCGAGGCTTGGCAGCAAGCCACGGCGTGGCAACGCTGGCGTTATCGTCATGCATGGAGAGCCTGCATGGCGTATATCGGCAAGACCCGGCAACTGGATGACATCCGTGTGGTGTTGGGTGATCGATTGAAGGTGGTCGATTACGACGCCTTGGTTTCCGATCCCACGAGTCAATTATCCGCGCTGTACGAGTGGTTGGGTGTGCCATTCGATGCACTTGCGGCGCGCACGGTGCAGACCCGCAGTCTCGATCGTGCGGCGGCATTGAAGCCGGTCGAGCGTGCGTGGGTCGAGCAACTCTGTCAGCCGGTGTATCAGGCTGCCTGTGATCGGTACTTATGATGAAGCCGATTCGGGGTTTGTTGATCACGGCCGATCGATTCCCGGCGCAGCGTTCGGACGTTCGCGTGCTCTGGGAGAAAAAAATGAGCGCCCGTCATTATCGACTGGACTGGATTATGCAGTCACGTGAGGCGCTTGATCGGGCGGTGCTGCAAAAACATGGCTCCGGCGAGGTGTTGCTGGGCGCAATGGATACGGGACGAACGTTTGGGGCGCGTTTGCGTAAACATTGGTTCGCGATTCGAAATGAATGCCGGGTGTTTCATCGGCTTAAAAAAGTGGCCTACGATTTTGTGCTGGTGCGCGATAAAGCCATTGCTGCCGCATTGGCGCTCCTGGCCGCACGGCGTGCCGGGGTGCCGTGTTTTTTTTGGCTGTCGTTCCCGTTTCCTGAAAACTCGCTGTACCGGGTCAGGCAAGGGGTTGCGCGTTATCCTGCGCTGTATTGGGTGAGAGGCCACTTCCAGTTTTGGCTGCTGTATCGCGTGTTGCTGCCCAGGATGGATCACGTGTTTGTGACCAGCGAACAGATGAAACTGGATTTGATCGCATACGGTATTCGTGGCGATCGTATTAGCGCGTTTTCGATGGGCGTCGATGTGGAATCGATGCGTGTTGCATGGCAGCAGCCGTCGGCTGCTGCTGACCGCTATACCCTGGTGTATCTGGGTGAAATGGCGCGTGCGCGCGGCTTGGACTTTCTCTTGCGTGCATTTCAACGTGTGCACGCGGTCCTGCCGCAGGCGCATTTATTGATGATTGGGGGCAGTGAAAATCCGGATGATTTGTTGTGGCTGCGCCACGAGGCGGCGATATTGGGCGTGGCGGACGCGGTGGAATTTACCGGTCAATTGCCTCAGCAAGAAGCCTGGCGCCGCCTGCGCGAAGCGCGGGTGGCATGCTCCCCGTTTAAACCATCTCCCGTACTGGATTCGGCCTCGCCGACCAAGTTGGCCGAGTATTTGTATTTAGGCGTGCCCGCTGTTGCGAATCAACATCCGGAACAAAGCCGGGTCATTGCGGCATCGGGGTGCGGGCAGATAGCCGCATGGGATGAAGACGCCTTTGCCGCAGCGGCACTGCATCTTTTATCGCTGGATGATGGCGCGTGGCAAGCCATGTCGGAGCGAGGGCGTCAGTGGGTCATCGCGCACCGCAGTTATGATGTCATTGCTGCAGCATTGGATGCCGTTATTGTTAATTTATTAAAGGAATCATCATGTCCCTCGGTGTAATGCGCACGCGTTGGTTGCCGCTGTTATTGCAAGGCTGGTTGCTGGCGTTGTTTTTGCTGCATTTTGTGGCCATCAAGATCGGTGCTGTGCCGCGATGGACATACACGGCAGTGGATGTGTTCAGTCTGTTGGTCACGGTTGTGTTGCTGGTCTATTGGCGCGAATGGTACGCACGCGTGCCAAAAATCTGGTTGTGTTTGTTGGTCTCCGGCGTGTTGATGGCATTGGCGAGTTGCCTGGTGAATGCAGTCGATCCCTGGGTGGGGCTTAGCGGATTCCGCCGCTATTTCCGGTTTTTGCCGTTTGCAGTGTTGCCGTGGCTCTGGGGTGTTATGAACGTGAGTTGGCAGCGGCAGTCCGGCTTGTTGTTGTTTTTACTGTTGCTGCAGGTGCCATTGGCATTGCACGAACGATGGAATGTGCCGTTGGTGATTGCGCCCGGTGATCACGTGGTGGGTACGCTGAGTTCGCCGGCGTTTTTAACGATCACGATGCTCTGCGCGATCAGCGTTCTGGCGGCCTTATGGTTGCATGCCCGAATCAGTGCCGTACTGGCCTTCGGCCTGATGAGCGTGTTGTTTGTGCCGTGCACGCTCAATGAATCAAAGTCGGTATTGATTTTGCTGCCTATTGCCGCTTTGCTGCCTTGGTTGGTGAGTGTCGTGCAAGTGCCGGTGCGACGCGGCATGGCATTGTTCATCTGGATGCTGTGTGCTTTTGCAGTGTTTTTTCCGGTGTACGATCATTTTAATTACGGTCGCTGGGGTTATACCTTATGGGACTTTGTGTTCGAGCAGCAGCGAACGGTATCGTATTTGAGCAATGACTTTAACGAGAGCTTGCCGTTTGTGCACATGAGTGCCGCAGAGCAATCGCAGTCCCGCACTGCGATTGCGGTTGACGATGCCGCAGCAAAGCCCGTTGCGGACGAGCCGGTCGTTGCTTCGTCTGTGCCGGCATGGTCGGGCAGCAAGCAGGCGCGGTACCAGCAACGCATCAAGCAGGCGCGACACCAAGGTTTAATGGGAGCCAAAAAGCCCGGCAAGTTCGATTCGATTCGTCTTGCGGCCGTCGGTGTTGGCAAGATGCCGCTACGGGGTGCGTTGGGTGCGGGGCTGGGTAATGCATCCCTGTCGCGATTTGAATTCAGTGAGGGGGCGCTGGCCAAAGATATCGAGCATCAGCGACCCGACAGCACGGCGATTTCTCTGTTGTTGTGGGAGTGCGGCTTCGTTGGTGTGGTCTGGGTGTTATTGTTAGGTCTGTATCTGTTATGGCAGGTGCTGCGATTGGTCTGGCGACCGGGCCGTTATCGCGTGGCAGGCAGTGCGGCAGCCGGTGTATTGACCTTGGTCGGTGTGAGTTTGCTGTATAAAAATCTGATGGATTCTGCAGCGATTTGGGGGTTGTTCTGGTACTTGGCAGGGTGGTTGGTGTTGCTGGCGAATACGGATGCGCCTCGTGAGCAAGGTTCGGCGGCATGACGGTGAACGCGACGCCACTCTTTATTGTCGGCTTGCCGCGTTCAGGCACCAAATTACTGCGCGCCTTGATTGATAATCACCCGGCGGTATTTGTGTCGCCCTACGAAACCGAATGCCTGCCGTGGCTGGTTCGGCATACGCCGGCTGAAGGCTGGCAGGGCGATGCGGGCTTTTTGCAGCTGTGGTCAATGATGCAGTCGCTGCCATTGTTTGAGTACTTGCAGCGTGACGGTATCGCGATCACTGCGCAGGCATGGCAATCGCATTGCGCATCGCGTGATGCAGCCGGCGTGTTTGATGGATTGATGCGTGCGGTAGCCGAGTCACTGGGCCAAACCGGTTGGCAGTGCTGGGGCGACAAGTCGCCCTCGCACATTGGGCATGTCGAGTTGATTGCCCACTGTTTTCCCGGTGCGCGCATCATTCACATCGTGCGTGACGTGCGCGACGTGGCGGCATCATCACGCAAGGCCTGGGGCAAGCACCCGGTGCGCACCGCGCAGCGTTGGCGCGATGATGTCTTGAACGTGCATGCCGTGGCAGCCCGTGAAGATATTCATTTATTGGAAATGCGCTTTGAGGATCTGCTGGCCGAGCCGGAGCGCTGCGTGAAAGCGATCATGGCGTTTCTGGATTTGCCGTTCATGCCATCGCAGTTGCAGTTACCGGCGGGTCTTGAGGATCTGGGCTCGACCCAAGGGGCCGATCGCATCATGCCGCAAGCAACGGGTAATTATCAGCAGGTGTTGTCGGCGCGTGAGGTTGAAGCCGTGGAGCGCGTGGCTTGTGATGCCATGCAGGTCTATGGCTACGCGTGCCGCACATGGCAGGGTCCGCGCCAAGCGTTGTCGGCAGGGGCTATGCGCGCATTGCGTTGTGTCGATGCCGTGCAGTTGGTGCGCCATCGCATGCGCACGCAGGGTTTGTTAGGCGCGATCGCATTTTATTGGCGTTATAGCCGGTTTTCCGGAAACGGTATTCGTCCGGCAGCGGTCTTGATGTTGGGAACCGATTTTTCGTCACGCGGCGGTATTGCCTCGGTGGCCAGCTTATACCGCGATAGCGGTTTTCTGGCACGCGAACAGGTGCGGTATATCGCGACACACAATAATGGCTCGGTGTTGAAAAAACTCGGCTACGCACTGCGGGCCTATCTTCTGCTGTGGTGTTCGCTGCTCACTGGGCGTTATCGATTGGTGCACGTGCATTTGTCATCGCGCAATAGTTTTTGGCGAAAGCGCATGCTGATTTCCGTGATTAGACTGTTTCGCGTGCCTTATGTGTTGCACCTGCACGGTTCGGAGTTTCGCGAGTTTTATGACGAAAGCACGGCGCGCGAGCAGTGTGCCATTCGCCAGACCTTTGATCGGGCGGCGGCAGTTATTGTGTTATCCAAAAGCTGGCAACGCTGGGTAACGGGCATCAGCACCAACCCGCGCATTGAGGTTGTGCCGAATGCGGTGCCGGTGCCGGATCAAGCCTCGGTACGACCGGCGCATCATCTGCTGTTTATGGGCAGGCTGGGTGAGCGTAAAGGCATTAATACCTTGCTGGATGCAGTTGCCGTGTTAACGAGGGAGTTCCCGGATTTGCGTGTGGTGTGCGCCGGAGACGGCGATCTGGCCGCTGTGCGCGAACGCATTCAGGTCTTGGGTTTGCAGTCGTGCGTGACCGTGCCGGGGTGGATGGGGCCTGCCGAACGCACGCATCTGTTGCAGGATGCATCGATCTTTGTGCTGCCTTCGCACAATGAAGGGCTGCCGATGGCGATTCTGGAGGCGATGGCGGCCGGCTTGGCCGTGATCTCGACGCCCGTTGGCGGCATTCCGGACGCCGTGATCGACAATGAAACGGGCGCGCTGGTGAAACCGGGTGATGTGAACGCGTTGGCGGCAGCGTTACGCCGCGTGTTGACCGATCACGCATTGACCGAGCGCTGGGGTGATGCCGGTCGCGCACGGGTGCAGCAGTGTTTCAGTCCTGCCGCCAGCGAGGCGCGCATTCGTGCGGTGTGGGAACAGGTGGCGCCATGAGCGTATCGGCGAAAATAACCTGGTATTGGCGTCGACTGATCGTCATGCCGTTAGCCGAGATCCCGTGGCGCATCGTGCGTGCCGTCAAAGTGCGCGTGTTGGTGTGGCACTATCGAAGAGCATTGGCGCCGCAGGCGAATTGGGCGCAATGCCCCGACCGGCGACTGTTGATAGCGCACGATGCGGCGGCGGACATGCCTGCCGCCCCCGTCGACGCCTGGTTGCGCGACGGGTTTCCGATCTTTGAGGAACGCTGGGCATTGGACGCTTTGCCCGATTGGTATCGGGATCCCAAGACAAAGACGCCGTCACCGCATAGCGCAGGATTGTTCATTGATTACCGCAATGCGCAGCGTGTCGGTGACATCAAATACCTGTGGGAGCCGGCACGTTTTCACGTCTGCGTTCCGTTAGCGCAAGCCTGGCGTGCCACTGGCCATCCGCAATACCTCGATGCCATTGCGTTGCAGCTGGATAGTTTTCTTGATCAGTGCCCGTGCCCGCAAGGCGTGCATTGGTCCAGTGCGCTGGAGAGCGCGATTCGCTTATTGAACTGGGCGCTGGTGTGGGAATTGACCGGTGGCCGTGAATCCCCTTTGGTGGCGGGTGAGCAGGGTGCGGTACGCTTGCAGCGTTGGCTGGAAGCCATTTATTGGCATCAGCATTTTATTCATCATTATTATGCGGCGTGGTCGTCTGCGAATAACCATTTGATGGGTGAAGCCGCCGGTGTGTTTGTCGCGAGCAGTGTGTGGCCGCTGTGGAGCGAATCGGCGGCGTGGCAGCAGCAGGCGCGGCAATTGCTCGAGCGCGAATGCGTGATTCAGAACCATCGCGATGGCGTCAATGCCGAGCAGGCTTTGTGCTACCAACAGTTTGTATTGGACTTTTTGTTGCTGCCTTTGCTGGTGGCCGATCGTCGGCAACACGCCTTCAGCGATGCGTACCGTCAGCGCGTGCACGCCATGGCGGTTTTTCTGGCGGCATTAAAAGACGATGAAGGCGGTTGGCCGCAAATCGGTGATGCGGATGAAGGTTTGGCAACCGGCTTGTCCGTTGACGGCGTCAATGCCAATTACGCTTCCGTGCTGGCCACGGTCGGCGTGTTATTCGACGATGCGGCGTTGGCGCAGGCCGGGCGTTGGGATGACAAAAACAATGGTCTGTTGGGGGTCGCGTGCCGAGCACACCATGCTGCGCTCGGCGAGCAGTCAGCGCATCCGTTACCGAAGGCATTCCCGGAGGGCGGCTACTTCCATTTGGGTGATCGTGCCTTGTCGGTATGGATCGATGCCGGACCCTTGGGGTTGGGCGCGCTGGCCGCACACGGTCATGCCGATGCCTTGCAAATATTGTTGTGGGTGCACGGTTTGCCGGTGCTGATTGATCCGGGTACGTACGCGTACCATACCGAACCGCGCTGGCGTGATTATTTTCGCGGCACCCGTGCGCACAATACCGTGGCAATTGATGGCCTGGATCAATCCGTCATCGGCGGCAATTTTTTGTGGTTGGATAAAGCGCACGCCCATTGCACGGATCATCAGACGGAAGGTCGCGAGCAATCTTTTTCGGGGTATCATGACGGCTATCGGCGTTTATCGTCACCGGTTCGGCATCAGCGCGACGTGTGCATGAACGTGAGCGATCATACGCTGCAGGTGACTGACCGATTATTGGGTGCGGGCGCGCACGGTATTGCGCAGCACTGGCACTTTGATCCGCGTTGGCAGCCGGTATTGAAAAACAATCGCGTGACGGTGGAGGTGGCCGGCACCATGATCAGCATGCAGCTTGACCCGCAGTTGCGATGGCAACTGGTGCGGGGCGATGAACATGCGCCGCTGGGTTGGTATTCGCGTCAACTGGATCAACGCGAACCGTGCGCGAGTCTGGTTGGGCAAGGTCACGGCTCGGGCGATGTGCAACTGCAAACGCGCATTGCATTGAATAATAAAGGAAGTGTATGAACATCAGTGTGTTCGGTTTGGGGTATGTCGGTGCAGTGACGTCGGCGTGTCTGGCCAAGCAAGGGTATCGCGTGATCGGTGTCGATGTGCACGCCGGCAAAGTGGCCAATTTAAATGCCGGTCAATCACCGATCATCGAAGCCGGCCTGGATGATTTGATGGCCGAAGGGCATGCCGCCGGACGATTGTCCGCGACGACCGACACGGCAGAAGCCATTCGCAATACCGAGATCAGCCTGATTTGCGTGGGCACACCGAGTGCCGCGAACGGCAGTTTGAATCTCGCCCATGTCGAAAGCGTGTGTCAGCAGATTGGCACGGTCTTGCGCGATAAAGCGGCGTGGCATTTGGTGGTGCTGCGCAGCACGGTGTTGCCGGGCACCATCACCGAGGTGGTGCGTCCGTTGCTGGAGCGTCACTCGGGCAAACAAGCCGGGGTCGGTTTCGGTTTGTGCAATAACCCGGAATTTCTGCGCGAGAGCACGGCCATCGATGATTATTTCAATCCACCCAAAACCGTGGTCGGTGCCGACGATGAGCGCAGTGCCGATGCCTTGATGGGTTTGTACGATGCGCTGCCCGGGCCAAAGATTCGCACTTCGTTGGCGATTGCCGAAATGGTCAAATATGCCGATAACAATTGGCACGCCTTGAAAATCAGTTTTGCCAATGAGATTGGCCGCATTGCGCAAGCGTTAGCCATCGACAGTCATGAGGTGATGCGCATTTTCTGCGAAGACAAGCGCCTGAATATTTCGCCGGCGTACTTGAAGCCCGGTTTCTCGTTTGGCGGTTCCTGCTTGCCGAAGGATGTGCGTGCATTGACCTACCGCGCACGATCGCTGGATGTGGATGTGCCGGTCTTGAATGCCATTTTGCCATCCAATCGCTTGCCGCTGGCGCAAGCGCTCGAGACGGTATTGTCACTGGGCAAGCGGCAGGTCAGTGTGCTCGGTTTCGCGTTCAAGCCCGGTACCGACGATTTGCGCGAAAGCCCGGTGGTTGAATTAATAGAACAACTATTGGGCAAAGGCTGTCAGGTGAAAATCTGGGATCCCTGTGTGCAGCTCGATCGTTTGACGGGCGCAAACCGCGATTACCTGTTGCGCACCTTGCCGCACATTGCCGAACTCATGGCGCCGACCTTGGCCGATGCCTTGGCGCACGGCGATGTGCTGGTGGTGGGGCAGAATGCACCGGAGCTGGCCGGTCTGCAGCAACGCATGCGTGCCGATCAGGCCGTGGTCGATCTGGTGCGTTTGCCAGGACTGGATGGTGTGGCGAATTATCACGGCTTTAATCGTTGAGTGTTGTGATGCATCGCGTACTCATTATTGTTGAAAACCTGCCGGTGCCTTTTGATCGTCGCGTCTGGCAAGAGGCCACGACACTCAAGGCCGCCGGTTACGGGGTGTCGATTATCTGCCCGACGGGCAAAGGCTGCGAGGCCCGTTACGAATGCCTCGAAGGCATTCATGTGTATCGCCACAGTCTGCCGATTGAAGCCGACGGCGCACTCGGCTATTTGCTCGAATACGGCTGGGCCTTGCTGAGTGAATGGTGGTTGGCGCTGAAAGTCTGGCGGCGTCATGGCTTTGATGCCATTCATGCCTGCAATCCGCCCGATCTGATTTTTCTCGTGGGGCTGTTTTTTCGTTTATTCGGCAAGCGTTTTTTATTTGATCATCACGATTTGAATCCCGAGCTGTACGAGGCCAAGTTCAACCGTCGCGATTTTTTCTGGCGGCTGATGTGCCTGTTCGAACGCTGGACCTTTCGGTTGGCCGATGTGTCGATTGCCACCAATCAATCGTACCGGCAGGTGGCGATTGAGCGCGGCGGCATGCCGGCCGACAAGGTGTTTGTGGTGCGCAGCGGGCCCAAGCTGGATCGTTTGCGCATTGAGCCTGCCGTGCCGGCGTTAAAGCAGGGTAAAGCCTTTTTAGTGGGTTATGTCGGCGTGATGGGTAAGCAGGAAGGGCTGGATCTGTTGCTGCAATCGATTGCTTATCTGGTGAATGACAAGCAGCGTACCGATATCCATTTTGGCTTGATCGGTGGTGGCACCGAGCTGGAGGCATTAAAAATCATGGCGGCGGACCTGGGCGTGGCCGATTACGTGACGTTCACGGGGCGGGTGCCGGATGCCGATTTGCTCGCCATGCTCAATACGGCCGATGTGTGCGTGAACCCTGATATCGCCAACCCCATGAACGACAAATCGACCATGAACAAAATCATGGAGTACATGGCGCTCGGCAAACCGATTGTGCAATTTGATTTGACCGAAGGGCGCTACTCCGCTCAGGACGCCTCGTTGTATGCGCGGCATAACGACACGGTGGATTTTGCCAACAAGATTCTCCAGCTGTTGGACGACCCGGTCATGCGCGAACGCATGGGGGCGTTCGGACGTGCGCGTGTCGAGCAAGAACTGTCGTGGGATCACGAAGTGCCCGGTTTGCTGGCTGCCTATGAGCAGTTATTCCGGGGGCGTTCATGAGCGGTATTGACCGCCCCGTTTTTATTGTCGGCTCGGGCCGCTCGGGCACCACGGTGTTGTATAACCTGCTGTCAACGCACCCGCAGCTGTGTTGGTTTTCGAATCTGAGCGATCGTTTTCCGCGGTTGCCGTGTGTGCCGCTGGCACATCGCTTGTTGGATGTGCCGGGTATTGGCGCGCGCATGCGCCGCAATATTATCGCATCGCACCGCGGCTTCCCGAATATCCGCCCGGTTGAAGCCGAGCGTATTTATCACGATCACTGCGGTTTTATCGAACGCCGTGAAAGCACGCTGGCCGATCGCGACCCGCACACGGAAGCGCGCTTTCGGGCGCAAATCAACAAGCATTTGCGCACCACCGGCCGGCCGCGTTTTTTGACCAAGCAAACCGCCAATAACCAGCGTCTGGCGTTGATGATGGCCTTGTTTCCGGATGCGCGGGTGGTGCACATTGTTCGCGACGGGCGTGCCGTGGCCTCATCGCTTTATCACGTGCGCTGGTGGCGTGATATTGCCATCTGGTGGTACGGCGGCAAAAAAGCCGCCGACTGGGAGGCCGAAGGCCGCGAACCCATTGAGCTCTGCGCGCGTCAGTGGCTGCACGACACCGCGGCTTGCCAGGCGCAAGCCACGGTACTGGGCGATCGTTATCTTGAAATTCGCTATGAGGACTTGGTCAGCCATGTGCCTGCGACCCTGCAGGCGATTCTCGCGCATTGCGACCTGGCCGAGGACAGCGCGTATCTGCAATCGTTGCCATTGCGATTGGACGAGCGCAATGATGCCTGGAAGAGCCGGTTGAATGATCGGCAACAACATTGTTTGCGTGAGGTGTTGTCGCCGATGCTATCGGAGTTGGGTTATCAATAGCAGTCAGGCACTGCAGGCGAATGCCCAGTCAGATGTCTGGAATGCCGCTAAAGGTGTTGCGTTCAGCACCGGGATGGTCGGCCGTTTGGCCGGCGCTGCAATACCATAGTGCTGCACAACCTGTATGCGCTCACAGAGCGCAGCGTTGAAGGCGTGGAGCTTGTTGGCAGGAATGCAGTATTCCAGATGTCGTGCTGTTGCGACCGTCTGCGGTTGGAATGACGATAGCCCGTCGGCATGGACCCGGCATTGCAATACAAATCCCTCGCCGTATTGGCGGGCATTCCATTCGCGGGCCAGCAGGCGCGCATAGCTGCTGTGAAGCATGGGATAAAAATAGCCGGATATCAGTGATTCAGCACCAAAGGCAAGCCAGTCAGCGCGGGCAATGGCCTGTAGTTGCTGAGCCGTTGCCGGCCGGTACAGGGTCACGATTTTCGAGGGTTGAATTATCATGGAGTGTATTTCAACAAATGCGTGTGACAACGGTATGACAGGCCCCGGGTTTGCCGGTATTCTGTGATGCAATATCAGGAGAGTGGTATGGCGTATTGGTTATTCAAAAGCGAGCCCGATGCCTACAGCATTGACGACTTGAAAAAGCAGGGTATTGGTTGCTGGGATGGTGTGCGTAATTATCAGGCACGCAATTTTCTGCGCGATGGCGTCAAAAAAGGCGACAGCATTCTTTTTTATCATTCGAGTTGTGCGGTGCCTGCCATTGTCGGCGTGGCCAAAGCGGTCAAAGAAGCCTATCCCGACCCCACGCAGTTTGACCCGGCACACAAATACCACGATCCGAAATCCACGAAAGACAAGCCGCGCTGGGTGGCCGTGGATGTGCAATACACCAAGCACATTCAGCCGATCACGCGCGATGATTTGCGCGCGCATCCGACACTTTGCCACATCAGCTTGTTGCAGCGCGGCCAGCGTTTATCCATTTTGCCAATCAGCCGGGATGAGTGGACAGCGATTGCCGCATTAATGAAAAAACCCGGGTCGACGTCATGAACGATAAAAAAACCGAACACGAAAAAATGCTCGATGAGTTGATGCCGAATCGCTCAGGGCCAGTGGAATTGCAGGTGTGGCCGGCAGCGGCGGGCGCGTTATGGGTGCGTCAGGGCTTTGCGTTGTTTCGTCAGGCGCCGGGGCGTTGGTTGGCAGGGCTCGCGATTCTTGCGTTATCGATGATGGCCGTCAGCGTCTTGCCGGTGGTCGGTGATATTCTCGGCCCCTTGCTGGGGCCGGTGTTCAATGCCGGGCTCATGTTTTACGCCAGCAAGCTGGCCAGCGGGCGCGACGCCCGAGCGGGCGATTTGTTCATCGGTTTGCGTGAGCGTACTGCCGCGCTGGTCGGTGTCGGCGGCATCAGTTTGCTGGTGATGTTTTTGTTGCTGGTCTTGTTGGCGATGATGGCCGCCACCAGTTTGGGTGAGGAGCCGCTGAAAGCGTTGGTCGCCGCCCTGCAGGCCGAAGATATGGATGCAATGAAGGCGATTGTGATGCCGCACAGCGACGCATTGCTATTGGATGCCCTGATTGCGATTGCACTGTATTTGCCGTTCGCAGCGGCGATGTGGTTTGCACCGGCCTTGATTCTGTTGAATCAGTGCGCGGTGTTGACGGCATTGCGCCTGAGCCTGCAAGCCTGTATTCGTAACTTCATGCCCATGTTGGTCTACAGCCTGGTGTTGATGGGTTGGGTTGCCCTGGGCGGTATTGTGTTCACCCTCTTGGCGGCCGTATCGCCCGTGTTTGCGAGCGTGGTGATGGTGTTGCTGGCCATCGTGTTTGGTGGCTTGTTGGTGGCCGTGCAATGGGTGAGCTTTGCGGCCATGTTCCCGCAATCCAATGGGCAGCCACCACGCACCGATGGAAAAATGGAAATGCTGCTGTAAGGCTTACTTGGGCGACAACAGCTTTTTGGCCGCCCAATTCAGCAGCGGGCGCAGCGGCCACAGCAGACGGCGTAACCAGCGCAGTTGGTGCGCGGCTTCCGTAGCAAAGTCGGTAAAGCTGTGGCGTTGGAATTCCAGTATGTGCTGGCTTTCGCGCGTGTCGAGCCAGTCGGTATAAAAGGGTTCATCACCAAACGCACTGTCGTCAAAATAAAAACCGGCCGCGCCGAACACGCCGTTGATCATGTCGCGCTGACGAATCTGGCAGTCCTGGCCACCCCCCAATAATAAAATGCGTTGCCATGCCGCCGGGCGCGTTAATGCATTCGCGCAGGCGAGTGCCACGTCATCCGGGTGCACGAACTCCAACCGGTTATCCGGCGCTACTGCAAACTGGCTGCGCAATACAGCAAGGCCGGCCTTGCTGTGATCCAGGCCAATGGCAACGCCCACACGCAAAATCACATAATTCAGGCGGCTGTTGATCAGCGCTTCTTCGCAAGCGACTTTGGCACGGGTGTATTCGTCGGTGGGGTGCGTGTCTTCAATCACCCGGCGCGGCGGTTCGCGGTCTTGCGTATAGCCAAACACGGTCAACGATGAAGGGTACACAAACACCGCATCGGGTTTGGTGGCTTTTAATGTGTTGATCAATTGCTGTGTTGCTTCGACATTCACGCGCCAGGCTTTTTCCGGGAACAGATCGGTGGCCGGTGGCAGCATGGCCGCGTGATGAATAATAGCGTCCGCGCCGCGCACGGCCTCGCGCACAACTGCCGCCTGGGTGATGTCACCCCAAACAATGCGGATGTTGCCGTCGATGGTGTCGGCTATTTTGCGATTGCGCGGGTTGTCGAGATCCAGACAGGTCACGCTATGACCTTGCTGCAGCAGATGGTGCAGGGTGTTTAAACCGAGATTGCCGAACGCGCCGGTCAATAAAACGTGCATGGCAGAACCTGTGTCAGCGGGTAGTCGAGGCGCACTACTATGCCATTATGCTGTGGAGCCTGCCAGTTCAATGGCAGTAAAAAACCGCCCGAAGGCGGTTTTTGTAAGGACTTAAGCCGGGTGAATTTTCAGTAGCGGGTTGAACAATCGCAGCAACGGATGCGTGAAGCGTACCGGTGCATCGACGATGGTCAGGCACAGGCAGTCTTCGTGCTCGGCGGCATTGGGGGCGTGTGGTTCGCCTTTGTCGCGCAAGATGAAATCCCCGGCTTCGTATTGACCTAATTGATCGCTGAAGCTGCCCTTCAAGACCACGGTCAGTTCATTGCCGCCGTGATCGTGGCAGGCCACTTTGCCGCCGGCACGAATGTGGTGCAGTGCGACTTCGTGTTGACGGCTGCCTGCGGTGAGGCGGGAAATTTTCAGCGAGCGGCCAAGCGACTTCCAGTTCAATTGCGCCGGTGTTGCGGGCAAGAGTTTGGCGAGTGCGGTCGGCAGTGTGAAGTCCCAGTCGCGATGCGCTGTCGGTGTGGCGGGCATCGGCGCGATGGGTGCGTCGGTCAGCCGGGCGAGGGTGCTTTCCAGCAGTGCTTCGGTGTTGCCGTCATCAACGGCATGTTCCAGCAGGCAGCTGCCCAGACGTTCCAGACGACGTACTTGTGCGCGACAGGCATGACAGAAGTGCAGATGGGATTGAACGGCGACAGCGTGGGCATCCGGTAGGCTGCCTGCGGCGTAGTCGGTCAACCAGCTGATGTCCGGGTGATGACGAATCATGATTGCCACCCCGCTTCGATATCGATTTTCATTTTTTGCAGGGCCAGACGGATGCGTGACTTGACGGTGCCCAGTGGTACACCCAGCTCGGCGGCCACTTCACTGTGGGTTTTGCCTTCAACATACACGTGGTTGAGTACCTCGGCCTGTTCCGCGGGCAGCGTATCGAGCATGCCTTGCAAGTGGTCGCCCAGACGTTGTTCCTGCGTCAGGCTGAACGGGTCGGCACTGTCATCGGGGGTCTCGGGGAACATGTCATCGGCCATCAGTATTTCCGGCCGGCGGTTACGGCGACGCAGCATATCAATGCGGCGGTTACGTGCAATCGAGAATATCCAGGTGGTCGCCGAGGCTTTGCCGGCATCGAACATCGAGGCTTTTTGCCAGACGTTGATCATGACTTCCTGAGTCAGCTCGTCGCCGAAGGCCGACGGGCTGTCGATCATGGCCGTGGCCGCACCAAAGGCGCGAAGACGGGGTGCAAAGTGGCGAAACAGTTCGGCAAACGCGGCGCGATCGCCGCCGGCAACACGGGTAATGGTCTGGTTCCAGGGGTCTTGCTGTTCCACCGGGCAATGATCCAGTAATTGACCTGCTGTGGCGCGAGCCGCACGGCGGGCTGTTGGGGGCTGTATGGCGCTCTGGGCTCTCATGCTACCGGAAACCTCATTGATCTGCAGGGCTATTGGCAGGGTGTACGCCAGCGGTGAGAGCGCGGATCACTGCGGGGGCAGTGATCCGTTGGTGGATGGCGGTCGTATTTATCGCATGAACAGGAGCATTGCTGATGACGACTTCCACTGAGACGGCCAAACCCCTGCTGGGGATCAGTGCCTGCTTGTTAGGTCAGTCGGTGCGTTTTAATGCCGGCCATAAACACTCGCCGGTGTGTACGCAGTTACTGGGCGAGTTGTTTGACTGGCAGCCCGTCTGCCCGGAAGTGCGTGCCGGTATGAGTGTGCCGCGTGCGCCGGTGCGATTGCTGGCGACGGATCGCGGTCTGCGTATGGTGGGCAGTCGCGATGCCACGTTCGATGTTACGGAGGCCATGCAACAGGTGGCCGATCATTACAGTGCCGAGTCACTGGCTGAGCTCTCCGGGTTTGTGTTTATGCAAAAGTCACCCAGCTGCGGTCTGTTTCGTGTGCCGGTGTATAACGCTCATGGGCAGTCCGCCGATCACGGTGCCGGCTTGTTTGCGCGGACCGTGCAGTCGGCCAATCCCTTACTGCCTTGCGAGGAAGCTGGCCGCCTGCACGACCCGTTGATTCGCGAGCACTTTATCAGCCGTGTGTTGGCTTATCAGGCGTGGCAGCAATTGCGTGGGAGTCGTCCGCAGCTGCGCGATGTGCTGGCATTCCATGCGCGTTATAAATATCAGTTGATGGCGCATTCGCCTTCGGGTCAGGCCGAATTGGGTCGCTTGCTAGCGGGCGTGCGACGAGACACTTTGGACTCTGCGCTGGACCAATATGCCGAGCTGTTTTTCCGTGTGCTGGCGATATTGCCGGCACGTCGGGGTCATGTGAATGCCTTAATGCATATTCGCGGTTATCTCAAGCGCCGTGGTTTGTTACCGGCCGAGCAACAGCGTCTGGATGCGGTGATGGAGTCGTATCGTCAAGGCTTGATTCCACGCATGGTGCCGATGAACCTGTTGCGCCATCATTTTGATCGTTATCCCGATGCGTACATTGCAGGGCAGGTGTACCTGAATCCGCCCGTAGCGCATCCGCTGTTGATGCATGGAGCTTGAATCATGAAGTCTGCGGATTTACCGGCCAGCTTTGCGCAGTTTGAAACCTTATACCGTGTTCTCGATGCGAACAGCATTCCTGCGATGCAGGCGGTGTATGACGATGCGGTGGTGTTCATCGATCCGGTGCATCAAATACGGGGTCTGGATGCCTTGCAAGCCTATACCGGAAAACTGCTGGCCCATGTGAAGGCTTGTGGCTTTGATTGCCAGCGCTGGATTGTGGACGGTGATGATGCCGTCGTGCAGTGGGTAATGCACTTGCAGCATGCGTCGTTGCGTGGTGGTGCGCCGATTGCACTCAAAGGTGTCAGCCGATTGCACAGGAATGCACAAGGCAAAATTGATGAGCACGAGGATTTTTATGATCTGGGTGCCATGGTTTACGAGCACGTCCCGGTGCTGGGGGCTTTGATCCGCGGTGTGAAGCATCGCCTGGCCGGTGCAGCATGAAACGCCAATGGGCCGGTCGTCGGGTGTGGCTGGTGGGTGCGAGTGCCGGCATCGGCGCAGAGTTGGCGATGGTGCTGGCGCAGGCGGGTGCACAGGTATTTATATCCGCACGCCGTGGCGATGCACTGGCACTGGTGGCGCACGGTTACAGCAATATCACGCCGATTCTCTGTGATGTGAGTGATGTGGCGCACTGTGAGCGGGCAGCGACCGAAATTGGTCGGCGGGTCGGTTACGTCGATACCGTGATCTTCAATGCCGGGCAGTGTGAATACATTGATGTGCAGGCATTTGACCCGGCATTGGTGAGGGCGATTACCGAGGTTAACTTTCTGGGTGCCGTGAATATCGTGGCAGCGGCCTTGCCTTTGATTCGCAAGGCGCCGCGCGCATCCTTGCCGTGCATTCTGGGGGTGAGTAGTTTGGCGACGCGATTGCCATTCACGCGGGCACAAGCGTACGGAGCGTCAAAAGCGGCACTCGATTATTTTCTGGATACCTTGGCGGTGGATTTGGCCGAAGAAGGTATTCGTGTGATTCCGGTGGCGCCCGGTTTTGTCGAAACCCGTCTGACGGCCGGCAATGCCTTTCCCATGCCCATGCAAATCAGTGCGCGTGTGGCAGCTGAAGCGATTAGCGAAGCGTTTTGTCGCGGGCACAACAGAATTGCTTTTCCCAAAGGCATGGCCTGGGGCTTGAATGTGTTGTCGATATTGCCGGCACGTTGGCGCATCGCGATTGCGCGTAAGCTGGCCGGCAACGTTCACACGGAAACCGATCAGGTGGCATCATGAGTCGGCAGCGTATTGCCATTGTCGGCACGGGCATCAGCGGTTTGACGGCGGCCTGGTTGCTGCATCGTCAACACGACATCACCGTATGGGAAGCCTCCCATCGTGTGGGTGGGCATACAGCCACCGTGGATGTTGCGCTGTCAGGCCGGACCTATGCGGTGGATACTGGCTTTATTGTGTATAACGATCGCACCTATCCGAATTTTATCCGGCTGATGGATGCGCTCGGCGTGGCATCCAAACCCACGCAGATGAGCTTCAGTGTGCATTGCGATGAGACAGGGTTGGAATACTGCGGCAGCAACCTGAATGGCTTGTTTGCGCAACGCAGCAATGTATTGCGTCCACGGTTCTGGCGTTTGATTCGGGATATTTTGCGGTTCAATCGTCAGGCGGTTGACGATATGGATGCCGGTCGCGTGAATGAGCACGACACGCTGGGGAGTTATCTTGCTGCCCATGGTTATTCCGATGTGTTTATCAATCAGTATCTGGTTCCCATGGGGGCGGCTATCTGGTCGGCCAGTACGCGCACCATGCTCGACTTTCCGCTGCACTTTTTTCTGCAGTTCTTTCGTAATCACGGCTTGCTGGATATTCGCAACCGGCCTCAATGGCGCACCATCGTCGGCGGTTCTCGCGAATATTTACAGCCACTGACAGCATCGTTTGCTGATCGCATTCATGTGAATTCACCGGTCGAGTCGATTCGTCGCATCGCCGAGGGTGTCGAGTTAAGGGTGCAGGGGCAGTGGCAGGCGTTTGATCAGGTGGTTTTAGCCTGTCACAGCGATCAGGCGCTTGCCTTGTTAAGTGATGCGACGGCAGAGGAGGCGGCGGTACTCGGTGCGGTGGCGTATCAGGATAACGATGTCATTCTGCATACGGATACCGCATTGTTACCCAAGCGTGAACGTGCATGGGCTTGCTGGAATTATCATGTTGATCGGCCGCGTCAATCGCATGCGGTGCTGACCTACAACATGAATCTGTTGCAGGGCATCGAGGCACCGGAAACCTTCTGCGTCACCCTGAACGAGACGCACCGTATTGACGAGTCGCGGATATTAGGCCGTTACCGATACGCGCATCCGGTATTCACGCCAGCCGGCATTGCCGCGCAACAACAGTTATCGCGTATGAACGGTCAGTCGCGAGCCTGGTTTTGTGGTGCCTGGGCGCGCAATGGCTTTCATGAAGATGGCGTTGTCAGTGCACTTGCCGTGGCACAGGCACTCGGAGCGGATTGGCCATGAGTGTCGCCAGTGCCATCTATACCGGTACGGTGCGGCATCGACGGTTTATGCCCAAAGCGCATGCGTTCACGTATCGGGTCAGTCTGTTGTATCTCGATTTGGCCGAAGTGGATGCGGTATTTTCAAAAGCCCGCTTTTGGTCGGTCACACGCCGCGCACCGGGACGTTTTGTGCGCAGCGATTATCTGGACCCGCACATTCCATCGCTGGATGATGCGGTGCGTCAGCGTGTTAAGGCAGCCACCGGGGTGGCGATCACCGGCCCCATTCGTATGCTCGCGCAGCCGCGTTATTTTGGTTTCATTATGAATCCGATTGCTTGTTACTACTGCTTTGATAAGGCCGGTGTGCAGGTGCAGTTTGTGGTCTGCGAAGTGACCAACACGCCCTGGAAGGAGCGTCAGGCTTATGTGCTGGATGTGCGCAGCGGCTTGCCGTGCACGGTGCATTTTGACAAGCGCATGCACGTATCGCCCTTTAATCCGATGGCGATGACCTATCAATGGAGCGGGTCGGTGCCGGCAGACCATTTAAGTATGCATTTAGAAAACCATTCGGGCGATGGCTGCGTAATGGATGCAACACTGGCGTTAAAACGCCAGCCGATCAGCGGGCCCGCACTGGATGCCTTGTTATGGCGGTACCCCTTGATGACATTGAAAGTAGGCGCTGCGATTTATTGGCAAGCACTGCGGTTATGGCTAAAGCGTGTGCCGCTGCATCCGCATGCGCAGCCTAAAGCCCCCGATGAAGGAGTTACCTGTGGAAAAAGTAGCTGATTACAGTGTTGCACTGCAGCAGCGTGATGCACGCATCAGTGGCTGGGCGGATTCATCGGCTAGAAAGGTCGTGCATCAATGGTTATCGCGCTTGAGTGATGGCCAGCTCAAACTTGAAGATCATGGAAGCACATGCTGGTTCGGTGAAACGGCTGCCGAATCGCCAGCAGCTATCGTGCGGATACATGATGCGCGTTTTTATCGGGAGGTGTTGGCTGGCGGCAGTGTCGGTGCCGCTGAAGCGTTTATGTTGGGCTACTGGTCTTCGCCGGAGCCGGTGGCCGTCGTGCAGTTGATGGCCCGCAACCTGCAACGACTGCATGATCTTGAGAAGAAAATGCCCTGGGTCTCGCGAATCGCTTTATCGGCATTTGAGCGTGTGCGTGCCAATACCCGTAGCGGCTCGCGCCGTAATATTGCCGCGCACTATGATCTGGGTAATGCCTTTTTCTCATTATTCCTGGATCGCGAGATGATGTATTCGTCGGCGATTTACCCGACGGCTGATGCCACGCTGGAACAGGCCTCGTTTTTCAAGCGTGATCACATCTGCCAACGACTTCAATTAAACGCCGACGATCGTGTGCTGGAGATCGGCACTGGCTGGGGAGGTATGGCCATTCATGCCGCACAGCATTACGGCTGTCATGTGACGACCACAACGATTTCGCGTGAGCAATATGAGTATGCACTGGCGCGTGTCGAGGCGATGGGTTTGTCTGATCGCATTGATGTGCGCTTATGCGATTACCGTGATCTGGAAGGTCAGTACGACAAGATCATATCGGTGGAAATGATTGAAGCGGTCGGCCACCGGTTTATGCCAGTCTTTTTCGAGGGCTGCCAGAAGTTGCTGAAGGAAGAGGGTGTTATGTTGATTCAGGCAATTACGATTCCGGATCAACGCTATGATAACAGTCGCAAGCGTGTTGATTTCATTCGGCGCTATATTTTTCCTGGCGGTTGCTTGCCGTCCGTAGCACGTATGCAATCAATAACGGCCAAGCACACGGATTTTCAGTGGGTTGGCCTTGAGGATATAACGCTCGATTATGCCCGCACCTTGGCAGACTGGCGTGAACGTTTCCTTTCGCAGTTATCGGTGGTGCGTGAACAGGGCTTTGATGAAACCTTTATTCGCATGTGGCATTTTTATTTTGCGTATTGCGAAGGCGGTTTTCGCGAGCGTGCAGTGACGACGCACCAATGCTTGCTGGCTCGACCCAGAGCGCGCACATTAGCGGGCCCCGGAGCGGGTTGATCCGGCCTAATAAAAAAACCGCCTCATCGTGTGGATGCAGGCGGTTTTTTTATGGCGATGACGGCCTGTGGCGTCAGGCGATTTCATCGTCCGCGACAAAATACTTGGGGTCTTCCACCACATTGATTTCGACCAGATCGCCGGCTTTTTTCAGCAGGTGTTTGCAGTCGGCACTTAGGTGAATCAAGTGCAGGGTTTTGCCGGCGGCGGTGTAGCGCTCGGCCAGGGTGTCGAGTGCGCTAATGCCGGAGTGATCGACCACGCGGGAATCGGCAAAGTCGATGACGACATCATCCAGGTCATCGGCGGGCTTGAATCGGCTGACAAACTCCGAGGCGGAGGCAAAAAACAACGGGCCGGAGACTTGGTAGTACGTCGAGTTTTCGCGACCTTCGTGTTTGATCACGGTGACGTGCTTGGCATGTTCCCACGCAAACACCAGTGCCGACACAATCACGCCGATAATCACAGCGACGGCCAAGTCGGTGGCCACCGTCACGGCCGAGACCAGCACAATAATGAAAGCCTCCATTTTCGGAATTTTGTTCATGATCCGGAAGCTCGACCATTCAAAGGTGCCAATCACCACAATAAACATCACGCCGACCAACGCGGCCAGTGGAATCATTTCGATCAGGCTGGAGGCCACCAAAATAAAACTGAGCAGCGCGAGGGCAGCGGTAATGCCCGAGAGGCGCCCACGGCCGCCCGCGTTCACATTGATCATCGATTGCCCAATCATCGCGCAACCGCCCATGCCACCGAAAAACCCGGTCACCATATTGGCCGCCCCTTGCGCGGCACATTCGCGGTTGCCGCGGCCACGGCTTTCGGTGATTTCATCAATCAAGCGCAAAGTCAGCAGCGATTCGATCAGGCCGATGGCCGCCAGAATGAGCGAATACGGCAAGATGATGCGCAAGGTATCGAGATTCAACGGCACCATCGGCATGCTGAAGGTCGGCAGGCCACCTGCGATGGACGCGACATCCCCCACCGTGCGCGTCGGCAGCTCCAGGCCAATGGCGAGCAATGACACCGCGACAATGGCGACTAACGAAGAAGGCACTGCAGTGGTGAATTTAGGCAGAAAGTGAATGATGGCCATGGTGACGGCAACCAAACCGAGCATCAGGTACAGCGCACTGCCTTGCAGCCAGTGGTGATCGATCACGCTGCCTTGCATGGCGGTACCGGCCAGCCAGCCGGGTTCGCCGGCCACGCCAAACTGGCTTAATTGCGCGAGCAATATCACGATGGCCAAGCCGTTCACAAAACCCAGCATGACCGGATGCGGCACCATGCGAATGAATTTGCCCAGCCGCAATGCACCGGCGAGTATTTGCAGTACGCCCATCAATATCACCGCAGCAAACAGGTATTGGACGCCATGCTCGGCCACCAGGGTGACCATGACCACGGCCAGCGCGCCGGTTGCGCCCGAAATCATGCCGGGGCGGCCACCGAACACCGAGGTGATCAAACACACCATGAAGGCCGCGTACAAACCCACCAGCGGTTCCACGCCGGCGACAAACGCAAAGGCCACGGCTTCGGGTACCAGTGCCAGCGCCACGGTTAAGCCGGATAACACATCGGCTTTCATGCTGGCGGGCGTGTTGCCGCGCAGATCAATCATATAGAACCTTTTGCAACGTGATGAATCGGGTCTTGCGTGATGAGTCGGGCACGTGTCGTGTGCGATCACAGAGAATGAACGCAGGTCGGCATGTGAGCGAGTGTATCCGGTGAAGGTTATTCACGGTGGTGCGTGGAAGGGTGCGCATTCTAATCAAAGCAGGGAGATGCGACAAGCAATCCCGGCGAGGGGTGTCCAGAAAAAACAAAGCCGCCCGCAGGCGGCTTTGTTTGGCGCAGTGGCAATCAGCCGGGCTTGGTGCGATCAATCATGCCGCGTACCGCAGCGGGTAAATCAGCAGGCAGAATCACCAGCTTGCTGTTAGGCGAGGCAGCCAACGCTTCCAGTGCGTTGATGTATTTCTCGCCGAGCAAATACACGGCCGGCAATTCATCGTTTTCGATTGCGGTGGCGACCATCTGGATGGACTTCTGGTTAGCCTCGGCAATCACGATCATCGCTTCACCGTCACGGCGTGACGATTCCAGGCGACCCTCGGCTTCAAGAATGGCAGCGGCTTTTTCGCCGTCAGCGCGGGTTACTGCGGCGCGACGTTGACGCTCGGCCGCGGCTTGTTCTTCCATGGCTTTTTGCATGGTTTGCGACGGGTTGATGTCCTGGATTTCAACCGTTTTAAGCGCAATGCCCCAGTCGGCGATATCATCCGAGATGGCTCCCTTGAGTTTGGCTTTGATGTGATCGCGTGAACTTAAAGCTTCGTCGAGATCCATTTCACCGGTGATAGAACGCAGTGATGTCTGCACCAGATTTTGAATGGCGATGGTGTAGTTCTCGACACCGTACACGGCCTTTTCGGGCGAGACGATATTGATGTAGGCCACCGCATTGACCACCATCACGGCGTTGTCTTTGGTGATCACTTCCTGTGACGGGATATCGAGCACGATGTCTTTGGTGGTGATGCGATACGCGACAGCATCAAAATACGGGATGATAAAATTCAAGCCCGGTTGCAGGGTGCGGTGGTATTTTCCCAATCGCTGCACCACGTGCTTGCTGCCTTGCGGCACGGTACGCACGCCTTTGAAAATAGTGGTCAGTGATAGGCCTAAAATAACCAGGGTGACAAATAATCCGCCGCTCATACGATGTACTCCTGTAATGAATGATCAGGTAATGGCTTCATTCAGCCGGGTTTTTGCAGGCTCACCACAAAGGTGTTGCCCGAGAGTTCTTTAACGTAAACGCGATCGCCATCGGCTACCGGTTCTTCACACAGGCACGACCACTCTTGTGAGCCAAGAAGGGGTTTCGGGAATCGCACCATGCCGCGCTGGTTGCCCTGCGGCGCCTGAATGATTTGCCCGACCTCGCCAATCACGGCTTCCAGCGCGATGCCGGCTTTGGTGTGGTCGGTCATGGTGGGTTTGAAGTAGCGGAACCAGAGAAAGGTAAAGGCCGTGGACGATGCGGCCCACAGCAAAATTTGCACACTAAAATCCACATTCGGGGCAATGGCAACTAAAGCGCCCACCAAGAGGGCGCCCAAGCCAAACCACAGCAGGGTAAAGCTGGGGACAAAAATTTCGGCCATGGCCAGCAGTATGCCCAGCGCAACCCAGTGCCACCAGAGGGGGATGAAGTCCATTTGCCTGTCTCCTGTCAGTCATCAAAAACCGTGCTCCAGACTAGCGTAAAAAGTGCGTGGGGCAAAGTAAAACCGGCGGGTGTGAAGTGAGCGCAAAGCCGTTAGAATTAGCGGCAATTTCACACCTGCCGGAGTTAGTCGATGGAATCGTTGATTGAACGCACGATGTATGCCGCTCGCTGGTTATTGGCCCCTATTTATTTGGGGTTGAGCTTGGCCATTTTGCTGTTGGGCATCAAATTTTTTGAAGAGTTGTTCCATGTCTTTCCGATCATTCTGTCGATGAGCGAAGCCGATTTGGTGTTGGTGATCCTGAGCCTGGTCGATCTGGCCTTGGTCGGCGGCTTGTTGGTGATGGTGATGTTTGCCGGTTACGAGAATTTCGTGTCGCAGCTGGACATGGCCGAAGGCTCTGAAAAGCTCGATTGGCTTGGCAAGATGGATGCCACCTCACTGAAGAGTAAAGTAGCCGCATCGATTGTGGCGATCTCGTCGATTCACCTGCTGCAAATTTTTATGAACGCGCAGAACACGCCCAACGACAAGATTTTCTGGTACGTGGTGCTGCACATGACCTTTGTGATGTCGGCGTTTGGTATGGGCTATCTCGATAAAATCACCCGGCACTGAGCCAACCGCCAAACTGCAGTAGCAGGCCTGCCACTGCACTCGTTGCAATCACCTCGATCACGCCGCGCTTGAATCGGAACAACGCCAGCGCGGCAGCGGCGACGATAACAGCCGCAGGCCATTCAACATGCGCATCGAGCCCTTGCGGCCACAGCGTGTGATAGGCAAAAAACAGCGCGAGATTCAGTATCACGCCGACGACGGCGGCCGTAATGGCCGTCAGCGGTGCGGTGAAAGCGATCTCATTGTGCGTGGATTCCACTAATGGACCGCCAATCAAAATCAACAAAAACGACGGTAAAAACGTAAAGTACGTCACCAGCATGGCGGCCATCGCGCCGGCGAGAAAAGCCTGTTCCGGCCCAAACAATTCCCCTAGCCAGCCGCCGGCAAAGCCGACAAAAGCCACCACCATGATCAATGGGCCGGGCGTTGTTTCGCCCAGAGCCAGGCCGTCGATCATCTGTTGGCCGTTGAGCCAACCGTAATGCATGACTGCGCCTTGGTAGACATACGGTAATACGGCATAGGCGCCGCCAAAGGTGAGTAGAGCGGCCTTGGTAAAGAACCACGCCATTTGCGTGAACGTGTGCTCCCAGCCGAGTACGAATACGAGCGCGCTCATGGGCAAGGCCCACAGCAGTGCGCCGATCACCAGTAACGCAATGCAGCGCTGCCACCGGAAGCGCGTGTGGGCCGCAGGTGGCGTGTTGTCATCAATGATGGAGGGGCCGTAGCGGGCTGTCGCAGCGCTGTGTCGGCTGCCTTGAAAGATAGTGGGCGCTAACTTGCCGCCCATAAAACCCAATCCGGCAGCGCCGAGAATGATCCACGGAAACGGAATGTGCAGTGCAAAAATAGCCACAAACGCGGCAGCCGCAATCACCCATAACGCAGGGTGTTTGAGTGCGCGCGAGCCGATGCGATACGCCGCATGCACCACGATAGCGGTCACGGCCGGTTTAATGCCGTAAAACAAACCCGCGATGAGGGGTAAATCGCCCCAGGCGAGATACACCCACGTCAATGCAATCAACATCAACAGCGAGGGCAGTACAAACAGCAGGCCGGCGATGATGCCGCCCCAAGTGCGGTGCATCAGCCAGCCGATGTAGGTGGCGAGTTGTTGAGCCTCGGGGCCGGGTAATACCATGCAGTAGTTCAGCGCATGCAAAAACCGCCGTTCGGAGATCCAGCGGCGGTCTTCAACCAGTTCTTTATGCATGATGGCAATTTGCCCGGCGGGGCCGCCAAAGCTAATAAACCCGAGCTTTAACCAAAAAAGCACTGCCTTGCGGAACGGGATGCCCGGTGTATCGGTGCGTTGCCGTGAGTCAACAACAGGCGCGTTCACGCCAGTGCGTCGACCAGCCAGCCAATCATTTGATCGTAGGCGCCTTGCATAATGGCGGCCACGTCGTCGTCACTGATGCCTTCCGGTTTGCCGCGGCACGACCAGTGAATGCGGGTTTTATTGTCGGGCAATGCGGTCAGTTGTACTTCGGCGCGGTAATCGCTGATCGGCATCGGCAGGCCGCGCGGAATGGTGTAACTAAAACGCATGGTTTTGGGGTCGATGGCTTCAAGCACTTCATCAATGGGCTGCATGTTGGGCATGTGGATGCGGCGAATCATGCCGATGCCTTGGCCAATCACTTCGGTCTTCTCAATGCCCGGCGCCCAACCCATGTTGCCGAAATCGCCGAGGGTCTTCCAAAGAATGTCGGCAGGGATGGCGACGTCGCGTTCCACAAATGTTTGCATGGGATTCTCCGCAGTGAAGGCTTAAGGGTTCATGACGTGTGCAATTAAAAAGGCGTTGTAGCCAATATATCCGGCAAGGAGCAGTGCGCCCTCCGGTCGATTGATGCGCGAAGGGCCGCGAAACCCGTAGCTGATGAAAAACAGCAAGACGGTGAGCGCGCCCATCACCGCCCAGTCGCGGTAAAGGACTTCAGCGGCGACCTGCATGGGTTGAATGGCGCCGGCAATGCCCACGACAGCGAGCGTGTTAAACAGGTTAGAGCCTAAAATATTGCCCAGTGCCAAATCGTGTTCGCGCTTGCGCACCGCGGCGATGGACGAGGCAAGCTCGGGCAGTGAGGTGCCGACTGCAACCACGGTCAATCCAATAATGAGATCGCTCACGCCCAGGCCTTGCGCAATGCTGACAGCCCCCCACACCAGTAAGCGCGAGCTTGCGACCAACAAAATCAAGCCGATCAGCAGCCACGTGACGGCTTTGCGCAACGGCATGTCGGCAATATCGAGGCGTTCTTCGGTATCGCCTTCCAGAGAATCGGTTTTTTGGTGCAGGCCGTGAAAGATACTCCAGCCCATCAGTGCAAAAAACACGCCCAGCAACACCCAGGCATCGACGCGAGAAATCTCGCCATCGAATAATTGATAGCCCGCCAGCAGCGTAATGAGCACCAGTAAGGGCAGCTCTTTGCGCAGCACCTGCGACTGGACATGGATGGGGCTGAGTAAGGCCGTGATACCCAAAATCAGCGCAATATTGGTGATGTTGGAGCCGTAGGCATTGCCGAGAGCAAGCCCGGGATTGCCCTGGCTGGCGGCAAAGGCCGAGACCACCATCTCCGGGGCCGATGTACCAAAGCCGATCACTACCATGCCAATCAACAAGGTCGG
The DNA here is from genome assembly GCA_036568505.1 of Pseudomonadales bacterium. Taxonomy (GTDB): domain Bacteria; phylum Pseudomonadota; class Gammaproteobacteria; order Pseudomonadales; family M0112; genus M0112. Next base: position 9,248 of record DATCSK010000001.1, on the reverse strand, counting down.
CATGCCGAGGTAGCGGGCGGTGGCCGAGGCGCCATCGACAAAGCGGTCGGCACTCCAGACCAGCACGGCTAAACCAATCACAACAGCAGATGCAGCAAGTAACATGGCTGGCTCCAGAACGGCGGGAGCGTTATCTTGCCATGTTGAGATATAAGACGCAGCTGTATTGAGTGAGGCAGATCGCGTGAATCGTGTGCAGTGGGACATCTATTGTCGGGTCGTCGATAACTTTGGCGATGCCGGCGTGTGCGCGCGGCTGGCGCGGCAGTTGGTCGCGGAACACGGGCTGGACGTGTGCCTGTGGATCGACCGGCTGGATGTGCTGGCACGGTTATGGCCTGGCATCGATGTTGCATTGGCGCAGCAGACGGTGGACGGCGTGCTGCTGTGTCGCTGGCAGCCGCGCGATGTGCCTCGAGCGGATGCCGCGGTGGTGATTGAAGCGTTCGCCTGCGCGTTGGGTGACGAGGCCATTGCGGCCATGGCCGCACGCGAGCGAGCGCCGCTGTGGCTGAACCTCGAGTATTTAAGCGCCGAATCGTGGGTCGAAGGCTCGCACGGGTTGCGGTCGATCGATACCTGGAGTGGCTTGCCCAAGGTTTTTTTCTTCCCGGGGTTTACGCAAGCAACCGGCGGCCTGCTGCGGGAAGCGGATGAGGAGTCGCAGCGTCGCCATTTTGTGGTGCATGAGCGCGAGGCCTTTTTAAGTGCGCTGAATGTGCCGCAGGTGGCTGAGGCGTTGTACGTTTCGCTGTTTGCTTATCCGGATGCACCGGTCGCGGACGGGTTGGAGATTATTGCGGCCGGCGATCAACCGACCATTGTCTTGATGCCGGACGGTGCCCTGCGAGCGACCGCGGAGGTCGTTTGCGGAGGCGCGTTATCGGTCGGCGTGCCGTTCAGGCGAGGCGCCTTGACCTTGGTGCTGTTGCCCTTTCTCGCGCAGCACGATTATGACCGCCTGCTGTGGAGTTGCGATGTGAATGCCGTGCGTGGCGAAGACTCTTTTGTGCGCGCGCAGTGGGCGGGCAGTCCGTTGCTGTGGCAAGCCTACCGGCAGGCGGATGCGGCGCACGAGGTCAAACTGGCGGCTTTTTTGGCGCGCTACACGGCGGGTTGGCCGGCGCCAGCGGCCGATGCAGTCACCGCATTGCATGGGGCATGGAACCGCGGGGCACTGACACCGGCGGTATGGCAAGACGCCATGCATTGCCGTGCCGATTGGCGTGCCGGGGCTGAAAACTGGCGGCGTCAACAGGCCGATTTGCCGGACTTGGCCTCAAAATTGGTGCAATTTTATACAGATTGGCTATAGTGCTCGCCGTCGTTAACCCGCTTTTTAGGTGCTTTGTATGAAAACTGCTCAGGAATTGCGCGCTGGTCAGGTCGTTGAAATTGATGGTCAGCCTTGGGTCATTCTAAAGACCGAATTCAATAAATCCGGCCGTAACTCGGCCGTGGTGAAAATGAAACTGAAGAACGTTTTGACCGGCGGTGGCCAGGAGTTGGTTTACAAGGCCGATGACAAACTGGATCAGATTATTCTCGATCGCAAGGAAGTGACGTATTCCTACTTTGCCGATCCGCTGTACGCTTTCATGGATGCCGAGTACAACCCGATTGAAATTGAAAAAGACGACTTGGGTGATGTGGTGAGCTTTATTGAAGACGGCATGACCGATGTTTGTGAAGCGGTGTTTTATAACGACAAGGTCATCTCCATTGAGTTGCCCACCACGATCGTGCGCCAGATCGTGTACACCGAGCCGGCCGTGCGCGGCGATACCTCCGGCAAAGTCATGAAAACCGGCAAGCTGGCTAACGGCCACGAAATCCAGATTCCGGCGTTTATTGATACCGATGATTTTATCGAGATTGATACCCGTACCGGGGAATACAAAGCGCGCGCCAAGATGTAAATACTGCGCAATAAAAAAGGCCCTTCGGGGCCTTTTTTATTTTAAGGATTAATGTTGTTGCACGGGAATTAACTCGGCGCTGTTAACCGGCGAGGTTTTCCGGGTGGGTGTTTTCTTGACGATTTGATAGTCCACGCGTGAAAAATCCTTGCCGGTAAAATCGTAGACAGGCCACTTTTCCGGGGCGTAATACCGCGACTCGGTTCGCTCGGACAAGGACGGCAATAAATAAAACTTCAGGGCGTAATACGCATCCAGGAAAAAATGCCCGGTGCGTAAGCCGTGCAGAAAACGGCGCCAGATAAAACCGGGATTAAATAAAACGGCTTTTCGGTAGCCTTGTGCAATGTAGTTTTGAATGGTGTCTTCGCTCAGTTGCGGATGCGCGAATAATTGTTCGCTGGAATACATGAAATAGTCATCCCAGTTATACGATTTTATGATGCCGAGTTTGTGGTACTTCTGAAACATCTCGGTGCCCGGAAAGGCAATCGTCCGGCCAAATTTCATCATATCCAGTGGCAAGTGGCTGGCGAAATCAATGGTGTCTTGCATGGTGGCTTCGGTGTCGGCAGATAGGCCGAGCATGAAAAACCCGTTGCTGTCGATGCCGGCCTTGCGCGCCATCGTGACGGCTTGCTTGCCTTTCTCGATGCAGGCTTTGCCGCCTTTGCCAAAGGATTTGAGCACTTCATCGTTGCCGGACTCGAAGCCGAACGACACGCGGTAGCAGCCGGCTTTGCGCATCTTGCTGAACAGTTCATTGTTGGCGCTTTCAACGCGAATGCCATTGGAGCAGGTCCATGCCATTTTCACGCCGCTGGCAATAATGGCATCGCAGACGTCGGAGGCCCACTGTTGATCGGAGGTGAAAATATCATCGACGACCATGGCTTCCCGAAACCCAAGCGCGTACAACTTTTTCATTTCATCGGCGCAACGCTGTGGCGATTTTTTCCGATAGCCTAGTGCCATGGTCATTTTGCTGGCACAGAAATCGCATTTGTAGACACAGCCGCGTGAGAATTCGATACCGGCTTGAGGCGGTTTGCGGCTGTAGAGGTGCGAGCTGTACTTGCGATAAACCCTGGGGTCGTAAAGCTCCCATGCGGGCATCGGCAGGTCATCCAGATTGGCAATGGGCGGCAGCATGGGCGTGGCGTGGATTGCATCACCGTCACGGTAGTACAAGCTGCCAATATCGGCCGGGTTTTTGCCGTCACAGTAATCGGCAAAGCTGTAGTCGGCTTCGCCCACAAATACGGCATCGAGTTTGGATTCCATGAGGGTTTCAACGGGCAGCGCGGAGGGATGCGGTCCGCCAGCGACGACACGAATATTTTCAGAAATATCTTTGGCCAGCACGCTGATGTCGCGTACCTGATTCATGAACGGAGTGGTGGCCGTGGCGCCAATAATGTCCGGCTTGAAGGCGCGAATGCGTTCGGCCACTACGTCGCAATCATAAGGAATGTACGAGAGATCAAAAATCTCGACATGATGACCGCGTTGCATGGCCATGGCCGCGAGCGTGGCCAAGCCCATGGTCGGGAATACCGGATTGACCAGTGAGGCCTTGCTGCCGCCATAACTGGCCGCGTAAGAAGGGTTGATCAGAAGTACACGTGCCATTACGAAATCCCGGACTCCAAGGTCCGCTGCATGCCCAAGGCGGGAGTGGCTTGATGATACGGGATTCGCGAGTTGATATAAACCGCATGCCCAGCAGGGCAATTGATCAGGACAGGCGTTTTAACAGGCCCAGCATGCGTTGCTTGACGGTGCTGCGGTGCACGCTGCCGCCGTGGGATTGACCAAAGGCTTCCGGGTGGGCAATGAACCAGTCGTAGCTTTCTTGCAGCATGCGTTGGTTCGAGTATTGGGGCTGCCAGCCCATTGCCAAGAGGGGTGCGACATCAAAGTGAAAAGGCTTGTGATAAGTCAGGTAATGCCAGGGCGCCAGTGGCGAGAGATTCAGCCAGTCCAGCAGGCGCAAACTGTTGATGGCCAGTACCGGCGGGATGCTGACCACCGTCGACGTTGAGCCGGCATAGTGGATCAGCTCAGTCAGGTCTTGTCGCAGTGAGCCAAACTCCGGAGCGCCTACGTTGTAATGGCCGGGGCGCTGATGCGCCAGCGCCAGCATGTAAAAATCCATCAGGTCGTGAGCGTGCACAAATTGCAGGCCACCGCTGCCGCTATCAATGATGTAGATGCGCCGTTGATCGCGAATCCAGTCAAACAGGATTTCAAAAATACCCAGCCGCCCTTCGCCAAGAATCGTGCGCGGGCGAATCACGATCAGCGGTAGCTTGTGTTGTGTGCACACGGCTTGCACGGCCTGCTCGCCGGCGAGTTTGCCGCGGCCATAAATTTCCAGTGGCTTGAAGGGTGTGCTTTCTGTCACGGGGCACACCGCCGGTGCGCCAAAAATAGCACTGGAGCTCATGTGGATGAAGGCGCCCACGCCGGCTTCGGCGGCGGCTTCTGCCGCAATGCGGCTGCCGTTGACGTTCACGTCGTGGAAGAGCTGACCCGATTTTGTGAGCGGTACCAGTGCCACGGTGTGATGCACAATATCCACGTCCTGCATGGCGCGCAGTACGCCATCGCGGTTGCGGATATCACACAATACAAATTCGGTTTCAGGTGGGCGAAGCGGGTCTTCCCAGATGTCGAGAATGCGGACATCCTCACCTTGTGCCAACAGTCGGCGCGTAATCAGATTGCCCAGAAAGCCCGATCCGCCAGTGACCAGATGTTTCATTGCGAGTGCGCAGCGCCATCGTTGAATTCGCCGTTGTCGTGCATTTGTTGCAAGCTGCGACGAATGCCTTCTTCAAGACCGAAGGCGGGGTGGTAGCCCAGTTCCTGACGGGCTTTCTCAATAGAGCAGGCAATGTGTTTGTTCATTTCTGAAAGCACATGGATTTTCTGATGATACAGACCGACCGATTGCAGGCAGCCATCAATGAATCGTGCCACTTCGCAGGCCAGGTTCGGCAGGCGCAGTCGTTTGTGGCGACAGGTTTGGCCAAATTCGGTTTCCAGAAGGCGTTCTACCGTGTCCACGATCTCGTTCATGGTGTAGGCGCGTTCGTCAGCAATCCAATACAGCTCGCCATTGGCTTTGTCGGTGGTGGCCGCCAGAATTAACGCGTGGCAGACATTATAAATGCACGACATGGAGCGCAAGTTTTCGCCAGAGCCAATGATGGGCGCTTGCCCGTCACGCACCATGCGGAAAAACAGCGATTGTCGGGGCGGATGAAACGGACCATAAAACCACGTCGCGCGAATCACCACGGTTTCGATGTTGCCAGTCGCGTGAATCGATTGGATGAGCTGCTCCATCTGCATTTTGGCGCGGCCGTAATGCATGTAGGGGTTGTAGGGCGATTGTTCGGTAAAACGGTGTTCGCGATTCGGGTTGCAGCCGGCAGGCGAGTTTGATGACATGCTGACAATGCGTTTGATGCCCGCTTCAATGGCCGCCGTGTGCAGATTACGGGTGCACTCCACATTGATAGCGTACAGTTCGCGAATGCGGCGCGGGTGAATCAGGCCGACCAAATGCAGTACCGTGGCGCCGGCAGCACCTTCGCAGAAGCGGCGGCAGTCGTCGGGTCGACGCAGGTCGCCGGCAATGAATTCGATCTGCGGGTACTCGGCTTGTAGGGTGCGAATGTCTTGAGTGGGCTCTACCAGTGCGCGGATGCGTACATCGGGCGGTGTGCGCAAGGCCTCGACTTCGGGCAGACCCTGCGTCAATACGCGCAGCAGGCCATGCCCAAGCCAGCCGGAGGCGCCGGTGATAAGCACCTGATTATTAGGGAAGTGTATTGGCATGTTGCCCAAATAGCGTGTTGTCATGGGTAATGTTTCAGTCTACCTGCCATCAGGGGGTAATGCCAGATACAGCGCCCTGCCTGACGTCGGCTGTGCGGTGTATGCCGTGCGCTGTTTTTGTCATGATGACCGAGCGGGTTGCCAAGATTGTGGATGTCATCCTGCCGGCCTTGGGTAAGGTGTTTTTGCGGACGCCGCCTGACAAGATAAGCCTGTCGGCTGAATCGGCGATGGTTTTTTACTTTGGTTTAAGCGTTTTGTGGGGTTATTCATGTTGCGTCGACTGATGAAGGAGCCATTGCTGCACTTTATGGCCATTAGCGGATTGTTTTTTCTGGCGTACGACTGGATGAACCCTGTTGCCGACGATGCCGTGATTGAAGTGAATGCCGGGCGCATTCAGCAATTGCAGAATCATTTCTATCGCACGTGGCAGCGCCATCCGACGGCCGATGAGCTCAATGGGTTGGTCAATCATTTTGTATTGGATGAAATCTATGTGCGCGAGGCACGCGCGCTAGGACTGGATCAAAACGATGAAATTATTCGCCAACGATTGCGCCAGAAAATGGAGTTTCTTCAAGGCGATGCGGTGGTGTTAAGCGAACCTGCCGATGACGTGCTGGATGCCTTCCTGCATGAACAGGCGGCACGTTTTCGTGAGCCGGCACGCTATAGCTTTACGCAAGTGTTTGTTAATGCCGATGGCGATGCGTCGGTCGTGGAATCGACCTTGGCGCAGCAAAAAGCACGCATGGCGGCAGGCGATGCCCCGCAGGGGGATCGCAGCTTGTTGCCCAGGCAGTTTGATCGGGCCTCGTCGTTTGACATTGATCGCGTGCTGGGTGATGGCTTTGCGGCACAGCTGGATGCGTTGCCACAAGGTGCATGGGCCGGTCCCGTGCGTTCGGGCTTGGGGCTGCATTTTGTGTTTGTGCAAGATCGCCAAGCAGGGCGCTTGCCGGTATTATCCGAGATTCGCGATAAGGTGCTGGCGGAGTGGCGTTACCAGCGGCAACAGGCATTAATGCGCGAGCATGAGGCAGCGTTACGGCAACGTTACCGTACACAGATCGATTGGCCTGCAGGCAGGCATGATGAGTAAAGTTTTATGGCATGGCCGGGCGATAGCGTGGCTGATCGCCGTTGCGCTATCGCCGACAGCGCTGGCCGATGATTTGCGGCCAGCGTCACTGACCATTACCGCAATGGATAATGGCTTGTATCAAGTGGCATGGAAGGTGCCGGCGAACAAGGGCCGCGAGCGACTGGCCTTGGACGTCGAGTTTGATGCGTCGACCCGGATGGTGACGCCCGTGCGGCAGGCTTTTGTCGATGCAGCGCATGTGTCGGCGTGGCAAATCGAGCGACCCGGCGGTCTGGCGGGTATGCGCGTGCGCGTGAACGGTCTGGATGCGAGTTATACCGATGTCTTGCTGCGAGCGACCGAACGTGACCAAACCGTGATCAGTGCGGTGCTCAATGCCGACCGCCAGGAATATTTATTGGAGGACGCTGGCGAATCGGACAGCGATGCATCGGCTTATGTTGTGCTGGGCATCGAGCATATTTTGATTGGCTTCGATCATTTGCTGTTTGTCGCCTGCCTCGTGTATTTGTCGGGCAGCAAACGCAAACTGCTGTGGACGATTACCGGATTCACCCTGGCGCATTCGGTCACCTTGTTCATGGCCGCACTGGGTTGGGTGCGCGTGCCCATTCCGCCGGTGGAAGCGGCCATTGCCTTGAGCATTGTGTTTCTGGCGTTGGAAATTGCGCGCAATGACCCGGCGAGTATCAGTGTGCGTTACCCGGTGTTGGTGGCAGCAAGTTTTGGTTTATTGCACGGTTTTGGTTTTGCTTCGGTGTTGGCTGACATCGGGTTGCCGCCAACCGATACCGTGCACGCATTGTTGCTGTTTAATGTGGGGGTTGAAGCCGGGCAGCTCGTTTTTGTGGCAGCTTTATGGTTTGCCTTTCATGTTTTGTCATGGCTGTTCGGTGGGCTGTCGGCCGAACGCACGAGGCCGGTGGTGAGCTACGTTGCGGGCAGTGTGGCGTGCATCTGGCTGGTGACACGGCTGTCGGTATTTTAATGCGGCATCCCACCGGAATTGATTTGCATCAACCCGATGGCTGGTGAGCCTCTCTAAAGTGTCGGCTCGCTTCATTGTTTTTATCGAGGTTGATGATGGATCAGACGATTCCTGTTGCCCGCATTGAAAGTCGGCCATTTCCCGATCGCTATGCCCGTGGCTGGTATTGCTTGGGACTGTCCCGTCATTACAGCGATACACCCAAAGCGCTGGATTACTTTGGTACCAAGCTGGTCGCCTATCGTGGCGAGGATATGCAGGTGCATATTCTGGATGCGTATTGCCCGCACATGGGGGCCGATCTCAGTAAAGGTTGTGTGTCGGGCAATAATATCTTGTGTCCGTTCCATGATTGGAGTTGGGGTGCCGATGGCTTTTGCAATCACATTCCCTATGCGCAAAACATACCAAAGCGTGCCCGCATCAAATCATGGCCGACACTCGAGAAAAACGGGCTGCTGTATGTGTGGCATGACCATGAAGGCAATCCGCCGATACCGGATCAAATGATTCCGCAGATGGATGAATACTATTCGGATGAATGGTCTGATTGGCACATGAGCGAAATCCGTATTCATAACAACGGCCGTGAATTGATCGACAACATGGCCGATGTAGGTCACTTCGGCCCGGTGCATAACGCGCATGCGATGGGATTTCGCAATGAAGTTGAAGGGCATACCTTCACTCAAGTGATGGAGGGTGACCCTGACAAACTCGAGCGGGCAGACAGTTTGTGGAGCCGTGCGACCTATTATGGGCCTGCCGTCATGACGACGCACATGAAGTCTGCAAGTAATGGGCTGATTATGGAGACGCGTTTATTGGTTACCCATGTGCCGGTGGATCATCAAAACTTTGACTTGCGCTTTGGTTTGCTGGTCAAGCGTTTCCCGGCATTCGGTCGCGATCTGAACGACTTTATCATGCAGCGTTATGTGGATAGCACGACGGAATCATTTCTTCAGGATGTAGCGATCTGGCACAACAAGGTGCGCGTCGATAACCCGGTGCTGTGTGATGGCGATGGTCCGATCAACAAGCTGCGTCAATGGTATGAGCAGTTTTATATGGACGTAGCGGATGTGCCCAAGGAGTGGGGCGAAAAGAAAGAATACGTCACGATGTAATGGTGTTCGGATAGTAAAAAACCCCAGTCCTTTCGGGCTGGGGTTTTTGTTTGGTGGAGACGGCGGGAGTCGAACCCGCGTCCGTCAGCCCTCTGCCATTGGCTCTACATGTTTATCCCATCTATTGAGTTAACCCTTCACAACCCGGTGGGCAGGACGTTTCGGGGCGAGCCTGAATAGTTTTAGCGGTTACACATCAGGCGTGCTTGGCCGCGAGTTGGCATATATGACAGTCAGGATCCGGTATGCCAACC